>JAFTZQ010000002.1 GCA_017464475.1 Paludibacteraceae bacterium
AGCGTTCAGAGCGGCGAGAATCTGTTTCTCGCGGCGGTCTTGCGACTCAAATTTTACTTCACGAATCATAGTCTCTCCTCCTTAGTTTTTGCGTGGATCAATCGATTTAACTGCACCTTGCTCTTTGGTCGTGCGGCCGTAGGTTCCTGTTACGCTCTTGAGCGCCTCGTCAGCGGGAACACCCTTCTTGACAGCGTCCATGAACTTACCCATGTGTACGTACTCGTAACCGCATACCTCGTTGTCCTCGTCCAGGAACTCCTTGGTGATATAACCCTCGGTGAGCTGGAGGTAACGAACGCCCTTTGCCTTGGTGGAATAGAGCGTACCGCACTGGGAAACGAGTCCCTTACCGAGGTCTTCGAGCCCTGCGCCGATGGCCAGACCGCCCTCCGAGAAGGCAGATTGGGTACGACCGTAAACGATCTGCAGGAAAAGCTCGCGCATAGCGGTGTTGATAGCGTCGCAAACGAGGTCGGTGTTAAGTGCCTCAAGGATGGTCTTGCCCGGCAGGATCTCAGCCGCCATAGCAGCAGAGTGGGTCATACCGGAGCAACCGATGGTCTCAACGAGTGCCTCTTCGATCACACCGTCTTTTACATTCAGACTCAGCTTGCAGCAACCCTGTTGCGGTGCGCACCAGCCGATACCGTGCGTCATACCGGAGATATCTTTGATCTCCGTAGCCTTCACCCATTTGCCCTCCTCGGGAATCGGTGCCGGTCCGTGCTTCGGACCCTTCGCTACTACGCACATTTCTTGTACTTCTTTCGAATAAATCATGTGTTTAATTATTTATAAATTTTTAATTTGTCATTCGTCATTCGTAATTTGTATTTCACCTTTTCCACAAATCTATCACCTCGGCTTGCCCTTCCACTAATTTCCATAAATTACCCAGATAGGTATTCAGCCGTTCCAATCCGTCCCCTTTAGGCCAAGCCATGTAGCCGGAAGAGGAAAACGAAGTCTTGTCGTCCAGCCGCACATAGAGTGACCATGATGTTCCGTCCAGTATCTTATGGGGTTGCGTGTAGTGTTCCTTGTATTTGGCCATCTTCTCTTCCCGCACGATTTGCACAAGGCTGTCTGCTACATAAGCGGGCACTTCTGCGCGCAATGCCTCTCTCTGGGACCTATTAGTACTGTTGGTCAGCATATAACGTCCGTCTTCCTCCAGCTTAAAATCATACCACGCTTGCGGGTGTCTCCTGCCATCCGTCTTATGATAACTCAGTATGATTACTTTTCGAACCGCCTCCATTTTTGCGCTGCCTCCACCATCCGTATTCTGTGTCACACACATTTTGCGCTGCAAAATTACAACTTTTTTTGCATATATGCAAGCAAACGCGCGTTTTTCTTGCAAAAAATATGTTTTTGTATTGTGGAATTTGCATATCTCAAAAAATTGTTGTATCTTTGCATCGAATTTCCAAGGCTCCGTTTATTTCTCTTCATTTGCACCGCATAGGTAGCCAAATCAGACTGGCGAGACACTATCGAGACAGAATCGGATAAGGGGTAAAAGCGGAGTAAGTAAAGATTAAGTGCCATCCAAACAACAACCAATATGGGAAAAGTAACATTAAATAAAAAGTTCAAGACCTACACGGGCAAACTGCCGCCCAACAACCACCGTCTGTATATCACCAACCGTTTCGGTCAGGAGGTCATTTCGCACATGCCCGAACACCGTGAACCGGACTCTGTCACGCCCGCTCAACGTCAGGCCTTCCAACTCATCAAGCAGGCCTCCGCTTTAGCCGACGCCGATCTACGTGACCCCGTCAAGCACGACGAGTGGCTCCAAAAATGGCACGACTCGCTTTCCAACCGTCGTGCCAAACAATACAAAACCCTCCGTGGCTTTGTCATCGCCCAAATCCGCCAACAACTATAAACAAAGCGGCGACATTTCTGCCGCCGCTAACATGTTCTAAATATTTATAGAAATTATTCGTAGTATTCAATTTCTCTAGTATATGTATATTCAAAATGCCCAATAGGAATGTTTCGTACTTCTGTCCAAACGGTCCAATTTCCGTATTTGTCAAATTTCCGGAAACGGGAGTGTTCTTCTTTTCCCTTAATTTCTATGAGTTGCCCTTGATTGTTGAGGATGTATTTTTTATCAGGTCTTTTTCCGTAATCCTTGCTTGATTCATGCTCTACGTAGCTACCATCAGGGAGGTATTCATATGTTCTTGTGGTTTCATTACCGCGTGAATTATGATTATACCACATTGTTATCCTGTTGAGAGAGTCATACTCGCATCGATATCTTAACTGAAATACGCTATCTTTTTTTATGTAATTCTCAATCATTTTACCCTGCTCATTATAGACAATGGAATCTGCTCTGGATAGCTTTCCGTCTCTATAAAATCTAACATAAATCTTATTGCCCAGGGAATCTAATTGTGTTTGTTTAAATTTGCCTTTTATGAGACCTTTCTGATTGTAGTAATAATCCATATAAACATTGTTGATGGTATATTGTCGCACATAACTATCATCCATAATCTTTCCATCGTGGTATATAGCAAATTCGGTTAATCTTCCAATAGAATCATACCAGTATTTCCATACCCGAAGTGTCCCTGCTTGCTTACTGGACATGGTCATCATTTTGACAGGTCCCTTGACATTTTCTGTATGATCTTTAATACTTGCAGCATAAGTATTAACCATGCCACAAAGGATTAGCATGCAAAATAGAGTAATTTTTTTCATCTAAAAAAGTATAATAATTGCAAATCTCAAATAAAGCAAACGCTTATTTTACTATGTAGCGCAACATTTTGCGCTTGTTTTTTTTGCCAAATGGCTATTTTGCTCGGCTCTAAGCCGCGTCGGCAAGCGACGGTCGCGATTAACCTTTGCGGCGAGGTAATATGCTATTGTCCTATCTCATAGAGATATTCTGGAGCAAGATCTGCCCCGTTTGCCCATTCGATAGTAACCGGTGTGAGGGCATATTGTATAAACTGCTCTTTGTCGCGCAAAGAGCCAAACACCTCGCCATGAAGGAGAGGCTCTAAATCAACTACCTTGTGCGCTCCATCACTGAAGGTAAGCGCCAAACGATAATCGCCTTGATAATCAACATCTTTTACGCGTAACATAACTTTTCTATTTTAAAGGTTCTATTCTTCCTATTTGTTTGCCCTCCTGGGCTTTCTCCCACAATGTAAGAATCTCTTGCTCGTGCAAATCAATCCATTGATTGACTTTGCTGATTACTTTAGCGGGAGCCTGACCATCCACTACTCGATCTAAAACGCTGATACTGCATTCATAATTGCCATAAGTAAAATGCACATGAGGTGGGTTATGGTCTTTCCAATACAAGTAGATGATAATTCCGTAAAAACGACTAATCTCGGGCATATTTTTCCGTTTTAATGATTTTGCGCTGCAAAATTACTGCTTTTTTTCGATATATGCAAGTGCGCGCGCGTTTTTTCAAAAAAAATGTTTATTTTTTCTTTCCGAAAAGGCTGAGGAGTTTGAGGAGGAGGTTGATGAAATCGAGGTAGAGTGACAGCGCTCCGAGGAGAGCCAGTTTCATATTTCCTTCGTTCACCGTCTCCTGGTCCAACATCAGCAAACGTATTTTCTGGGCATCATAAACTGTCAGTCCGGCGAAGATCAGTACGCCAATGACGGACATCCAAATGCTCTCCGGACGCCCCATAACGAGACCGACAATCGAGGCAATGATCAAACCGCCCAAGGCAATGATGAGGAAGGTGCCAAGCCGGCTGAGATCTTTCTTTGTGTACGTACCGATGATGGCGAGAATGGCAAACGCTCCGGCTGTAACGAAGAAGATCTGTCCGATACTGCTTATCTCGTACAACAGGAAGATTGAGCTAAGACTGACTCCGTTCAGCGCACAATAGAGCGTGAATAGACATTCGGCGGCAAAGAAACTGAGTTTTTGAATAAACATACTCAATACGATCACAAAGACCAGTTCGGCAATGAGGATACCGAAGAAGATCACTTTGCTACCAAAGATAAACGCCAGTGCAGCGGGTGAGTTGGCTACCAGCCATGCTACAATACCGGTGATAGCCAAGCCGGCAGTCATCCAGAGATATACATTGCGCATCAGTTCGCCAATTACGGCTTTTCTTTCTTCGTCAATAATGACAATAGGTTCAGTTGTTGCTTCCATAAAAATAGTGTTATTTAGTGAATATTACTGTTCTTCCCACGGGAGTGAGAAAGAGTCGTTTCTATAGACCGCTTTGATGGAGTCGCAGACGCCGCGAGGATTGCGGAGAAGCGGACGGGTGGAGTAGAAGCACTCGCCGGTGATCTCCGGGATCGTACGGTTGAGATCCATCTGTCTTTTGATCTCGTTGCCGATACCCCAAGGAGTCTTCGGGCTTGCGTTTTCCAACCGGTACGGCGCCATGCCTATATAGAGTTTGCAACGGGTGCCGCGCACTTCGTTCGCCCACCAGCGGGCGAGGATTTCATAGTCTGCCACTTTCTTGCCGATCTCCCAATAGAGCTGCGGCAGGACATAGTCGATCCATCCTTCTTTGATCCAGAGACGGATGTCGGCGTATAGGTCGTCGTAGTTGGTGATTCCTGCGCGTGTGGCAGAGCCGGTTGAGTCCACATTATTGTTTCTCCAGACGCCGAAAGGCGAGATGCCGAACTCGACGGAGTCTTTACATTCGCGGATGGTTTCGCTGATGGCTTGGATTGCCAGATTGACGTTATTGCGCCGCCAGTCGTGGATATTATCGAATCCGCGGGGGTATTGCTCAAAGGTCTTGGTGTCCGGCAGTTGCTGTTTGCCTGCCGGATAGGGGTAGAAATAGTCGTCCATGTGGATCGCTTGGATGTCGTATCGCTGGACGATGTCTTGTACGATAGTACAAATCCATTCGCGGGTCTGCTCCAGTCCGGGGTTGAAATACCACTGTTTGTTGTACTCCCAGAACCAGTCCGGATGGCGTCGCATGATATGGTCGGGAGCAAGGGTGGAAGTGTCTGTTTTAGCGAGGTTGACGCGGTAGGGGTTGAGCCAGACGTGGACCTCCATGCCTCGTTTATGCGCTTGTTCTATCGTCCATTGCAACGGGTCGTACGGCGTCTGTTCTCCCCAAGAACCCTGTTTCCCTGTGAGCCAATGGGAGACGGGTTCGTACTCGCTGCGATAGAGTGCGTCGGCTGTTGGACGGACTTGGAAAATGATGGCGTTGATGCCGATGGAATGGAGCGAATCGAGGAGGAAAATCATCTCCGATTGCTGTAAGTCGGTATTGCCGACCGCTTCGGGCGTGGGCCAATCGATGTTCGCAACGGTAGCGATCCACGCGCCGCGGAAGGGGATCTGAGACAACCCCTCTCCGGCTCTCCCCACAAGGGAGAGGGAAAGAAATGCTATTAATATGATTAACGATTTCTTCATTATTCTTCTTTCTTTTCTCCCTCCCTTGAGGGGAGGGTTGGGGTGGGGTTATTTTATCACGCCTCCTTCTACATGGAATATTTTGGCGGTGTCGCTGGGTTTGAGTATCTCCGTGAGGTGCTCGCGGTCGGTGTCGGTGATGAATATCTGGCCGAACTCATCGCCTTGCACCATTTCGACGATACGTTCTACGCGCTCGGAGTCGAGGCGGTCGAAGATGTCGTCGAGGAGCAAGATGGGGGAAGCCCCTCCCATATGTTCTACGGATGGCCACTGGACATCCGATCGAGCAGAGCTCTTCACCCGCTCAAGGGAGGAGTTGTTGGACAAGTACAAAGCTTGTGCCAATTTCATCGCGAGGACGAAAGTACGTTGCTGTCCTTGGGAGCCGACTTGCTTCAAAGGGTAGTCGCCGAGGCGCATTTCGAGGTCGTCTTTGTGTATGCCCTGCGAGGTCCAGCCGAGGATGAGATCGCGCTGGCGGGTGCGGACGTAGGCATCGCGCAGGTCGCGGTCCTGGAGCTGGGAGATGTAGCGTAACCCCACCCCCGGGAGTTCTACGGACGGCCACCGGCAGTCCGATCGAGCAGAGCTCTTCACCCGCTCAAGGGAGGGGGAAATGCGTTGGTAGATATTTTTGAACAAATCGTTGAATGTCTCAAAGAACTCTGTGCGGGCGTGGAAGATGTACTCGGCGGGTTCGACCATCTGCCATTCAAGGACTTCGAGAAGGTCAAAGCCCACCTCGTTCTTTCCTTCAAGGGAGGAAGGGTGTTCATCCGCTATTTTTTTGAGGAGGGCGTTGCGCTGTTTGAGCAGGGCGTTATAGGTAGTGAGACAGTCGAGGTATTTGCGGTCTAACTGGCTGATTACCACGTCCATAAAGCGTCTGCGTTCGTCCGATCCTTCGTCGATGAGTTGTTGGTCAGACGGGCTGATCATGACCAGCGGAATAAGACCTATATGGTCAATGAGACGAGGGTAGTCTTTCTTGTCGCGGCGGAACTGCTTCTTGACCCCTTTGCGGAGACCGCAGGAGATAGTAGTAACCCCACCCGACCTCCCCTCAAGGGAGGAGAACTGTGATTGCTCAGAAAGCTCCCTCCCTTGAGGGGAGGGTTGGGGAGAGGTTATATATGTGCCTTGCACCATCGCTATTTCTTCGCCGTGGGTGATGTTGAGGGAGTCTTGGGAGGTAAAAGCGGATTTGGCGAATGATAGAAGGTAGATCGCGTCCAAGACGTTGGTTTTGCCTTGCCCGTTCAGTCCCACGAAGCAGTTGAGTTTGGGAGAGAACTCCAAACTCGCTTCGCGAATGTTGCGATAGTTTAATATGTTTAATGATTCCAGAATCATGGGCAAATAAACAACCGATTGTAGGTTACTTGATTTCCGAGCCGGTCAAGGTATAGGTGTGGTCTGCTTGCAAGATATATACTTTGCCATTATAGATGACTTTACGGATACCTGTATCAACGTCTTGCACGCCTTCTATGCCCGCGCCGGTATTTTCTGTTACAAGGCGAACGGCTTGACCGTGAATACGGCTGTTCTTGTTCTGCGGAGAAAGTTCATAGGCATCGAAATATAATAAGTACCCCTGCCAGTTGTCATTCGGAGTAGAGGACCAATAGTAGCCCATGTAACCTAAATCGCTATCCTCCATATAAACTTCGTTATCCCATCGATATCCGGTAGCCGGGAGGAACACGGCACCGTTCGCCTCCATCTTTGTCCATTGCTCGGAAGTGAGGAGGTTATGAGTGTAGTTCTTTCCGTCGGTATTGGCGTAGTAATTGTTGTGGGCAACTAAGCCTTTCGAGGTGCTGGGGGTAAAGGATATATCCGCAGGATTGATCCAATTGTCAGGCAGTATGATCAATCCTTTCGTATCCTCTATTTGTCCAAAGCCGAAGAGCGAGGAGGCATTAGTGCGTTTGAAAAAGAGATAGTCCCATTCGCTCTTGGTCAGCGTACACCAAAGGTTTTGGGTATTACCTCCGTTACTGATAGCGTTATTCCCCCATTCGTTGTACGAAGGATAGTCTTGCCAATCTGAACTGTAGTTCGTCGGATTTGTACCTGTCCCCCATCCGAAGAGATCCAACCAACCGGTGTATGTAGTTTCCGATATCTGTGTATTGACCAACCCGAGCGTAGTGAGTTGGCTCTCGGCAAAACGCCAGGTATCAGTGGATGGCTGATATTGTAAGTTTCCTTGACTGAAAACAATCTGTTTTCCTTGCGCATTGACGGTAAACTTACCACTAAGCGCACCTTCGGTCGCCCATAAGCTTATGCTTGCTGCAAGAGCGATTAGAATAGTTGCTGTCTTTTTCATATTATGCATATAATTCCACATCTTCTTTGGTTATTTGCGGTCCGGCGAGGATGATGAGTCGTTCGACAACATTGCGGAGCTGACGGATGTTTCCTGTCCAGTTCTTGGTTTGGAGCGCTTTGATAGCGTCCGGTGCAAAAGTCTTGAGGGCGATGCCTTGTTCGGTGCATATCTGCTCCGCGAAATAATCCACCAGCAGCGGAATATCTTCGATGCGGTCATTGAGTGCAGGAACAGCAATCGGAATGACGTTGAGGCGGTGGAAGAGGTCTTCGCGGAAGTTGCCTGCTGCTATTTCTGCTGCGAGGTCTTTGTTGGTGGCAGCAAGGACCCGGACGTTCACTTTGATGGCTTTGTCGGAGCCGACGCGTGTGATTTCGGATTCCTGAAGCGCGCGCAGCACTTTGGTTTGCGCGGCAAGGGACATGTCGCCTATTTCGTCGAGGAAGAGCGTACCTCCGTCGGCTTGCTCGAACTTACCTGCACGGTCTTTGACGGCTCCAGTGAACGAGCCTTTCATGTGTCCGAAAAGTTCTGATTCGATGAGTTCGGACGGGATAGCTGCGCAGTTGACTTCGACCATCGGTCCGTTGGCACGCGCGGAGAGGGAGTGGATCATGTGCGCCACGACCTCTTTTCCTGTTCCGTTGGGTCCGGTGATGAGAACACGCGCTTCGGTGGGCGCTACCTTGTTAATTATTTCGCGCACGTGTGTGATCGCTGCGCTTTCGCCGATCATCTGCAGCCCTTTAGCGGCTACTTTTTTGCGTAGCTGTTTGGTTTCTTGGCGAAGTGATTTGGACTCCAAGGCATTCTTGGTGGTGATGAGGATGCGGTTGAGGTCAAGGGGTTTGAGCAGAAAGTCGTACGCGCCGAGTTTGAGCGCTTGTACGGCTGTCTCTACGTCTCCATGTCCGGTGATCATCACAATAGGCGTGTCGATTGCGTCTTCGCCTTGTTTGAGTGCGGAGAGGAGTTCGATACCGTCCATTTCGGGCATTTTGATGTCGGAGAAGATGAGGTCGTACGCTTTGGCGGTAGCCATCTCCAGTCCTTGTTTGCCGTTTTCGGCAACGTCCACTTCGTGTCCTTCGTCCGCGAGTATTTCGCGGAGGGTATTGCGGATTCCCCGCTCGTCGTCTATGATAAGTAATTTGCTCATTTGCCTTTATAAGTATATAAACAAAGATAAACCTATAAACATTTTAGCGTGCAAAGGTACGACATTTTTTTGATATATGCAAGCAAAGAGAGATTTTTGTGAAAAAAAGCAAATAAATTTGGCTATGTCAAAAATTAGTAGTACCTTTGTGCCGTAAATCGGGAATATATCCGAAGACATGTTTAAAAACATATAAACACCAATTTTTTTATTTAACTAAATTCATTATTACCATGAAGAAAATTTTCTCTTTTATTGCTGCAACTCTCTTTGCGGGCAGTATGATGGCAGCCAATTTGCTGACCATTGATTTCACACAAGGTCAGGGTGAATGGACCATTGACAACAAGGAACTGGGCGGTCTGGATTTCGTATGGGCACAAAGCAGCCAGTATGGCATGAAGGCGACCGGTTATGTAAACGGAAACCACGCTACGGAGGCATGGCTCATTTCTCCGGCTATTGACCTGAGCGCAGTAGAAGCAGCTACTCTTTCTTTCTCGCATGCACGCCGATATGGCGATAATTCGCAGCTCTCTGTCAAGGCGAAAGCAGGCGAGGGCGCATGGGCTGATTTGTCCGTGTCTGCATGGCCCGACGGTTCCAGCTGGACATTTATAGACGCTACTGCTGATTTGGCTTCGTATGTTGGCCAGGCAGGCGTGCAGATCGCTTTCGTTTATACATCTACAGCAGAAGGCGGCGCTACTTGGGAGATCAAGAGCGTTACGGTAGCTGATCAGGGCGGAGCGGTTACTCCGGTTGATCCGACTGATGACGCAGATGTTACTTTCACACCGGCTGACTTTGCAGGACAAGGCGTTAGCGGCACCGGTGGTGAAGTGACAGCTACCAAGGAAGGCGTTACCATTTCTACGAACAAAGGATTCGGTCATTCGGCTGCTCTCCGAGTATATAAGGGTGGTAGTTTCTCTGTAGTATCTGCGACTGAGCAAATCGGTAAGATTGTCTTTACGTTCGGCTCGTATCAAGGAACTCCGAAAGATGGCGGTCTGGCAACTGAGGTAGTGGTAAACGCTAAGGAATATCAGATTGCATCGATGGAGTCTGCTGCTTACATGGAGAAGATTCAGATCTATTTCGGCGAATATGAAGCGCCGGAACCTGTTGAGATAGAGCCGATTACTGTAGCTGAGGCTTTGGCAATAGCTCAGGCTTTGACTCCGGAGAAGACCAAATCTGCTTCTACTACTGATAAATATGCCGTAAAGGGCTTCGTAGTTGGTATCTCGACCAAAAACGAGAATACTTTCTACCTCGCAGATGAGGCAGGTGCTTATGGTGAGTTTGAGGCATACAAGTGCGCTTCGGTTGACTATGAGGTAGCTGAGGGTGATCTCGTGATCGTAACCGGTAAGATCCAGCACTATTGGGGTGAAGGCTCCAACGGCGAGTATCATAGTTATGAGATCTCCGGCGGTGTTCTGGAGCACGTTTATGGTCAGGGTATCGAGAACGTTGTATTGGGCGAGAAGGCACAGAAAGTGATGGTTGACGGCGTGCTGTATATCGTTCGCGACGGCAAGATGTTCAACGTACAAGGCGCACAGGTTCGCTAATTGCGCTATCGTGCGATAGAAAGAGATCCGCCAAATGTGGCGTATACAGGAGAGGGACGCAGGAATGCGCCCCTCTTTTTTGCGGAAAAACCACTCCCTAAAGGAGGGAAAGGGGATACGAAAGGGCCGCTGAGATTATAGTGTGATTCGCTTACTAACCAATGAATCACCTACGAATCACCTATGAATCACCTAAGAATCACCTAAGAATCACCTATAGATGACAGCATACTAACCCCACCCCGGGTTGTTCTACGGACGGCCACCGGCAGTCCGATCGAGCAGAGCTCTTCACCCGCTCGGGGGGAGGGAGGAAGGAGGGAGGAGAATGGGAGGAGAGGGCGGAAGGGAAGGAGAGAAGACAGCGGCGTAATGAACGAAAGCGAAAAAAGAGGATTTTGCAAAGTAGAGTTTACAAAGAAACTTTTGGAGTAGAAAAAGTTTCCGAGTTTCTTGCAGGAATGAAAAAAAAGTAGTAATTTTGCAGCCGCTTTTGAAAGCCCCCCGACCCCCTGAAGGGGGAGGAGAAAGGGAAACTAGACAAACTAGACGAACTAGACGAACTAGTATAACTAGTATAACTAGATTAATTAGGGGAGATGGCGAAGATGGAATTTAAACGATGGAGAATGACCAACGGGAAAATATAATCAAGACGGCAGGCGAGATGTTCTTTCGCCTGGGTATTCGTAGTGTGTCAATAGACGATATATGCCGCGAATTGGGAATGTCGAAAAAGACATTTTACGTTTATTTTGAGTCTAAAGATGAACTTGTGGCACAATTATTGCATGCGAATGTTGCTTATATCTCCGGTAAAATGGAGGAGCTGCTGAATCTGCACGATTTCAGACAGCTGGTGACGAAGTTTATCAAGCACCAAGAAAGCGAGAAAAACGACGTGCGGAGAGTGCCGCAGTTGGTTTATGACCTCAAGAAATATTATCCCCGTCAGTTTGCGGATTTTCAGGAAGAGTGTTTCCAGACGCAGAAAGGTTATATCCGTGCTTATCTGGAGCAAGGTCAGCAAGAAGGCTTCGTGCGCGCGAACCTTAATATAGAATTAACAGCGACGCTTTTTGCGAAGATCCATAATGACGCGATCCGCGATCTGGAGGCGATAGAGGCTCACGGGCTGAGTATGCACCAGTTCAGTCACACGGCGATGGATGTGTTCGTCCGCGGCGTGCTGAGCGAGGAGGGGATGAAGTTGTATAATTGAGAATTGAGAATTGAGAATTGAGAATTATTTAAGAAAAAAACATACAAAACCCTTTTGAAGGCTTTAGCGCAAAGCGCTATGCGTATTTTGCCGCTAACAACTCCTCGCAAGCAAGCTTTCGGATAGTTTTTAGCATCAAACTCCGCAACTCTACGAGTAACAGCCTTCAAAAGAAATAAACATAAAAAACATTAATAATCCACAAATTACACAGATTAAACGGATTTTTTTTAACGGCGAATTACGCTAATTAAACGAATTATGAATTAACGATATGAAGAAACGAATTTTAGTAATGATTGCGGCAGTAGCGATGGTGTGCAGTCTGGCATGCGTAAGTGCGCAGGCAGAGGATCACGTGATGGCTGCAACAAGGAGCGGACACCGGTCAGAAGTGCGTAACCAGCAGGAACGTGATACGACGGTAGAGGAAACGCTGCACTTGAGTCTCAAAGAGGCTCAGAACTACGCAGTGAAGCAGAACAGGACGTTGCGGAACGCTTCGCTGGCAGTTCAGGAAGCTTATGCACAACGCTGGCAGACGATCGCATCGTTGCTGCCGACCGTAGATGGAACGTACACGTACAGCAACTATTTGGGTTATTCGGCTACGCTCGGTATGATGGGTAATGAGATTCAAATCAACATGCCGAACGTGGGAGCGTTAGGTGTGACCGCGGCTGTGGGTATCAACGGTCAGGGGATAGTAGGCGTGCTGCTGAATAACATCGCGATCGACATGAAGAAGATTGCGCTGGAGAAATCCGAAAATGAGTTGCGCAGCAGCGTCATGAGTGCCTACGTGAGTGTGCTGGCGCTTCAGAGTATTTCCAACCTGTTGGATTCCAGTTTGGTGAATATCCAAGATTTGGAGCAGATGACGCAGAATGCGGTCAATGTGGGAGCAGCGGAACAGACGACCGCGGACCAGATACGTGTGCGCGTGAACACGCTGAAGAACTCGATCAACACACAGAAACGCAATATCGAGTTGGCGACCAACAGTCTGAAAGTGCTGCTGGATGTGCCTGTTGAGACCGAATTGGTTTTGACGGAGAATCTGGACGAGGTGCTTTCGCCCGAAAAAGTGATGCAGCTGTTGGCGGATAACTTTGACATCGAGAACAACCTTAATTATCAGTTGCTGAAGAAGCAGACCGAGTTGGCGAAACGGAATGTGCACATGGCAGGTTGGGCATACGGACCGACCGTAGCGCTGGCGTATAATTACACGAACCAGCAGTACTACGGCGAAGGCGGTATGAGAATGACCCCTCCGAACGTGATCCAAGTGACGGTGAAGATGCCGCTTTGGTCTTCCGCCAAGCGTGCAGCAGGTGTGGTAGAGAAGAAGATCGCGTACGAAGAGGCGAAGAACACGCTGTCGGAGACGGCAGATAATCTGACGATCCAATATCGCCAGTTGTGTTTCAATCTGACGAACGCGTACGAGACGTACATGAACGAGAAAGACAACATCGATGTGGCACGTCGTGTGTTCGCTTCTGCGACCAATAAATTCAAATACGGCGCAAGCAGCAATGTGGAGCTGACGAACGCGTCGAACGACCTGATCAACGCACAGTCGAGTTATGTGAACTCGATGCTGACGCTGATCGAGGCACAGTCGGATCTGGAGGAGTTTTTGAATAAATAGAAGCCCCTCCCCGACCCTCCCCCGAAGGGAGGGAGAAGAGTAGAAAGATAAAAGACAAAAAAGATATATGAAAAAGAACATTCTTTATTTAGTTGCTGCGCTGGCATTGGTGAGTTGCGGCAATAATTCCGCCACGACGACGGAGGAAGAAGAGCGCGTGGAGCAAGTGCGCACGGTGGTACTTCAACCCCGTGAGATAGAGCGTGAGATCTCGGTTTCGACGAACCTGCAGGGTTATCTGACTCAGAACGTGGCTCCATCGCTTACGGGTAAGATCGAACATATCTACCGCGAGGTGGGCGACAGAGTAGTAACCGGTTCAGACCTCGTTCGGATGGACCAGACGCAGTACAAGACGACTAAGATCTCGATGGCAAATCTGGAGATTGAGAAAAACCGTATCGAGCAGTTGCTGAAGACGGGATCGGCTACGCAACAGCAATACGACCAGATCACGACGCAGTACAACTCGACCAAAGAGCAACTGGAGTTTCTGGAGACGAACACGTACGTGAAGGCTCCTTTCTCCGGCGTGATTTCCGCGAAGAACTACGAGGACGGTGAGCTATACGGCGGTCAGCCGATTTTGATTCTGACCCAGATCGACAAACTGAAAGCGCTGGTGGCTATTCCGGAGACCTATTTTCCGCTTTTCAAAGCAGGAATGAGGTTGACGCTGACGACGGATATTTATCCGGATCAGGTGTTCCCTGCGACGGTGGAGATCGTTTATCCGACTGTTGATCCTTCCAGCCACACTTTCCAATGCAAGATCGTTATTCCGAACGGCAGGAACCTGCTTCGTCCGGGTATGTACGTGACGACGACCATCGGTCTGGGTAAGGCGAAAGCGATCGTGGTTCCTTATCAGAGCGTGGAGAAACTGGTGGGCGCGAACGACCGTTATGTGTTCATAGTGGAGGAAGGTCGCGCTAAACGTGTGGCAGTGACCCTCGGACAGCGATTCGACCAAGATATCGAGATCATTGCGCCGGAGATCCACGAAGGCGTTGAGTTCGTCACCACCGGCCAGCATAAGCTCGTGGATGGGGTGAAGGTTAATGTAGTGGAGTAAAAATCGATAAATCGAAATATCGGTATATCGAAATATCGAAAAATTATGAGCATTTATAAATCAGCAATTGAAAAACCGGTGACCACCGTCCTGATCTTTGTGGCGGTGATCGTCATCGGTATATATAGTTTCCTGAAACTGCCGATCGACCAGTTCCCGGAGATGGATCCGCCTTATATCACGGTGATGACCACTTATCCGGGTGCGTCGGCAAGTGAGATGGAGACGAACGTGACGAAGATCATGGAGAATGCCCTGACTTCCGTTGACCACCTGAAACATATCACTTCGCAGAGTAAGGATAATATCTCGATGGTCGTTCTGGAGTTGGAGTGGGGTAGCAACATGGACGAGGCGGTGAATGATGTGCGTTCGTTCGTGGATATGGCGGCGAATAACCTGCCGGATAACTGTTCCAAGCCGGTGATTTTCAAGCTGTCCACGAGTTCGATGCCGATCTGCCAGTATTCGATCACGGCGGATGAGACGTACGCAGGTTTGGACAAGATCCTGAACGACGAGGTAGTGCCGCAGTTGAACCATATCGACGGAATCGGAAATATCTCCCTTTCGGGTGCGCCTGACCGCTATGTGTATGTCAATATCGACCAGCAGAAACTGGATGCGTACGGTATCACGCTGGAGCAGGTGGGTCAGGTCGTTTCGGCGAATAACTTGAACCTCTCTTCGGGTACGATCAAGATGCCGCAGGAGCAATACCAGATGCAGGTTCGGTCCGAATATATCGAGTCCTCGGAGATCGAGAACCTGATGGTAGCCATGACGCCGCAAGGTCAGCAGGTCTTCATTCGCGACATCGCGACCGTCAAAGATACGATCAAGGACCTCTCGCTGGACGAGAAGACGAACGGTCGTGAGGCGGTGCGTTTGATCATCGCCAAGCAGACCGGAGCGAACACCGTGCAGGTTTGTAAGGACGTGCGCAAAGAGTTGGCGCAAATCCAGAAACAGCTGCCTTCGGACGTGAAGATCGAGAAGATCTACGACTCGTCGGAGAACATCCAAAACTCCATCAATTCGCTGGAGGAATCGGTGCTTTATGCATTGTTATTCGTGGTGCTCGTGGTATTGTTCTTCCTTGGCAAATGGCGCGCAACGATCATCATCGGTATCACCATCCCTATCGCCCTGATTGTGGCATTTATCTACCTCGGAATGGCGGATTCGAGTCTGAATATCATCTCGCTCTGTTCGCTGACCATCGCCATCGGTATGGTGGTGGATGATGCGATTGTGGTGCTGGAGAATATCACGCGCCATGTGGAGCGTGGCGAGGATCCGCACGAGGCGTCTATCTATGCGACGAACGAGGTGTGGGTGTCTGTTATCGCAACGACCCTGGTGCTCGTGGCGGTATTCGTGCCGCTGACGATGCTGAGCGGTATGGCGGGTATCATGTTCCATGAGTTAGGATGGATCGTGACCGTTGTTTGCTGTACTTCGACTATCGTGGCAATCTCCCTGACCCCGATGCTCTGCTCCAAGTTGCTGAAAGCAAAACAAGTGCATGTGGATGAGAATGGTAATCTGGTGGACGATGAGGCAGGCAAGCAGGGCTGGTATGAGCGGACCGTGGTTCGCATGTTAGACCGAGTTGATGAGTATTACGCCAAATCGCTGGGTTGGTGTCTGAATCATAAGGCATTGACACTCATTGGATTGCTGCTTCTTTTCGTACTCTCTCTTACGCCGGTTTTTGCCGGTAAGATCGGAACCGACTTTATGCAGGAGCAGGATAATGGACGTCTCTCTGTGACGATCAAGTTGCAACGCGGTACGCGAATCGAGGAGACGCTTAAGACGGCTCGTGCGCTGGAAGCTCGTTTCGTGACGCTCATTCCTGAGATTGAGTTGATCAACACGTCCGCGGGTTCCAACGACGATGCTACGATCGCTGCCCTCTTCACCTCTACGATGAACAATAAGATCCAGATGACCGTCCGTTTGCCTAAGAAATGGCAGCGTGATCGCGATATATGGACCATTGCCGAGATCCTGCGTCAGGAAATGGCAAAATATCCGGAGATCAATGAGTATCAATGTGTTGTGTCGTCCGGAGGTCCCGGTGGAAACGGTAACACCGTTGATCTGGAGATCTATGGTTACGATTTCGATAAGACTTCGCAGATGGCAGAGCAATGCCGTCAGTTGATTTCCCAACTGCCGGGCGCGCGCGACGTGAATATCAGTCGTGAGGACGACCGTCCGGATATCAAGGTTACGGTGGACAAAGAGAAAGCTTCGCGTCTGGGTCTGAGTTCGGCAACGATCTCGACTTATCTGCGTAACCGCGTAGCGGGAATGTCGTGCGGTTACCTCAAGGACGATGGTTCGGAGTACGATATCGTCGTTCGTCTGGAGGAAGATGACCGCAACTCGATCTCTGATATTCTGGACCTCTCGATCCCGACGGCGACGGGTAAGACCGTTAAGTTGTCCGAAGTGGCTTCTGTGGGCGAGTATTGGGCTCCGCCGACGATCGAGCGTAAGTCTCGTCAGCGTATTGTTACGGTTAAGGCAACGCCGTATAACACGACGCTGGGTGAGCTGGCGAAAGCGATTGAGACAGAGGTAGTGCCGCAACTTGAGTTGCCGGTGGGTTATTCGACCCATATCGGCGGTAACTACGAGACGCAGCAGGATACTTTCTCCGACATGATCCTCCTCGGATTGATGATTATTATGCTGGTCTATATCGTGATGGCGTCGCAGTTTGAGAGTCTCCGAATGCCGGGAATCATCATGTTCACTATCCCGTTTGCCCTTTCGGGTGTCGTCATCGCGCTGTGGCTTACCGGCCGGTCGCTGGATATGATCGGTGCGCTGGGTCTGGTGTTGCTCGTCGGTATTGTGGTGAAAAACGGTATCGTGCTGGTGGACTATATCAACCTGATGCGCGAACGCGGTTATGAGTTGAACCAAGCTATCCAAATGTCCGGACGTAGCCGTATCCGTCCTGTCCTGATGACCGCTTTCACTACCATCCTTGGTATGGTTCCTATGGCGGTTTCGAGTGGTGAAGGAGCCGAGATGTGGCAACCGTTAGGTATCGTCGTCATCGGTGGTCTGACGGTTTCAACCTTCCTGACCCTTTATATCGTGCCGGTGCTCTATGGCGTCATGTCGCGTCATGGCGACCGCGACAAACAGGAAGCCCTCCGTAAGAAATTCATCTTCATGAACCTCAAAGTAAAGAAAGAACAATAACCTCGATATATCGGAATATCGGTATCTCGTAATATCGGAATAATTATGAAAAGTGTAATGATTGTTTTTAACCAGGCGAACACCGGTCGTGTCGAGTATATGCTGGATGTGCTGGGTATCCATGGCTTCACTTTCTTTGAGCAAGTGCAAGGCCGTGGTACCAACGGCGGCGAACCGCGACGCGGGACGCACGCTTGGCCGGAGATGAACTCCTGTGTCATCACGGTGGTCGAGGACGACCAAGTGCCGGCACTCCTGGAGTCCATCAAGAAACTGGACATGCGCAATGAGGAGGTGGGCGTGCGCGCCTTTGTATGGAATATAGAAGCAACTGTATAATATGAAAAGAACCTTTTATTCTCTCTACTGGTTCACGGCGATTTTTGTCCTTTTGGCAGGGACGGTGTCCTATTACCAGATCTTCAATGTCTATCCCGATGACCTGGAGAAGATGGCTCATCTGCATTCCGAACTGGAGCTCATCGTGCGCTCCTTCTTCGGCGCAATCAACCTCTTCCTCTTCAATATCGACACCGATGCGGTCGTCGGCTGGTTGGAGAGCGGTGAGGGGACTTCCGAGGCTCCGGTGATATGGCTTCATGCCCTTGCTATCGTGGCGTCTATTTGGACCATCATCTTCGTCGCTTGGATCTTTGCCAGCGCTTCGTGGATGAATATCAAACGCTATTTCCATTCGTTCTTTCAGCGCCAGACGCTCTTTGTCTTTTGGGGCATCAACGAGCGTTCCGTGCGGTTGGCGAAGGAGCTGAACGGGAAAGGCGAGTACACGCTCTTTTTGGTAGAGCGCGCCACGGACACCGAGGAAGAGCCGGACGGCATAGACTCCATCGTGGCTCAGGGTCGCCGCCGCGTCCAGCTCCATCGGGCGATAGAGGGTGCCAGCGCTTCGATCTTCGAGACAGAGAAAGGTGTGCTGCCCAAACTCGTTCGCCGCTATGTGAAAAACAGCAAAGAGGTGCATTTCCTCCTTCTCGGCGATAATGAGATGGGGAATATCGATACCGCGCTTCGTATCTCTGACCATCGGACGTGGGGGGATATAGATGCCAAGATCACGGTGCATTGCCATGCCCGCCGCAACACGTCGAGCCGTTCGATTGAGCACCTGCCGGGCCATTATCGCATAACGATCGTGGACTCCTCGCACATGGCGATTGAGATGCTGAAGAAAGAGGTGCAAGCCGGTATTCCGCTCTATCATCCGGTGCGATATGTGGATTTCTCTACGGAGAACCCGGGAACGGTCACTTCTGCCTTCCGCTCTATGATCATCGGTTTCTCCGAGACGGGTCAGGACGCGCTGGCTTTCCTGTATGAGTTCGGCGCTTTCATGAGCTCCTCGAACGACCAGGACCACGATGCCCGCAGCCCCTTCCATTGCGATGTGGTGGATCGCCATTTCGGACCCTCGGCGCGGCGATGGATCACTCATGCCAAAGGGGTCTTCGAATCGCGCAATGAAGATGGTTCTCTTTGTATTAATCTGCACGGGGACACGGACTACCGCGATGCGGATTTCTATTCGCGGATACTCGGTCCTGCTATCGACTCCGGGCTCAATTATGTGGTGATCGCGCTGGGAGATGACCAGGCGGGGATGGACTTGGCGGTGGATATCCTGCGTTATGCTTCGGTGCATAAACGGATTGACCTCACGGCGTCTTATCCCGATACGCCTACATCCGACCGGTTCACGGTCTATGTCCGCTCTTATGACGCCTCGAAATATGACTATATGTCCCGTATCGCAGCCCAGTACGCGCCGTTTGTCGTGCTCTTTGGAGCTGCGAAAGATATGTACACGCGACGTATGCTGATTGATGAGGAATTGCGGACCAAGGCAATGAATTATTTCTTTAATTATGAGAAGACGGCGGCGAACGACCGGCATGAAGCGTTTGATCCGGAGGCGACGCCTGCTTCGATGTGGGAGACGCGCCGCGAGAAATACTCCGGCACGCTCGCCGGACGGGTCGATCTACGCCGGCGTGAGAGCCAGGACTATGCCAATGCACTCCATGAGCAGACCAAACGCGTGCTCTTCTCCGTCGGGGCTCCCGAACTGCGTATGGCGCAGACAGAGCACCTGCGGTGGATGGCGGCGCATGAGATCATGGGATACCATCTGGCACCCGAGCGCAATATACTCCGTTATGAGCATGAGAGTATGATTCCGTGGAACCAACTCTCGGACATCACGAAATATTATGACGTGCTGACTCTTCGTAATATCATACCCTCTGCATGATTCGTATTGAGCATATTAATAAGTCTTTCGGCTCCCAGCAAGTCCTGCGGGATGTCACGCTGGAGATCCCGGACGGGCAGATCGTCGGTCTGCTCGGACCTAACGGTGCCGGCAAATCGACGCTGATGAAGATACTCATGGGGCTTTGGCGCCCCGATTCCGGTTCGGTCTCTGTCCCGGAACGGATAGGCTATCTGCCGGAGAATAACCCGCTCTACGAAGATATGTACGTCTCCGAGTATCTCGCTTTCATGGCAGGGCTGACCAATTCTCAATTCTCAATTGTCAATTCTCAATTCTCAATTGTCAATTCTCAATTCTCAATTCTCAATTCTCAATTGCCAAATATCTCCTCGCTCATCGACCTCGTCGGCTTGACCCCCGAGCGGCATAAACATATCCGTGAGCTCTCCAAGGGCTATCGCCAGCGTGTCGGCTTGGCACAAGCGCTTCTCGGCGATCCGGAACTGCTCATCCTTGATGAACCGACCACTGGTCTCGACCCCAACCAGCTCGTCGAGATCCGTTCCCTCATCAAGAGTCTTTCCAAACTTCCTCCCTCCGGGGGAGGGACGGGGTGGGGCTGCCCGTCTATCATCCTCTCCACCCATATCATGCAGGAGGTGCGCGAGATGTGCGACCGGGTGATCATCCTCGATCATGGCGCTGTCAAAGCAGACCTGCCGATCGACGAAATACCCGATTTAGAAACATTATTCCACGAAAAAACTAGTACGACTAGATAAACTAGTTCGTCTAGAATAACTATATAAACTATGTCAGAATTCGATATCCGTCACCAAATGACCGAGAAAGAGCAAGATTCTGCTCTGCGTCCCTTATGCTTTGCCGATTTTGCAGGGCAAAGCAAGGTCACTTCGAATCTCAAAATCTTCGTCGAGGCGGCTAAACTCCGTGGCGAGAGCCTCGACCATGTCCTCCTTTTCGGTCCTCCGGGACTGGGTAAAACGACCCTCAGCAATATCATTGCGAACGAACTTGGGGTGGGGTTCAAAGTGACCTCCGGTCCGGTGCTGGACAAACCCGGTGATCTGGCGGGACTGCTGACCTCGCTCGAACCCAACGACGTGCTCTTTATCGATGAGATCCATCGTCTCTCGCCTATCGTGGAGGAGTATCTCTATTCCGCGATGGAGGATTACCGGATTGATATCATGATCGATAAAGGTCCTTCGGCGCGCACTATCCAGATCGACCTCAATCATTTCACCCTCATCGGTGCTACCACCCGTTCCGGACTCTTGACCTCGCCGCTGCGTGCGCGGTTTGGTATCAACTGCCATCTGGAGTACTACGATGCCGATATTCTTGCCGGTATCGTCAAACGCTCGGCGGGACTCCTCGGTGTGGAGATCAACGAAAAAGCGGCAGGTGAGATTGCCCGTCGCTCGCGCGGTACGCCCCGTATTGCCAATGCCTTGCTGCGGCGTGTACGCGATTTTGCCCAGGTCAAAGGGGACGGCACAATCGATCTGGAGATAGCGCGCTATGCGCTGGAGGCGCTTAATATCGATACTTTCGGACTCGACCAGATTGATAATAAACTGCTTCTCACGATCATCGACAAGTTCCGAGGAGGACCCGTCGGTCTCAATACGATCGCTACGGCGATGGGAGAAGATGCAGGCACGATCGAAGATGTCTATGAACCCTATCTTATCAAGGAGGGTTTCATCAAACGCACCCCCCGCGGACGCGAAGCAACCGAACTGGCATACCGCCATCTCGGCAAAACGCCCCTCGCCCCGGACGGCCAGCAGTCCATCTTCTGATTTCTGACGGCGACCTTTGGTTCGCGTCTCCTTCGGGTTGCCAACGCGACCATCACGCGATCATCTCGCGACCAACACGCGACCATCTTAGGACGACATCGGCACGACAATAGCCCCACAACGGCTTTTGCCGTGCTTTTTTGTCTATTTTTCTTATTTTCCAATCCCGAAGGGATATTTTTGTAAGCAGCCCATCGGTGCCTATTTAGGCAATCGATGGAGACCAAGGGCATGAATGACGGCAGGAAGCTTGCTTACTGACCGGCATACAGGGACTTGGGCGCAAGAGCCGTTAGGCTCGGGGGCTTAATTTTTGACTAATAAAAATTTTTTTTTGTTTATTGCTTTTGAAGGCTTTTACTCGCAGAGTTGCGGAGTTTGATGGTAAAAACAATCCGAAAGCTTGCTTGCGAGGAGTTTTTACCAGCAAAGTACGTGAGAGCGAAGCTCAAAAGCCTTCAAAAGGTTTTTTTATGTTTTTTTCTTAAAAAATCAGCAACAAGGAAACTCTATTTATTAACAACTAAATTTCAATTACTTATGCAAAGAGACACAGAATTGAGAGCCCGCAGAGATGCGGCGATCTTCAAACGGTTCAACGAAATGATCACATCCGGTCTGCAGTACCAACAGATTTATTGCCTGCTGGAGGACGAGTTTTATATCTCTTCTTCCACGATCAAACAAATCGTCCTGCGCGCTATGCACGCCCACGATATACAAAGAAAATAAATCTACGGATGAAGACCAACCTTTTTTTTACAAAAAATCCCCTACCTTTGCAGCGTCTTTCGAATGAGAGACGTTGCTTTTTTTAAAAGAAAGTAACCAAAGAAAATTTATAAACAAACAGTCTTGTCCTTGTCCTGTCCTATTACCTCCATGACAGGACAGGACTGACAGGACAACTAAAAAATTTAATTTTATGGACTATTTTATCGTAGAAGAATTTAACAAGTTTTGGTATCTCTTCGGCGTCAACGAAAAACTCTTTCCGCATCGCCGTTCATGCACTCTGAAACTATGGATGGACATGCCCAAAGAGAAGCGGGCTGCCATTATTGCCGAATTGGAGAAAAACGGTGCGCCTGCCAACCGGAATCCGTATTTCTATGTCCAGGACTTTGTGCACCCGCAGACCTGGACTATGACTTTTGCCGACTATTACCGTAAGTACGGCACGACAAAACCTCTGGACGGATGGAAAATGGCAAACCCGACCGGGCAGCAAGTGATTTATGTGAAACAAACTTAATTTCACGTCATTTTCGGGTAACTTTCGGGTTACTAACGGTACCACTCCGGTACCATTATATACCATCACTATTCAATTTTTAAATCCTAATTACTGTTGTTGCGATATTTTAAGTTCCGCGTGACGTAAATTCGTTTAATTCGCGTAATTCGCCGTTTAATAAATTGTTGTAATTGTGGGATAATTGTTGACCAATAAAAATTCGTTTTATTCGCGTAATTCGCCGTTTAATAAATTTTTGAATAATTTTTGGTAATTTTTGACTAATAAAAATTTTTTTTATGTTTATGTCTTTTGAAGGCTTTTACCCCGACCTACGCGCTGCATAGATTTTTCTTGTTTTCTTATATTTTTGTAAGCAGCCCATCGGTGCCTATTTAGGCGATCGATGGAGACCAAGGGCAGGAATGACGGCAGGAAGCTTGCTTACTGACCGGCATACAGGGACTTGGGCGCAAGAGCCATTTGGCTCGGGGGCTGCGCATTTTCGATTTCCTAAAGCCTTCAAAAGGGTTTTATATGTTTTTTCTTAAAATTATCGCTACACTACTAAATCCTAATCATTATGCAAGTACAATTTATTTTACCTATCGCCGCTTTGCGTGGCAAAATCTCATCTAAATCGAATTATTATTTCCGCACCTACAATGGTAAAACCTACGCGCAGCGGTGCCCTAAACAACCTGCCCCGACACCCGCGCAAAAAGCAGCTTCCGAGCTCTTCGCCAAACGGGCAAGACTGGTCGCACAGATGCAACGCGAGGGAACGGACTTACCGCTTAAACAATTGTGGAAATTAGCAAAAACCGCGCTATGAAATCTATGTTAAAAAGCGAACTGGCAGCTGCCGCGGGGGTATCGGGAAAAACCTTCCGCCGGTGGCTGCTGACGGACGAGAAGTTCCTCCGTGAGCAAGGCGTGAAACCCAAAACGAAGATGTTACCGCCAAATGTCGTTAAGTATCTTATTGAGAAATATTGCATCGATGTGCACCCTTAAGAGCCCTAAAGCGACAACGCCCTCTGCAAAACCCCTTATCTTTGCACTCGATTTCGGAAATGACCAATAAATCGTATGTTACCAATGTGATAATTTTTTATGTTTATTGCTTTTGAAGGCTTTTACTCGCAGAGTTGCGGAGTTTGGTGGTAAAAACTATCCGAAAGTTTGCTTGCGAGGAGTTTTTATCAGCAAAATACGCATAGAGCGAAGCTCAAAAGCCTTCAAAAGGGTTTTATATGTTTTTTTCTAAAATCATCGCTATACTATAAATTGTAAATACTTTTATGTTTTTAAAACTAATTCGACATAAGACCCCGTGGGGGCAGCTGCAACGCGGCACACTCTATACCGTTCACTTTCAGCCCAACGAAAAGGGCGGGTACACCGAAACCCTCACGCCCATCAGCGACGTGTATGAGATTGCTGCAAACGCACTGCTCCCGCCGGAGCTTATCTATCCCGTGGGAGTGCGCAAGATAGATGGCCGTCTGCGTCTCTCCTTCGGAATAAGTGACCGCAGATCGCTGCTGCACCTCATTGATCCCGTTGCGCGTTTCGCGTTCTTTACCAACGTCCGCTACGCGCTGCAGCAAGGCGAAGAACTCCGCCTCGATATCGCCTCGCGCAATTCCCTGAATTGATCTTTGAAATGCAACTCGCTTACAGAAACTAATAATTTTATTTTTGTTATTGCTTTTGAAGGCTTTTACCCCGACCTACGCGCTGCATAGATTTTTCTTATTTTCCAATCCCGAAGGGATATTTTTGTAAGCAGCCCATCGGTGCCTATTTAGGCAATCGATGGAGACCAAGGGCATGAATGACGGCAGGAAG
>JAFTZQ010000007.1 GCA_017464475.1 Paludibacteraceae bacterium
ATTCAAAGTGAGTTGGGTAGCAGATATGTTATGTGCGGATGAGCATATAAGTGTCACAGATGCTATTCGTCGTGTTTATTCATCCGACATGTACAAAGAGTTGGAGCAAGAACAAACAAAGCGCTGGCACGAAGGTCCTGTATCTTTGTATCAGACGATATGATACTACCGCCACCCGCTAACGTTTGACAGGAAAACATATTGAATAAAAGACGGACTTCGGTCCATTTTTTTATGCCTGTTTCGTGTCTATCATACCAAAAAACCGAAAAAAATCACTTATCTCTTGCATATATCAAAAAAAAGTTGTACTTTTGCAGCGCAAAACAAAAGTTTTGCAGTATTGAACCCACGCTGAGGGTATATGTCTTTCGGGCGGGTGAGATACAGGACATATTGAAAAAGGCGTCTTAAGCGCTTTGTTTTGGCGATTCGGAATCTGGTAAATTCACTGTTCCAAAACATTGCAGCACAAGGTGCCATGTGGTATGTATAATAAGGTACGCATATGCGTACGTATATATGCATACAGCGTGGGCTTCAGTGTTGTTGTTTGGAACAAAAGGCAATACCAGAGCCTCGAATCGCGGAACAGCAATAGTGCAGTCCCGCTTTTTTTTTGTTGCAGGATTTATTGGATAGAAAACATATTAATAATTAAAACCGATGGGGCGATGGGATATAACCGCTAGAGAAACAAATGAAAAAGGTAATCGTAGTTTTATTAACATTAGTCATGTGCATTCCTTTGTTTGCAGAAAGGTATCGCATTGGAGATGGTCTTACACTTGTAACTTACGGTAACACAGCTGTTATCGAAGACGACAACACTCAACAATCTATTTCTCTCTCTATAGAAAGAAGAGAAGATAGTAATGGGCGTCCTGTATATGACTTGTTTTGCGGCAATAAGTACACAAAGGGAATAATGAAAACAAGCCTTCAGGTGGCGATTAGTTCAATCATCACTTCTGCTGCAGCATCAGTTGGAGCCTCTGGAGGTCCCGCAGGAGCAGCCGCTGGGGCAAGTATAGGCGCCACTATCAGTAAATATGCTAATAATATTGCATCGAATATTTATGATGATGTGTGTGATTATTACAAAGACCGATAGTTTTCAACCAATAGAAAATTTAAGTAGAATATTTAAATTATATTAGAACCGATGTACCGATGGGATATAACCGGCAGTTATCATCATGAAAGAAATTAATAAAAATGAAGAACTGCAATCACGCAGGCAATTCTTTAAGGCAGCAGCGAAACGCGCACTTCCCATTATTGGAGCAATTGCAGTTTTTACGAATCCATGTCTTACTTCAGTTGCAGAGGCTTCGTCTATGGCAGCCCCGATGGGATGTAATAGAGAATCACCATGCTCTGGTAGTTGTTATACTGGCTGTAGCAGTAGTTGTAAAGGTTCATGCAGAGGAGATTGTACCGGAAGGTGCACGAATACATGCAAAGGCGGATGTAGCAGAACATGTACAGCAGATTGTGCAGACTCATGTAGTTGGTCTTGTGTAGGAAGTTGTAGGAAATCATGCTTAGACACATGTAGCGGAGCATGTATGGGGCGTTGCCAAGGCACTTGCGAGTCTTTGTGTTATGGGACATGTTCCGGTAGTTGTCGGGCTGATTGTGCAAATAGTAATTATTAAGCTATAGCAAATATATGTCTACTATTCGGAAACGGAACGATGTATGGCATGAAAAGATGGCAAAAAACATTACGTTTATTGTCACTAAAGACTGTCAGCTTGCGTGCAAGTATTGTTATCTCGTTGGGAAAAATGAAAAAGAAAGGATGCCGTGGAATGTTGCAAAGGCAGCGATAGATTATATACTAGACCACGAAAATGATCCTAACTTTGCATATGATAGTGTTGTATGGGATTTTATAGGAGGCGAACCATTTCTGGAAATCGACCTAATAGATAGAATCTGTGATTATATAAAGACAGAACTATTTCGTCGTAATCATCAATGGTTCAACTCCTATAGGTTCTCGTTTTCTACGAATGGGATTAATTATGCGAGCGATAAAGTCCAGAATTTCATAAAGAAAAATTACAATCATCTATCTATAGGAATTACTATTGATGGTACAGAGCGCAAACACGATTTGAATCGTGTGTACAAGAATTCCGGACGCGGGTCTTATCAAGATGTGGTATGCAATATTCCGTTATGGATTAAACAATTTCCTCACTCGGCGACTAAAGTAACTATTAGTAGTGCTGATATTCCTTATATACACGAATCAGTCCTTCATTTGTACGGGTTAGGTATACATGAAGTGAATATCAACTGCGTGTTTGAGGATGTTTGGCAAAATGGCGATGACCAACTTTTTGAAGAGCAATTAATGCGTTTGGCTGATAGTATTATAGAACGTGAGTTATACAAAAATTTCAGTTGTTCTTTTTTCAACGAAAATATGGGCAAACCATTAGATTGTAAGTTGCAGAACGGCAATTGGTGCGGTGCTGGCAGGATGCTTTCAATTGATGCTGAGGGGAATTTTTATCCTTGTACGCGGTTCGCCCAATATTCTCTTCGAGATAAAGAAGCCTGGATAATTGGAAACATTCATGACGGCATAGACTATAACAAAATACGTCCGTTTTTGACATTGGACAGATGCACACAATCTGCGCCAGAATGTATTGACTGTGAGGTCGCGAGTGGATGCGCCTGGTGTCAAGGAGAGAACTTCGATGCCGCGCACACACACACCGTTTTTGAACGCTCCACCGCCATTTGCAAAATGCATAAAGCACGTGTGCGTGCGAACAACTATTATTGGAATAAACTCTACCGCAAACTGGAGTTAGATGGTCAACGTGAAGAGTTCGAAGCCAACAATGCACATGTCAAACCGGAAATTTCTTAATGCCATGCTACAATACTTAGTTATTTTATTGGACGATACGAGCGTGGCATATTGCCATGCTGAGAACCCACTAAAGGAACGCTATCTCATTTCGTTGAATACTCTAAAAAAGGCGATTCTCTTTGGGATGAAAGAGAACTTAATGATTCAGTATGTCTACCCCGAGTATGACTTACCGAAAGAATACAGCGAACTTATTGAGTCCATCGACCATATAAAAATAGGTCATGACATAAAAGTTTATAATGATGTGACTCTTTCTTCTACCGCAGGAACTGCAATATTGCGTACTACTGTTGCGGATTTTATATCGAAACAGTATGATATCGCTGCGATGTTGTCACAAGTTACTCGCCTTATTATCTGCTTGAAAGATGCAGAGCTATTTCAGGACGAACAAATTGAGCAATATAAGAAAGCATTGTCCACACTCAGTGCAATGGTGCTTAACTTACGTAAGTCTGATTATCAATCCGAAGTGAATATTCTGACAGACAGATTAACATTGAAAGAGATGCACAACTGCGGCGCAGGTGACAGCAATATCACACTGGCCCCGAATGGCAAATTCTATCTTTGTCCGGCATTCTACTATGATGAGAAAATGGGGATTAGCAACCGACTGAATCACCACAAACCATCTTCGGAAAGAAGCGTCGGCGATTTGGAAACAGGCTTGCAAATTCCTAATCCTCAGTTGCTCAAACTCGACCATGCGCCCTTGTGCCGTATTTGCGATGCGTATCATTGCAACCGCTGTATCTGGCTGAACCAAAAACTGACGTGGGACAATAATACGCCTTCGCATCAGCAATGTGTATTGGCGCACTTGGAGCGTAATGCTGCACGCACTTTGCAGCAACAACTAAGGGCGGTCGGACTCAATGCCGGAGAAGAAATAAAAGAAATTGATTATCTTGACCCGTTTGATGTACGGGAAAAATTCTAACAATTATGAAAAAATTAGTAGGTCAGGTAACTCCTGAGGAAAGAAACGAAATTCAGGCTCTTTTTGAGCGCCGAAATGGATTAAACGAATTGGCTAAGATTCTCACTGCTGATAATGCAGAATTATACGAGAAACTTGTGAATGATATGGCCGAGACTAGCTCAAAATTCCAAAAATGGTGGGATAAAATGTCCCAAAAATACCAATGGGAGTCAACTAAAAATGGTAACTGGGAAATAAATTTTGAATCCTGCGAAATATATCTCGTAAATTAAATATTTTTCGTATGTTAAATATGATTTTACTCTTCATCGGAACAACGGAAATCATCGTTATTGGTGGCATCGCACTCCTTATCTTCGGCGGAAAGAAACTGCCTGAACTCATGCGAGGGTTAGGCAAGGGAGTTAAAGAGTTCAAGGAGGGGATGAACGAAGTTAAAGAAGACATAAACAACAACGACGAACAACCGCAACGCGAAGAACAGAAAAAAGAGGAAACTCCGCAAGAGCCGAAGGATGAGTGATGACAACCAAATGCTGACATTTGGCGGACACCTGGAGGTGCTCCGTCGGATGTTGTTTCGGGTGTTGATCGTGACAGCCGTTTTTGCTTGTGCAATCTTTTGCTTCAAAGACACCACTTTTGACTTGCTGCTGGCTCCAAGCAAAAGCGACTTTTGTTTATATCATTGGATTGAGCGTTCTTTCGCATGGGCGGGATATGATTTCCACTTCGCGCCATTCGAAGTGGACTTGATTGCAACTGACCTTAGTAGCCAGTTTATGACGCATATTTCCACCTCGCTCTATCTCGGATTACTTTGCGCATCCCCATATATCTTGTTTGAACTATTCCGCTTTATTTCCCCGGCGCTCTATGAAAACGAACGCAAGTATTCTATTCCAGTTCTGCTCACCATCTATACGCTTTTTATTGTTGGTGTATTGATGAGTTATTTTATCCTCTTTCCTATTTCTTTCCGTTTCTTGGGAACTTACTCCGTTGCAGAACAAGTACATAGTACTATTACGTTGGATAGTTATATCTCTACTTTTGTAACACTTACATTAGTAATGGGTGTTGTGTTCCAGTTGCCAGTTATTGCTTATTTCTTAGCAAAACTGGGCTTCATTGATAGTGAAATGCTGGCAAAATATCGTCAATACGCGTTTCTCATAATAATGATAGTGGCAGCAATCATTACACCACCTGATTTGATGACATTGATACTCGTTACTATTCCCTTATACTTACTTTACGAAGTAAGCATTGTGGTTACTAAGCACGTCTCAAAATAAAAAAAATATACCTTTGCACCGTGGATCGGACAATATGTGCACAAATATGTCCTTTGCATTGGGCAAAAACACTCTCTAATCACATTTTTTCGCTTAATTGTTTGCATATATGCACTACCGCCCCCCCCCGCGAAGAACAAGAACTAATGGCACCGGCATTCAGAGTAGAATAAATTTTGTACCGGAATAAAAGACGGACTTCGGTCCGTTTTTTTGTGCTTGTTATAGCAGAAAAGGCAAAAAAACATGCAATCTCTTGCATATGTGCAATTTTTTTAGTACCTTTGCAGCGATTTTTATTTGGATTTTGACAAAATACAGCAAATTATTTGTTTAGATTTTGTCTAAATATGGCGGATTATTTATTTGGAATTTATCGAATATAGTACATTAAAACGCATATTATCAATGTATAAGGAACGGAAAATTGATGCTGCATTATTAGAGTGGGCTAAAAGCAGTAACCACAAGCCTTTGTTATTACGTGGTGCACGTCAGGTAGGAAAATCAACCGCTGTCCGGCATTTGGGAGAGCAGTTCGAGAGTTTTGTGGAGATTAACTTTGATAAGCAAAAGTCTTTCCATCCGCTCTTTAATGGCGACTTGGATGCACATGTGATTGCATCGCAAATAGCCAATCTGGTCGGCAAGCAAGTGCAACCCGGCAAAACATTGCTGTTCTTCGATGAGATACAAGCCTGCCCCAATGCCATACTTAGTCTGCGGTTCTTTGCCGAGGATTATCCTCAGTTGCATGTGATAGCTGCCGGTTCACTATTGGAATTTGCATTAGCCGAACTACCCACTTTTGGCGTCGGAAGAATGAAATCGCTGTTTATGTTTCCCATGAGTTTTGATGAGTTCCTTATGGCGACAGGGAAATCCGGACTGATCGCTGAACGTCAGAAGGCCTCACCTCTGCAACCGCTAAACGAAGTGTTCTATACACAGCTTGTGCGGCAGTTCCGCAATTATATCATGATTGGCGGCCTCCCGGAAGTGGTCTGCAAATGGGATGAGACAGGTGATTATCTGCAATGTCAGGAACTGCAGGATGAACTGATTCTTTCCTATGAGGATGATTTTGCCAAGTATAAAAAGAAAGTTGATCCTGTTCTTCTGCGTCAGGTATTACGAAGTGCGGCATCGCAGATTACCAATAAGTTCGTGTATGCGCAAGCGGCAAGCGAAAAAGCATCCAAAGTGCGTGAAGCGCTGGATCTGCTAATAATGGCTGGTCTGTTGATTCCTGCTACGCGTACATCGGCTAATGGTTTGCCATTAGGGGACGAGGCGGATCACTCCTATCAAAAGATATTATTGTTTGATAGCGGTATCTTGCTCCGGCTTTTGAATATGTCGCTGGGTTCGGTTCGGCAGATTACAGAGGATATTCTGACTGCCTCTGAGACCGATTTGGTCAACAAAGGAAAGATTTCAGAGATGATAGCCGGCTTGGAGATTATCAAAAACATGCCCTCTAACCTGCGGCATGAGTTGTACTATTGGACGCGGGAGGAGAAAAACAGCCAATCAGAAGTGGATTATCTGGAGTCTTTCAATGCGCGTGTACTACCAATCGAAGTCAAAGCAGAAACACAGGGTGGAATGAAAAGTCTTTGGAATTTTATGCGCGAGAAGAACTTAAATTATGCCTTGCGATGCTCTTTGGAGAATTTCGGGCAGTTTGATTACGAAGACAAAATAGCGGAAGGGGCTGTTCGTCATGTAGATGTAATTCCTTTGTACGCTATAGCGCAAATGCCAATATTTCAGTAGCCGATTATGTTAGAAGACTACCGTTTTAGCGAAGATATGGCATATACCTCCCACCGTCTAATGATTCGGGGGAAGGACATCGAGATCGGCGGCGTGCTGGGCGCGGCGTTGGTATCTGCGTTGCTGGTGGACACGGACGAAGGCAACCGCCGCGGCATCGCCATCGACAGCGAAGCGGAGCAGATAGCGTGGATCAAGAAATATGAGCGCGAGGTGCGCCGCGAGGAATGGGGTCTGCTCACCGTGGAGACCCGGCTGCTGAGCGAGGCGTATATATCCGTCGCGACTGAAGAAATGAGCTTTGCGGACATCTGTCCGAACCGCCTGCTTCTGGACTTGGCTTTACGCCTGACCGACCGCTATATGCGCTATCTGGTCACCGAGACTTTCTGCGCACATATATGGGAGTGCTGCCCGTGGCAGGCTCCTTTTGCGAGTTGGCTGCTCGCCGCAGCGCGGGTAGAGACACGCCGCCAACGCTTCATCCAAATGGACTGGACAGATCCCGCCTTAGTGACCGCACTAGCCGATGAGACCAATAATCAATCACCAATGACCAATGACCAATCATCCCCGACCTTGGTGTTCGAAGGCGAGGCGGCAGAGGATATCATGTTCCGCTACCTGAAATGGGTTTGGACGAGTTATCAGGCGCAACTGCGCGAGATACCGGGTTCGCAACCGCGGGCACCCAAGCACCGCAATTTCATCGTAGAGCAAGAGACTGATTGGGGATTCGTCATGGACGAAGTGAACGCGCTGAACGAGGACTCGCAACGCATCTTTGCGCAATGGATGCTCAATTGGCAGCGGTTCGTCACCAGGCACCTCAAACCGCAGAAACCGGTGCGTTTCTGGACCGAAGAGACATCGGAGTTACAGCAACGTCAACTGACCCAATACCTGCGCCTTCAAGAAAAAGAGTGGGATTACTATAAATGCCTCTCCGCCGCCATCTATGCCATGCGGCAGATGGGATACGTGCGCCGCGCGTGCTCCGTGCCGGATATAACACGGTGGATGAGCGAGGAACTGTCCAAAGACTATACAACCAAGAACAACCGCGACCAGTTCCGCCGAGCTTGGAACGAACTGAGCCGGTATCACGAAGATGTGCGCTATTTCGTACAGGAACTACAGTACCTTTTAGAAGCCTGAAAGAGATTAACAACACTAAAACATATTAACCATGAGAAAGATTTTTTCTTTAGCAATGCTATCAGCTATGCTATTACTCCCTTCCCTTCAGGGAGGGGATGGGGGTAGGCTCTTCGCCGCCAAGCGGCGAGTACACACCATCGGAGACAGCACGATGAGCGATTACAAACCCGCCGCAACGCCTAAACGCGGCTGGGGCATGTATCTGCAGGCGTTCTTCAATGCCGACTCGGTGAGCGTGAACAACCGCGGTAAGTCGGGCGCTTCGACCCGCACGTTCTACGAGACCGACAATCTCTGGCCGTCCGTCAAGAAGCAGATGAAAGCCGGCGACTACCTGATTATTCAGTTTGCCCACAACGACGAGAAATGCAAAGGCGAAGATGTCTATGTGGAGAACGCACGCCTGCGCGCAGAGGGCAAAGACACGCTGACCGACATGCGCGGCACAGAACCCAACACCACCTACAAAGAGTACCTCTTCCGCTTTATCAACGAGGCACGCGAAATGGGCGTGACACCAATCCTAATGAGTCCCATTTGCCGTGCATATTTCAAAGACGGAAAGATCAACGATGAGGGACGGCATAAGTTGGCGGGAACGAAAGAACTCACCCGCACGGAAGCTGCGAAAGTCTTGGCTCCGGCAGGCACACGGGACAAAGATTATGTGCGGTGTATGCAGGAGGTGGCGCAGGAGATGGCAGTGCCATTCCTAGACATGACTGCCCGCAGCCGAGAGTTCTACGAGCAAGCCGGACAGAACTACTGTATGGCTAACTATTTCAACTGCGGTGACAAAACGCACACCTCCGCTGCCGGCGGCATGGCGATTGCAAGTCTGGCGTATGAACTGATCACTAATTCTCCGGAGCTGGAGGAACTGAAATCGTGGATGGTTTTCCCTTCTAAAGAGGCATACAACGCGTACGCGCAGAACATCGAAGAGGCAGGAAAGAAAGCGGCTCTCGATGCCAAAGGAACACCATTCAGCGAGCAGCTGGCAGTCACCAACCTTCAGCACATCGAGCGTACCAAGAAAGGCTACATAGCAGCCGGAGGTCTTTGGCCCGCAGGAGAAATCGATGAGGTGGCGAACCGATATATCGAATATACGATTGCGGCAGAGAAGAAAAAAGGGCTCGTTATTGAGACCATTACCCTGCCCCTCAAAGCCATCGGCGGTCCGGGCATGAATATCCATATCAACTATGGTTTCGGAGAGGAGTTCAGCGGCGTGACAACGATCTATGAGAATACCGCGCTGCCAAAGAACAAGAAGATCACGATCCAATTGGATCAACCGATCCTCGTGCCTGCCGGACAAACGCTCCACCTCCGTATCCTGCCTTGGTATGACTCCAACGGCAAGCCGCAAGGCAAGAAATATCTCCAACTCGGCGACCTGAATGTAACCGGCAAACGTCTGCAGTAATTCATTTCCGGTAATACAATTAAAGCCACCCGAAAAGGTGGCTTTAATTTGCTCTTTCTACTCTGAGCAAAGCGGTCTTTCGACTTTCTACTCTTAGTAACTTGTGCGCTGGGTTGCAGCGTAACTGATCTTCAGTGCGTATGCGCGACGGAGCTCCTGTTTGATGTCCGCAATGACACCCATCTTGGTCTCCTTGTCCGCTTTGATCGAAACAGTCATCAAACCTTGCTCGCTCTCTTTCATAGACGAACGCTCATTAACGATATACTCGCCAATCTCTTTCGCCTCTGCGAACTGGTCATCCAGCTGAATACGAGTCTCTGCACCGTATTGTTTGCGGAACTCTGCGGTCGGTGTACCAACGTAGATATAACGCACCAGGGATTTCTTCTCCAGCTTGGTCAGCTCGGTTGCCTGCGGGTTCTTGAATTGAACCTTATAGGTCACCTCCTTCATTGACGTAACAGACATGAAGAAGAACAGCAGCATGAAGATAATATCAGGGAGAGAGGAGGTATTCAGCGCCGGCATCTCTCGTTTCTCATTTCTACGTATCTTAGCCATATCAATTACCGTAATTTTTAGGTTCAGCCTCGGAAATCTTCTGAGGATAGATCTTTTGGATCTGCTTCTGTTGATCCTCGTCGAGTTCGTTATAGCTCTTGTGGAAATACTTCTGCGCGCATTCTTCACGCAATTCATTATACGCCGCTACGAGTTCGTTCTGAACGTCCAGATACGCCTGATATTGGGTATCCACATCGTTTTGGACAGAGATCACGTGATCCTTGGTGTACTTCAGTACGCCGAACGGAGCTCCGAAATCTTCCTCCACCAATTTAGGATAGTAATCGGCATTCTGCTCGTTTTTAATGAACTCCTTAGCTCTCTCTCTAAGTTGCTTCACATCCATCAACTGGCCTTGCACCATCAGTTGGTTAGCAGAGTTGATCTTCACTACCAACAGGTTACGCTTGTTGATATCCTTGTCCTCCACTTTCTGGTCGGGAGGAATAGGAGCAGGCAGACGGCGAGCCAGTCCCTGGTTCACATCCATAGAGGTGGTCACCAGGAAGAAAATCAGCAACAGGAACGAGATGTCTGCCATAGAGCTGGCATTGATCTGTGGGACTTTCTTTGCCATGATAAATGTGTTTTACTTCGACAGTTTTTTAGTATAGGCATATCCCCAAGCCATTACGATAAGCGTAGCGGCGATGAGGAAATAGCAAGCATAGATAACAGCGTCAGCCATCTGAGCCCAGAAGCCTTCGTTATCCGTGCCTTCGTAACCGATGATGTTGATTTTCTCCGGGCTGCCAAGGAACCAGCATACACATGCCAATACTACAAATCCGCATACCACACCAAGCGTCATATACGCTTTGCGACGGTCGGTCTTCCAGTTGTTGGCAAAATCTACGCATACCACAGCCAGAGTGATCAGAACTACGAGCCCGAAGAGGATGTAGTTCCAGATGAGGAATGCATCGGTGAAGCGAGGAATATCCAGGAAATCACCGGCTACCTCCAGACTACCGTTGGAGCCTCCCAGGAAGAACAACGCGATGAACGCGATGCCCAGCGCCAGAAGCGACAATAGAGTAATCTTAGGAATCATTTTATAGTTTTTCATAATGCTCAAAAATTTAAATTAATTGTTCGTTTACAATCAGCCAATCGCGGCTGGTACAATTACTTTTTCTGAGCCTTGTCGTACTCTACTACGATGTCGAGCAGGCTGATGGAGCTATCCTCCATTTCGTTTACCAGACCCTCAACGAGCGAAAGGATATAGTTGTAGAACAACTGCAGAACAACTGCGATGATCAAACCGAGAAGGGTAGTCAACAGAGCGACCTTGATACCGCCGGCAACAACCGTTGCAGAGATATCACCTACTTGCTGGATCTTATCGAATGCCTCGATCATACCGATGATGGTACCCAAGAAACCGAGAGACGGAGCGATAGCGATGAAGAGCGTGATCCAAGAGAGGTTCTTCTCCAAGAGACCGAGTTGAACGCCACCATAGGAAGCAACGGTCTTCTCAACAACGTCGATACCCTCGTCATAGCGGCTCAGACCCTGATAGAAGATCGAAGCGACCGGTCCGCGTGTATTGCGGCAAACCTCCAGAGCTTTCTCGATACCGCCTTGTTTAAGCGCAGCTTCTACGTCTTCGAGCAGTTTCTTTGTGTTCGTCTTGCTGAGCGAGAGATAAATGATACGCTCGATGCAAAGAGCCAGACCGAACACGAGAGTAACAAGAGTCAACGCCATAAAGCCGGCGCCACCTTCGATAAATTTCGTCTTCAGCGTTTTGTGAAGAGCTACAAGACCACCAGCCTCCTCAGCAGGAGCCTCAACTACTTCTTCAGCTACCGGAGCAGCTTCATCTACTTGTTCAACAGCAGCTTCCTCAGCAGGAGCAGCTGCCTCTTGTGCCATTACTGCTGCGCTACCAAAGGTCAGCATTGCCAGCACTGTAAGGGTTGCAAATACTTTTTTCATGAGAATAAATTGTTAATTAAATTATTTGTGTTTGTTTGTATTCTTCGGTTAATCTTTTTGCGGAGAGACGGGGATTCCTTCGTAATCCCCACAAGCTGCCGCTGGCACCTTGTTCAATCCATTGCCAATGTTTGCTTGCTCAAGCAAGCTTGGACAGACAAACCTTGTCAATGTCTTGCGGAGAGACGGGGATTCGAACCCCGGAAACCCTTTTGGAGTTTACACGCTTTCCAGGCGTGCCTCTTCAACCACTCGAGCATCTCTCCTTTGCGACTTTTCGCTAATCGGGTACAAAATTACTGCTTTTTTGCGACATACGCAAGAGTTTGGACATTTTTTTGCAAAAAATTACTCATTTTATCGAAAAAAGTAGTCTTGAGTTCGCATTTGTTTGCGCAATTATCTGTTCTACCGGCTCTTTATAGACCTGCGACAGACGCTCCGCCACATGGATCATAAATCGGCTCTCGTTGCGTTGACCACGATGCGGAACAGGCGCCATATAAGGTCCGTCTGTTTCGAGCACCAAGCGGTCCAGAGGAACAGGAGCAAACCGTTCGTCTCCAGCCAGTATGTCTGCCAATTTGCAGTTTTTGAACGTGATCACCCCTCCTATACCGAGGTACAGCCCCATATCCAGGATCTGTTGTGCCGTCTCGCGGCTACCATTGAAGCAATGGAAAACCCCGCGCAGAGGATGTCCCGATTGTGAATTGTGAATTGTCAATTGTAAAATTTTAAGGATATCTTCTGTCGCCTCGCGGTTATGCAGGATCACCGGCAGACCCAGTTCTTGCACCAGCCGCAGTTGCCGACGAAGCACCTCTTTTTGCTCTTCCTTATACGTCTTGTCCCAATAATAATCCAGTCCGATCTCTCCGATTGCCACCAGTTCATGGCGGTGCTCCCGGATTGCTTTTTCCACAAGTGCCAGTTGGCACTCCCAATCCTCTTTGACATCTTCGGGATGCAGCCCGAGCGCCGGATAGCAATATCCGGAATGCGCATGGCATACCTCCAGAACTGTCTCTATAGACGCCACATTGACGCCCGGCACAATCATGGCTTCTACTCCACTCTCGCGCTGGAGAGCGATCACTTCCTCGCGGTCGGGAGCGTACGCTTCTTCATCAATATGGATATGGGTATCAATCATAATTGATAATTGATAATTGATAATTTACAATTTACGATTCAGGATAGAGCTGTCGCCATAACTCAGAAACCGGAACTCATGCCCCAGGGCGTAGTCATAAATGGTGCGCCAGTCGCCTCCCACAAACGCACTGACCAACAGCAGAAGCGTTGATTGCGGCTGGTGGAAATTGGTGATCAGTTGGTCCACCACATGGAACACATAGCCGGGTTTGATCATGATCTGGGTCTCGGCATGCAGCGTCTGCTGACCGGTTGCGTCCAGATATGCCACAATCGCTCGGAGCGCCTCTTCGGTCGAAGGGAACGATTTCTGTTCATAGGGTTCAAATTGTCCCACGTGGATACTCTCTATATTCCGGTACTCCGACGCCTCTGTATTGAGAAACCGGCAGCCGATGAAATAGAGACTCTCCAGCGTGCGCATAGAGGTAGTCCCGACCGCCACGATATGACCTATTTGGGCAATGATATGTTCGATCGTCGATTTGGGCACCGCAATAATCTCGGTATGCATGGTATGCTCATTGGCGTCCGCGGTCTTGACCGGCAGGAAAGTCCCGGCTCCCACATGCAGCGTCACTTCGTCCGTCTCTATTCCGCGATTATGCAGATCGCTCAACACTTTCTCCGTGAAATGGAGTCCCGCAGTCGGAGCAGCCACAGAACCTTTGATGCGCGAATAAACGGTCTGATAAGTCGTCTTATCGCTCTCCTCGGTCTTGCGGTTCAAGTACGGAGGAATAGGCAGTTCGCCCATCGCGTCCAAGATCTCAGCAAACGAGACATTCGCTTCGTCCCATTCGAAACGCACGGCAAACGTATTGCCCAGCGTCTCTTGCTTATACGCACGGAGCGTCCACTCGCCCGCTTTCAGTTCGATGGCTTCGGTGTGCCATTTCTTAGCATTGCCCACCATACATTTCCATGTGCAGCCGGTGGTCGAAGAGAGCGAGAGCTGGTAGTCATGCGGCTCCAGCGGCTCCAGACAGAAGACCTCGATCCGCGCACCGGTGGGTTTATGGAACTCCAGACGGGCTTGTATCACGCGCGTATTATTATATATAAGGAGTGAGTGCGGCGCGATGTAGTCGCCCACATTGTAAAACCGGTCCTCACTCACCTGCCCGTCGCGATAGACCAGCAGTTTGCTGTGGTCACGCTCCGGCAGCGGGTATTTGGCAATCCGCTCGTCCGGCAAAGGGTAATTATAATCAGCTATGTAAATGGGAGTCATTTCTTTTTCCGGCAAATAGTTCGTATTGGTTGAATTGGCAATCCAGTTCTCCATTCAGCAAGCGGTATTTCTTGGTCGGTTTGAGTCCGATACATTTCATCGCCGCTGCATTGGAAGAAATGATCCATGCCGTTGCTCCGGTGAATTGGTGTTTCAGCGCCGTGCCTATTTTGGCATAGAGTTCCTCCATGTCTTTGTTGGACGCAAGGCGTTCTCCGTAAGGCGGGTTCAACATCACCAGAGGTGAAACCCCACCCTCGCCTTCCTCACAAGAGAGGGAAAAAGGATTTTTGATTTCCTCCAAGCGGATCTGGCGGAGTTCGATGTCCTTTTGCACGCCGGCGGACTTGATATTCTTCGCCGCTTGCTGGATGGCATAGAACGAAGCATCGGAGCCGTATATCTTGTGCGTAAACTCCCGCTCGGCAGAGTCGTCGTTGTAGATATCGCTCCATAACTCCGCATCGAAGTCCCGCCATTTCTCAAAAGCAAACGACTGACGGAAGACACCCGGTGCTATGTTACGGGCAACGAGCGCCGCTTCGATCAGCAGCGTACCTGATCCGCACATCGGGTCATAGAAATCCGATTGTCCTTTCCATCCCGCCATCAGTAACATCCCTGCCGCCAGCGCTTCGTTGATTGGCGCTTCGGTGTTCGCTACGCGGTAGCCGCGCTTATGCAAACTCTCTCCGCTGCTGTCCAGCGAAACCGTCACCTGCTCATTCGCTATGTGCACATTGATCAGCAGTTCCGGCTCTTGGGTGCTCACGTTCGGACGCTTTCCTTCCTTCTGGGTCCAGTAATCGGCTATAGCATCTTTGACGCGGTAGGTCACAAAACGGCTGTTGCGGAAGGTCTCGCTATAGACCGTTGCGTCGATGGCAAAAGAGGTATCGACCGTCATGTATTGCGCCCAGTCGATTTCGTTCACCAATTCGTACAGCCAATCCTCGGGCTTGACTTTAGATTTCTCATTCTTGGTTTTTAGTTTGCCTGTAGCAATTGGAACCAGCACACGCGAGGCGGTGCGCAGACATAGATTCGCGCGATAAAGCAGCGCCTTATCCCCTCTAAAAGAAACGGCTCGTCTTTCGATGAGCACGTCGTTTGCGCCGAGTTCTATCAGTTCTTGCGCTAATACTTCCTCCAAGCCCTTGAATGTCTTGGCAAGCATAGAAAAGTTTTTCATGCGGAAAGAGAGGGATTCGAACCCCCGGTACCTTTCAGTACGTCGGTTTTCAAGACCGGTGCATTAGACCACTCTGCCATCTTTCCTTCGTCTTTTTCATTAAAGCGGGTGCAAAGGTACTGCTTTTTTTTAGAATGTGCAAGTTTTTGTGAAAAAAAATCACTTTCTTTTTATTTTTTCAGCTGGAACGGGAAGGAGCCGATGAGGTTTCCTTCGCAGAAGAAATCCACCGTATAGAATCCTGGTTGCACTTTTTCTCCCTCTCCCAGCGGACAGTAGCACGTGCCGCTATATGCCTCTCCGCTGTATTCGATCTGTTGGGTCAGCGAATAAGGGATCTCTCCGCTCTCGAAAGCGAAAAGTTTGCTCTCGCTTTCGTCCATCAGTTCGCCGGCGGGTGTGATCACACGGACGTAGAGATCCTTCATTCCCGGTGTGCAGGTGATGTTTTTCGCAATCACAAAATCGAACTGCAGTTTACGTGCATGGCTCGACATACGCGTTCTCTTGTCGCTCTTATTGAGCATGGTCACAGTGTTGGAAGTGATCTCCAGCATGGCTGCACGGGTTACTGTCTCTGTCAACTCCGTGTTCGCTTGGGTCAGTTCCTCATTGCGCGAACGGTATTGCTGGTTCTCCTGGCGCACCTGCTGGTTCTCCACGGTGAGTCGGGCGTTGGTGGCATTGAGACTGTCTATCTGGCGCACATAATCTTTCATGACTGCGCGAACGGTAGCCAACTCTTTCTTCAGCTCCGCTATACGGCGTGCATTGGAAGCCTTGGTAGTACGCAATTCCTCCAACAGATCCTGCACACGCTGTTGCTCACGCGCCAGAAGGTCCTGCAGGCTGTCGTTGCGGATGTCCATTTGCTGATACCCGTCGAACTGGATCGCCAGATCTTCGTATTCGTCCTCCAACTCTTCTTTCTCAATGGTCATTTGCTCCACCATCTCGTTCATCTCTTTGCGCTGGCTCAAAAAGAGGTACGCCAGCACGGCTACCAAAACAAGCAGGATAGCAAAAATAGTATATACTACGGATTTTTTCATAATAATGGAATTACTTTCTCTAATTGGTTACTGCGACTCCCTTTGAGCAAGATCGTATATCCGCTCAACGGCTCGCGCTGCAGGTATTCGCAGAGCGCCTCCACGTTCTCAAAGACCGGATACGGCGCAGTCGTCTCTTTGTACTCCTCTCCCACCAGCAGCACTTTCTCCGCCTTGCGCTCCAGCAGCATATTGACGATGTTCTGGTGCTCCAGATGGCTGTATTCGCCTAATTCGCGCATCGCACCCAGGATATATGCCTGTGGCATTTGAAGATTGGAAGATTGGAGCATTTGAAGATTATCAAATGCGTTGATTGCAGCCTGCATGGAAGTCGGGTTGGCGTTATAAGCGTCCACCACGACGGTATTTTTCTCCGTCTGCATCAGCTGGGAGCGGTTGTTGGAAGGGATATATGCGCGGATAGCCGCCAACGCATCTTCTTCGCTCACACCGAAATAGCGTCCGACACATATTGCTGCCGACACATTCTCTGCGTTATAACCGCCGACCAGGTGCGTGTCGGAAAGCATCGTACCGGTATGGTATTCCACGGTTTTCAAGTCTCCTGCCATTTGCGCCAAGTACGGATTGTCCGTGTTTCGGAAACAGAAACCATTGTGTGCACGAAGGAAGTCATACAACTCCGCTTTAGTGCGCATGACGCCTTCGAACGAGCCGAAGCCCTGCAAATGCGCCTTGCCGACGTTGGTGATCAGACCGTAGTTCGGTTCTGCGATCTCCACCAGTTCCTTGATATCGCCCGGATGGGAAGCACCCATCTCCACGATCGCCATCTCGTGCGCGCGCGTTATATTTAATAAGGTAAGCGGCACACCGAGTTGATTATTCAGATTGCCTTGGGTATAATAGAGTTTGTATTTCGTTGAGAGGACGGCGGCACATAGTTCCTTGGTGGTCGTCTTTCCGTTCGTTCCGGTAATACCCAAAATAGGCAATCCCAGTTCGCGTCTCCAAGCCCGCGCAAGGTCTTGCAGTTCCGCCAAAGCGTTCTCGCCTGAGATGATATATTCCGCTCCGTCGCGCCGCGCCTGCTCCACAAAATCATTCCCGTCGAAATGCTCACCCTTCAATGCCACAAAGACACAGCCGGGAGTGACCTTCCGGCTGTCGGTTGTGACATGGATGGATTCTTTATTTCTTATTAGGAAGCTCCAATCCATAGTTTTTCTTTTTATCCTCCACTTTAAGAGCGAGACTCAGCAAGAATGCCAGGACGCCGAAAGAGGCGAAGACGATCATCGGCACGAGGTAGCCGTTGGTAGCCACACGCAGTTTGCCGATGAGCAGCGGCACGAGACAAAGTCCCACATTCTGAACCCAGAAAATAAGGCAGTACGCCGATCCTAATACTTTTTCGTCAATAATCTTCGGCACAGAGGGCCACATAGAAGCCGGTACGAGCGAGAAGCTTACACCGAGAATCAGGATCGTGACGAGGGCAAGTGTCTTGGACGGATATGCCGGCAGTACGAATGCGAATACCAGATGGCAAGCGGTCATAATAACCGCTCCGAGGAGCATCATCGAAGCGCCTTTGCCTTTGTAGTCGATGAACGCACCGAGGAACGGCGTCAATACCATTGCGAGGATCGGGAACCATTTGAAGAGACCTGCTGCCTCTGCATTGGAGATAGAGAGCGTCTCCTCCAAGAAGTTCGTAGCAAAACGCTGGAAGGGGAAGATCGCCGAATAATAGAGCACGCAAAGGAGCGCTACGATCCAGAACATCTTCGAGCGGAAGATCTGCGCCAAGTCGGAGACATGGAACTCGTCCTCCGGATCTTTCTCCGCCGTTGCTTCTCCGATCGCCACCAGTTGGCTGTCGAAGGTCTTATCCATGATGGTGAAGATAAAGAAGTTGAGCAGACCTATTACTAATAGCGCAGCCGAGAAGAGCAGCGGAGCAACGACCGAGTTGACACCACCGACTGCGAATTTCTCGCTGATCATCGGCGAGAGCCACATAGCGGCGAACACGCCCAAACGGGCAATCGCCATCTCCAAGCCCATCGCCAGCGCCATCTCTTTGCCTTTGAACCATTTGGCAAGGATCTTACTAACCGTTGTGCCTGCCATCTCTGCGCCGCAGCCGAAGATCATAAAGCCGAACATAGCCAGTTTGGCAGATCCGGGCATTGCGGGCCACCAGGAATTGAGCCATTCAACGGTATTGGCATCTGCCCACGAGATACCAAAATACTTGATTGCCGCTCCGATCACCATGAGCGAAGCAGAGAGCAAGCCCGTAAAACGGACACCCATCTTATCGAGGATGATACCAGCCAAGATCAGGAACCCGAACACATTGAGGAGGTATTCACCTGCGGCGTACGTACCGAACACGCCCTGATCCCATCCGAGTGTATCATTGAGCAAGGAAGCCAGCGGCGAGAGGATGTCCACGAACATATATGCGAAGAACATCATCGACGCCACCAGAACGAGTACCGTCCACCGTGCCGCAGCACTATCGCGCAGGGTCTGTTTTAATTGATTTACCATTTGAAGATTTGATAATTTGAAGATTCTAATCAGTTATCCTTGGCCGGTTTTTGGTACGACCATTTTTTCTTTTTTTTGAGCCACTCTGCCTTCTTCTTTTCGTATTCGGCATAGTGGGATTCTAAATAGCCATCGGCCATAATTAATTGAGAATTGAGAATTGAGAATTATTTAATACCCAGTTCTTTCTTGACAGCCGGCATGAGGTCGGTTGCATCTGCTCCGATATGTACCATTGCGGCGGAGTCGAAGATATAGGTGTATCCTTCGCGTTCTCCGACAGCCTTGATAGCCTTTGTCATTTTCTCATGCACCGGAGCCAGCAACTCCTGTTGTTTTTTCTGGATATCCTGCTCTGCTGTCTGATAGAAGAGCTGAATGCGCTGCTGCATCTCCTGCAGCTCCTGCTGACGGATTTGTTTGATTGCGTCCGCCATGGTAGCCTCTTGTGCCTGATAGTCCTGATACTTCTTTTGGATCTCCTCGTTCATGGAAGCCAGCTGGGTCTCGTACTGCGAGTTGATAGTGTCCATCTTCAGTTTGATTTGTGCTACTTCCGGCATTTGAGCGAAGAGCTCCTGTGTGTTGATGTGACCGAATTTCTGTGCGCTGGCGAGCATCGGCAGAGCCAGCAGGATTGTGATAATAATTTTCTTCATTTCTTATAGTTGTTTTTAGTTATTTTCTCGGTTGTTTCCCGTACGTTTCCCGTTCGACCGTCGGCTGACCGTCGGGTGACCGTCGGGGTCGACCCTATTTTGCCCCTAATTTTTGGAGGACTTGGTCGGAGATGTCCAGTTTGGAGGACATGTAGATGAGTGCCGGGTCGGCGGAGCGGTCTTTGACGATGTCAATTCGTTTCTCGTTCGCCAAATCTTGTATGGCATTGTATATCTCGTCCTGTATGGGTTTGATGAGCGCTTCGCGCTTTTTGTAGAGCTCGCCCTCCTGTCCGAAATACTTGCGTTTGAGTTCCAGGACCTCCTGCTCTTTCTTCACTATCTCCTGTTCGCGTTCGCGTCTCATGGCTTCGGAGAGGAAGATCTGCTCCGTCTGGTAGTTGGTCGTCATGACGCGTGCCTCCTGCGCAGCGGCATCCACCTCTTTCTGCCAGCGTTTGGAGAGCATCGTCAGTTGCTCGTTAGCCTGCTCGTACTGCGGCAGATTTTTGAGGATATATGCCATGTCAATATACGCGATCGATTGATCCTTAGCAAAAGCCGTGCCAGAGAGCAGCAGAGCGGCAATTATAATTGAGAATTGATAATTGAGAATTGATAATTTTTTCATTGTTGTCTGGTGTTTTATAGTTTAACTAGTCGAACTAGTTTAACTAGTTTTACTAGTTTTATAATTCTTGTCCGAGGACGAAGTGGAACTGGCTACCGCCGTATTGCTTGGAGCCGTTGATTTCGTCGAATCCCCAACCCCAGTCGATACCGAGCAGACCGAACATCGGGAGGAAGATACGCACTCCGACACCGGCTGAACGCTTGAGGTTAAAGGGATTGTACTCCTGAATATTCGAGAAGCAGTTACCCGCCTCCACAAAGGCGTGCGCCCAAATCGTGGCGTTCTGCTCCAGCGAAATCGGGTATCGGAGCTCCATTGTGAACTTATTATAGAGGTAACCCATATTACGTCCGGTGGTCACATCGTACGGGGTCAACGAACCGGATGAGTAACCACGCATAGAGACATATTCGGTGGAATAACTGGTGTACGCCGACATACCGTCGCCACCCATGTAGAAGGACTCGAACGGCGATTTGGCATTGATGTTATAATGTCCCAGATAACCGAACTCGGCGCGGGTCATGAGGACCAGTTTGCTATCCTTGGTCAGCGGCGTGAAGACCTTGCCGGAGAATTTCCATTTATGATACTCGATCATGTGGTATTTCTCCGAAGTAGATAACTGGCTGTAGTCTTTACCGCTGAAGAGCGACCACGGCGGTGTGATCTTCAGACCGATGGTGAACTGGCTTCCGCGGCGTGTATAGATCGGGTTATCGATAGACGAGCGCGAGATTTGGAGGTTCAGCGCCAAGTTATGGCTCGTGCCATCCGAGATCAGCAAATAGGGCCAGTCTTTCATCATATACATCTGGTAACTCAACTCGCCATAGAACGTGAAATAGTCATCGGGCCAGCGCAGACGTTTACCATAACCAATGGAGACACCGAGCGTACGGAGGTATTTATCTTTATCCGCTTCGCTCTCCGCCAGCTGCTGGTAATAATTGCTGTTGCCGGAATAGTAGTAATAGTTCGAATAGGTGTTATAGAGGTTTTGGTACGCCTTCTGGTACCGGCTCGAATAACCCGTTTGGTTCGCGAAATAGATACTTGCGGAGAGGCTGTTCGGTCGCTTACCGCCGAGCCACGGCTCCAAGAAGGAGATAGACGCGGACGTATAATAAATACCGTTCGTGCGCGCGTTAATAGAGAAGGTTTGTCCCTCGCCCTGCGGCACAATGCGGTAGGCTTTCTTGTTGAAGAGGTTTTGGATGGCGAAATTGGTGAATTTTAGTCCCAACGAGCCCACAAGACCGGTAGCACCCCAACCGAGCGAGAACTCGATCTGGTCAGACGATTTGGTCTCCAGTTGGTAGGTAATATCCACCGTTCCTTCCTCCGGATTCGGCTGAATATCCGGCACGAGTTTCTCTTGGTCGAAATGTCCCATCTGCGCCAACTCACGTAGCGAACGCATAATGTCCGACTGGCTGTATAGCTGACCCGGCTTGGTATATAACTCGCGGCGCACGACATGCTCGTACACGCGCGTGTTTCCTACTATTTTAATATTATTGATGGTCGCCGGTTTTCCTTCGTACATTCGCATCTCGAAGTCGATTGAGTCGTTCTCTACGTTCACCTCGACCGGCTCGACGTTGAAGAACAGGTATCCGCGGTCGGTATATAACTTGCTGACCGCATCGTCGTCGTTAGTGAGGCGGTCGTTGAGGGTCTTGAGGTTATAGACATCGCCCGGTTTGACGCCCAGCGTGGCATCCAGCAGTTCGTACGGATAGACGGTATTTCCTACCCATTTGACCGAACGGATATAGTATTTGTCTCCTTCGCTGATGGTCATATATACGTCCACGCGCGAGGGATCTTCGGGGTTCGGCACCACGGAATCCGCCACGATATAGGCATCGCGATAACCGTACTCGTTGTATTTCTCGATCACCGCCAACTTGTCCTTTTCGTACTCTTCGGTAACGAATTTCTTGGTTCGGAAAAGGTTGATGATGTCGTTGTCGTTGGTCTTTTTCATCGCCTTGTTGATCTGGCGATGGGTCAGAGCGTGGTTGCCGGTGATATAGATTTTCCCCACTTTGGTCTTCGTTTTCTTATCCACCGCCACGAGCACACGGACATATCCCGGATGGTCGGGGTCGTTGCGTTGGATGACATGCACCTCGGTATTGTGGAAACCTTTCTCCGCGAAATATTTCTTGATCACCGTCTTGGCATGATCCTCCAAGTTCGGTGTCATCTGCGAACCCTGACGGATACCGGTCTTCACCTCGACATCCTCGCGTTCGCTTTTCTTCATACCTTCGTACCGCACTTCGCTGATACGCGGACGCTGCTCGAGTTCGATCACCAGCCAGATCTTGTTGCCCTCAATTTTGCTGGCTTTGATCTTGACATTGGAGAACAGACCTTGCTTCCAGAAGCGTTTGATGGCTTTGGTAATCTGGTCTCCCGGCACTTCAATCTTATCGCCCACCGCCAAACCGGAGAAGCCGATGAGAACGAAGTCCTCATAGCTGTCCGCTCCTTCCACCGCAATTCCGGCTATCTCGTACGTCTTGCGCGACATGCCATATTCGATCTCCTGCACAGCGACGCTGTCGCTCTGGGCAAAGATCGGCACAGATAGCAAGACCGCAAACAATATATAGATTAATCTACGCAATGCTCTTCAAATTTTAATTCTTCACTTGCTCACTGGTCTTGCCAAATCGTCTTTCGCGTTTCTGGTAATCCACGATCGCTTTGTATAGTTCTTCCTCGGTAAACTCAGGCCAGAGGCAGTCGGAGAAATACAACTCGCTGTACGCCAGTTGCCAGAGCAGGAAATTGCTGATCCGATATTCTCCGCTGGTTCGGATCAACAGATCCGGATCAGGGATTGCAGCGGTCGTCATGAGCGAACTGACCAACTGTTCGTTCACTTCCTCCGCCCGCAGTTCGCCGTTCTGCGCCCGGCGTACCGCTTCGCGCATTGCTTCGGTGATCTCCCATCGCGCCGAATAACTGAGCGCCAGCACCATGGTCAGACCTGTATTATGACTCGTTTGCTCAATGCAACCGAGGAATTTCTGCTTCGTGCCCTCCGGCAGACGGTCGATATCGCCGATTGTCTCCAGCCGCACGTTGTTCTCCATCAGCGTCGGAGTCTCTTTGGCGATCGTATCCACCAGCAGGGTCATCAGCGCATCCACCTCCTCTTTCGGGCGGTTCCAGTTCTCGGTAGAGAAGGTATAAAGCGTGAGATACTCAATCCCTAATTGGGTAGCTGCGACGGTGATATTATGCACGGTTTCGACCCCCTGTCTATGCCCGAACATTCGCGCCAGCCCTTGTTTCTTTGCCCATCTGCCGTTGCCATCCATGATGATCGCTATATGCCGCGGCAAACGCTCTTTGTCTATTTGCGATTTGTAGTCCATTTTCTCAACTAAAAATTACATATTCTACACGGTTTCTTCGCTCTGGCGAACTCAAAGACGATGCCTGCGGTAAACATACCCGTCAGGTCGCAGTTCATCCAGTTCCAACCGTTCATCTGGTATTTATTATCCAGCGCATCGCGACTCTCCAAATTGTCCGCCATGTATATATTATGCTGCCAGGCTATGTTCAGCCCCACGCAGTCATGGAATTTCCATTTAAAACCGATACCCAGCGGGATATAAGCCGCCACATGGTTGAAGATCGGTTTGTTCTCTCCGTTCGCGCCATAGATGCCGGCTCCCACTCCGAGGAAAATATACGGCGTATAAGGCTTTATGCGTTTGTCATACCGGTTCGCGGAACCGAAACGGAAGAAGTTAAACTCCGCCATCAGATCTACATTGATCAGTTGGTTCTGCCATTTGGTATCCAGCCGCTCTCCGCGGATGGTGTAGTCATGCCCGGTTATACGCTGGCCGGAGACCTTCGCCTGCAACGCCCAGCGCTTGGTGAACTTATACCGGAAATGTACACCGTACGCCTCGCGCGGGTTCATGAATATATGCGGTGTTGCGTCCCCCACATAGTACCCCGCTCCGCCCTGCAGACCGATTTCGCATAGATATGGCTCGCCTTGCGCAAAAGCACCAAGCCCCATGCACAAAAACAATGCCATTACTATTCCTATATGTTTGATATGATTTTTCAATTCTCAACTCTTAATTAATGTCCGGAAAGCATCTGCTACTTTCTTAACCGGCACAAGTTCAATCGTAAACCGCTTTGCGTCCACTTTCTGCTCAGCGGGAATGAGGAGCCGTTTGAATCCCAGTTTCTGCGCCTCGGTGATTCGCTGCTCCAGTCTGGTCACAGGTCGAATCTCGCCCGCCAGCCCCACTTCGCCGCAGAGGCAAGTGCCGGCATCCAAAGCGATGTCCATGTTACTGCTCAGCACAGCCGCCATGATTGCCAGATCGATGGCCGGGTCTTGTACACGCAGTCCGCCGGCTATATTGAGGAACACATCTTTTTGCAGCAGTTTGAATCCCACCCGTTTCTCCAATACCGCCAGCAGCATATTCAGTCTCCGTCCGTCGAAGCCCGTGGAAGAGCGTTGCGGCGTGCCGTAAGCGGCAGACGAGACGAGTGCTTGCACTTCAATCAGGAACGGTCTTACTCCTTCGACAGCCGCGGCAATCGCGATGCCCGACAGTCCTTCGCGCGCCGTAGAGAGCAACAGTTCGGAAGGATTGCTCACTTCGCGCAGACCGTCCGCACGCATCTCATAGATGCCCAGTTCGGAGGTCGAGCCGAAACGGTTCTTCTGCGCCCGCAGGATGCGGTACATATAATGTTGGTCGCCCTCGAACTGCAGCACGGTATCCACGATATGTTCCAGCACTTTGGGACCCGCGAGCGAACCTTCTTTATTGATATGTCCGATGATGAAGAACGGTATGTTCTGCGTCTTGGCGAACTCCATGATTCGCGCGGCACATTCGCGCACCTGGCTCAACGAACCGATAGACGCTTCTATTGCCTCTGTTCCGATCGTCTGGATGGAATCCACCACTACGACCTCCGGCTCCAGTTCTTTCACTTGATCCAGAATCCGCTCCAGCGAAGTCTCAGACGATATATAGAGGTTCTCCGCATTACCGGCAAGCCTCTCTGCGCGCAGTTTCAGTTGGCGCACGCTCTCTTCGCCGGAAGCATAGAATGTTTTGCGCTCCCCTTGCTGCATCAGGACTTGCAGCGCCAGCGTCGATTTGCCGATACCCGGTTCGCCACCCAGCAGCACCAGACTACCCGGCACCAGTCCTCCTCCCAAGACACGGTTCAGTTCGCCGTTATGCATGTCGATCCGCATCTCCTCGGTGGCTACGATGTCCTGGAGGCGTTTCGGGGCGGTTTTCTTATCGATATTACGGGATGCCGATATACCGATATTCCGATCCTTTTCCACGACCTCCTCCTCATACGTACCCCATTCGCCGCATACCGGGCAACGACCCAGCATCTGCGGAGCTTTTGCGCCGCAGGACGAACATACATATTGGATCGTTGCTTTTGCCATTAGTGATTGATGATTTATAATTCAATTACATCATTCTCCTCCGCCAAGATCGTGTTTTCGAATACCGGTTTGGCTTCCTGGAGGAACAAACTGTGATCCTCCACACGAGCAGAATAATGTCCCAAAATCAGCTTGCCCGCTTTTGCCAGCGAAGCGATCTTTGCCGCCTGTTCCGCCGTGGAGTGCATCACTTCCTTGCTGCGCGCCACCATCTCATTTAGGAAAGTCGATTCGTGGTAAAGCGTCTCCACGCCTTCGATGATCGGCACGATCTTCTCGCTGTACATGGTGTCCGAGCAGTACGCATAGCGTTTGCGCGTCACATAGTAGAACGAACCGTCCTCATTCTGTTTGCGCCGCGTCTCTTTGAACAAGAAGCCGCAGGTCGGCACGCTGTGCTTGAGCGGAATGGTCTCCACGGAGATCGTGCGATCCTCGTAGATCACTTCGTTCCTACGCGGGTTAATCGGGTGAAATACAATCTCATACTGCCGATCGTTGGCGTGGTAATCCAGCAGCGGCGTCAGCAGTTTCTCCAGATCCGGGTGCGCATAGATATGCATCGGCTGGGTGCGTTTGAGCATTCCGAGCGTCGTTAACAAACCTATCAAGCCGAAACAATGGTCGCCGTGCAGATGGGAGATGAAGATATTATACAACCGTCCCGTCCGCAGCCCCAGTCTCTGCATCGTCAGCAGCACTCCTTCGCCGCAGTCGATCAAGAACGACTTGTCGCACATCTCCAGCCACTGTCCCGAAGGGGACGTGGTCTTGGTCGGTTTGGCGCTACCGCAGCCTAATATGGTCAGTTTCGCTTCGCTCACTACAATTTACTATTTACAATTCACAGCAGACAGTCTCTCCAACATCTTCTCTCCCAATGCCGTCTTGCGCTCGATATGCTCCAGTACGGCTTTGACGAACGAATTGGACTCAAAACTACCGCGCACTTCTTCGAAATCCGCCTCCGCTTGTTCGCGGTCGCCGTCCACGCCAAAGCCCGTCTGGCTGTTCAGGTCAAACTCTTTCCGTGCGTCGTCATAAACCATGTGGTCCAAGTTCACCACAGCCTCCAACCATTGGTTGACGGTCATACAGATCTGCTCCAGAGACACTTCCTCCACGCTGCAACCCCACACTTGCTCCAGTTTCTCCAGCGCCCAAGTCCATTCGTACGAATAGTAGTTGGCGTGCAGTTGCACCAGACGCGCCTGAATATTTTCCAGCGTCAGACCACCTTTCTCTATGTCGTTCAGCAGTCGGCTCACTTCGCTCTTCGGCGCAATCAAACCCGCCAGATCGACCCAGTCGCCGGAACCCGCCGTGCTGTCAGGACGAAGCGCCGCACGCATCTCTGCGAGGGTATGCCACTCTGTCTTCTCCAGACGGCTGATGAGGCTGTTGCCCAAGAATTTCTGAATACCGATCGTATAGAGTTCGCGTCCGTGACGCAGCGACGAATTGCGGATCTTGCAGTTCCGATAACCGTACACCTCTGTGTTCTCGCCGCTCAGCGCCTGCAATTCGTTCAGCACTTCGCGTCCGCGCCACATCTTCTGCACCGTATAGGGGCTCAGCAGGTTGAAATTGATCTGGTCCAAGCGATGCGGGTCTTTGCGATTGTCGCGCTTCGGCCATTTCTGCGCATCGCGGATCGTGCCCACTGTACGCAGGTTAGCACCCGGCACCAGGTAACTCTCCGAGTTATTCTCAATCAGATACGAGAACGGCAGCTCGGACGTGTCCGCATGGTGGGTATGACGACCCATCACCAGACTGAACGCGCCGATCTTGCTGGGCCACAGCAGGTAACTGTCGCTGGTCGTCTTCGCGCCGCGCTCCGCGATACCTTGGTGAATCGGACCCAGTTTGTACATGTGATTGCTCTGGTTCGACCCCGATCCCGCGTTCAGGAACGAGAACATACCTGCAATCAGCAACGTACTCTTGTGGTGGGTCACGGTATAAGGACCCGCGAAGATGGCACACGCTTCGCCGTGCATTCCCTGGCAGTTACTAAAGAACAGGCTCTCGCCTGCGGAATAGTGTTTGTCAAATATACAACCCTGCCCCACGAAACATTTGTCCACCAGCGTACTGTCGCCGATCTCGACACCCGAAGCGATGATAAAATCCACACATTTTACGCCGCTGCCCAAACGAACAGGAGCAGACTCATTGGAATTGATCGTACCGTTTTTCAGTCGGCTCACGCCCGTCAGTTCGGCATAATCACCCACTTTCACATTCTTGATCGAACCGCAGTTCAGGATCCGCACGTGGTCTCCTATATAGCCCACTTCGGAAGCCTGGGTCTCTGCGTACGCATCGATCAGCCGCTCCACCTCGCGAATCATCTCCGGACGGTGGCGATAGAGCGTCAGGATATATGCCAAGCTGGCGCTTAACTCATTGAAAATAGGTATCTCACGACCGCCGCCTTCGTTCATCACCGGCACGCGCACGCCGTTGCCGAACGTCGTCCTGCCATCCACTAGGATCGCATTGACATTCTCAATACAGGTCTCGCGTCCGATGCGATAATTCGCGATATAATTGTGGATGTTATACAGGTGTGCATCGTCGCCCACTTTGCAGTTATGCAGCGTAGCATTGTAGATACCCGAATGCACTTTCAGCCCGCCGGGCATCTCTATCTCTCGACGGAACACACCCAGCCGGTTATGTCCGGAGAAACGCGTGTTGCGGACGTAGCGGGGATCGAACTCCTGCGCCACTTCCACCTCTGCCCAATTCTCTGCACTACAACCCTGTGCCTCCAATTGAGCGATCTCTGCGCTTGTTAATTGCCGGTACATCTTAGTCGTTCAGCAGCATTGGCATCAACAACATGAGGACATCTTCGTTCTCCTCGTTCTCAGCCGGCAGAATCAGACCTGCGCGGGCAGGATCAGCCAGTTTCAACTGTACATCAGCACTTGCGATAGAACTCAACAGGTCAATCAAGAACGGAGCCTTGAAACCGATCGCCATCGGCATGCCGTTGTAGTCGCAACTGATCGTCTCCTCTGCGCTTGTCGAGAAATCGATATCCTGCGCGGAGATCTTGATCTGGTTCTCGCTCAATGCCAGACGCAACTGAGCCGTTCCGTTGTTCGCGAACACAGCCACACGCTTGCAGGCGTTGATCATCGTCTGACGGTCGATCGTCACGATATTCTGGTTTGCCTGCGGAATAACGGCATTGTAGTTCGGGAAACGACCCTCTATCTGGCGGCAAACGATGATGGTGTTAGCAAATTCGAAACGCGCGTTCTTGGCGCCGAAAGTCACCTTCACTTCGCTCTCCTCTTTTGCCAGCAGGTTCTTGAGCAGACCTGCCGGTTTCTTCGGCAGAATGAAGCTTGCGGTCACTCCGGCTGCCACGCCCGTGTTGGTATAACGAACCAGACGGTGTGCGTCGGTGGCTACCATCGTCACTTTGTCTGCTGCGATGTCAAAGAAGATACCGTTCATCACCGGACGCAGATCGTCGTCGGCAGTACAGAAAATGGTCTTCTCGATAGCGCTCTGCAGCACGTTTGCCGGCAGGCTCAGCGTCTGCGCCTCAGCCTCCGTCTCCGGCATCTCCGGATACTCGTTGCCGTTCACGCCCACGAACGAATAAGTACCATTCTGGCTAAGCATGCTGACTGCAAAATTATTCTCGTCGATAGTAAATGCCAGCGGCTGTTCGCTGAACTCCTTCAGCGTCTCCAGCAGCAATTTCGCAGCCGAAGCCACTTTGCCAGCGCCCTCTACGCCGTCCACTTCCACCGAAGTGCGGATTGTCGTTTCGCCGTCCGAAGCGGTCAATTTCAACTCATTACCTGACAGGTCAAACAACACGTCGTCCAGGATCGGCAACGCATTCTTACTGTTGATCACGCGGCTTACTGCCTGCAATTGCGAAAAGAGTTTTGAACTCGATACATTGAATTTCATACTCGTATATTTTTGATGTTTATTTTCCTCGTATATGCGCGCGTTTCACAAGCGCGCACAAAATCGGCTGCAAAGGTACAAAAAAAAAATGACATATGCAAGCACATGCCATTCTTTTTTACGAAAATCGTGTTATTTTTCGCTTATTTCTTGCAGTTTCCCTCGCAACTGATGTACTTATAGCACAATCCTGCGAGTGCAGCACCCACCAGCGGAGCGACGATGAAGAGCCACAATTGCGGCAGCGCCAGAGCGTTCTCCGAGAAAATAGCCTGCGAGATCGAACGAGCCGGGTTAACCGAAGTGTTCGTCAACGGAATAGAGATCAAGTGGATCAGCGTCAGCGTCAGACCGATTGCCAGACCGCCGAAAGCGCCGTTGGCATGCTTGCTGTCCGTCACACCCAGGATAACCATCAGGAATACAAACGTCAGCACGCACTCCGTTGCAAATGCGCCCCATACATTGGTCTGCAGATAGCCTGCTGCTACATCTTCTGCACTGAAGAAATCGCCATAACCGTTTGCGGCGAATGTGCCGATCTCCATGTTTGCCGACTTGGCAATTCCGAACAGGATGGCTGCTGCCGCAATAGCGCCTAAGATCTGTGCACACCAGTAGCAGAACATCTCTTTCGCACTCATTCTGCCGTTCACAAAAACACCCAGACTGACTGCCGGATTCAGATGCGCGCCACTAATGTGACCGATGCCGTAAGCCGCAGCTACGATCGTCAGACCGAATGCCAACGCTACGCCCAGAAAACCAACATGTCCGAACAGGGCTGTTCCACAGCCACCCAATACCAATACTGCCGTTCCGAAGAACTCTGCAGCGAACTTGTTACATAATTTCATACTTGTTTATTTTTAATGTTAAACAATAAAATTCGCATTTCGGACTGCAAAATTACAACTTTTTTTGCACATGTCCAAATTTTTTTGTAATTTTGCGCCCAAAATCACCAATAAAATTATGCGCATCGGTGTTTTTGACAGCGGATACGGAGGCTTGACCATCTTGGATGCCATCCGTCGGGAACTGCCTCAGTACGACTACTTGTACTTGGGGGACAATGCCCGTGCGCCCTATGGCACCCACTCGTTCGATGTGATTTACCGATACACTTTGCAGGCGGTTAAGTATCTCTTTGACCATGATTGCGCGCTGGTCATCCTTGCTTGCAACACCGCCTCAGCCAAAGCCCTTCGCACCATCCAGCAGAAAGACTTGCCGCTGATAAATAACAAAATGGTAAATGTCTTGGGCGTGATCCGTCCGACCGTCGAAGCCGTTCCGGCAATCACAAAGACCGGACATGTGGGCATCCTTGCCACGCCTGCTACCGTCAGCTCGGAGAGCTATGTGATGGAACTGAATAAAATCTTCAATTCTCTCGAAATCTCCCAGCAAGCCTGCCCTCTTTGGGTTCCGCTCATTGAGAACGGCGAGCACTTAAAACCCGGCGCAGACTATTTTGTGGACCTCTATCTGCGGCAGATCTTGGAGAAAGATCCGCAGATCGACACGCTCGTCCTCGGTTGCACCCACTATCCTTTGTTGCTGCCGAAAATCGCCCAATGGATCAAGAATAACGGCAAGCGCTTTGCCGCCGGCGATATTCAGGTTATTTCGCAGGGTTATCTGGAAGCAAAGAGTCTGGCTGATTATTTGGTCCGCCATCCCGAGTACGAATCCCAACTCTCGCAAGGCGGCTCCTGCCGCTATTTGACCACAGAAAATGCGGACCGCTTCTCGCAATCCGCATCCCTCTTCCTCTCCGCTCCCGTTCAGGCGGAGCACATCGATCTGGAGTAATTTTCTGCCTTTATCGTGCCGTTGATGTCGGCTTAACAACCCACTAATCACCCACTAATCACCCACTAATCACCCACTCGTACACCGATTTTACCACGCAACGCCGAGGGTGAGACCGACACCGTGCTGGAGGTATTGGTTGAGACCAAAGGCACCGATATTCGTTTTGAGCGGCTCGATGGTCATTGTTGTTTTGCTCCAAAGCCAGTTCATGTCATAATGAAGTCCCAGCACGAAATCACATGATCCGGTGGGAATACGCCAGTCCAAACCCACACGCGTATCGGTCGTGATCGCCGCATTGGTATTATACGCATCGCCGTTAAAGAGCGGTCCGGCAGCCGCGCTCTGGTTGATACGCGGAGCAAGAATATACTTACCCACCTGAATCGGCAGCTGCGCTCCCAGATAAACGCCGAACAAAGGTCCCGCACTAATTACCGGCGTGCTTGATTTCTGGGTCTCGCTAATCAAAGCCGTAACCTGAAGACCCGTCGTAATGAAGCCAAGCCAGTCGTGTCCGAACTGGATTCCAGCTATTTGGTTCATGCCGAAATAATTGTCATAAATCAAATGGAAATGGTTCATATTGTCCATATCGGTCACGATATGTGTTGCGGAGCGCTCGAACTTCTTTGCGCCTTTTCCTTTGTTCGTTACCAGACTGTCGCGGACAGCCAGCGTGCGCAAAGCAGGATCGAGCGGCAGGTGCCAGTCCAAGTCGCGTATCTCTTTTTGAACCGAATCCGGCAATTGGCGGAATACATAGAGCCAGTCTTCGCCGGAGAGCGACCGCAGCGGCTCGATCTCCTTGCCGACATCGTTTTTGGAGGTTCCTAATGTAGCGATAAACGCTTGCACGTCTTCTTTTCCGATCGCCAAGCCCACTCCTTCGCGGTAGAAAGCCTTCCATGTGTTGATACCCAGGATCTCATACTTGCCGTCTTTATTCTTGAGCAACAGCGGTCCGCCGCTACTACCGGGATCAATAGAGGCGGTATGCTGGATGATACGCGAAGCGTGCTCGTGGCTGTCCACGTCCACACGCGCATTGGAAATGCTTCCGCGCGTGAGCTGCCAAGAGGGTTTGTCCGCCAACTCAGGGAAGCCCGCTGCCACGATGGAGATGTCTTCCTCTATCTCTCCGGCATAGACAGGAAGCGCAATCATTTCGCAATCCGAAGGAAGGGCTATCGCCGCCAAGTCGGTTGAAGCGATATTCGCCACATCGCAATGCTCGTAGCGGACGGTCTTTTCATGGAGTTGGAAGATAATAGTTGCTTTCCCGGCATAGCCGACTACATGCAGGTTGGTCAGAATATATTTCTTGCCGCCCTGCTCCACGACTACACCCGAACCGAAAGTGCCTTCGTTTTTATAGGCGGTTAACGCCCGCGAAGCACTTCTCATTCCGGCTCTCGCCGTATAGAGGGCATAGTCGCCCATGAGCGATTTGTCCGCATCAGAATACTCCGGTTCAACGACACAAACACTATGCCGCAAGCCTTGCGCAGAAGCCGGCAGCAGCACACACAGCAGCATAGCTGCCAAATAGAAAATACGTTTCATATCAGAAAAAATTATTCGTCGTCACCCACTACACCGTTAGAGACAGAGTCTGTTTTCGTCTCCGGAACAGCTTTTTCTTCCGGCATGGTGTTGTCTTCAGGAATCACTTTTAGCGGCATTTCCGCTTTCTTGTCCCCCGCCATTTCGTCCAATATATACTGCATATCGGAGCCTTTGAGTTTGCCTTTCTTGATAGCCGTAGCGATCTCTTCATTCTCAGCAAACAGTTTCGCTGCCGCTTTCTTCATCGCCATAAAACTGCCGTTCACCATCGCCAGTTCAGCCAGTTCCAACTCCGGTCGAACCAGATAATAGAGCGTAGGCGTGTCCGGTCCGTTTCCACCTTTAAACTTCACGAAATACAGGTCGCCTGTCTTCTTGTCTATCTGGTAGTACATCTCGCATTGGAAAATCACACCCCATGCACTGCCCATAATGGGATTTCCCCACTGGTGATCGCTCTGCATGTACGATTTGCGGGCGTGGACGTAGTACAACACGTGCTTCTTATCCGGGAAATTCTTATGCCAGATTTTGATACCGACGATATTTGCGGCATCGATATCCGTGTGACCTTTGTCACCCGCATTCTTTTTGACCCCCAGCTTGCCTTTGCCGACTCGCGGTAACTCCACCTCCGCGTATTCTTCGGAATGTCCGTCCACGAAATACACTTCCCCCGGATAATAATGGGGCGTGAGCAAAGTCATTTGTGCAATGAATTGCGCGTGTAGCGCTACGCTGGCAAAGACTGCTGCCAGAACAAGAAGAAATCTTTTTTTCATAAATTTGAATGTTTTATTAACAATTCGCTGCAAAATTACAGCTTTTTCTTGAATTATGCAATAGTTAGTATCATTTTTCTTGTTATTTGTGCACAAATAAAAGCGTGCGCTTTCGCTGCTTCATTTGATTTTCTGAGGTTCTCGACTACCTTTACAACTCAAATAAATGCACGGAAAACTCACGCTGCTACGTGAGCGTGCATAAACCGTACTTGAGTTGTAATGATTTCCAAAAGTGTCGAGTTTCCAGAAAATCAAGTTTTTCGGCTTATAACGCTTTATGATGGCGCAACGCTTTGCGCTTTTATATTTCTATATTTTATCCGCTTTTTTACGCTGTCGGTGCCAGCGGTCAGACTTGGGTCAGTTTATAAATCTCCGGACCAGCCGTGACCTAAATCCCAGTGTTCGTCGTATTTAAACTCGAAGTACGGCAGGGCGAAGTATTTTTCCAACAATGCGGTCAACTCCTCCTCTATGTCTTTAGCCCACTGACCGACAAAAACCACAAAGTGATCCACAGCCCAAGCTACACGCCCACGCGGGACTTGGGTGTAATCGCCACTAAACTTCGTAGGCTCGTGCTTTGCCAAAGCCTTAAAATACTGTTTTTGCCAAACCTGCCTGTGCAAAGTCTGGTAGTTGATATACGGAAGTCCTTTGTCTGCGGCATCCTCTACCATCTTTGGTGTCAGTTCTTTTTTATATACGCCGAAGAAATCGTGCTCCTCGGGGTCGTACCAGAAGATTCCTACCGCCGGCATGGGCTCGTCGAAGGACTTCATATCCTTCATAATGGATTCTTTTTCGCTATGTGTTAAAGTGGTCATATTGTTTTCTAAACCTTTGCGACTGCAAAGGTACAACAAAAAAATGACATACGCAAGAGGGATGCCATTTTTTTGAGATTTTTCGATAAATCGAGAGAACATTTATCCGACAGAGCCTTCGAGGGTGACTTGGAGGAGTTTCTGGGCTTCAACGGCAAACTCCATCGGCAGCTTGTCCATCACCTCCTTGGCATAACCGTTGACGATCAGTCCCACGGCGTCCTCCGTACTGATTCCCCGCTGGCGGCAGTAGAAGAGCTGGTCCTCGTTGATCTTGGAGGTCGTGGCTTCGTGCTCCACCGTAGCCGTGGGATTCGAAATAATCATATCCGGGAAGGTGTGCGCGCCGCATTGATCACCCAAAAGCAAGCTGTCGCACTGGCTGAAATTGCGGGCATTTGTTGCCTTCAGACCCATCTTGACCAGTCCGCGGTACGCATTCTGGCTGTGTCCGGCAGAGATACCTTTGGACACAATGCGCGAACGCGTGTTTTTACCAATATGGATCATCTTGGTGCCCGTGTCCGCCTGCTGGTAGTTATTGGTGACCGCCACGGAATAGAACTCCGCCGTGGAATTATCGCCGCGGAGGATACAGGACGGATATTTCCATGTGATCGCCGATCCGGTCTCGACCTGAGTCCACGACAGGCGTGCGTTCTCGTACGTGATACCGCGTTTGGTAACGAAATTATAGATACCGCCCTTGCCTTCCTTGTCGCCGGGATACCAGTTCTGGACGGTGGAGTACTTGACCTCCGCATCCTTTCGCACGACGATCTCCACGATCGCGGCATGGAGCTGGTTCTCGTCCCTCATCGGCGCCGTACAGCCCTCCAGATAAGAGAGATACGCGCCTTCATCGGCGATCAGGAGTGTGCGTTCGAACTGGCCCGTTTTGCCGGCATTGATACGGAAATACGTGCTCAGTTCCATCGGGCAACGGACGCCTTTCGGCACATAGACAAAACTACCATCGGAAAAGACCGCACTATTGAGCGCCGCATAGAAATTGTCCGTCGGCGGCACAACCGAACCAAGATATTCCTTCACCAGATCGGGGTGCTCACGCACGGCTTCGGAGATCGAACAGAAGATGATTCCCTTCTCCGCCAAGGTCTCGCGGAAAGTGGTCTTGACGGAAACGGAGTCCATGACTGCATCGACCGCCATGTTGCCTGCCAGCGCAGCGCGCTCCTCCAAAGGAATACCGAGCTTGTCGAAGGTCTTCATGATCTCCGCATCAATCTCGTCGGACGGTTGCGCGCCTTCGGCTGTTTGAGGGTTTGAAGGTTTGACCTTCGTCCGCGGAGCGGCATAATAAGAGATCGCCTGAAAATCAATCTCGGGGATGTCCAGATGTGCCCAAGTCGGCACTTTCATGGTCTGCCATTTGCGGAAAGCCTTGAGGCGGAACTCCAGCAGCCATTCGGGTTCATCCTTTTTCGCAGAGATCAACCGAATGATGTCTTCATTCAGTCCAGCGGGCACAATATCCGTCTCCACATCGGTCGTGAAGCCGTATTTGTACTCCTGAGAGGTAATATCTTTGATTAAGTCATCCATAAAAACAAAGCCGCCATCGTGTGGCGGCTTGGAGGCCGGTAGCGGAGTCAAACCGCTCTGAACGGTTTTGCAGACCGCTGACTAAGTCGCTCATCCAACCGGCCGGTCGCGTTCGGCAACAAGATTGCAATGTCCATACCGCTTCGCTAAATGGACGGGCAACTTGTGCCTCCGCTCTCCCCACCACAACAAGTTGTGTCGGGGACCCCGAAAAAGAAGACGCGAATCCTCTGTTTCCAGAAAGCGGGTGCAAAGGTAGTGCTTTTTTTTGACATAGCCAAATTTTTTGGCAAAAAAGTGAACATAAGCACACTTTTTTTGCTAAAAAAGGCTCAAATCGGCATCTGTGATCGTTCCTTTGGGACGTCTTTTGCCGCGCGAGGGAGTTTGGGGAGAAGGACTAGACGAACTAGTTTGACTAGAAGAACTAGTTGAACTAGGTTTACTAGTTTTACCAGGTTCCATGACCGCAAGGATGATCTGTCTGGTCTGGTCGTCCGTCCATTTGCATTTATCTACTATCCACTCCAAGTAACTCTTGTCGATCCGCATCATCGACTCAATAGACTCACCCTTGTGCCCGCCTTGGCTGAGGTAGTAATATTCACCCCGCTTAATGAGCCAGCGGTCAAAGGAGATGAAGTGGAACTCTTCTCGTTGCGCCCATTCCCAGCCGTGCGCCGCCACTTGGGCTTTGAAGACCTCTATCGTTGCCATCACATCGTCCAGCGAGTTATGCGCGCCCTCGAAGGGATGCCCGTAATAGCGGGTGTATGCCGCCGTCAGATTGCAATGGTATTTCTCGCCTGTCTCAGGGTCTATCTGTCCCGCCATGTGAATACGTTCCAGTGCCAGCGCATCATACCATGTGCGACCGTCAAAGACAAAATCTTTGCCGATACGCTTCAGGTTATAATGCAATATAGGTGCGTCAAAGCCGTTGCCGTTATAGGACAGAATGTCGCATCCATCGGTGAACGCCATCAGCTCATCATAGACGCTGCGAAGAGAAATGCCATTCTCCTGCAAGAAAGTCTTGGATATATGATGTACCGCTTCCGCCTCCGCAGGAATAGTGAATTCCCCTTCCGGCAGAATATACCAGTCGCGGGAGTCTATCACATGCCAGTCCGCGGTGTCCACTTTGACGAGCGAGAGCTGGATGATATGGTCTTTTTGTACGTCCAGACCGGTGGTCTCTGTATCAAAACAAACAAGGTTCATTTGCTATTTGAAGATTTGATAATTTGAAGATTTGAAGATTTTATTCCACATAGAGGACAAGCCCTTTGAGGTACTCGCCTTCGGGATGGTAGATATTGATGGGATGGTCTTGTGGCTGATGGAGCTGGTGCAAGATCCGCACTTTACGTCCCACTTGCGCTGCCGCAGAGAAGACCGCGAGACGGAACGCCTCTTTGTCCACCGCTTGGGAACAAGAGAAGGTGAAGAGGATACCGCCCGGTCGGATCATCTCTATCGCCTTGGCGTTGATACGCTGGTAGCCGCGCAGGGCATTCTTCACCGCGTCGCGGTGCTTGGCAAAAGCCGGCGGATCCAATATAATCAGATCGTACGTGCGCCCCTGCGCTTTCTGCGCCGTGAGGTACTCAAAGGCGTCGGCAGCCACCGCGGTGTGGTTCGTTGCTTCAGGGAAATTCTTCGCTACATTGATATTGACCAGATCGATTGCTTTCTGGCTCACATCGACCGAATCGACCGTCTTGACTCCTCCGCGCAACGCATAGAGCGAGAAACCGCCGGTGTAGCAGAACATATTGAGGACATCTTTGTTCGCAGCGTACCGCTCCACGAGTGCGCGGTTCTCCCGCTGGTCAATGAAGAAACCTGTTTTCTGCCCCCGCAGCCAGTCGATACGGAAAGAGAGTCCGTTCTCAATAGACCAGAACTCCTCTCCGGTACTTGGTACTTCTAATCTCCCTGCGGTCGAACGATCTGCTTCGCGGTATGGGTCACTTGGTTCTTTAAGCCACCCCACTCTTTCGCCCTCTACGGGTGCCTTGAAGGGCAAAGTATCATCGGATTTATAGTAGATATTCTGTACTTGCGGCACTTCGGCAAGGATCGCTTCGGCTATCTCGTTCCGGCAGACATGCATGCCCACCGAGTGCGCCTGAATGACCGCCGTCTCGGCATAGACATCCACTATCAGCCCCGGCAGAAAATCGCCCTCTCCATGAATGAGACGGAAAGTGTTATTCTCCTTCCCTTGAGGGGAAGGTTGGGATGGGGTTATTCCGATCGCCTCTCGCATTTGGTAGGCTGCGCGAATCCGTTCCCGCCAGAAACCGGCAGGCAAGGTCTCTACACCGAACGCCAAGATACGCACGGCGATCGAGCCTATTTGCCAATGTCCGACGCCCAGAATCTCATTCGCCGCAGAGCGGACAGCAACCAACTCGCCTTCTTCGGGTTCTGGAGCTTTATGAGCCGCGTCCAATACGACACGGGCAATCGCACCGCTGAACACCCAGGGGTGAAAGCGTTTGAGCGACTCTTCCTTATGCGATTTAAGATAGATTGTTGTCATTCTACGCCGTGGGTCAAATCGTGGTACGCATGGAGGGACAAGTTATCACTCACGTATTTGAGTGCGTGCAGATGTTTGAAACCGAGCGCCGCTATGAACGCCAACTCCATATCGAAGACACAGTCCTTGTAATCCGACGCCAGCACAAAATCCGTATTGGTGTAGCATATAGCACGGACGGTGTCATGGTCGAGCGGCAACTCTGCTCCCAAAGACTCATCGATCAGTTTCAACTCCGGTTCCGGATAAGTCACGTTGGGATGGTTCAGACGCACTTCCGTCACTTCGACCCAGGTGCCCAGATCGAAATTCGCACTACCGGCATAGCCGATATTATAAATCTCCGCTTCGCGGTCGAGGTGCTGCAAGGTCCTTATAATATTGATTGCGCCCACGCCCGTATAGATAAGCTCTGCATCCTTCAGATCCAAGCCCAGTTGCTCACGCGCTTTGTCCAGCAAGACCTGCTCGCCTTCCTCCGCCATTACGATATATTTCTTTGCCGCAAGGGCACTATTAACTTCGTTTTTTGCCATAATAGTTTAAATTTGCTGCAAAGGTACGAAGATTTTCTGAATTACGCAAGAGAAAAGTGCATTTTTATCTGCATTCCGTTTCTGTTGGGTGTCTTTCGGTTTTTTATTGTAATTGCCGATTATTAAGATTTGGACACGCACGGCAGGCTTACTACCGGCGTACGAGACAGATACGAGACACCTACGAGACGATAGACCACCCGAAATTGCCCCTTTTCGTCACTCAAAAGTTTCCGATTTTTAAGATTTGGTGGTTGTACCCAAATCTGCCTAAGAGCAGCGCGACGTCAGCGCAACCTCTGCCGCTTGAACCGATCTTGAAACGGACTTTAAAAATTCCTGTTGTTAAGAAAAAATGACATGGCAAAAGTGGCAGAAGTGGCAAAAAAATGACATGACCGAATTGACCGGATTGACCGTTTGGGGTGAAACGGTCAAAAAGGTCAAAACGGTCAGAACAAAAAATTATATGTCAGTTTTGCCACTTTTGCCAGTTTTGCCATGTCAAAAATTATCTTAAATTGCCCAAAAATTAGAATGGTTCACGGTTTATAACCTTTTATAATGACAGCCGTCCACACATGAGTATCGATTATCAAACGCCCTCTGTTGCGCACCAACAAGTTGGCACACAACAGAGGCATTGGAAAGGTTATCAGGAGCGCTGTCAACAAAATCAGTACAA
>JAFTZQ010000008.1 GCA_017464475.1 Paludibacteraceae bacterium
GTGCGCCAAAGTATCCGACCGTGACGCCGGATGAGTTTGAACAGACTATTGCCGAACCGGATGTGCAGTTAGTAGATGTGCGCACGCCGGAAGAGTACGAGCAAGGACATATCGTTGGAGCGATGAATATCGACTGGAAAAGCGAGGCGTTTGCGGACGAAGCCGGGCAGATGTTGGATAAGTCCAAGACCATTGCCGTTTATTGCAGAGTTGGTCATCGCAGCCATGAGGCGGGAGACAAGTTATACAAGATGGGCTACACGCATATCGTGGAACTGCAAGGCGGTTTGGAAGCGTGGAAAATGGCAGGCAAGACCGTTCAGGCAGAGGTCTATGAGTGTGATGAGTTCCGGACGCCTAACGGCATGAGTGTGAAACTCCACGCGCTGGTACATGCAAGTATATGGATTGAAGCCGGTGACAAGCAGATCTTCGTCGATCCCGTTTCGCACCTCGGCAACCGTTCGATCGATTACACCACCATGCCGACCGCGGATTTCATCCTTATCACGCACGAACACCATGACCATCTGGACAAAGAAGCAATTCATAACTTGTCGCACGAACTCTATACGCAAGTGATTGCAAACCAAGCATCTGCCGATATATTGGGCAAAGGTATCGTCATAGCAAATGGCGACAAGCGCCAATTGACAGACAATATTTCCATAGAGGCCGTTCCGGCGTACAACACGACAGAAGGGCATCTGCAGTTCCATCCGAAAGGACACGATAACGGATATATCCTGACGTTGGACGGCTTGCGTATTTACATCGCAGGAGATACGGAGGTGATACCGGAGATGGCAGCCATCAAGGATATTGACATCGCTTTCCTGCCATGTAATCAGCCATACACCATGATGCCGGAGCAACTGATAGAAGCCGCGCGTATCATCCAACCAAAAGTGCTGTTCCCGTATCACTACAGCCAAACCGATGTGTCCGGCATCGCAGCACAACTACCCGATATAGACGTTCGAATCAGACATTATGAATAAAGATACCATTAGACAAGCATCCGTGGTGGATATTCCGCGTATTATTGACCTGCTGCATCAGGTGGATATGGTGCATCATCGTCTGCGACCGGATCTATTCAAACCGGACACTACCAAGTATGACGAACAGGAGTTAGCTATGTTGCTCGAAGACAAGACTAAACCTATCTTTGTGTATGACGACGGTGAAGTGCTTGGCTATACGTTCTGTCAGATAACGGAAGTGAAAGAGGACCGTTTGTTGCAAGACCGCAAGACTTTGTATATTGATGACCTGTGCGTGGACGAAGCGGCGCGTGGCAAGCATATCGGTAGCGCCTTGTTTGACTTCGTGTGCGACTATGCCAAGTCGATAGGGTGCCATGCCGTCACGCTCAACGTGTGGGAAGGTAACGACTCCGCTATTCGCTTCTATCAAAACATGGGTATGCACCCACAGAAAATAGGAATGGAAATTAAATTGTAACGGGCGACGAACGCCTGGCATACCAAAAGACAATTAAATGAGAAAGATGAAAATCATTTTAACTGGAGCCACAGGTTATGTGGGCGAAGGTGTGATGCTCGAACTGCTGCGCACGCCGCAAGTAGAGAAAGTGCTATCGGTCGGTCGCCGGCCGGTAAGGATTGACGACTATCCCTTAAGTGAATCCGAAAAAGCCAAACTCGAAGAGTATATCATTCCCGATTTCATGGATCTGAAAGCCGGAGACAAGCATTTTGAGGGCTATGATGCCGTCTATTTCATCGCCGGTATCACCTCTATCGGTACGCCGGAGAATGTCTATCGACGTATCTCGTACGACATTCCGACGCATTTTGCGGACATCATGCCGAGCAAAGAGCAGATGACCTATATCTACCTCAGCGGCATGGGCACAGATTCCAACGGCAAACAATGGTGGATGCCGATCAAGGGTGCCACAGAGCAGTATATCAACACGCTCGGTTTCAAGCACGCTTTTGCGTACCGACCGGCACTGATGCGTTGGGCAAAAGGACAGCGTGGTACCAAGATGCAGCGGATGCAATATGCGTATATCTGTTTCTATCCGATGATGCGCCTCTGTGGTCTTGCTAATAATATGACCGAAGTAGCGCACTCCATGCTCGCCTGTACTCGCGACGGATACAAACAATCTGTCATTAACCCGAGGGATATAACGAAACTGACTAAACAATGGTAAGCAAACAAGAATATTGATATGAAATACGTTATTTGGACACTCAAGTTATTACTTGGATTGATTTTCGCATTCTCATACTTGTGTATGATGAAGGTGCTCTATTGCGGATGCTGGGCTTGCAAGATCGGAGTCGCGATAGGTGTCTTAGGATTACTGCTGTTTGTGTATGACCGTGCAGTGGAATTACGCACCATTACAAAAAGAAATAATAAGACATTATGAATAATATGAGAAACTATCTATTTCTGCTGCTCATGGCAGCGATAACAATGGTTGGCTGCAAGAAAGCCGACACGAATAATGAGTTGAAACCGTTTGCTGTTCAACAGGAGTTTACGGGCAATGCCTTTACGTTCTTCACGGGGGCAAAAGTGATTATGTCCGGCGATAGCGCGAATGCCAATGCTATGACGATTGGCTGGGGCGCGCTCGGTAACTATACCGGCTACGACTGCCCGATCGTGACGGTCTTTGTGGCTCCGGCTCGTTATACGCACGAGTACTTGGAGCAGTATCCGCGTTTCACGCTCATGGAGTTTGTCAATCCAGATATACCTCGTTATCTCGGTACGCATAGCGGACGTGACGGCGATAAGACGGAGGCACTTGGGCTGCATGTCGCTTATACGGAGAACGGCACGCCGTACTATGAGGAAGCCAAGACGGTTATCGAATGCGAGATAATAACGGTGTTCCACCAAACGGCAGAAGACTTCCGTTCGCAGCACATGCATGATTTTTATGAGAACTTCGGCGCAGGCATCCACACCGCCTATTTTGGCAAAGTGGTCGGCGCTTGGAAAAGATAAGCATGACCATCCGACTTGCGACATATGATGACATCCCTGCTATCATGCCGGTAATAGATGCGGCACGGGAGATGATGCACGCTTCGGGTAACGTGAACCAATGGATCAACGGTTATCCATCAGAGGAGGTTATCCATGCAGACATTGCTCGCGACGGCGGCTTCGTGGTCACGGATGAAGGACGGATTGTGGCATACTTTGCTTTCCTACCCTCTCCGGAACCGACTTATGAGAAAATATACGAAGGCGCATGGTTGAACGACGAACCGTACTATGTCATCCATCGTTTAGCGAGTTGGCCGGACGTGCACGGTATATGGGATTGTGTGCTCGAATGGGCTTTTGAACGGACAAGCACATTGCGTGTAGATACGCATCGTGATAATCAAATCATGCAGCACAACATCCTCAAACACGGATTTAACTACTGCGGAATCATTTATTTACTTTCAGGCGACGAACGCCTGGCATACCAAAAGACGATATGAAAAAGTTCTTTCCTCATATCCTTGGGGCGATATTTGTGCTAATCATCATCGGCGCATGGATGTTGATTGCGCACCTGGTCAAGAAACCGAACGATACGCAAGTACCGTTTGTGGTAGCACATAACTATTTCGTGCGGAACGATGCAATCGAACCTGTTCCGGCAAAGATTGGTTCGCTGGACGAGTTTGAACAATATTTCGGCATGGCAGCTTTCATGGGTAAGAACGGACAACCGACACCTATTGATTTTGAGAAGCAGTTCGCGATAGCTATCGTGTTGCCGGAGACTAATCATAGCACCGAACTACATGCAGAGAGCCTGACGGATGATGGAAAGAAGCTGATATTTACCTATCGCGTCGATGTCGCTCCCAAAGAAAACACTTGGACTCAAGTGCCGATGTTGCTCATCTTCGTTGACCGCCAATACGAACGTAATAGTGTGGAACTACAATCTGATGTGGTGACGGACATCTCAGGCACTTGGCAGGTACGAGCTTTTGACAACATAATGCTTACGGAAGACTCCGTATCATTCCCGACGATTAGTTTGTTGGAGAACGGAGTGATAACCGCTTCAGCAGGTTGTAATGGCATGGGTGGTAATTACCAATATGCCAATGGGCGACTCAGCATCAAAGACGGAATGTGCCAGACAGAGGAGTGGTGTGAGAATGAGCCCAACGAATAATGAACGTTTTAGAATATGACAGAATATGAAAAAGACCATTCAAAACATAGCCGGCTATGTGCTTGGCGGAGTGATGTTCGTAGTGCTTTTGCCGACGATTATGTGGCTGGCATCAGGAATGCCGGCATTGGAACATATCGGCGCATTGCGTGCATCCCTGACAGGACTGTTGATGGTGGGCGGCTTAACACTCAGCGTGTGGACTATTGTCTATATGAAGCTTCGCGGCAAAGGCAATCCAATGGACGCTTTCGGACATGAGGTGGCTCCTCGCACGCATCATCTGATGACGGAAGATCCTTACCGCATCAACCGCAATCCGATGCTGACCGGGACGCTTGTCTATCTCGCATCGTTTATCGTTTGGCTATGGACGTGGCAGGCTCTGTTGGTGTGGTTTATTTTCCTTGCGATCATGTTCGTGCAAGTACTGACTGAGGAGAAACGCCTCCGCCGTGATTTTGGCGATGAATACGAGTCTTATTGCCGTCGCACAGGGCGGTTTTTACCGATTGGATTTAATGGAAACAGATAGCATAAATATTACCGCTCAACTCTTCGCTTTGCAAGACAAGGCGTATGCTGACTTTCAAAGCAAGTTGCTTCCGACAGTCTCTCATGAGACGGTTATTGGCGTGCGGACGCCGGACTTGCGCAAAATGGCGAAGCAAATCTGCAAGACTCCTGCTGCGCAAGAGTTCTTGCACAGTTTACCACATCGCTATTTTGACGAGAACCAACTGCATGCGTTTATCCTGTCTGAGGAGAAAGATTTCGATATATGTATGGAGGAATTGGAGTTGTTCTTGCCGTATGTGGATAATTGGGCAACTTGTGATCAGTTATCGCCTAAATGTTTTAAGAAACATACGCAAGAGCTATTACCGCACATACGTAAGTGGATGAAGAGCAAGCACACCTATACGAAACGCTTTGGCATCGGGACGCTAATGCGCTACTTTTTGGACGAGGCTTTCCGTCCTGAGTACTTGGAATGGGTAGCCTCCATCAAGAGCGATGAGTATTACATCCGCATGATGCAGGCATGGTTCTTTGCTACGGCTCTTGCCAAACAGTGGGATTCCACGCTGCCTTATATAGAGCAACATCGCTTGCATCCCTGGACGCATAATAAGACTATTCAAAAGGCTATTGAGAGTTATCGTATAACGGACGAGCAAAAGGCTTTGTTAAGGACCTTTCGAGTGTAATGAAAAAGATACTATTTTTACATGGCTTTTACGCAAGCGGGCAATGTGTTCCTGCTATTGCGTTACGCGAGGCATTCGAAGGTAAAGCAGAAGTGCTCACTCCGGACTTACCCATGCATCCGCAGGACGCGCTCTGTTTCATTCGCGAACTAATTGACCGAGAAAAGCCCGATCTGCTAGTCGGGAATAGTTGCGGCGCATTCTATGCGCAAATGATGGCTCCTGTTAAATCCATTCCTGCGCTGCTGGGCAATCCGCATTTCCGGATGTCAGAGTTCTTGAAGCAGCGCATAGGTCAGCACGAATATAAGTCACCACGCAAGGATGGCAAGCAATCATTCGTTATTGATGAGGCTTTGGTTTTACAGGGCTTGGGTGGAGAGTGGGGCTCGAAAATTGCGACACCTCGCAATAATCGACAGAGCGCAGCGGCTGAGAACCCACGACAGGCACTACCTAAAATCCGTTTTTGTAACTTGCTGTATTTCATCCGTTTAACAAATCAGTTTACTATCATTTTTGCCCATTTTGGGGACAATTTTGGGACACTTTTTTACACAAAATGAGGCAACTTTTTCCAATAGATAAGTCTCTATATATCAGTTAATTACAGTACCTCCTCGCGCAACTTTTTGCGCACATTTTTGCCAACGATTTGACGTGATTAGGATGATTTTTTAGGGTTTTAAGCACCCAATGGGCACTACACAAACTCCATCCGGACGACGATAGGCGTATTGCCCGATACCAGTTACAACCATCATAAAGGCCGGTGCTTTCATCTTAGTAGTATCAATCTTTGATGCCAAGTCCTTTAAGGTTTTTGCACCTTTTTCTATATTATCTGCCCCACCGATTTTGATTTCTATCAAACCATATGAACCATTACGCCTATGTAGCACGGCATCACATTCCAGGCCATTCTTATCCCGGTAGTGGAACACTTCACCATCCAAGGCATCTGCATAAACACGCAAATCACGAACTGCTAAGGTTTCAAAATAGAAACCGAAATCTATCAAATCATTGATTAAATCTTTAGGACCTAATCCTAATGCAGCTGTTGCTATACTAGAATCTACAAAATAGCGTGTATCGGTCGTACGAATTGCCGTTTTGCTCCGTAGATTAGGGTTCCACGCGCGCATATCCTCTTCTAAGAATATTTTCTTTAACACTTTCACATAACTCTCTACCGTGTCGTCACTCAATTGGACCTTCTCATTATTAATTACGTCCGCGCGTATAGTAGTATATGGAATTTGTTCACCTTGATTACGTGCCAAACTACGTATGATCCGTAACATCAAGTCCGGATCTCGTTTCACGTCATCTACGCGGTTTATATCTGAATTCACTACTGCCTTCAAGTACGCGCGAGAGACATGCAATGCCGCGTTCTCAGATAAGGTTAGTGCTCCCGGCCAACCACCCCTACAGGTTAGAAAAGCAAGGCGATCTAAATCAATTGAAGACGTGCCCTCCGGCATAGCACCGTCGAATAAATCGGTTATTCTCACGTCACCGGTACTATCTCCTGATTCCCATAAGCTCATCGGTCGCATAGTGATCCAGTCAAATCGTCCTGCTCCGCTATGGAACATCTTCTCTTTGTCTTTTTCTTTAGGCACAGCTGAACCGGTAAAGATGAATTGTCCTACATGTTCATCACGATGATCTACCTCAAATCGTGCTGCATCCCATAATTCAGGAGCTAACTCCCATTCATCAATTACACGCGGTGTCGCTCCTGCCAAAAGTTGTTTGATGTTTGTTTGTGCTAAAGCAAGGTTTTGTGCTTTTTGGGTTGGGTCATCCATATAGAGTACACTATTAGCATGGTGAACGGAAGTAGTAGTCTTTCCGCACCATTTTGTGCCCTGTACTAAAACGGCACCTAAAGCTTCTAAACTTTCAGTCAGCAATTGGTCAGCTATTCGCGGTCTGTACTCACTCATTTTCTTGTGATTTAGAAATCCGCTGCAAAATTACTAAAAATAATTGACATACGCAAATATTTTTCAATTTTAATCACCGAGTTGGCGCATTTTTAATCACCGAGTTGGCTGTATTTTGTTCGGTCACTTGGCGGAGTTCTGTTTGGGAAGATGGCGAAAATCGTCCCACTTTTTTAAAAAATGTGTGACAAAAAAGACATCCCGTCAAGGATGTCTAAGGGTGGAATGTGGGGCTCGAAAATTGCGACACCTCGCAATAATCGATAGAGCGCAGCGGCGGAGAACCCACAACAGGCACTACCTAAAATCCGTTTTTGTAACTTGCTGTATTTTCAGCCGTTTAACAAATCAGTCTACTATCATTTTTGCCCATTTTGGGGACAATTTTGGGACACTTTTTACACAAAATGAGGCAACTTTTTCCAATAGATAAGTCTCTATTTATCAGTTAATTACAGTACCTCCTCGCGCAACTTTTTGCGCACATTTTTGCCAACGATTTGACGTGATTAGGATGATTTTTTAGGGTTTTAAGCACCCAATGGGCACTACATAAACACCATCGTCTCTGCGATAAGCATACTTGCCTACACCGATTAAAACCATCATGAATGACGGAGCTGGCATTTTCGTCGTGTCAATTTTTCCGGCTAACTGTTTCAGGGTTGTGGCGCCCTTTTCTATATTGTCTGTTCCGCCTAACTTGATTTCCACTAATCCATATTTACCATTCTCAAGATGGATAACGGCATCACACTCTAATTCATTTCTATCTCGATAATGGTAAACGTTCCCATCTAAAGCATCAGTGTATACGCGCAAATCACGAACAGCCATCGTTTCAAAGAACAATCCAAATGTAGCTAAATCATTTATCAAATCTTGAGGGCCAATGCGAAGAGCAGCAACTGCTATACTTGGATCAACAAAATAGCGTGTATCCGAAGTTCGGATAGCCGTTTTACTTCTTAGAGCAGGATTCCACGCAGTCATATCTTCTACAACAAATATCAGTTTAAGTGCAGCTATATATGATGATATTGTGTCTCTATTCAATGTAGAGTCATCATTATTTGCCATATCTTGATATATGGTGTCATGAGAAGCCGACGTTCCTTGATGCCGACTTAAACTCCGCATTAGCCGTTTTACCCGTTCCGGGTCACGACGTACGCCATCTGCACGAGAAATATCAGAATCCTCTCCATTACCGGAACCCACAACTCCATCATAGTATATCTTTGCCTGTTTGAGAGCCGCCTTGCGGTTTGAAGTCATTGTTGCCATTGGCCATCCTCCGCGGCAAATCAAATAGGCTAATTCCTCAATATCAATTTTTGATTCTGCCATCAACTGTTCAGGATTATTGAATAGTTCAGCCAGACTTACTTCGCCAGAACTTTCTCCGGATTCCCAAAGGCTCATCGGGCGCATTACAAGTGGAGCTATACGTCCAGTACCTGTATGCACAATTTTCTTTTTATCCGCTGGAACAGCTGAACCTGTAATGATAAATTGTCCTAAAGCACGACGATGGTCAACTTCGCCCCGTATAGCATCCCATAACGTCGGCACAACTTGCCATTCATCAATTAGTCGCGGCGTTTCGCCTTGCAGAAGGAATTTGGGTGTTGATTGGGCATACTGAATGTTGCGTGGTCCTTCTTCAGGATCTGCCATATACACAACACTTTTCGCCAATTGCTCAGCTGTGGTTGTTTTGCCACACCATTTACTTCCTTCTAATAATACGCATCCGCACGCGTCCAATAAGTCCGCTAATAACTGATCCGCGATACGTGGTTTATAGCCTTCCATAATTTGTTATATTTGAAAAACGCTGCAAAGGTAGTAAAAATAATTGATATGTGCAAATATTTTTGAAACTTTTCCGCAATTTGACGCAATTTTATTCCGCAACTTGGCAATAATTCGTTCCGCAGTTTGGCATAATTCCGTTTGGGAAGATGGCGGAGTTTTGGTTGGGAACTTGGCGATATTTGTATAAATCAAACGAGAAACTTGCATATCTCGAAAAAATATTGTACCTTTGTGGTATATTTTTTGCTTAAAAAAATGAACGATTTGCGTTTATCGGTGTATGCAGTAGTGAGAGCGCACTCTGAAAACAGAATATTAACCGATAAAATTTCAACCAAAATGGATAAAAAGTATTTGATTATTGCAGTAGCAGTATTAGCACTGGGCTGCATCGGGACTCTCCAAGCGTTTACACATTTGGAAACGCAAGAACCCCAAGAAATCCGCGGTATTGTTGTAGATGAGCACGATGCCGCATGGTACGAACAACAGCAAACATTGTGGTTAAAGAAGGCACAAGCCAATCCTACTGACGAGCACGCATGGGAACAGTGCTTCAGCGCGGCACGTTATGCCGATATGCTCCAAGAGCAATATGGAATGACCGATCGCAAAAAAGCTGTACTTGACGAGATGGCGAAACATATTCCTAACTCGTTTACGTATAACCTCGCCATGTACCAAACAAAACGTGATATGTACGGCGAGGACGCAAGTCCGTGGGCAGAAAAGGCATTGCAACAGATTCCGGAAAACATCGGTCGTCAAGATGCATCCATGCTTATCGCTTATCTGGAGATGAGCGGCAAATGCTTCAGCGATAAAAAGGCACAAGAGACCAGCCATAAACTCATCGAGTTGCTGTACAAAAACAACGCTTACCCAAGTTATTTGCTCCGTTATGCCGACAATTGTATGCGCGGCATAGAGGGAAACGCACTATACTTCATTAACGGCGATGTGCCTTGGTATGGTTCGCGTATTCTGCAAGAAGCCTTGGATTTGCACAAAGACAAGAAAGTCATTCCCATTTCGTTCCTCGCTATTCCAGCCTATCGTGACGCTCTCTGTCAATCGCTTGGCATTAAACCATTTGAAGCCAAAGAGAATTACGATTCCATAGATAATATGTACCATGAAGTGTTAGAATATATCATCAATAAAAGCAAACGTCCGGCATACTTCTCGCCGCACTTCAATTCTTCAAAAGCCGATGATTTCCCGTTAAAACTCTACAACGAGGGGTTGGTGTTCCGCTACTCGGCAAAGCGCTATGACAATATGGCTGTAGCCCAGCGGAATGTGGAAGAGAAATATCACTTGGAGTATCTGTTGGAACCGCAGTATGTCAACGAGGAGCAGTGGCAAGGCAGCGAGCGGATGCAACTCAATTACATGGTCATGTTGGCGCCGGTGGTAAAGAACTACAAGCAAGCAGGTGACACGTTACATGCTAACCGACTAGCACGCTATCTAAGTGCAGCCGTTACGAGAACGTCGCTTCCGCAAGAAGAAAAACAAAAGTATTTCAACCTACTGAGCGACAAGTAGTAATCGTTTGAGCAAAGCAAAATAAGAAATGATAGCACTATTTGTAAACTATAAATCTCTTTCCGACGGGCAACTCATGGAGCGTGTTCGTCGGAAAGACGATGAACACGCATTTGCGGAAATCTATCGCCGTTATGCCCGATTGCTGCAAGGTTTCTTCTTCCGCAGGTTAGGTGGCGACGTGGAGCAATCCTCGGATCACATGCAAGACACGTTCGTGAAAGTGTGGTCTTCACGGTGGAATTATTCAGATGGGCAACCGTTCCGCATCTGGATATTTACCATAGCCTACAATCTTTGCAAGAACACATATAGGCAAAATCAGCACGAACAAGAGTATCTGGATTCGCTGCCTGCAGACGAGCCGATTGCAGAAGACAGCACTCCGCTGAAATTGGATGCAGCAACATTTGATAGTGCTTTACAACAAGAACTTGCCCGTCTCAATGAGGCGCAACAAATGTTGTTTGAACTTCGCTTTACGCAGGAGTTAACCGTACCGGAAATAGCCGCGATTATTGACATTCCGGAAGGCACTGTCAAATCGCGTCTCAATACATTAACTAATTATCTACGACTAAAATTGAAAGATTATGAATAATGAAATTAATCGTGCTGATATGGCTAAGAATAAGACTTTTGAATCCCAACTATCTGCTTCTGCGCGTCGTATGCGCAAGCAATCGGAAAGTAATCTCTCTGTTCCCGAGACGATTGTTATTCCGCAAAAACACACCCGTTACTGGGGATGGATAGCGACACCAGCTGCCGCTGCCGTTGGTCTGCTGATAGGACTTTTCATTCATCGCCCGGCAGAGCGTCAAGACAATTTTACTGTGCCCGTTGTAGTTGCTTCCGACAATTCCGGTCATAGCATTGTGGAAGACGGTACGGATTATAGTTTGTTAGTATCGCTATAGGACACGCATACATATTAGAAATTGGTTCCTCGAACACGTTTCAAGGAGCCACTTTTATTGTCCTGTAAACCAATCATTTACAAAATTAAATAAACGGGTAAAATGGAGTGATTTTACCCGTTTATTACCCGATTTTTACATTTTGCAAAAGAAAAACCGCTGGCCAGTGACGGTCAGCGGTGAGATAAAATAAGAGTGAATAATGGGGTTATAGAGAATACACTTTCTTGCCTTCGAAGTAAGTGGCTTCTGGTTTCGCCTCGTGAATCTCTGTTTTTGGACAAGTGAGCACGTCCTTGTTAACGAGAAGGAAATCGGCATACTTGCCTGCGCTGATGCTACCTCTTTCCTTTTCAAGGAACATCTGCTTAGCACAATTGATAGTGAGGGCGGTGAGCGCTTGCTCACGTGTCAAGAGTTCTTCTGGCCACCAAGGCTTAGCGTTTTCCGGATAGTACACACCAGTAACGGCGATTTCCATAACGCCAAATGGGTCGTCAGGACTACGGAAAGTAGCAGGGAAATCCGTGTGTGCAGACACGGTGATGCCGTGATCGAAATAGGATTTTAGAGGGAAACTCTTGTCTTTGAGTCCTTCGGGCATTGTCTCGCGCAACTCAGCTTGCATATCTTCGGAATAATGATGCCACAACATTCCCGAAGTGACATAGATATTATGCTCTGCCATGCGCGCATAGTCCGACGGGATCACACTATGTACATGTACTACGGTATTGCGCATCTCGTCCTTTCCTCCGTTAATGAGAGCATTGACGATACGATTGACCGCTTTGTTGCCCATGGCATGTACGTGCATGGTCAGACCTTTGGAGTTCGCCTTACGGGTTATTTCCGTCAGTTCCTCCTCCGACCAGTTAGGAATGCCCTGATGACCATCGGGGTAAACAGGTTCAATAAAGCCAGTGCCGCTTTCAACTGTGCCGTCCACGAAGAGTTTGAACCAGTTTGTCTTGACATGTTCTGTCGCGTATTTCTGCACCTCTACGGCTTTCTCCAAAGCCTTGTCCTTATCCATCCAACTCTCCATTTCGTAAGCCGTGCCTAAGATAAAATGCATATCGCCAGACTTGTCCATCTCTTGGGCAGCCTTATACAGATTCTCGTTGAAGAAATAGGTGGTGAAGCCGTCCATATACATTGTATAGCCCTCGGAGAGAAGTTGCTCCTGAATGAGTTTCATGTTCCCTTTTGCGATGTCGACAGAAAGGACACTTTCACTGTCCATGAATGAGCGTACATAAGTACTTGCCTGCTCCAACAGATAGCCGTTGGGCACGCCGTTGGCATCCATATCCAACTTGCCGCCTCGAATCTCTGTCTTTAATACAGTCCCATCTTCTGCCAAAATGCCAGCGTTTACCAACATAATAGTGTTCACCAACGCCTTATGCCCCTCCTCATCAACGAAGTACATAGGAATATCAGCGCAGATGGCATCGAGCTGCTGTCGAGTTGGCATATTCTTTCGGAACTCAATCACATTCCATCCTTGACCAATAATCGCGTTTGCTCCTTCTGCCCGTGCTTTCTTAACTGCGCCAGGCACAATTTCCGTCAAGAACTTCTCCACGCTGTCGTCCTTGGAGATGAGCGTGCCGACGGATTTGAGGGCGTAGCCCATGGCATAATGTGCGTGCCCATTTCCGCAAGCAGGCATCACAAGTCCTTTGCCGCTGTAGTCCACGATCTCCGTCTTGCCCTCTTCAATGAAAGCTTCGGCACCAGACTTGTCACCCACATAGACGAATTTGCCGTCTTTCACAGCCAAAGTTTCCACAATCTGATTATCTTCGGCTGTATAAATCTTGCCATAAACCACAAGGTCGGCACTCTTATTGCTTTTGCAGCCGGTAAGCGTACTCGCACCTAAAATGGCGCAAAGAACAATGATGCTCGAAAGAATTTTTTTTACACTCATACGAATTGTTTGTTTCATGATTAATATTTTTATAATATTGCTTGCAAAGGTAGCAAAAATAATTGATATGTGCAAATATTTTTGAAAGATTTTTTACTTTGTTGTGAAAAATTGATGTTTTTTATTGTGAAGATTTGATGTTAATTATTGCGAAGATTTGATATATTTTATTGCGAAACTTTGAGTCATTTGGGAATTTGGCGCATTTTGGTTTGGGAACTTGGCGAAAACAGTATAAATTAGACGGGAAACTTGCATATCTTTCAAAATTTTTGTATCTTTGTGCGGTTTTTCAAAAAAAATGTAATTCGGTTGTAAGATTTTGGTATTTCAATCGTATTACATATAGAAAGCCTTTGTAGAAGGAAGCAAAAAACTAAGAAAATGACGCACGAGCAGTTCACGCAAATATATTTGCCGTTCAGCGGAAAGATGTATGCACTGGCATACAACTTACTCCGTAACCGTGACGAGGCGCGTGACTGCGTGCAAGATGTGTATGCGGAACTATGGAACAAGCGTGACACCATAGAGCCGGACAAACCACCACTTCCGTTTGTGCTAACGATGGTGCGGAACAACTGCCTTGACCGTCTCAAGTCCCGAAGCACACAAGCAGATGACGAGACCCTTGAGACGCTTTTAGACCACAACACCGAAAATCAGATTGAAGCGGCAAGTGACCTCAACGCAGTAATCCAATTGATAGACAAACTACCAAGCGACCAACAAACAGTGCTTCGATTACGCACGATTGACGGACTGGAAATAGAACAGATACAAGAACTGACCCGTTTCAGTCGCGAAAACATTTACACCTTGCTATCGAGAGCAAGAAAAACATTAAAAGAGCTGACTGCAAAGTTATGACATACAACATGACCATAGAACAAATCAAATCGTTACTCGCTCGTTTCTACGAGGGACAAACGACACCGGAAGAAGAAAGGCTGCTGGCTGATTTCTTCCGCCGTGAGGATGTGCCGGAAGATTTGCAGCAAGACAAGCAACTCTTCCTATTGCTTGCACAGACATCCGACCAAGAGATGCCGCAAGACATAGCCGAGGAAATCACCGCTTTTGTGAACAAACTCGGACAAATGAAAATACAACCACTTATCCCGGAAGACAAACAGCGCAAAGGTGTGATCTTCCGTTTGAAGACACCCCCGAAGATGTGGTATCGCGCAGCGGCAACGGTGGCCATTCTTCTCGCGATAGGTGGCGGCATGTTCGTACATCAGCAACGGACATTTGCAACAGACCCATTCCGCGACACATGTGCCACGCCGGAAGAAGCTGCGCGAGAAATCCTATATGCCAATGACATCATCAATCGTTCATTTGCACCGTTCAGGCAATCTACTAATATTGCAACGGAGCAGGTAAATGAAATGAATCAAACCATTCAAAATGCAACCCGATATATCAACTATTAAAACTATACAATTATGATGAAACGAATTCTTTTAGTAGCAGTCATCGCCCTTTGCGGTATCGCTGCGCAAGCCCAAAATAAAGTATTTGAGAAATACGCCAAGATGGAAGGCGTGGAGTATGTTTGCATCAACAAAGCCATGTTCACCGCCGGTTTGTCTTTGGCAACGGCAGGACAAGTTGTTTTTGACAGCATAGATACCAAAGGCACTGACCTTAAGAAGTTCGCTAACTTCAACCGAATGATTATCATCACCGCCAAAGGAGACAAGAAGCAACAACTCTCCAAAGACATTCAAAAGTTATCAAAAGAGAAAGGCTATGAAATCCTTATGGTGTCGCACTACAACGGTAACGATGATGCGATATTTCTATCTTCCGATACGGAGTTTATCATCTGCAATACCCGTGAGGAAGATTGCTCGGTAGTACTGATGCTCAAAGACAAATAATCTGCTCTTTTCCATAAAGGCTTTGTAGCAACCGTTCTGCGGCTATCAAAGTTTTTTTGCATAAATCTTCTTCATACCATAGTATGTAGAACGGTTGCTCTATGCCCTTTACCCAACAAAATTTGACGAACAATGAAACACACCATATTTCTTGTGGTATTGTTTTGTTATGCCATTACCGCAGCGGCGAACAATGCCAAAATATCCGGTCGTATCAAAGATGCAAACGACAAGTCAGCCATCATCGGCGCAACCGTCTTGCTGATGCAGGACACGGTGCAGATAGCCGGAACCACGACAGACAGCAACGGCAAGTTCACGCTTAACGCGGACACCGGAAACTATATTCTGGAACTTTCCTATATCGGTTATGAAACAATCCGCATGGCTCTTACCGTGAACGACAATATGCATATAGGCACAATACAAATGCAAGAAGGCGCAACGGAATTAGGCGAAGTGGTTGTGGAAAGCCAAGCCATTATTCAGAAAGTGGACAGACAGATCTTGCTACCGTCCAAAGAGCAGACACAGGCTTCCTCGGATGGCGTTTCTCTGTTACAGAACTTGCAAATTCCGCGTATCGTGATTAGCCCGATTGACAACTCCGTCAAAACTCTTTCTGACGAGAGCGTGCAGCTGCGCATCAACGGAATAGAGGCAAGCACGGCAGATGTAAAAGCCATCAACCCGAAAGATATTATCCGCGTGGAGTACCATGACCAACCGGGCGTGCGATACAACGGCGCGGCGGCTGTAGTGGATTATATCGTCAAGCACCGCGATACGGGCGGTTCACTTATGCTTGCGGGGTCAAACGGGCTGACATTACCGGGCATGGGCAGTTATTACGCGGCTGGAAAACTGCATGTTGGCAAATCGTCCATACAAGCGGTGGCAAGCTATTCACCGACTGATATTTATTGGACACGTACCAACAATGAGACATACAATTTCACTACAGGCAAGATAGAGAACAACGAAGTAGGCGAACCGACGCGCTATAAGACGTATCCGGTTAATGTCTCGTTGAACTACAACTGGACCAACGGCGACAAAAACATGCTGAACATACGCTTGCGTGACAACATGGCATACACGCCTTACGGCTCATCCGACCGCGACAGCCGTTTGTACCAGCCGACAGATTCGTTTGAGATACACGACCACGAAAATAGTAGCAGTCAGTCGCCGTCGCTTGATATTTACTATCAGCACAATCTGCCGAACAAGCAGCACTTGTATTTTGATGTAGTCGGCACGTATATCAAAACCAATAGCGACCGCCGTTTTCTCCAAACTCCATTATTTGGCTCCGCTTCAACAGATACAACCGATGTTATGTCGCGTGTAAGAGGTGACAAGTGGTCACTCATTGGCGAAGTCATCTATGAAAAGGAATGGGAAAATATCATGCTAACCGTAGGTGCACGGCATAACCAACAGTGGGTTGAAAACAGATACGCTTCGGTAATAAATGAACAAATGGTAAATGACCAAATCGTAAATGTTTCCATGACCACCGCCGAGACCTACGCGTTTGCAGAAATGCGGCATCGCGTGGACAAGTTCTCTTATGTGGTAGGTATCGGAGCCATGCACACTCTCATTGATCAAGCAAGGCAAAAGCAAAGCACATGGATTGCACGCCCGCAGTTGACCATGAGTTACGATTTCGGCAAAGGCTGGTTCTGGAAATACAAAGGCTATGTGTCCGGCTACCAGCCCTCTTTGTCGCAGCTGTCCGATATTACACAACAGATTGACAAGTACCAAATGCGCCGAGGCAACCCCAACCTGAAATCCGTCATGTATGTGTCGAATGAGATGGAACTCTCGTGGCAGTCCAAACATGTCAATCTCAACCTCTGGGCAAACTACAGATACGACCACAAACCTATTATGGAAGAAACCTTTGAGGAAATTATAGACGGCTCTGCGTATGCCATCCGGACGTATGACAATCAGCGCGGCTATCACAAATTGCATGTCTCGCCGAGTGTGCAGGTCAAACTGCTTGATAACAAACTGATGTTCAATGTGACGCCCTTTGTCAAATACATGGTCAGTCAGGGCAACAGCTACTCGCACGAGCATGTCAATTACGGTCTTCAAGCCGGCATTTTCTATTTGCTAAAGGGTTGGCGGTTCTATGCTGATGTGGTTACCAGTGGACATAACCTATGGGGCGAAACGCTGACCATCGGCGAGTTGAAGCACGATATAGGTATCAATTATAACTCGGAGCATTTTGGCTTTGGTATTATGATGGTTAATCCGTTCTCCACTCGCGGTTTTACTTCTGTCACTCAAGACCTTTCAGCCCTTGCACCGGCGAACAACACAGCCGTTATGCAGGACTACCGCCAAGTGCTGATGCTCAATTTCAACGTCAATCTGGACTTCGGTACCAAGCACAACGAGGGCTGGAAACGTATCGACAACGAAGATACCGAAAGCGGTATTTTGAGTGGTACGAAGTAATAAAAAGTTCTGCAAGTTAGTAGTTCGAGGAACCAACATATAAGTATTGTTATGTAATAAGACATCAAAAACGCTGCAAGTAACTGATTTGCAGCGTTTTATGTTATTTCTCTTACTCGTATAGATTCTTAATAATATCTTCTATTTTTTCGACTTCTTGGCGAGAATTTGACGAACCTTGTCAAAAAAATGCATAAAAAATCGCTGCAACAAATTATGTTACAGCGTCTTATAAATTTCGGGTGGAGAGTGGGGCTCGAAAATTGCGACACCTCGCAATAATCGACAGAGCGCAGCGGCGGAGAACCCACGGTCGTGGGCGAGATGCCTCCTATACACACGAAAAGAGAGCCACTACGGCTCTCTCTTTCGGGTGGAGAGTGGGGCTCGAACCCACGACACTCGGAACCACAATCCGATGCTCTGCCAACTGAGCTATGACCACCATGTCGCCTTTAATTTCTCAAAAGCGGGTGCAAAAGTACTGCTTTTTTTTGACATACGCAAATTTTTGAGCAATTATTTTGCAAAAAAGTTATTTTAAGTGCCTATTCGAAGCGTTTTTTCCAAAAAACAGAGGTTATATCCTCCCATTCATAGGGCGAATCGGGTGAGCCCTGCCCCACCCGCTTATAGAGACGCTGGTTCGTTTTTTCGCTCTTCAAACCTCCCAACGATTCAATATAAGGACCGAACTTTACAAAATTGAAAGTGGAAAGTGGAAAAGGGAAAGAAGTCTCCGGAGTATATGGTCTGCCGGAGTACCATGCCATGCGGAGAGAAGGTTGGCAATCTGCGATATATTCCGCCCAGCGCGCAACTTCTTCCGGGGCTTGATCACCACCCATAAACGCCACGCAAGTCACCTGCGAGCCGTAGCGACCGAGAAGGTCGGCGAGCAGTTCTTCGTCCAAGATCTCACCTGTATCTTCCCACAGATGCGGACTATGGCATCCCTTGCAATGACAAGGACACCCGGAGAGGTTGAGCGCAAGCGTCACCTCCCCGGGAATCTCTTGAAATACAACGTCGTATGAAGCTACTTTTAGCATTGCGGAGCTTTCTCTTTCTCTGCATAGTAGCGCTGAGCCGCCTCTTTCTGGCGTGCCTCGGAGAAGTTCGAAACGCGCTTCATGTAGCCGATCACACGTGTCAGGTAATCCACATTCTTCGAATGGCAATGCGGGCACTCCTTGAGGTAGCGTTTGTCGATATGACCACAGTCGTTGCAAACGGTATTCGGGATGTTGAAGGTGAAATAGTTACATCCTTCTTGCGCCGCGATGCGGAGAAGTTGGCGGTATTGCTCTTGGCTGAGGTGCTCCTCCAAATTGCAATGGAGAGCCGATCCACCGGTGAGGTGCTCGATGTACTTGCGTCCGTGGAGACGGAAGCGGTCCAGCACGTTAAGTGACTTATCCTCAACGATATAGAAATAGCTGTTGTAGCAGTCGCGCGGCACAACATATCCGTCCTCGCGATCCCATTTGGCGTGCTTGACACCCACGTTCTCCGCCGGAATCATTTCGCAGTTGAACATCACATCTTTGGTGCGATACTCTTTGTTTTTCTTCTCGATAATTCCGAGCAGCTCCTGCACGAAATGCGCGTACTCCGGTGTGTCTTTGATCTCCAGACCGAGGAACTCAGCCGCCTCAACGAGACCGTTTACACCGATGGTCAGATACTGACGTCCGATGTTGATATATCCTGCGTCGAACAGCGGCAGCATGCCTTTCTCCTGAAGGGATTTGAGGTTCTCGTTGTACGCCAGTTGCACCTTGTGCATGAGGTCCACGATGTCCTCGATATATGCCTGATACGGGATGTTATTGCGTACGGCGTATTGGATCGCGCGGTTGAGGTTGATGGTCAGCACGGACTTGGAACCTGTGGAGATACCACCTGCTCCGAGCGTGTAGCTGAAACTGTTGTCCGTAATGGCGTTACGCAGACGGCAGCAGGACGAAAGCGAATCGGCATTGTCGCTGACGTACGTGAAGAACGAGTGTCCCTTCGAATACATCTCCGCCGTGAAATCGCCGTACTCTTTGTCCTTGATATCGCCGTTCTCCGCGAGGAGCGCCATGGTCTCAACCGGGAAAGTGAGGACAGTACGGGTACGCTCCTCGTTGAACCAGTTCATGAAGCGTTTCTGAAGCCAGTTCAGGCTGTCCCAATGCGGCGCTTCGCCGTTCGGGAAACGGAAGTTCTCAAAGAGCGACTGGAAATAATAGCGGTCATAATAGCTGATATTCCAGAACACGGACTGGAAGTTACGCGCGCCGGATGGCTGGTTCAGCGAATAAACGACCTGCTGGAAGCAATCGCAGATGACGCGGTCGATCGTACGCTGTTTCTTGCTCAGATCGACTACCTCGTCCGCACGCTTGTAGTAATCCTCGCCGTACTCCTGCTCGATGAAATAGTTCATATACATAAGGAACTCGGGCGTAGCGCACGCGCCTGAGAGCATCGAGGAAACCATGAACACCATGTTGATGAATCCGCCGCAGAAGGACTTCAGGTTCTTCGGAGGAGTCGCATTGCCGCCGATGGATTTGGTGCCACCGATCAGCCACGGATACATGGTGATGGACGCGCAGTAGTTCGCGAGGTTCGTCTCGTCGTTCTTGTAAATAAAATGCTGGTTGAGCAGGCTCATATAGCGGTCTGCAAGCTCCTTGCCGTACATCTCTTTGACGCGCTCGGTCAGCAGACGGCGGTTCAGACGGATGAAGCCCTGCTTCGGCAACTCGCCAATCAGAGTAGCGATATTCTTATGCTCAACGTTCGCGTTGGCATCGAATTTCGAACCCTCGGCGGCATTGGATGCCTGCACATAATTCATCATAAAATCCAAACGACGCTGCGTGTCGCGATCCTCCGTGTGCTGATGGCGGTAAAGCATATATGCTTTAGCTACCTGATAATATCCTTCCGCCATGAGCGCAACCTCCACCTGATTCTGAATCTCCTCAACGGTTGCGTTGTTATGAACCCGGAGATGCGAAAGGATGGATGTGAGTGCCTCTTCCGTCGCAAATGCTCCAACTGCTAAGAATGCCTTCGAGATGGCGTTTTTGATTTTGTCGATGGTAAATAACTCTTTTTTACCATCACGTTTGATAATGTATGTTTCCATAATATGCTGTAAATAAAACTTAATCTCTTGATTAGCAGGCGATTCCGACCAGCCCGAAAATGCCGGTTCAATCAGGGCACCAGACCAAGGCCGGAAAAACGATGCAAAAGTACTACAAAAAAATGATATATGCAAATATTTTGAGCAGAAAAATTTATTTTTTTGATAATTATTTTTATTAACATTTTTCAAAAGTTGTCCAAAATAAAAACACAAACCGTTCATTTTCAACGATTTGTATTTTCTAAAAAGCCGAAAAGTTGTCCAAAACAAAAAGTTATTAACAATAGGCGGCTGTTTTTTATAGAAATTTAATGTACCTACGAACAAATAAATCTAAAACGGTATTTGACCATATTTTTGGCGATGAACCAGCCTTCATAAACATAGTTTTCGTTTTCCTTTTTACCGGTGAATTCCAATTCCAAGATATCGTAAGAAGATTTAATCGTAATATAGGAAGCCGTCTGGTCCATATCCTTGGACGTGAAGGTTCCCTTGAGTTTATCGGAGTACACGGAAATAGAAACAAACATGCCCTGGTCCATGGTAGTCAGCATGAACGTGCCGTTCATCTTTGTCCAATCATGCAGTTTAGCGGTAGTGGTGGCTATCGTGACCACCGAATCCTCCTTCATAGGCAAGGTTGTGAAATACTCTTTTGCGACCGTCCCGGATGCCCTCGCGCTGTCGTTCATTGCCACCGAGAGGACGACATAATCGGTATTCGCCGCCAGATCCGTATAACGATAGGAAGTGTTTCCTTTCGAAAGCAATCGCGAATAAGGAATAGCATATCCGCAGGCGATGGATGATTTCCACCACTCAATGAAATCTCTCTCCATTTCCAACCGCAACGAGTCCTCCGGTTTTCCCGCAACAGACGCCGCGACGAACACATTCCAGTAATAGGTCGAAGTCGAATCGGAAGGATTGATGCCAATTCGCGCCTCTGTTTGTTCGACCGAATCCACGGTTATTTCAAAGCGAAGTCCCGATTGGGTCTTCGGATCATCTATCTCTGTCCGTCCTCCGCAAGAAGACATCCACCATGCTACGCACGCGAGCACTACTGCCGCTAAAATCTTTTTCATACAAGCGTATTTCAAAAATCGAGTGCAAAGATACAACATTTTTCGGATATATGCAAATTTATTTCCCAAAATCCTTCCTTTCACCTTTCACCCCCTTTAGGGGGTCGGGGGGCTTCCTTCTTCCTTTCCTCCTCCCCTTGAGGGGGAGGTTGGGTAGGGGTTTGGGCTTGGCATATTATTGTGTCAAAAGGGGGTGATAAGGGGGTGATTAGGGGGTTATTAGGGGGTGATTAGGGGGATATTCGTGACACGCTACCGAGGTAATCTCACGATACTTCAAGCGTATCAAAGTCGGAACGGCAGCGGCAAAAATAAGAGGGACGCGGTTGATTGCGTCCCTCTTGTGTACCCGCCAAGATTGGCGGATCTATGATCTATCCTTTCGGATGACGAACTTGATTATCGTACGATTGCGCCTTGGGCGTTGTACTCTACACCATTCTTGATGATGAGAAGCTGACCATTGCGAACGAACTTGGTAGCCTTAACTGCTGCCTCGGTATTGTCGATTGCCTCTGGCCAAGAACCGAGTTGGCAGTGGATCTGTGCGCCCCAAGTATTGGTTGCAGAAACTTGGATCACACCATTCTCCAATACGTTCACCTCACCTGCTGCGAGGAACCAAAGAGGTATATTGAAATAGCCCTCATCGTCCACAGAACCTGCGAAGGAACCATAGAGACTCTGCCCCTCGAACGTACCGACTGACACGGTGTTTGCTGCATACGTATCATTGATCGGATATACGCCCGGAGTCAATTCAGTAGCGTCTGCTGCCATATTGAATTCCAAACTGATCGAATTATTCTCTGCGTCCGTTGCCCCTACGTAGATCACATGGTCTTCAGCCAGATACTGGGTATTCACATCGTACTCCGCAAACATGTGCTTGAATGCCTCGTCCTTTGCGTCATACTGGTTACCTTCTTCGCCACCTCCGGTCTCGTCAACAATTTCGAGCGACAGATTGATTGTGAACTCAACCACATCCGCTTCGTTATTCTCAGCCTGGCCAAGGAGCGTACCGGTAATGGTAGCATTTTCGCCGTTCACAGCAACAGAGATGTTTGCATCCAAAAGATCATACCAAGTCGTGTCTGACGGGGCTGCGAACTTGCCCACATAGGAATAAGAAGCATAGAGGTCAGCCATAGCGTACGAGCCGGCAGGATCATCCGCGAAAGCGAGGAGCGATACATAGCGGCTTTGATCTGCGTTCAGCGCTGCTGCCTGCCAATACTTGCTGCCTTGACTTTCCCCAAGGTAGAGCCTGCCCGCTCCGGTGATCGTCTCCTGCGATTTAGCCTCAGGAAGTACGTACTGAAGATCCAGCGTATATTCGATATTATCGAAGCAGAGCACAGAACCGGCAATCTGGAGACCACCGTTATTGGAGATAGTGATTGAACCGCTGTAGATTTCGGTCTCTACTCCGGTAGCATTGTTTTTGATCGAACCGGAGAAGTCTGTTCCGGCCTGCAGCGTACCTGTGGCAGCATTGAGAGTCAGAGAAACGGTATAGTCGTCATTGCTTGCCTCTGCCCAAATGATACCAAAGTAACTATACCAGGAGTCGTCAAGGGCAAGGTTCGTAGCCGCGATAGAAGCTTCACCTTGTTTTTCTGGAACAGCAAAGAAAGCATTGAACTCATATACATTTCCGTCATCGCAAAGAAGGCTTGCGAAGAGGAAAGTGGTGTCATTCGATGAAGTTACCTCAAGCGAACCGGAGATAATTCCCTTGCGAGAGCTATTCTCTGCGGAAAGAATGCTATCCACATGGCAATAGGTAATATCGAAATCAGCCTCGGTAAAAATGCCGACAGGCGATTCAGCATCAGAGCTGTAATAATCCAATGCGAGCTCAAAGGTATTGTCAGCGGCACGCAGCGACCACTCGCCATAGGAAGCGAGGTAAGAAAGTTTCGAAGTAGCGGTGAAATCATGACGGATCGTGTCACCGGTCGGAACGAAAGGCTCCTCATCATAAGCGAAATTGAAGACACGATCGTGTGAATCTTTCGCTGTACCGGAAATATGTACCAGATTTTCGTCATCAACAGTCTTGGTGAAGGAAGCTTCCACAAGGTTGGCTGTCGCACCGTCATAACGAACTTGGGTGTATTGAGAAATCATGTTAGAGATCGTGTACTCCTGACCAAGCACAACGTCCTGGCTTTCTGCTCCCTCCTCCAAAATAATATCGAAAGTCAGCGTGCAGAGGTTGTCCGAACTAATCAGTTTGTAATAGACGTCATTATCCGCGGAATAATATTTCGAATCAACCTGTCCGATAGTAATATCGAAGTTTCCCGGAAGAACGGGTTGCTCCTCATAATGGAGACGATATACATTTCCTTCCGCATCCGTTACCTCAGCCTCAATCTTCACACGGCTGTCTTCCGTGAGAGTCTTGGTGAAAGAAGCGGAAGCATAGTCGAAAGACGCATCGGTAGCCAAGACCCTGCCATAGGAATAATCCGTATCCATATCATCAAGGGAATAGGTCTTGCCCAGCTCAACATCCTCAGCCGCTGTATTGGTCTCCAGAATGTCAAAATCAAAACGGTAATCCGCATTCATTAAAGCAAAAAAGAGATCACCACCACCGTAGTTTTGGAAACCAACTTCGTTGATAGTAATGTCCTGCTCTGCTTTTTGGGCCTTGGGAGCACGTGCGGGAGCAGCGGATTTCTGAGCCGCAACCATTTTCGTTGCCGGCATGGAGTGTGCATTTTTCAGCTGCTTGCTGAAAGTCACTTTCTTGGCAGGCGCTGCCTTTTTCTCTACGCGAGATTTCTCCGCATAGGCACGTTCAGCCTTCTGCGCCGCCAACTGTTTGCTCAGTTGAGGAGCAGCATTTGCGCTAAGCACGATAGCTACGGCGCACAAAAGAGAGAAAAATTTCTTCATAATGTTTTAATTTTAGTTAATTAATAATAAATTGGTATAAAATGTTTTATATTTTTATTCACTTTGCTTCGATTGTTCTATTTTATCTTACAAAATGCAATAATCGGTACAAAGGTACAATAATTTTGTAAAACACACAAACATTTCATACCAAAAAACAACATTTTTGTGCATTTTGCAAAATAAAGTTAGCAAAATTTGGTCATTTCGAAAAAAATGAGTACCTTTGCACCGAATATGGCTTGAAACTAAAAAACATGAAAAATATGAAAAAGATCTCCTTATTTATTATTTGCGCACTCGTGTGCGTATGCGCGCGCGCAGAGCAACAGCGCTATGTGGGCGGCGACATCAGTATGTTACCGATGTACGAGCAGCACAACTCCTATTACAAGGACGTGAACGGCAAGAAAATCAGCAACCTGATCACTTGGTTTGCGAATGACTGCGGCTGGAACACCTTCCGCGTGCGTATCTTTGTCAACCCCATTCAGCAAGCCAAAGGAGCTACCGATCCGTCCGTTTGTCAGGACCTCGCGTATGTCACCGCACTAGGCAAACGTATCAAAGAGGCAGGAGCGTATTTTATGCTGGATTTTCATTACTCCGACGAGTGGGTGGATGCAACGCACATACAAGCTCCGGTGGCGTGGAAAGGCAAGCCGGATGCGGAGATGGCGGACAGCGTGGCGGCTTATACGCGCCGCGTGCTGACCACGCTCAATGAAGCGAATGCAACGCCGGATATGGTACAAGTGGGAAACGAGATCATGTATGGGCTCTGCGGGATCAAAGTGAAGCCGTACGACGATGCAAGCAGCAACTGGACGGGCTATTTAGGTCTGCTCAAAGCTGGCTGCAACGCGGTACGCGAACTATGCCCGAACGCGCAGATCATTATTCATACCGACCGCCCGACCAACAGCGGATACAATAGTTATTACTATCAGAAACTGATAGACGGCGGTGTGGATTTCGATGTTATCGGACTGAGTTACTATCCGTTCTGGCACGGCTATCTGACAAACGAGCAGGTGGTCTCCAAGGGCGACAAGAACAACCTCGTCAAAGCCATTAATCAATTAGCCACAGACTTCCCGGACAAGAAAGTGCATATTGTAGAATGTGCTTATAATTTCCAGTATTGGCCTACTTCCGGCGTCAATTTCAACACGCAGGATGTGTGGGCATGTTCGGTAGCGGGGCAATATAATTTCGTCAAAGACCTCGTAGATGCACTCAAGCCGCTGGAGAATGTGGAGGGCATCAACTACTGGTTCCCGGAGGAAGCAGGCAACGGCGATGACACCAATTGGAACACAAGTAGCGGAACGGTTATAACAAGCTGGCTCAACCGCGGATTCTGGAACGAGAACAAGACCACTGCAGGTCATACCATCAACAAGACCGGGTCTGTAAGTAGCACCAAGACCGCTGCGGATGTATGCGCGCCGTATTATATGGGTAAATTCGTTGACTTTGTACCGCAGGGAATAACAAACCCCTCCGCAAACGAAGGGGCTGTTAAACGATTCCGCAACGGTCAATTGGTCATTGAGCGCAACGGCGTATTCTATTCGCCGGACGGCAAAAAGCTTTAATCCTTGAATTTCATAGCCGAAGCCCATTGGAGGTCACTCATGGCAGTCAATGGACGGAGAGACAAAAGCGAGACGATGGTATCGGGCTCGCTTTTTGATGCATGCACCCGTGCGGCGGTATTATTCAAGTTGCATAATTTCAGGAGCTGCTCCTCCAGCCTATGGTATTCGTTGCTCTCTGCGGCGGCGAAATAAGCCACATCGCGCATCTGCTCCGCTTGCAGCGAGAGCGTATTACGTTGCGCAGCAGCCTGCAGCCACTCGGCAAAGCCGGGTTGGTTAATATAGCCGCAAATGATAGCCGGGAGCGTCAGACTGTAATCGCCGATGCGGTTGAGAGCGAACTTATGCAAAGCCGAAGCACATGCGTCGAGCTGGATATGTTTCATCAGCTCGCCAAACGAATACTCGCCTTTGTTGACCAGTTCGACATTCGGCAGGATCTCATTATTCCATACATCGGGCGTACGAATCTGGTCGAAGCTATCTACCGTAACCTCTTTTCCGCCCGTTCGCAGCGCGATATTGATAAGTACATCTTCCGCCGCGGAGCCGACAGCCACCGTATTGAGCGGCAACTTCAGTTTCTGCGCAGCAGCCACGATGTCGTCCAATTCCTCGAACGGACATCCGTCGCTCAGAAGCATGATCATATCGTATTCGCTGGTCTGCGACCACTCGACCGAGCGCTCTATCGCCGGAATATAATTGGTTCCTCCGCCGGCTTTCAGCGCATCGACAGAAGCGGAACGGCTGGAAGCCACCACATCCTCATCGAACGCAATCCATTCGATCTCGCCGATGGTTTCTAATTCATGGACGTATTTCTTGAGATCATTCATGTCGGAAGACATACTGCCCGACACATCCAGCAGTAAGAGCATCCGGCGGGTAGCGAGATTCGTCTGGTGCGCTTGGAATTGCACATTCTCCTCCTCTGTATCGGCGATCGTCTCGTCGCTGTACATCAGCTCTTTTACCAGCCCTTGCACGCTGCTCTTGTAGCCTTTCTCCAGATCGGGAATACCGATCGTACCGCCATCCACGTCGGAATAGAGTTGTACCGTGGGCACATTCGCTACCAGCGGCATATTTCCGAACGAACCGGAGAGTAGCGGCTGGAACGCTTTCGTCTGACTGAAATTGAATTCCGGCGGAGTAAGCAGTTTCATCTCGTTCTGGAGACGGACTAACTTCTTCTCGTGCAACCATCTCATATACTGCTTCATCTCCTCTACGGTCTTCTCGTGCAGTTTCTGGGCTTGCGTATCCAGCCGTTTGCGGATCTCGCATAGTTTGACACCCACGAACAGGTCTTTGAGCCGCTCAAGACGCTTGATCTTAAGGATGAAGGAAATTGCACCACCCAAAAAGGCAAGCAAGAAAGCGAACATACTCCACCACCCTATTACGGGGAAGAACCCTGCGCTAACCGCCAATCCGGCGATGCCGGACGAGATGATCGTCGTCCATTTATAGGTATCGAGTTTGTTCATCTCCTCTTGCAACTGGGTGCGTAGCGCATCGGACGAGAGCGTCATGCCTTGTGCCTTGTTCACCAGCTTGGCTAAATCACCCGGCAGCACGAAAGCCGCAGGAGGCGTCTCCAAACTCTTACAAGCATCGCTGATCTTGATTTGGAAATGCTCCAGCACTTTCATGCTCTGCGGTAGGCTGATATGCTTGTACCGCGGATTGCCTTTGTCGCAGAACATCTGGAATACCAACTCCTGCAAGCTATGCGAGCTATCGAAGATGAACTTATGCTGCCGCAGGTTGAGCGAGCGGATAAAATCTTTCTCAAAGCTGCTCAACTCCTGGGTCACATTGTTGATCACTTTCTCGATATGCAGGGTGTTGTATTCGCGCCAAATAGGGATGATATGATGCAGATGAAGCGATGTGTGAAACCGGGTGATTTCCATATTGGGGATATGGGGTCCGTCGCTGACGAAGAAGCGCTTGGTATTCATCGGCTTGAAGGTGTCGATGAAACTCTGGTTGTCGTCCACAAACGCTCGCGCTTCTTTCACATCCAGGAAATGCTCGTCGATATTGGTCGTCAGGTCTTTGAGTACGATCGCGGACAGATTATACGCATCGATCTCGCGCTGCACATCCGCTTCAAAGAAGACCGCCGTTGCATTGCCGTCGTAATACTGGATTCCATAGTCGTTGAAGCACTGACCATCGGTTCGAGCGATATGTAGCGCCGCAATATTGACCGCTTGCTCCGCCGCTTTGCGTCCATCTTCCGTCATGGAGGACTGGAGGAAAAGGATCTTCTCGAACGGACGGTCATTCATCTGCAGCCTCTGCATAGCAGCCAGATCGTTCAGAAAATCGCTCACTCCTTTCGTCACCGTCTTGTCATCCACGGTCACCGACGCAGGCCGCAGCAGAATACCGTACATCCGCACGCTGCTGATGGAGAACCAAGGGCGGTTGATATCCGCCATGCGTTGCTCCTGCAGGTACTTCGCCCAGGTATGAAAACGCGTTATGGTCTTCGGCTGGGTCACGTCGCCCACAAAGATGACGTTGATGCTGTTGCCTTGGTTGCTGGTGAAGGCAGGGATTAACTTCTCCGCCTCCGGGCTACTCATGGAGAGCCGTTGGAAGGCGATCTCGTTCAGTTGCTCTTTCGTCATCCCTTCCGCTTTGCCGTCCGTGATATGGAAGAACTTCAGCGGAGCGGGACCCGTCGTGGTATTTTGCAGCAACGATTCCCAATACGACTGGAAGAACGACTCGCACGCATCTTCTTCAAGGAAATTTACAATCCAAAAAGGGGTCATAACAGAAACGATTTTATGCTATTATAACGAACTGATTGTTTTTTCTATCACTTCTACAAATGTCTTGTCGCCGGGGTTGCTCTGTCGCCGCCAGATGAGGAGGCAGAAGGCGAACGTACCCACTCCGCCATCCATTGATTTCAGCAGGCGCACTTTCGCCTCGTCGCGTACTGCCATCAGCGAAGCATTCATCTGCTCACTTACGCGGATGTCAAATTTCTGCTCCAAGAAATCTGCACCAATGAACATATTCTCCGGAATGGTCATCAGTTGCTCCACAAAAGCATTGCATTGTTGTGTGTGCTCTCGGTCGAACTCGTAGTTCTGCACGCCACTGTTGTCGATCGACAGATATTTGGTCTTCGGATTGAGGATAGCCGGACGGAGTTGCAGATGCGCAGTGATGTTATTCGGATCAACCCACAAGGTAATAAACCGATTTGCCTCGCTTGTCGCCGCGGCTGGAGCCAAATCGATGCCGAGCAGTTGCAGCATCTCCGGTGTCATGCCGGTTGTGTCTACTTCTGCCGCAGCTCCGGAGAAGCCGAAGAGGTTGTTGTATGCGTTTCTGTCTTTCTCCCACAGCAGGTTGACCACATGTTGGTAATAGAGACACTTGACAAGAGACTCCAAACGACGACTAGCCAGCTGCTCCGTCAGACTGCCTTGCGCTGCCGCTGCGCTGCTCTCCGACTTAGGCAGCGTCAGACCGTACTCGTTGAATGCGCTGTGGATGTGGCAGCCGTAGAACTGACCGCGTACGCGCTCCAGATACGGATCTGACATATAGAAGGTCTTGTAACTCTGGTAGTACTTGTACATATTGAACTCGAATCCAGCCGGCATGCGCATCACCATGAAGCGGTCGTTCATCGCGGAATCTTGGATGAACTGCTGCTCTTTGCTATTAGAGTTATAGCCAAGCGATTTGGCGAGTTCCTCGTTGTTGCCGACAAACATCAGACGCATATTGGACGGAACCGACACGTCTCCGCGGAGCGGGAAGAATACCGGCACACGGCTGCTGTCCATGAAGCTGTTGAACAGATCTGCCGTACGTTTGAACGCCTTCGGCAGCAGAGCAGGATTTTGGATAGCGTCGCTCAGCTCCAAGCCGATCCATTGCCCGGCAGACGTGCTGGTATCATTCACAATCACTTCTACCACATGCTTAATCGGGTTGATGATCAGCGAATCTTTATTGTTCGGCAGCGAGATCTGTTTGGATTTGATAATATTGATAAACAGGTTATTATCCGGATCTATACGACCTATAATATCTTTCAATCCCTTGCCGGACGCAGAGGTGCGCATCGGTACGCGGATCTTCTCCAGACCGCGGGTGATGTCCTGCTGGCCGATCACGCTCTCTTGGTAGAGCTGGTCGAAGAAATTATTCTCTGCCCAATCGGTATTGTCGCTTCCTGTTGCCAGTTCCGCCAAGGACGGCAGATAAACGGTCATGATATCGTCTTCCGTTGCGCGGAACTCTTTCGCGAGCGTTGCGTACATATCCTTATAATCTGTTCCGTCGTTCTCCAGCAGTTTCTGAAGATTGCGGATGCCGGCATAATTGGTATTGTCGCCCTTACGCAGTTTCTCCAGATAGCCGGACGGCGATTCGGTCAGTTCGCGAATGATCTGTACGGCAATGGTCAGCGTGATAGCGCGGGCTACCGCATCCTTGTATTTCTTGAGTGCTTGGCTCATCTCCGCTTTCTTGAGCGCCATCAGCAGACCACCCTTTGCGTACGTCGCACAAGCTGCTTTGGCGGCATTCACCTTGCCCGTCGCATCCGGCAGTAACGTGCTCACTATATATCGGCATAGCGGCTCCAGATAGAAATCATCGACGAAATTGAGCAAATCGTAGGCGTTATTCAGACCGTTCATCAGAATAAACTCGTTCACCCGTTTGTCGATCTCGCCTGTGATCATGGCATATACGGCCTTCTTCAGTTCCTCATAGTTCTCCGTAGTATAGAGACGGTCTAACTTCAGGCTGATCGCGCGTACCACATCCGACGAGATCTCATTCGGATCATATTTGGTAGCATTGTTGACTGCCGAATAAATCTGGTGCTCCAGCGCGTCCGCATCTGCCGTCGTATTGTAGCGGTAACTCATATCGCTATCCGTTACCGTCTCGTTGAGAGAGAATAGTTTCTTCAATATCGCATTTTGAGCAAACTCCACTTTCTTTTGGTCGAAGTCGGACGGACGGCGTTGATCCAGCAGACCATAATTGATGACCTCATAGAGCGCGCGGCGCGTCAGGTACTCCTTCAACTCCTTGTTCGCTTTCTTGATCGCGCGGAAACCATATCCCACCATCTGCGATGTGATGCCCGAACGAGTATCGCTCTTCTGCAGCAATTCCGCTAAGATATTGCTCAGGTTGCTCTTCACGAAAGCGCGGCCGTTACCGGTATTCAGATAATAGATCATCTCCGCGATCGTGGGATAGAATTGTTCCACTTTCATCTTCGAGCCGAAGTTATTCTCCGCGCACACAGGAATCAGGAATTGGTAGAGCGGGAAATCGTAAATCTCCGTTCCGGCTGCCGTCGGACGAACTGCATAGGGTTCGAACGTCTTACCGTTGCCGTTCTCGAAGTTGGAGCGGAAGAAATTGATCTCCTCCATGCACGAATAGCCATTCAGCCTATGATTCGGGTTCGTACTGTTGAGATCCACGAATGTCTGCGGCATATAGAGCACCAGTTTGACGTTCGGCTCGCCGTTCGCCACATGGTGCGCCAGACGGTTGATCATATACAGCACGTCGAGCGTCATGGAGCTACCTGTTCCGCCGCAGGAAGAAGCGATCACCCATATATCCACATCGCGGCGTCCGCTGTCGTCCGGCGTCAGCTCGCGGAAGCGGTTGATCTTGGCGGTCAGCTCGCGCTCCATTGCCTCGTAGTAATTATAGATTCCGAATCGACCCACATTACGCTGCGCCGTGGCGCCATCGCTCAGCGGGTGGTTCGGCAACGTCATGTGACCGGGTTCCTGAGAAATAGCCCATTCCAGCAAACGCTTGGTGTTCTCGTTCGGACGGTCGGTCGTCTTCGCGCCGTTGTAGATCGCCAGAGGTACCGTCGGACCCATGTCTACGAAATCAGCAGCAGGAATTACAATCGAGTCCGAATTGATTCGGCTGTACGTAAACATATCCGTATCGACGTACGTGAATGCGTAGTCATCCGGATTGTAGTTGGGGTCTTTCTTCAGACGTGTTGAAAGGCTGGCTACGGTTTGCAATCCACAACCGCCTAAACCGATAAAATAAGTTTTCATGTGTTATATAGGTTTTGAAATTTATGAAATCGTGATTACGTATGTGGTGATACCTTCCGCTATCTCCAGACGCACCATCGGCGCGCGTTTGTAACGGAAGAGGAACGCCGTCTTGCCCACCTGCAGCGTGGCGATCTTGTAGTCCGTCATCTCATTGATGATATCGGCGAAATCGCCGCTCTCCAGCGTGCCGTAATAACCCGTTTTGCGGAAGATATTAAATATCGGGTTGTACCGCCGCGGCTCTATCTTCAGCCGCCATGAAGCGCCGGGGACACTCAAATCCCCACCCTCGCCGATTGTGTATGGCAGGAAATCCGTATCTCCGTTGAATGTATCGATGCCGTTGCTGCCTTTGCGTTTGACTTGGATGCTCGTCATACGCTTCTGCGGTTTCTGCATCGCTTCCCATATCAGAGAAATGATGATCAGCACAAATACAAAAATGATCAACGCCCAAGCCCATTTCGGCAGCGTCGAGTTCCATACTCCTATGTGCGGCACAGCGATCGTCTCGCGGCGGCTCAGGTTAACTGCCTCCTCCGACTTCGGATTCACTTTGCATAGACCTTGCAGTTTATGGATTTCCTCCGCATATTTCGACTCGTAGTTCGCCGTGATACATACGTCCGCGGAGTCAATCTGGATAAACGACGGATACCATGTCGGCTCTTGATCCACGGTATAAACCGCCTCGGCGGTGAAGCCGGAGATCAGGTTCGTGTCGGAGTTTTGGAGCGTCATCTCCACGCGCCTGTCGTGGATGGCGATTCCCAGCTTGCGGTTCGCCAGCCACTGCTGCCAGTCCGACTTCAGCATGCTGTTGATCTTCTGCGCACGGATCTCATCGACAATATGTCCGAACCATTGTTTGAGGATCGCAGCATCGCTCGCCGGTTGGTAATCAATCGGACCGAAGATAGCGTCCAACTCCGGTTTGATGACCGCCTCCGGATGGCTCACACCCTTTTGCGCCAACTCTACGCCGTACTTGCACATCGCACCGCGGTGTTTCTCCGTCAGCAGCGGTTTCAGACTTGCCCAGTCCTCGGCGCGTTTGTCAAATTTATTCCGATGCGTCCAATACTCGAAATCCGTCAGCAGATAGACGAACGTCAGATCGCTGCTGCTCACCACATTCATCGCCTCCAGCACACGGCTCGTCATCGTGAACATATCCGATCCGTCGTGAGGGTCGTTGCGACGCAGGAACTTAAACTGCTGAGAGTTGATCGCATCGATGATAGAGCGACGAACCATCGGCTCTATCGTGATACATTTGATGGAGTTCAGATAATTGGTGTTGTTTTCGTCGCAAACCACGATGATCGTCACTTGGTCGTTCTCCGGAATCGCATTGACGAACGTCTTCAGACTCTCGCGCACCACCTGCTCGTATTGCGTCATCGAACTGGAAATGTCGATCGCAAAGATATAATGAGCATTGCGGCTCTCCAGCCGGTCGCCGTAACGCTGCATCAGCAACGGGTACTCTTTCTCCATATTGCTGAAATCGTGATCTTGCGCCTTTGCAGCCGGTAGAACCGACAGCAACGCCATCATACAAGTAAGGAAAAATTGAAATTTACTGTTTTTCATCTATCGCGTAATTTTTTTCGGGCACAAAGGTACAACTTTTTTTTCATATACACAAGACTTTGTATATTTTTATACAAAAAAAGAGACCCGAAGGTCCCTTTTCTTTATAACTGCTGGCCGGTAAGCGTGTAAATCTTGTCTCCTCGCTTGATCACCAACTGCCCGTCCCGCAGCACTTTCTCTCCCCTTGAGGGGGAGTCGGAGGGGGTTTCCACTCCTTGCGCCGCTCCCAATACCGCATCTATCGCCGCACGGATCGCGTCGCATTGCGTCTTGTCCGTATTCGAACTGAAGCACGCCAAGTGGTTTTGCGCCGGAAGAATGAATTTCTTCACGTTGCTGCCGTTGATATACTCGTCCTTGACCGCCGCGCCCGTCCAGGTATCATCCTCGCCGTAAATCAGTACAATCGGTTTGGTCGCATTCTGCGTCGCTGCCATCAAGCGGTCGTACAACGCAGGACTATATGTCAGCGAAGCAAAGTACGGATACGTGAGATCATACAGACATCCCATCTTCTCCTGCCAATACTTATTATACCATGCTCCTTCTTCAGGCGTAGGCGCTAACATATCAAACCGGAAATCGTGCGATCCCAACTCGCGCTTGGCTTGGTATTCGTATGCTTTCGCATTGTCGGTATGATAAGGGTCATTTTCACCCCACCATTCTTTCTCCGTGATTCCGAAGGGACGGTAATGATGCGTAACGAGCCTGCGACCCGGTATCTGCCGTGCGTTCGGATATTTACGCAGCGTGTCCACCCATTTGCCGATGCTGTCTAACGCAAACCGGTCGGTCGAATAGATATATGCCAGCACCGTGTCGTTGTAATTATTCCAGTTATAACTCCTGAGAATACTGTCGTTCTTCGTAAACTGCTTCCGGATAGTGGTGGTGTCCGAATACGCGTGCTCCATAAAACCGAAGTACGCCGCATTGCAAATATAGATGCCGAAAACGGTATCCGTACGTGCTTGCGAGCCGTCTCTTCCTGCGTTCATCTTGTAGAAAATCGGCCATATTGTGTTCGTCGAGCCCGCCTGTCCCGGTGCTCCTTCAAAGGCGGCACGACGGACGGACATGAACCAGTCTAACAACCCTTGGTTCCAACCGTGCGTGTACCAGTATTCCTGCATCAACGTGTCGCGGTCCGTGCGGAAGAACGGAGCCGAATACGGCACATAAATATCCATATCATTCGGATAGAAGGCATGTTGCAGCAAGGTCGTTATTCCGCCTTTGCTCACTCCCGACATGATCCATTTGCCTTTCAGCACTTTCTTCATTCCTTCTACAAAGTTATGAAAATCCTCCGCTGCCTCTTCTGCACGCAGGTAATCGAGGTTCGTCCAGCATTGATCAGGAGCCGAGTACTGGAAATAGCGGTGCTCGATCTGGATAAAATTGGCGTTATAACGGTGCGCAATCTCCGACGAACACATCTTGGACTCCGCTACGAAAGTCGAATCCGGGTGCTTGAAAATACAGTCGTAATTGATCGAATAGCCCGTGCAATAGAAATGGTTCACCGCCTTGGTCGGATCGTTATTGGTGTTTACCGTGATCAGCGCACGCAAATGGAACTGTCCGCTGCTTGGATTAGCGTGCTCCAGAGGCTGATGGTAATAAATCACGTATGTCCGATACCCGGGTGCCGACGGATGAGCGTCATAATAAGCCGTGGAGTCTATCAACCCCGGATTCTGCCGCTGTAATTCCTGTAACCATTGCGGGTTATCGCTCGGATTTTGAGCCTTTGCGGCGATGCTCAAAATGCATACCGCCATCAAAAAATAAATCTTCCTCATAACCTATTTTTCTTCCTATTTTTCTTTTTCATATATTTTTCCTTTTCTATTTTTTCTTTTATTCTTTTTTCGTGTTCTTTTTCGTAACCGTGTTCTTTTTCGTAACCGTGTTCTTTTTCGTAACCGTGTTCTTTTTCGTAACAGATTATCAAAAACGCCTGCAAAATTACTACTTTTTTTTGAAATATGCAATTTTTTTTGCATATCTCTTATATTATCGGCATGTTCCCTATTGTGTAACCATTATGATATTATTATGTGATTATTATGTTATTATTATGTGATTATTATGTTATTCGTATAACCACAGTATGTAGTGTACTTGTAGTGTACCCCGTTTTTTGGACACTTTAATTGATTTATTATGAGAAAGAAAGTGCCCTTGGAGGTCAAAATGGAAGCGTTAAAAATGCTTCAAAGCGGCGAATCCGCTCATGCAGTAAGCAAACTGTTAAGAATCGGA
>JAFTZQ010000009.1 GCA_017464475.1 Paludibacteraceae bacterium
GGCACACAACAGAGGCATTGGAAAGGTTATCAGGAGCGCTGTCAACAAAATCAGTACAACATCTGTCAACCAATTTAGGATGGATGTCAACAAATTTAGTACAACTGTAAACTCTTTTAGGAAAGTGTAAACAGATTCCAGAAGAGTGACAATAATTTTAGGTAATTTAATAAATAAACTGTCAACACTATTTAGAAAAAGTCAAACTCTGTTTGAGATCGTCTATTTGTCGGGCAGAACTCTCATCTCCAATTTGGAGATAACAATATTGCATTCTATTTAAAATGTCCATATGTATATCAAAGGCTTCGACCTCATATAAATCATCGTATCGAACAAAATCCCAATTGAGTAAATCAGTTAAATATGTATCTCCCCATTGTAAGGCATCTTTATATTTTTCCATATTCATGTAACATTGCATTCCTAATTGAGTCGTTATGAAGTAGGAATAAAACGGAACAGGCGGGTTATGCAGCATTGACGCAGAACGAGCTTGAAAATGTATTAGGTCTAATTTGTTCAGTAGAGCATTAAAAAACGCGGTGGTGTCTTTCTCTATTATAGCATAAGAAGCCCAGTAGTACGGAGCATAGGCGTTCAATAGCAAGTCATAACTTTCTATGCTACTGGCCTTTGGCCCAAATATAGTAAAATTCTCCCAATTGTCTTCCATCAACGCCAAGTAGTCTGTCCCTTTCTCCTTTTGCAAAAGATGTATCGCTTCCGTCAATACAGAGTTTAGTAAAGGAACCGTCTTACTTAGGCTGATGGTATCAGTATTGTGGGGTCTATTTTTGAAGGATGAATCTGCTTTTTCCATACTTTCCGACCATCCCCGAATATCATTCATGTATTGTTCTTTGATTTTAATGACCTCTGCCAACGAATCCGAGTTTAGTTCCTCTTGGTAACTCTCCAAATAGGCGATTACGTCGTCATTCGTCACTCCCATGATATTATCCTTATCAATAGTTAGTTGCTTCGTACAAGCATTGGCAATAAGAACGATTGCCAATATGAATATAAGTTTACGAAAATACATCATAATAAATTTTGATATTTTTAATTGCTTCTACATCAGGTTCCCACCTGCCTGTTGGTAATTGAGTAATGAAATCTTTAATTTTATACCGATTAACAGCCACAGTACAATCTGCAATAACATCGACATAAGCGATGTCATCTACCACTTGAATAGTAAAGGTTCGCTCCGCTGTACGATAGTTAGAATCAAACCAAGCATATAAAGGTGGGTTACGCAAAATCTTTTCTACTACATTGTAGATTTCCGCTATTAGGTTGTCGTCCACTTTGAAAAGCTCACTATGCAATGAGGGCGGAACTGAAATAGAGGCTAATAACTCTCCAATATCTATGCATTTTTTCTTTTTGTCGGTGGAGCTTGGTATGTGATCATTTCGCATCATTGATTTTCTTTTGTGTCGAAATCATTTGAACTCATATAACGAACACCATTGGGAGTTGTTATGTTAATTAAACAATCGCATTTAGCAAAAGCATAGTCACCAATAGATGTTACACTATCAGGAATTATTATATTAGAAAGTTTATTACAACCATAAAATGCTCCACCAGCAATCATCTCAACTCCATTTGGAATAGTAAATTCCCCTATATAAATGGAAGGTAAATAAGCAAAAACATGTTTATTTAAAATAGGGGTTGTTAGATTATTGCAATTTTTAAATGCAAATTTTCCAATATCAATAACCGTATCAGGGATAACTATGTTTGTCAGCAAAGTACAATTATTAAATGCACTTCCTGCTATAGTTGAAATGCCATAAGGAACAGTGTACTCTCCTTCATATGAATTTGGCAGGTATGCAAATATATGTTTGTTATAAATTGGAGTTTGGATATTTGTGCAATTTCTAAATGCAAAATTGCCTATTTCAATTACGCTATTAGGAATGATAACATTAGTAAGCATTTTGCAATCGGCAAAGGCTCCGCCTACAATCTTTTTAATCCCTTCCGATATTTCATAAACGCCTTCTTTAAATCGAGGCATATAAATGAACTGAGACGCAGTATAAAGCGGTTTGCAAATTCCAGAATCATCAAATATGAAATCTCCTAATATTATATCCCCCTCTGGAATATTAATTTCACTCAAGAACCTACAATGTGCAAAGGCTCCTTTACCAATAGAAATTACGCTTTTGGGAATATTAATACAAGACAATCTGACACAAGCAAGAAATGCTAAATCTCCAATATGGCTAATAGTATTGGGGACAACAACCTGCGTCAAATGCTCACAACACGAAAACGCCTTGTCGGAAATTTTAATAACGCCATCTGGAATTGTATATTCTCCATAAAAGTCTTCAGGACACTTAATTAGTATCCTTTTGTCATCTGAGAATATTACTCTATATTTGTCAATGTATGCCATATGAAATAGTATTTTTATCAAAAACTTGCATATATCAAAAATTTTTTTTTATCTTTGCAAAAGTCCATTACAGCTGATAAATTGTAAAGTTCTTTATAGATGTAATGGTAGTATTAATTTATAAAAAAATAATTTTATGAGTCAAAAATTGAAAAATCTTGTGGTAGTACTTACCTTTATTATTGCGATTTGGCCATTTGTTACGAGCGCAAATTGTATGTTGATGTTTTTGATAATTATGTTACTGCTGTTTTATATATTGATGATGTAATTTATAACGTTATAGATGAAGGTATTAAACTTACTAAATAATTTAGTAGAGAGGCCTATTATGATGACTATGGTGATATATAAGATTTATGATTGTTTGCTAATGTTCCTCTCTTATGCGGTGTCATTTGTTTTGGACACCGCTTTTTTATCTCTATGATTCAAAAAAAGCGTGGGCAATCTGTTTATATTGGTAAATTCAGGCTTCCACTCCCATGGTTTCCAATATACGCAGAATGCCCACACAGATACGTGCGAACATTCGCTATATTTAGGAAAACCATTACAATTTGTGGAAGATTGAATTTATCCTTAATAAAGCAAATGCTTATTTATGTATGTTGTTTGTCTGTTGTTTTATGCCATAGGCGGGGTTTGTTATTATTTCTTCTTATAGCCTAATTCTATTAGTAGTTCATCGGCGAGGTACTCGTCGCTGAAACAGTGCATGTCCGCTACGCCGTTGCTGATGAGGTCGTATGTTGTGGAATCATAGAACTTGCCCAATGCCTCTTCGTACGAAAGCCCCGCTTGCTCTGCAAAGAGTTTTACGATGCGAGCATACTTCATTTGTAATATGGTTGGATTAGCTAGCATGGTTATAGTCTTTGGGATGATTTAAAATGAAGATATTTATCCAATACAACTTGCGAGGTAATACAAATCTGATGGTTTGGCTTCTTCTCACGCAGTTCGCCCAAAGCCTGTTCGCGTGTATATATACCTGAAAAATAGAGATCTATTGTGTCAAATACCTGATCATCAGCAATACCGCCTTCAATAATATCAAATTGTTCATGCGGCAATCCTTTGCGACAAGCAGTTATGAAATCCAACCATTCTCCATCATATGCAGAAAAGACCTTGCGCGTACAATCTATGGGAGAGTCATCAAACTGATAGATGTTCATAATGGCTTTCTGCCCGCGTCTGATAAAACGCTCTCCGTAACGTTCTGCCTGTGCACGCAAAGGTGTGAGATAGAACCCGATGCCAAAATCAAGGCGAGGACGGGAGTGTTGCAAATCCGGATGAGGAATTTCTGTATATGAGGTGTGGTATAGAATCATAGTTGAATTCCTTTCTGTCGCATAAGCGATACTAAATCATCCACAATGTATTCCTTTGAGAATGAGTGTAAAACATCAAAACAAGGCACAATATATCCATCTATCATGCCTGCGTTTTGCATAGCATGATACACGTCCCTTGCGCTTTTGTTCAGATACGAAGCCACATTATTGACACAAAAAATCGTAAAATTTAAGATTTTAAAATCCATATAACTAATTCTTTGCAACTTTCGGCTGCAAAGGTACAACTTTTTTCTGAATTATGCAAATAAATCTCTCTTTTTCTCTACAGACACAAAAAATCTGCACTTTTATAGAAACAAAAGACAGAGCCTCGTTTTCGAAACTCTGTATATAAAATATCTCACCGCTTTTTTACGCTGTTGGTGTCAGCACTCCTGTTTCACGTCAGTAAGGGACGTGTGTTAATCCTCAATTACACCTGCGTATAACTGTTCTACCGGGAATACCAAATCCCAACTCTTGCCCCACACTATATTTCCGTCTTCTATCTCAAAACGGCGAAAATTACGAGGGTCAAGATACTTATTATACTGCGGATGAGGGTGACGACGGATGAAGTCACCTATATCCACTCGGCGGGTCGTTTGGTCGCTAAACTGCAAATCCACAGTACAGTTACCCGCGTCTTTTGCTCCTATTATACAAAGTCTGCTCATAGTTATAATTTGGTTTTAATGGTTGTACTTTTTACTGCTTGCCTCAATACGAAGAATTTAATCCATTTTGTAATGATATAAAACACCATTATCCATAATAAGTTCAAAAATACTTTGACATCCTTTATGGGTGACATGCACATGAATAGGCTCATGTTCATTCGAATAGAAGAAAAAGACAAATCCGAAATATTCAAAAATCTTTTGGCATAGTGTTGGTTATTACATTTTGCGCTGCAAAATTACAAAGAATTTTTGGAATACACAAATATATTAGAAAGTATTTTTGATTTTTACAAATTTTGATACAGAGTACACAAATTATTCTTGCATAAATTTTGGGGTAAAATGACGCAAATACGTCTTATCTCGCTTCGCTCGAACGATTAATTTAGTAAAAAATTATTAAATTCTTGCATATTCCAGAAAAAAGCAGTATCTTTGCAGGCGCAAATAATGTATAACATCTATGGCAAGCACAAGACAAGAAATTATTGAGGAGTTGCGGCATCTGCTCGAAACAGAGGATGTGGCTGCAATAAAAGATCAAGTGGATCATCTGAAAACGCAGTTTTATTCGGTAGCTGCGGAAGAAGTAACGGAGACAGATGCGGAAGCTGGCGCCGAGTTACCGGAGACGGGAAAAGACGAGGAGCAATTCAAAGCGCTGTTGGCCGAATACAAAGCCCGTAAGGCTGAGGTAGCTGCTGCGCAGGCGAAAGAGCAGGCGGAGAACCTGAAGAAGAAACAGGCTATCTTGGACGAGATGAAGCAGTTGGTAGATGCTGCTACGGCGGACGGCGTCATGCCCAACATCCAGCGGATGAAGGAGCTGCAAGCCGAATGGAAAGCTACCGGAGCTGTGGCTGCCGACAAACTGCAAGAGATTCGCAAGGCTTATCAGCAGTTGCAGGAGCAATTCTATGACCTCGTGAAAATCAACATCGAGTTGCGGGATCTGGATTTCAAGAAGAATCTGGAGTTGAAGACCCTTCTTTGTGAGGCTGCGGAGAAACTGCAGCAGAACGAGAATATCGTGGAAGCCAGCCGCATGTTGCAGCAGCTGCACGACGAATGGGCGGAGATAGGTCCTGTGGCGCGTGAGCTGCGCGAGGAACTCTGGGAGCGGTTCAAAGCTGCCTCCACCATCATCAACAAGAAGCATCAGGCTTATTTCGACGAGTTGCACCGCAAAGAGCAGGAGAACCTCGAGAAAAAGCAAGCGATCATAGATCGGATGAAGGAGATCATGGAGCCTATCGTGAACGGCGTGCCGATGAGCGTCAAAGAATGGGAAGAAGCAACGGCGAAAGTGCAGGAATTGCAGGCTGAATGGCGCAAGATCGGTTTTGCTCCGAAGAAGCAAAATCAATCTATCTACGATGCTTTCCGCGCTGAGTGTGACCGTTTCTACCAAACCAAGAAAGAGTTCTTCCGCGAGTTGCGCGAACAGCGTAAAATCCGCGAACAGCGTCACAAAGAATACTTGGAGCGTCAGGCGGCTCGTGAGCAAGCGCGCGAAGAGCGCCGCAAACAGCGCATAGAGCGTATCACTGCCGGAGGTGGAAACCTGCGTAAGTTGCGCGACAAACTGGTGCAAGAGATCAAGACGGCGGAGAACAACATCCTCTTCTTTACCGCCAAGAGCAAAGGCGCCAACAAGATCGTGGACGATATGCGCAAGAAAATCGAGGAACTCAAAGCACGCTTAGCCGAGATAGAGCAACAAATGGACGCGGAGAATAATGGATGAGTTATTGGCATACAAAGGCGTAGAGATTCGTCAGGCGGACCAGATCGTGCTTCACGACGTGAACCTGAGCGTCCGCAGCGGCGAGATGATTTACCTGTTGGGCAAAGTGGGTAGCGGCAAGTCGAGTCTGATGAAGACGATCTACGGCGCGCTGCCTATAAGCGCCGGCGAAGCGCGCGTGTTGGACTACGACATGCGCACTATCAAACGACGCAAACTGCCGTATCTCCGCCGGCGATTAGGCATCATCTTCCAGGATTACAAACTGCTGACCGACCGGTCCGTAGAAGAAAACCTGCTCTTTGTGCTGGGCGCTACGGGATGGAAAGACAAGACGCTGATGAAAAATCATGTGCGCGAAGTTCTGGAGCAAGTGGGCATGGAGACCAAAGCGTACAAGAAACCGTACGAACTATCGGGTGGAGAGCAACAGCGTGTGGTCATTGCCCGCGCGCTACTCAATTCGCCGGAGATGATCTTGGCGGACGAACCGACGGGAAACTTGGACTCCGAGACCGGACGGGAAATCATGGATTTGCTGTACGCGATCTCGCAAGCAGGAATTACCGTGCTGATGAGTACGCATAATGTGCATTGGCCTGAGCAATACGTCGGACGAAAACTCTACTTCGCCGAAGGAATGATCAAAGAGTGATGGAACTTCCGATTTATTTAGTGGGGTACATGGGAGCGGGCAAAACGACCGCAGGAAAGATGCTGGCTGAGAAACTTGGCTGGCATTTTGTGGATTTGGACGAAGCGTTCAAAGAGATTCACGGTCTCTCTACCGCCGACTATATCCGTACGTACGGAATAGAGGATTTCCGCAAAAAGGAGAAATACGTTGTGGAAGATCTGGCGGACCAAGTGCCGTTCGACAAAATCATCTACGCTACGGGCGGCGGCTATCCCTGCTGGGAAGACAACATGGAGTGCCTGCGCGAGTTAGGCACCAGCATCTATATCCGCTGGAAACCCGAACATCTGGCTAAACGATTGAGTTTGACGGACTTAAGCGAACGTCCTGTGTTACAAGGACGGACGGAAGAAGAGTTGCTGTCCTTTATCGCGCCGCAGTTGGAAGCCCGCGAACCGTTCTACGCGCGAGCGAATCATATATTGGATGTGGATATTTGCGACGAGCACTCGGACGAGCGCATCGCAGAAGAACTATATGAGTTTATAAAGAAATGAGTATCAACGAAATACAAGACGAAATCATTGAGGAGTTTGAGGCATTTGACGACTGGATGGATCGATACCAGATGATCGCAGATTATGCCCAAGAGCTGAAGAAAAATCCTTTCCCGGAAGAGGACAAGACGCCACAGAACTTAATCGACGGGTGCCAGTCGCAAGTGTGGTTCACCGCACGGATGGAGGACGGCAAGATGATCATCAACGGTGAATCCGATGCACTCTTGGTGCGCGGTATGGTAGCCATGCTGATTCACGTGTTGAGCGGTCATACACCGGAGGAGATTGCGAAAGCCGACCTCTATTTCATTGACCGTATCGGTCTGCGTGAGCACCTGAGCCCGACGCGCTCGAACGGCGTTGCAGCCATGCTTAAGCAGCTGAAGCTGTATGCTTTAGCGTTGAGTGAGGGATGAGTGTTTAGGGATTAGTATTCCCAGGAATCATTATTCTTCCAGATGATCTTGCCATTCTCAATCGTGGCAAGGGGAAAGATAGATGTGAATGGAGGGGTGACAGTACGAATAAGCTGCCACTCCTTATTATATACACGCGCGCACGAGGAACACTGCGGCGCACAGGCAGTGAAGACGACAAGGGTGGAGTCCTGGTTGCGATAGACCTCCAGCGAAGTACTGTCCGTCAGCGCGATGCGCTCATAGACGCTGTCCTGATACTCCACATGAGGAGCACCGCCGAGCTGGAAAAGGTCGGTCAGCAACGAAAGCGATATGGTCAGTAATAATCCTTTCACCTTTCAATTCTCAATTCTCTATTCTCAATTCTCAATTAATCAGAGCCACCGCATAAGCGGCAATGCCTTCTTCGCGTCCTACAAAACCTAAATGCTCTGTGGTGGTAGCCTTGAGGCTCACTTGATTAGGCTCTACGCCCATCACTTCCGCCAGACAAGCCTGCATCGCATCGATATACGGATTCAGTTTGGGCGCCTGCGCAGCAATAGTGATATCGCAGTTGCCGAACTCGTATCCCGCTTCGCGGAGCATTGCCATCACACGCCGGAGCAGAATCTTCGAATCGATCCCCTCGTACTCATTACCTTTTGTATCCGGGAAATGATATCCTATATCGCGCATAGCGGCGGCTCCGAGAAGTGCATCGCATAGCGCATGGATGACCACATCGGCATCCGAATGACCGAGCAGTCCTTTGTCGGACGGTACCTCAATTCCCCCTAACCACAGTTTGCGGTCAGGGGAAAATTGATGTACATCATATCCAAAACCAATTCGCATGGAGGATTATTTTTTGTTATTCACCAGGTCTTTGATACCGTAGAGGTCGAAGCCGAGTGTGAAACGCATGGTCTGGTCGAGCGGGTTAGACGGCGCAAGACCAACGCAGTATGCTACGTCCAGCGATACGATAGAGAGGTGGAAGCCGGCACCGAAGGTGACATAGTTACGGTTACCTTTGTAGTAGTTCTCATAACTGTAACCCACGCGGGCAAAGAATTTCTTGTCATACGAATACTCGATACCTGCTCCCCAACGACCCTCTTGGAACTCTTCTCTCGATCCGCCCGGAGCGTCTGCAAAGGACTGGAACCAACCCTTCGGAGAGGTGAGGTCGGAGTAAGCCTGCTGGCTATAACGACCATCTGCCTGGTCTGCGAACTTAGAGTAGCGGCTCGGTACCAACATCTTGTTTGCCTCTACATTGAAGGTCAGGAAGTTGTATTTGTTGAGTGGCAGCTCATAACCCACACCGATATTCATCGAAGCCGGGATAAAATTGGAGGTAATAGAGTCATACGTCATCTTACCACCGAGGTTCTTCAAGCTGAAACCGAGGGAGAAATGGCTCTCGCCCATCGGCAACTCAATCGGCTGACGATAGTAAAGAGCAATGTCTGCTGCCATCGTCCAAGCCGGATGAAGTTCAGAGCCGCCGGACATTGACACATTCTGACCATTATTGAGGTCGGAATAGAGGAAACGAACGGCTACAGACATAGACACATACTCATGTAGTTTGCGGAAGTAGCTGAGGTCGAGTGCCCATTCGTTCGGACGAACGGTACCCAGTGTAGAACCTCCGTCGCCCGTCAGGGTTACATCACCCATAGAGAAATAAGTGAACGAAGCACCGATACCGCCACCGAGGTCACCGAAGTTATAGAATCCGGCGAGATAAGCAAGATCAATATCGCCTACCAGTTTACGCAACCACGGCGTGTAGTTGGCGGTGATACCACCCTTGGAGTACATATAGGCGTACTTAGCCGGGTTCCAGTACTGGGAGTTGAAGTCTGCTTCAGTTGCCACACCGATGTCACCGAGACCGGCTGCACGCGCGTCCGGCGCAATAGACAGCGACGGCATGGAGGTGATTAGCGGGTTCATAACATCGGCTGCCGGAGCCTCTGCTCGCATCGTTAATACGCAGCACAAGGCTGCAAAAGAAACTAAGATTTTTTTCATTGTTTGTATTTGTTGTTTTATAATTTTTCTTACTTCATTCAAATCATTTTGCGATATGCTTCATAGGCAATTCAATTATCTATTTTCAATTATAAATTATTTAGTTACGATGATTTTGCCCGAGTTTGCGCTATAGCGGCTCGAGGCGGATTTAATACGTATTTGATATACATAGATGCCCGGTTGTAAACCGAGGGAGGGCAGGTTGATGGATACTGCATCCGGATTGTCTTGGGTGTGGGAATAAACCAGCCGTCCGTTGATATTATATAGGTATAGCTCCGTTTGGATCAGCTCATCCGGTTGGTCGTAGTTGACCACCAGATTGACGATACCCTCTGCGTTCACAGGGTTGGGATAGGTGGTCACGGAGCAGATCGACGGATCAAGAGACGCATCCACAATGAAATTGAGGCTCTTGGTCGTGCTGTTGTTCAGCAGATCCCATGCGCGGAAAGTCAAACTATGCTGTCCGTCCGGCAATGCCTCCATCAGATAGGAGACTTGCCCCTTCTGGTAACTGTTATTTGCCGCCGTGAAATACTCATTCAGGCTATAGATCTGCTTGGGATTATTATCAATGATGAGCATGAGGTCATGCCCGATACCTGCTCCGGCGGTGTTGATACCATGCTCGTCTTCCAGTTCGGCAAAGAACCGAGGCGTAGCGTACGTCTTGTCACCATCGCGGAAAACAGGTGTGTTGAGATAGATCGTCATTTCGGGTCCCGTGGTGTCTGTTGCCAGAATAGAACCCGTTCCTCCGATGACGAAGTCATGGAAATGTCCCACAGCCTCCATCGTCTCCAGCGAATCGGTCGTGCGGGCGTAATAAACAATACGTCCGTTGCCATAGTTATAGCGGATGTCTTTGGGCACCATGAAGGTATAGTTGAATAACCCGTTCTTGACATCCGTCACACCGGAGAAGATCGTATTGGGATAGTCTTTATAAGCCACCACTTCCGGCTCACCGCCCACATTATCGTTGTCCCTCGTCGGGATAGACTGCATCTTGTCATATATGGTGATGTCCACTTTGCCGTTGAAATCGGTGACCGTAAGGCTGTCTTCGTCTATGATCTGACCTTCGATATGTTGCACGCTGAGTGCATTGAGAGTGTCCACCGATGTGGTGGTCTGAACCTGATAAGTAGTGGGGTAGTTGAGCCGCATTGCGGGATCGCCCAGCAGAACATACGCCAAGCGGTTCTCGTCTTTGGCTTCGCAGGTGTTCTTGCCGATAGCGATTGCTTCGCCCAGCGTCATCTCATACCGGAAGATATTGGCGTGGCCGAAGAGTGTATCGCAGACTGAGCGGTTGAGTTTGATATTCTGGTCTGCATAGACCGTACGTGTTGCGGCGAGAACACCGATCGCGCCGCCGGTGGGATTCAGTAAAGCGGTTTCGGACGCGCAGCGTTTACCGCCGTCGCATTGGCCGAAATTGCAGGTCGCGAAGAACCAGAATGCATGGTTCTTATTGGACATCTGTTCGATATCCTTCTGGTTGAGGATGGACTCGTTGGTAATGGCATTATAGCCGCCGTGGCCGGAGTAGTCGAAGAAGAGTGCACCGCTCTTGAGCAAGTTCAGCACGCGGTTCTTCGCCAACGGGTAACTCTCGCCGGAAGCGTTCACTTCCTGCGGATAAGCGTCGAGGAAGATCTTATGCACGACGAAATCGGGATTCTTGAGTCGCACCAGCTCGGCGCTCTCTTCCGATGTGCGGGTGTGAATGCCGTTTTCGCCGTCGTCCGCCAGATAAACCAATTGGTTCTTCCATTTGCCGGTCTGCTCGTTGCGAATATAGCGGATCAGTTTGTCCACCGTTGTGCGTGCCTCCGCAACCGACTCGAACGGCAGACGACCCACGCCGATGTCCATGCGGGCAAGACGGTCGGACCAGTTGCCATAACTGTCAATGCCGTCGCTGTCATCCAGCCATCCGAAATAATCATCGGAGGCAAAGGCGTTCACCTCATTGAGCGAGTTGCGCGCCTGATAGGTCAGCAGCAGCTTGGTACCGGAAGTCTTTTTCAGTATGTTTCTGTTGTCGAAAGAGCCGTGTCCCATGAGCAGCAGCCAGCGCGGTTTCTGTCCCATGCCGCTGTTAGCGCGGTCGTACAGCATCTTCATCAGCCATCGATAGGCAGAAGCGTCCGGTGTGCCGGAGGAGAACTCATTATATACCTGTTGGTCGGTTACTACCGCCCAAGTGATGCCTTCTTTCGCCTCGTGAGCCTTGGCTAAGTCTTCTGACACCGCCTCATATCCCTCCGGGCAGATGATCATGTAGTCAATATCGCTCAGTCCGTGCAGGTTCTGGTGCGCCACTTCGCCTATTACTTGCGCCGAGATGAAACGCGAACCGTTGGGGTTGAATGCAATGTACTCATGCACCCCGTCTGCTTGCGAACCGGTCCAGATCGCTTCGCCGTTGGCGTATGTCACTTCCACCGGATAAATACCGCCGAGATTGGTCACATCCCATATCTGCGTGCCTGCGGGGGCATTGGCTAAATGGAAACGCACAGGCGTGGAAGACTTATAATTGCTCGTAGTGCGCACAGGCATGTAGTCGCCGGTCATAACGAGCGACGAGAGGGTAGTGATCTCAATATAGTTGAGCCATCCCAGGGCTGCGGAGTTGGCACTATTGAATTGCAACTGGATCTGCTGTTTGTCCGCCGCTTGTGTACAGGTCATGCTGATCATTCCCTCTCTGCCGAAATCGTAGTGGTCGCGCAGCGCAGGAACAGAGACCGACTTGGAAGAAACATTATTGACGGTAGCCATGAAAGAGGAAGTGGTCGGCGCATTTGCCGCCAGGTCTATATACACGATGCCGCTTTGCCCCTCAACGGCATAGGGAGTCGTGAAACTGAAAGTCTGTTTTTGTCCGGCATTGAACTGCTCGCCGTAGAATGTCCTGCCGCCGCCGGAGACTCCCGTGCGGTCAATGAGGTTAACCGTGTCTCTGTCATGCACCTGATAGAACGGATAGCGAGTGATGTCTGTCGGCGTCCCGCTGATGGCTGACGGCTGATGGCTGGCGGATGACGGCTCATAGCTGTCCGTCAGGAAATAGTAGCCGTAGTTGGAATACGTGTTTCGGGTGTGGGTGAAACGGTTGAGCGAAGCGTTGTATTTCCAGCTGATCGGACCTTGGGCATAGAAGAGAATATAGTTCGCACCCTTGTAAATCGGCACATGCGGCAGATCGTCTATGTTCGGCTGGGTAAAATCCTGCTCTTTCTGCGCACCGCCGTAACCGAAGACTTGCACCTTCTCCGGGTCGATGCCTGCTCCGCGCAGTTCATCGAAACTCATGCGGCACACACCGCTTTCGCTCACGCGTATCTTCACCCAATGACCATCGTTCAGCACAGAGGTGTTGACATACGTATGGATGCCTGCGATCATAGGCAGGCATAGCGCCAAAAGCAATATGGTGAATAGTTTTCTCATTTGATCTTACAATATAGTTTTTCTTCGCCGTCTATCTCGACTCGGATCACTTCTTCTTTTTGTACCGTTCGCGGGGATTGCTTCTTCTGGATATAAATCAGGTCTCCTTGCCGAATCGTCATCGTCTTGCTCGCCTCTGCAATCGCCTCTTCCGGCGAAAGAACATATTCTGACATCTGATGGCTGACGGCTGATAGCTGACGGCTTTCCACCATCTCTCCTATCGCCAGCGAGTAGTCAAAGGCGATGGCTTGTGTCCAAGGCTTGCCTGCCGCTCGGGCAGCTCGCAAGGCGCTCAGGTCAACGAAATCCACTCCGGGTGCTACTGCGTCATAGTACCGCTCTGCGAACCGCGGGGCAATCTCTTTGCCTAGACGGCTGACGCGCAGAATGACACATTCGGTCGCTCCTATCTCCGTCGCACCTTCGGGCATGAAGAATGGCTTGCGACCGTTTAGCAGACAACTGTCGCCTTTGAGCACCATCCGGGGCTCTCCTTCGTCATATACAAAACCTATAATCTTCATGGCACCACAAAATGCGCGGCAAAATTACAAAAAATATTTTATATATGCAAGCATTTAAGTAAAAAGTGTAACTTTTTCTTAATATCTGACCTCTGTAGCTGACGGCTGATATCTGACGGCTGATATCGGACGGCTATTTCGCCCTGATAAACAGCTGTACCGGCGTACCCGTAAAGTCCCACCATTCGCGCAGTTTGTTCTCCAGGAACCGGCGATACGGTTCTTTGACGTACTGCGGCAGGTTCGCGAAGAACACGAATGTTGGGATCTGGGTGTTCGGCAGCTGGGTACAGTATTTGATCTTGATATATTTGCCTTTCCATGCGGGCGGCGGATAGTTCTCGATGAGCGGCAGGAATTTCTCGTTCAACTGCGCAGTCGGCACTTTCTTATTCTTGTTTTCATACACATGGATCGCCGTCTCTATCACCTTGAAAATACGCTGTTTGGTGAGTGCCGATGTGAAGATGATCGGGAAGTCCGTAAACGGCGCAATGCGTTCGCGGATAGCGCTCTCGTACGCCTTGATATCCGCGTTTGTCTTGCTCTCCACCAAGTCCCATTTGTTGATACAAACGACCAGACCTTTCTTGTTTTTCTGAATGAGCGAATAGATATTCAGATCTTGTGCCTCGATACCTCGCGTCGCGTCAATCATGAGGATACACACGTCGCTGTTTTCTATCGCGCGGATCGAACGAACGACCGAGTAATACTCTTGGTCTTCGGTCACTTTCGCTTTCTTGCGAATGCCGGCGGTGTCCACAAGGTAGAAGTCCTTGCCGAACTTGTTGTACCGCGTGTAGATCGAGTCGCGCGTCGTGCCGGGAATGTCGGTCACGATCGTTCGTTCCTCGCCGATAAAGGCATTCAGAATACTGGACTTACCGGCGTTTGGTCGTCCCACGATGGCGAAACGCGGCAACTCTTCGAGCTCCTCGTCCGAGTCGTCCTCTTTGCGGAAACGTCCCACTACTTCGTCCAGCAGATCACCGGTTCCCAGACCGTTCTCTGCGCTGACGATAAATGGTTCGCCCAGACCGAGTTTGTAGAACTCTGCCGCTCCGTATTGGTTCTCAAAGGTGTCCACTTTGTTGACCGCCAGAATGGTCGGTTTCTTCGCCTGACGCAGCAGGTGCGCCACCTCCATATCAAACTCGGTCACACCTTCGTTCACATCGACCACCAGCAGCACTACGTCCGCTTCGCGGATAGCAAGATCCACTTGGCGGTTGATCTCGCTTTCGAAGGTGTCGTCGCTGTTGACCACCCATCCGCCGGTGTCGATTACGCTGAATTCCCGTCCGCACCATTCGGCTTTGCCGTACTGCCGGTCGCGCGTCGTACCTGCCGTATTCATCACTATCGCCCGACGCGTACCCGTCAAGCGGTTAAACAGGGTCGATTTCCCAACATTGGGACGACCCACTATCGCTACAATATTTGCCATAGTTTATTATGTTGTTTTAGATTTCTTAATCACGAGACCTCGTCGAGACCTCGTCGGGGTTCCGGTTTGTTATTCGCATCCTCCGCAACCGCCTTCTCCGCATCCTCCGCAGTTGCCGCCTTTTTTCTTGCCGCATCCACCACCGCAACCTCCGCAACCATGACGCGGATGGCGGATGGCTTGCAACTCACCTTCCGTCACGTCGCGGATAGAAATGATCTTGCCCTTGAAATGCAGATCCTCTCCGGCATAAGGATGGTTCAGGTCGATCGTCACTTGGTCGTCTGTGATCTCGCATACCTGCGCCTTGACCACTTGTCCGTCCGTGGTGTTCATAGGCACGATCGCACCCACATACACGCGCTCGGAGTCAAACTCGCCGTCGCCGTTGAAGAACATATTCTTCGGCAGATCCATCAGACCCTCCTGAATATACTCGCCATAGGCGTCTTTGGCTTCCAGCACGAAATCAAAGCTCTCGCCTTCCGCTTTGCCCTCCATCCGGGCTTCGAAAGCCGGCAGCATCATTCCTTCGCCGTGGCACCACACCAGCGGAGTCTCCTCCGTCGCTTTTTCCATTAACTCTTCTTTACCGCCTTCGCCGTTGATGTACAGCTCATACGTCGCGGTCACTACTTTTAATTTTTCTACCACCATGTTACTCTACTATTGGTTGATTGATTACTATTTTTGTCATATTTCAGGTCGCTCAAGATCGACGCATTCACGCCGATATGGAACGTATAACTCTTGAATGGTCCGATCGGGTTGATGCTGGCGGTCATGTTCCAGCAATGCAGGTCGCGGCTGATGTTGAACGTACAACTCGTCACCTTCATGTAGTCGAAGTTATACGTCATGTTGGCGCTCACTTTCCATCCCTTGCCGAGTCCGATGTTTCCGCTGAGGCTCAATGAGTTACGCCATTTCATCTTGTAATACATCTTCTCGTAGTCGAACTCGCTTCCGGGGGCGTATGCCAGCGAGTAGTTGATCGACAGGCTCCATGGGAACTCGGTCCGCACATAGCCGTCGTCCACTTCGGACTCTTTTTTGCTCTCCCGCTTGGCGCCTTTGTCCATACCGTCGGACCCTTTCTCAATGGGCTCCAGCGTCTCCCCTTGGTCACTTGGTACTTGGTCACTTGGTACTTCTTTTTCTCCTCTCCGTTTGTCTATCGCCGCCTTCCATTTCTTGAGCGTCTGGTTGTTGAAGGTATAGCTGAAGTTCCAACTAAATCCGCTCCAGTGCGGGAAACGTCCGTTGTGCCAGTACTGTTTGTTGGTGCGCACCGGGTTGCCCGCGGCGTTGAGCTGGTACATATACGGATCCAGCGAAGTGTTCAGGTTGAGCGAGTAGTTGTTCAGCTTCGGGAATTTCAATCGCAGGTTCACCGAGAAATTGCTCCAGTTCATACTGTCCGCCGCGAAGTTATAGCCGCCGTTGACCGAGAAATTATCAATCAGACTGATCACTTTATACGGCTGTTTGCCCGTCGTGTCTTTGGTGTTCACCACTTTGACCTCCAAGTTGTTTGCCACGCCGAAATTGAGCGTCGCAGCCATTCCTCGCGGAGCGTTGCCTTGCGAATAAGCCGAATACACCCTGTGCTGGAAAATCGGATTGCCCATGTCGTCCACTTTCTGGATTTTGCGCCCCGTGATCGAGTCCACGCCCGCATAGATCGGCTCTTCGTAACTGCCGTGGTAACCCCAGAAAGACGTACCGAAATCCGGGTGGTACGAGATCGAGAGAGTGGGGGTTACTACATGGCGGAATTTCTCCACTTTGCTGTGCGGGAAAAGTCTCTTCAGCGGCGTGTAGAATCCGTATAACTTCGTGCTCAGGCTGAGTCCCACGTCGAAATCAAAAACGTTGAAAAATCCGTTGGTCGTGTCCCTCGCCACCGCTTGCGCCTCGTCGTCCCATCGTTGGTCCACACGGGTGAAATACATCCGGTCGCGCAAGTTGATATGCGGCGAAACGGACAAGTATTTGAACAACATAAAGCTCGCTTTGATCGGCAGCGAATGGTTGATGCCCGTCTGCCAGTCGCGGAAGAAATTGGAGTGGAAAAACTCTTTCTCTTTGATGCTGTTGCCTTGGATTTTTCCGTTCATCGAGTAACTCATACTGATCTTCTCGTACCATTTCTCTTTGCCTGCCACCTTGCCTTTGCGTTTGAGCGTCGCTTGCCGCCATAGCTTGAACGGATATTGGCTGCTCATGTTCACCGTGAACTGCGGAGCGGTCAGACTGATCGTCGAGTCGCTCGTCCGTTGCGTCAGACTCGCGCTCATGCTCAGCGTCCAAGGGCTGTCCGGGAAACGCTGGGTGTAGTTGATCGTACTGCTCTTCGTGTTCGTCGAATAGAGATTCGGGTTGTAATAACTGTTGATGTTACTCCGGTCGTAACCGCTCGTCGAGAAATTGACGCTCGCCGAAAAAGTGCTGTACGGATTCGCTTTCGAGTCCTGGCTGTGGTTCCATTGCACGCTGAAGTTCCTTGACGCCGAATAGTCCGGCATGCCTTGTTCGCTCGTCACGTCGTTGCGGTAATTGATACTCAAACTACCCGAGAAATGGTACCTCCACAGGTATCTGCTCGTCGCCGAAACCGCCCATGTGCCGCGGCTGTAGATGTCGCCTTTCACCTCCAAGTCCAAGTAGTCGCATATCGCGAAATAGTATCCCAATCCCTGCAGATACAAGCCGCGCGAGTAGTCGTCACCGAAGTTCGGCATGATCAGACCGCTCGAATAGCTGTTCGTGAAGGGGAAGAAACCGAACGGTAGCGCGATCGGCAGAGGCACATCGCCCACCACCAGATAAGACGGACCCGCAGCAATATACTCACCCGGTTTCACTTTCGCTTTCGTCAGCTTCATGTAGAAATGCGGATGGTCGTGATTGTCGCAAGTGGTGTATTGTCCGCCGCCCAACATCATCTCGTCGCCATTCATTTTCTTGGTCTTGTCCGCAATGATGTAGCCTTCGCCCTGCTGGGTCACCACATGCCGGATGTAACCCTTCTGCGTCTTGATATTATAGGTGATTTCGTTCGTTTCGTAACTCTCTTTGCCGTCTTTGAAAACCGGCTTGCCGCGCCATTCTTCGTAGATCGAATCATATACGCCGTGCGCGTAAATAAGGCTGGAGTCGATGTTCATACGGATGAAATCGGACGTCAGTTCCATGGATTCGTATTTCAACTCACCCTGTCCGTGCAAATAAGCGGTTCCGTTGCCCATCATAATCATCGAATCCTTCGACTGGTAGTGCACTGGCGCTTTCAACTCGCTCTCTTTCTTCGGCTTGCTTTCCTCCTCTGCAATAGAACTATCCTCATTCTCCCCTCTTGAGGAGGGGGCGGGGGAGGTTTTTACTTCCTGCACAACGCTATCTGCCGCCAGACTGTCTGTCGGTTCCGCCGCTTGCGATGCCATCCAAATAATAGCCATCAACAGCGTTATAATATACCTGCGTACGCGTATGTGCACAATACCGCAAAATAAAATCGGGCGCAAAGATACAAAAATATTTTGATATATGCAAAAAAAAGTGTATCTTTGCACAAAAATTAAATGTGAAAAAATAGTAAAATGGAAAAATGTGAAAATTACATAGCTGCTCATCGTGAGCGGTTTATGGACGAATGGGCGAGTCTCATTCGCATCCCTTCAGTCAGTTGCCAGGCGGAGCACAAAGCGGACATGATCCGTTGTGCCGAGCGTTGGCGTGAACTCCTCCTCGAAGCCGGCTGCCAGAAAGCGGAAGTTCTCCCTTCCGCCGGCAATCCCTTCGTTTATGCCGAATATAATTCTCAATTCTCAACTCTCAATTCTCAATTCTCAACTCTCAATTCTCAATTCTCAACTCTCAATTCTCAATTACCCACGGTTTTGGTTTACGCCCACTACGACGTCATGCCGGTCGAACCGCTCGACCAGTGGCTCTCGGACCCGTGGGAACCTTCTATCCGTGACGGACGGCTCTATGCCCGCGGAGCGGATGACGACAAAGGCCAGGCGATGATTCAAGCCAAAGCCTTTGAATACATGGTCAAAACAGGTCAACTCCGCTGCAACGTCAAGTTCATTTTTGAGGGCGAAGAAGAGATCGGTTCGCCTTCGCTTGAAGCCTTCTTGGAGGAGCACAAAGAGCTGCTCAAAGCCGACATCATCCTTGTTTCCGACACCTCCATGATCGGCAAAGAGACGCCTTCGATCACCACCGGACTCCGCGGTCTCGCGTACTGGCAGATCGAAGTGGACGGACCGAACAGAGACCTCCATTCGGGACATTTTGGCGGAGCGGTCAAAAATCCCGTCAATGCACTCTGTGAAATGCTGGCGCAGATCGTCGATAAGGACGGTAGAATAACGATTCCTGGATTCTACGACGATGTCCTGCCTATCCCCGATGAAGAGCGTGCGATGATAGCGCAGATTCCTTTCTCGCAGGAAAAATACAACACCGCGATTGACGTCGATGATGTCTTCGGAGAAAAGGGTTATTCGACCCTCGAACGCAACTCCTGCAGACCCTCTTTTGACATCTGCGGCATCTGGGGCGGTTATACCGGAGAGGGCTCCAAAACGGTTCTCCCGTCCAAAGCTTTTGCCAAAGTCTCCTGCCGTCTGGTGGCGAACCAAGACCACGAGAAAATCTCTCAAACGTTTATAAACTATCTTCAAACCATCAAACCGCAGGGCGTCCGCGTCAAAGTAACCCCCATGCACGGCGGTCAGGGTTATGTCTGCCCGATTGATATTCCGGCATACAAAGCAGCCGAAAAAGGCTTCGAGATTGCCTTTGGCAAACGTCCGCTGGCGGCGCGCCGCGGCGGTTCTATCCCAATCATAGCAGCCTTTGAACGGATCCTCGGTTGCAAAACGATCCTCATGGGCTTCGGCTTGGAGCAGAATGCCATCCATTCACCCAACGAATCCATGGACCTCGAAGTCTGGCAAAAAGGCATCGTTGCCGTCTCCGAGTTCTACAAATCCTTCGCCGAATAACCAATCACCAATTACCAGTTACCAATGAAAAATCGCCCCTCCGGACGATTTTTCTTGCATATATCAAATATTTGTTGTAATTTTGCACCGCAAAATAGAAAGGAAGCATAAATTATGCAAACTACTACAACCACACAACATGTGTATCTGACGATACCAAGCTGTGACTTGGGTCTGATTAGAACACTCTCTCAGAAGATGGGGTGGACACTCCGTCGGCCTCGTAAAGGTGGTCTGCAAAAAGCCATTGAAGATGTGCGGGCAGGACGCGTGTATGAGGCTAAAAATGTGGATGACCTTTTAGCACAATTGGACGACTAATGTACACACTTCGCTATTCCGGTCAGTTCAAGCGCTCTTACAAACTCTGTAAAAAGCGCGGGTATGATATGTCTAAACTGGAGATAGTTCTTCGGCTGTTATCGGAAACGGGTACTCTGCCGCCCAAATATAAACCGCATAAATTATCAGGTCGTGGTTTAGAGGGGTATTGGGAATGTCATATTGAGCCTAATTGGTTGTTGGTATGGGATCAAAATGATACAGAATTAGTACTCCTATTATTAGATACAGGCACGCACTCAGATATCTTTTGAACTACGGTATAACCTCGTCGCTTGCGGACGGTGCTTACGAGCACTCCGGTAAAGCACGCATCCCTCACGATGTAAAAAGGAGGACATATTGATTAAATTAGCGTTTGCTATTTGTTCAAGACCAAGTTAAAACCTAGGAAATTTTAATATGGTAGACAGAAAAACAAATTGTAAACGTCCGTTATGCGGGCGTATTTTGTTGTTTCTGTCAGGCATTCCTAGGGCCGTAACTTGGGCAACAAGATGTTGCCCGTTTTTTGCGCCCTAAGATTTCGAATCACAGAATAAGTAGCGAACCATAACAGACGCTACTATGACAACTGCGCAACAGCAAAAGGCTGCCGCTCTTTTTGCGCAAGAGTGGCAAGGCAAAGGTTATGAGAAAGGCGACACTCAACGATTTTGGTTGGAGTTACTCCAAAAAGTATTAGGTGTTGAGGATCCTTATCAGTTTATTACATTCGAAGACCAAGTGTTAGTCGAGTCCACCAATTTCATGGATGGATATATAGAATCGACTAAAGTCCTCATTGAGCAAAAGAGTATCGAAAAGGAATTGGGTAAGGGAATTAGACAATCCGATGGTTCTACCCTTAATCCATTCCAGCAGGCGAAGAAATATATTGTCGGCTTGCCGCTTTCACGTCACCCTCGTTGGGTTGTTACTTCCAATTTCAGGGAGTTTTGGGTGTATGATATGGAGCAGCCGAATGGTGAGCCACAGAAGATACTACTTGAGAATCTGGAGAAGGAATACTACCGTCTTCAGTTCCTTGTGGATGCAGGGAATGAGCACCTGAAGCGCGAAATGGAGGTTTCGGTAAAGGCAGGTCTGTTAGTCGGTCAGATTCACGACAAGTTATTAGAGCAATATATTGAGAAAGATACAGTTCAGACTTTGCACAGCCTGAATGTATTGTGCGTGCGGCTGGTGTTCTGTCTGTATGCGGAAGACGCAGGTTTGTTTGGCTCTAAAACAGCATTCCATGATTATTTAGCGCATTATGAGGCACGAGATATTCGTCGTGCTTTGCTTGATTTATTCGACGTGCTCGACACGCAGGAAAGCGAACGAGATCCGTATATGGACGACCGACTAAAGGTATTCCCTTATGTCAATGGAGGTTTGTTCAGCCATGATTCTTCGCTCGTAGTGCCGCATTTTACGGATGAACTGAAAGAATTGATGCTCTCCAAAGCATCAGCGGATTTCGACTGGAGCGAGATTTCTCCAACTATCTTCGGAGCCGTCTTTGAGAGCACCTTAAATCCGGAGACTCGTCGTTCCGGCGGCATGCACTATACGAGTATAGAGAATATCCATAAGGTGATAGACCCGCTTTTCTTAGACGAACTCAAAGCAGAGTTTGAAGCGATCAAGCAGTCCCTTCCCACGCCCAAACAAGATTTTACGAAACGCAAAGTATATGACTTACCCGTAACGGCTAAACAAAAACTCTTGGCTTTCCAAGACAAATTGGCTTCGCTCACGTTCTTTGATCCAGCTTGCGGCAGCGGCAATTTCCTGACGGAGAGTTTTGTTTCTCTGCGTCGTTTGGAGAATGAGGTAATTGGTGTGCTCTATTTAGGTCAATCCGTTATTGGTGATTTCGAGAACCCGATAAAGGTGAATATCCATCAGTTCTATGGAATAGAGATTAACGATTTTGCGGTCTCTGTAGCCACAACAGCTCTATGGATAGCGGAGCAACAGATGTTGCAGGAGACAGCAAAGATCGCTTCTTTTAATATCAATGCCTTGCCGCTCAAAGCGTACCATAACATCCACGAGGGCAATGCGTTGCGCATGGAATGGAATAACCTCACCCCAGCCCTCTTCTCAAGAGAGGGAGTGTATATTATGGGTAATCCGCCGTTTGTGGGAGGTATGATGATGAGTAGAGAGCAGAAACAGGAAATGCTGGATTTGTTCGGTAAGAAAACAAAGGGAATAGGAGAATTGGACTACGTTGGGGCATGGTATCTCAAAGTTTCTCAGTTGATGCTAGTCAATCCACAAATCAAAGCAGCACTTGTTTCTACCAATTCTATTACTCAAGGCGAACAGGTATCTATATTATGGAAACCGCTCTTTGAACAATATGATATCCATTTTGATTTTGCATACAGGACTTTCCGCTGGGATAGTGAAGCGGATATTAAGGCGCATGTGCATTGCGTTATAATAGGTTTTTCTCGGCTCTCATGCGCCGAGCACACAACAAAGCGAATCTATCTTTCTGATACACAAACCGTCCTTGCAACTAATATTAATGGCTATTTAAGTGACGCGCCAAATGTGTTTATAGAGAACCAAGGAGCGCCTCTATGTGACGCTCCGGCTATGAACTTTGGTAATATGCCGAGAGACGGAGGAGGATTTATATTATCAGAGGAGGAGAAGGATGAGTTAATACGGAAAGAACCTTTGGCACAAAAATGGGTGCATTTCTTCCCAGGAGCTAATGAGTTTATTAAAAACAAGAAACGATATTGTTTATGGTTGCAAGGCGCGAGTCCTGCTGAAATCCGTCAATGTCCGACCGTATTGCAACGTGTCAATAGTGTTCGAGAAATGCGTTTGGCAAGCTCAGCTGCATCTACTCGCCAAATGGCAGAGACTCCAACTTTGTTTGCTCAAATAACACAACCTTTAGGTACTCCATTTATTATTGTACCGAGACACTCTTCAGAAAAACGTAGATATATGCCACTAGGTTTTATGGGAGGAGATGTTATTGCCAGTGATTCAACGCTTATCATTCCAGGAGCCTCTCTTTACCATTTCGGAGTGCTGACTTCTAATGTGCACATGGCGTGGATGAGAGTCGTTTGTGGACGGTTGGAAATGCGTTACCGCTATTCTAAAGATATCGTTTATAACAACTTCCCGTGGTGTCAGCCGAGCGAGGAACAGAAAGCCAAGATAGAGCAAACGGCACAAGCTATTTTGGACGCACGCGCCAAATATCCGGATTGCTCTTTGGCTGATCTATACGACGAGGTAACTATGCCGCCGGAATTGCGCAAGGCGCACCAAGAGAACGATCGTGCGGTTATGGCTGCTTATGGTTTCTCTATCAAAATGACCGAAAGCGAGTGCGTGGCTGAACTATTCAAAATGTATCAGGCATTGACTACGCTTTGAGCGTGTGGTAAAGGATAGCGCGGAGGAAGGCGTGGAACTGGAGATAGCGTTTGCCGGAGCCTTTCAGGGGATCGATGGGCGCTTGCGGGTCGGGATGTGAGCCTCTTTTGCCCGGAATCTGGGCGTCAAAACGGGTCTTGTACTCCGCGAGAAGGAGACGCGCTTCGTCCAAAGTATAGTATTCCGGGATTTGATTCATCTTACGGATGCGCAGCTCCAAGTCCAACATGTGCTGCTGTTGGTCGGCAGGCGTTTGGTCAAAGCGCGCGACAAAAAGAATCTGCGAGGACCGGCGGCACGCTTCTGTCCAGCAAGCTATGTTGGAGAGTTCTGCTCCTTTCGGCGGATTCTTTTTCCAGTTGCGCGGGTGTTTGACAACATAGGCTTCCTGGTTGCCTTCTGCAATCACTCTTCCTCTGTCATCGCGGAATTTCTTCCGGCGGTTGATGATTTTGTCATTTTTTCCTAACGCCCCGTGAATTTCATCAAAGGGGTGCGATAATTGTGTTAAAGCCATGTTTTTGAGTGTTTAAGGATCCGCCAAATGTGGCGGATACAGGGTTGTTTGTTGCGGTTTGGTTATGCTGTGGGGCGCTTGAGGTGTCCCCAAAAAGTTGGACAGGGTTAGTAAATGTTGTTCGATGTATGCATGTTCGTTGACATGTGGGGTATTTGTTCTTTTAGTTGTCGTTTGTATGTTGTTGGCGGTATTGGACAGGAGACATCGACAAGCGGA
>JAFTZQ010000032.1 GCA_017464475.1 Paludibacteraceae bacterium
AATATACTTGTACATGGTTGGCTCAAGTTCCGGAAGTACGGGAAGAAGTACCGCGACAAACTATATCACCGCGATTGGTTTTTTATCACGGAAGTACACGATTTGTCGGAATACGCTCAATGTGATTTGACGCAATAATGCAAAAATCTGAGCGGAATCAGATTCGCGAGGGCGATTATTTGTCGCTCTCGTATTTTTATAGTACCTTTGCACCGTCGTTTGAAAAAGAGGTGCGGACAGAGCGGAGAGAGGACGTCTAACCTCGGCTTAAGGTCTGCTTAACCTCGGCTACGCGACATAATTAACATTATTAACTAAACCAAACTTTAACTATTATGGCAAAGTATGTTCCTATTGAAATGGTCAAGTCGTATAGCGGCAAGATCTGCGAACACTCCGATGTTTATTTCGCAAAGAAAGGTGATACCCTGTACACGGGTAAAATCTGTAATCCTCGTGATTTGGCGAAGAAACCGTTTAGTGCGGATGAGTTGGCTCGTCAGACGAAGTTCCGTCAGGCGATAGCGGCTGTTAATGCGCTGACCGAAGAGCAGAAGACCGCTTACGCGACCGCGTTTGCGAACCAGAAGAAGTATTCTTCGCTGCAAGGGTACATGTTCGCGAAAGAGTATGAGAAGTTGGCGTAAGCCGCTTCTCTGCTCAAAACAGTAAAAATCTATGTCTAACAACCTAAAAAACCTTAACGAATTTATGGCAAAAGTAGCATGGCAAGCCGGTATTGACTATGTATCCGGCGCATTGTGCAAGTGCGGAAAGAAAGCCCCGCACAAACATGGTCGAATGTTGCTTGCGACGCACCGTAGGGCTGCCACCACGAGCGATTCGTGTAACCGAATCTATCTGCGCGACGAGTCGAACTTTACGAAGTCGAGCAGCACGAATGCTGTTTGGGCTCGTTCGCGATTCCAAGCAATCGCAGAGATGGTTCGTCTGCGTCGCATGGACCTGAGCAGACTAACCCAAGACCAGATGAACTTCTTGGCTCAGCGTAACAACCCGGGCGGCAAGAAGACGCTGAAATCCTATTACTGGCACATCTGCGGTCTGGAGTGGGATTCGGAGCACCCGCGTCCGTGAGTTTAAGCCTGTTCCCAGCCCCTCCATAACGGAGGGGAATTGGGGCGGGTAGAAAGGAGAAATTATGAAACCGAACATACAACTGATAACGGCGGCGGTGATGTCCATTGGTGGGCTGGTGTTGCTGTTTTGCGGGATCTTCATAGCGCCACAAGGTCAAATCCACGAGAGTTTGCTCATCGGGTTTGGCGAAGTTGCCACCTTTGCAGGAGCCCTGTTTGGAATTGATTACACGTACAAATACCGTAATAAAAATGGCAATCATCCACCTAATCAGAACGAGCAAGGATAACAAGGCTGTGCGCGGCACGGCAACGATACCGATGGGAAAAGATAGCATCTTGTGTGCGACATTAGAGAACGCTGATTTTATTGTACCAGAGGGGACTTATCAACTCGTGAACACGATGTCACCAAGGTTTAAGAAGATATTGCCACTTTTGGTAAACGTACCCGGACGTTCCGGAATACGCGTTCATACAGGCACCAAGCCTGAGCACAGCAAAGGATGTGTATTAGTCACCGCCTTCGGTAGAGACCAAATCATCGATTTTATCAACCAAAACAACAAGAAAAATGAAAAGACTTTTATTTGCATTAGCAGTGATGGTCTGCGTAGCAGTTAGCCTGAGCGTGACCTCGTGCAAGGCGTGGAGGACGATTAGCACTACGGCGACGTACACGCAAGTTGGTGACAGCACTAAGACCACAACCACGATTTCCTCGAAAACAGTAGAGGAGTACACGGGCGTGAAGAAATAACTCGCTCACGGAGATCGCGAGCACATAACAACTAATAGTGGAAGGGAGCATAAGCTCCCTTTGCTGTATGCCGATTGATAATCGGCGTAACTACTAAGAAAGAAAATCGCGCAGGACACTGTTGTCATATACGGGCAGGCGAGACTGAAAGTGAGACGGATATGAGAACCCACACGGCACGAACGTGGAGAGAGTACCGGCGCAGCGGTAATCCGCCTACACCGCAAGCCAACACGAGGAAAGGCAAAGAATACAAACACAGCGAACTACTATGCAAAAATGTTTACATCCGACCGATAGTAATTATTTAAAAGCGAAGCGCTTCTCTTTCCCCCTTTTGGAGCGAAGCGACTTATAATAAATATTTGTCGGTTGAGATACTCATTTTCGAGACGAGGAATGGCAAAAATAAAGAGGGCTGGAACCCAAAGGTAACCAGCCCTCTATTATCCGAGAGAGACAAGAATTACTCTTGCATCAGCAGTTGCATGACAACTTTTGCGGAGTAGGCAACAGGGGTGCCGGGGCCGAAGATGGCGGCAACACCGGCTTTGTAGAGGAAGTCGTAGTCCTGCGCGGGGATGACACCACCGGCAGTGACCATGATATCCGGACGGCCGAGTTTCTTGAGCTCCTCGATGACCTGCGGGATGAGGGTCTTGTGACCTGCCGCGAGGCTGGAGACACCCAGTACATGGACATCGTTCTCCACCGCCTGTTTAGCTGCCTCTGCCGGAGTCTGGAACAACGGTCCCATATCGACATCAAAGCCGCAATCGGCATAACCGGTGGCTACCACTTTGGCGCCACGATCGTGGCCGTCCTGACCCATCTTAGCAATCATGATACGGGGTTGACGACCTTCTTTCTTGGCAAACTCTGCCGTGAGACGACAAGCTTCCTGGAAGTTATCGTCGTTCTTAGTACCTGAAGCGTACACGCCTGAAATAGTTCTGATGGTTGCTTTGTATCTGCCGACTACCTTTTCACAAGCGTCGGAAATTTCGCCGAGCGAAGCGCGGAGACCGGCGGCTTTGACAGCAAGTGCCAAGAGGTTCTCACCCTTACCGCCGTCAGCCCATTTCTGAACGGACTCGGTGATCTCGGCAAGAGCAGCCTGCACGGCTTTCTCGTCACGGTTAGCACGGAGTTCGTTGAGGCGAGCTACCTGCTGCTCACGTACGGCGGTGTTGTCAATCTCAAGGATGTCAATCGGGTCTTCGTGCTCCAGACGATACTCGTTGATACCGATGATCTTCTGTTTGCCGGAGTCGATACGCGCCTGTGTACGCGCAGCGGCTTCCTCGATACGCATCTTAGGAATACCGGTCTCGATAGCTGCTGCCATACCGCCGAGTTTCTCGATCTCCTGGATATGTGCCCAGGCTTTCTCCATGAGTTCCTGCGTGAGGGTCTCTACGTAGTAGGAACCACCCCACGGGTCGATCTCCTTGCAGACCTTGGTCTCTTCCTGGATGTAGATCTGGGTGTTACGAGCGATACGCGCGGAGAAGTCCGTCGGCAGTGCGATCGCCTCGTCGAGTGCGTTGGTATGGAGCGACTGGGTGTGACCGAGTGCGGCTCCCATGGCTTCGATACAGGTACGTCCGACGTTGTTGAACGGGTCCTGCTCGGTGAGCGACCAACCGGAGGTCTGGCTGTGCGTACGGAGTGCCATGGATTTGGGGTTCTTCGCGCCGAAAGACTTGACGATCTTCGCCCAGAGCATACGTCCTGCACGCATCTTGGCAATCTCCATGAAATGGTTCATACCGATCGCCCAGAAGAAGGATAGACGCGGAGCGAACGTATCCACATCCATGCCGGCGTTGACACCTGCGCGGAGGTACTCCATACCGTCGGCAAGCGTGTAAGCCAACTCGATATCTGCCGTCGCACCGGCCTCCTG
>JAFTZQ010000003.1 GCA_017464475.1 Paludibacteraceae bacterium
ATACACACGAATAGATATTTCAAAATGGCTATAGGAAAGGTGATAGGTGAAAGGTGAAATGTGAAAGATGAAAGGTGAAAGATGAAAGGTGAAAGGTGAAAGGTGAAAGATGAAAGGTGAAAGGTGAAAGATGAAAGGTGAAAGGACATATAGGAAATTGTTGGGACTAATCGTCCTTGCGTTTTTCTGCTTGCAGTTTTCTGTAGTCATGGCGGAGAGCGTGAAGGATCTGCAGAAGAAGCAGAAGAAGCTGCAGCAGGAGATCGAGCAGACCAACAAAATGCTGAAACAGACCAAGAAAGACGAGACTGCGACGGAGAACAAGTTGCAGTTGATCGGTCAGAACATCAAGAACCAAAAGCGATTAATTTCCACGCTGGACAGCGAGATCACAGCTCTCAACAGAGAAATGAACCGTCTCAGCGGTCGTCGCGATTCGTTGCAGACTGTGCTGGACGGTTACAAAGCCGACTACGCGGAGATGGTATGCAAAAGCCATTACGCCCGCATCCAGCAGTCGCCGCTTCTGTTCCTGCTCAGCAGCGACAGTTTTCAACAGTTAGCTCGTCGCGCGCGCTACCTGCAGGAGTTCGCGCATTTCCGTCAGGAACAAGTGCGCCGTATTGAGCGCACCCAAGCGGAGATAGACACTCAGAACGAGTTGCTGCGAGCCAACAAAAGCGATAAACAGACGGCATTGAGCACCCGCAAGAGAGAGCAGGAGAACCTCAAACGCGACGAGCGCAAGCAGCAGAAAATGCTGTCCCAACTCAAAAGCAAAGAGAAAGACCTGACCAAACAGATCAAGCAGAAGCAGAAGAAAGTGAACGAACTGAACAAGAAGATCGACGACATGGTCCGCAAACAGGCAGAGAAATCCTCCAAGACGACGCTGACCAAAGAGCAAAAACTGATCGCCGGCGGATTTGAGGGGAACAAAGGACGTCTGCCTTGGCCCGTGGAGCAAGGTATGATCAGCGGACATTTCGGCAAACAGCAACACCCTGTCTATAGCCAAGTGACCATGGACAATAAAGGAATCTATCTGCAGACCGTAGCCGGAGCGAAAGCACGCGCGGTATATAAAGGCGAAGTGACCAGTTGTTTCCTTGTGTCCAACACGTACGCCGTGATCGTTCAGCACGGTAACTACCGCACCGTCTATTCCAACCTCTCCAAACTGAACGTCAAGCAAGGCGACAAAGTGGAGACCAAACAGGTCATCGGCACCATCTTCACCGACCCGGACCAGGACCAGAAAACAGAATTATATTTCCAGATATACAAAGATAAAAACATTCAAAATCCCGAATTATGGATTGCCAAATAAGAATAAAGACCGCGGCTAAGCCGCTCAAAGAGCAAAGAGTAAAGACCAAATGGCTCCGACTAATCATGTTAGTCCTTATTCCTTACTCCTTATTCCTGACTCCATCCTGCAAGACCAATAATTGGGCGGACTGGAAGACGCAGAACGAGATGTGGCTGGCGAATAACAAGCTGCAGCCGGGTGTGGAGACGTCGCCGTCCGGATTGCAATACAAGATCATCAAAGATCCGCTGAAGGACACCGGTGAAGCCACGCCGAACCCAACGGGCACTATCGTTTGCGACTACTCGCTCAAACTCGTCAATGGGAACATCATCGAGTCTGCCAACAATGCGACGCTGAATCTGGCTAACGTGATTGCCGGCTTTGCCGAAGGATGTCACAAAGTGCACGTTCACGGCGACATCGAACTCTATATTCCGGCTTATCTGGGTTACGACAAGAACAAATACGACACGAACGACTACGGTTCAGCCGAAGGGTCCGGCACAGAAGGCACCCAGAGTTATATTCCGCCCTATTCCACCCTCATTTACACCGTGCATATATGCAGTATTATCGCCAACTAATAGGACTTTTGATCGTGCTGTTTGCGCTCTGCGGCTGCGAAGGAACGACTTTCCGCAGCAGCGTGCCGGCATACCCTGTGCGCGTGGTGATTGATACCAAGATGGGCGCGTTTGTCCATTTCAAACCGGAGAGCACTTCGTCGTTCGTCATTGCGAACAGAGACGGGTATTTCCTAGACAATAAATGGGTCACCTCCTCGTCAGCTATGGACGCTTACGGCTACGGAGGAGTGCTGGTGTATGTCAGTTTCTTCGGCTATGTAGCCTACGATCTGGCGTGCCCCAACTGCGCAGAGAAAGGACTCAAAAGTCCCTGCGAAGTGAACGGAGGCTTCGGAGTGTGCCCCGCTTGCGAAGAGCAATACGACCTGCTCTCCGGCACAGCTGCTCCGCAGAGAGGAATAGCTCATGAAGCATTGCGCAAACTGACACTCGTCAATTCGGACGGACGTTTAACTATCACACAAGGGCAATGATCACAAAAGACGATTTACTATCCATCGGAGTGCTCAAAAAGGCGCACGACAAAGATCTGCCGGAGTTCATCTTCGTGCAGCGAGACGGACTGTTTGTGCCCTTCTGCTCCTCCGACATCGCTGAACTGCGGGGCGAAGAAGCGTTTGTCTTGCGAACGGACATACAGGACGCAGAGGACGGGCTGATGACATGGCAGGACTTGGTGGGCTATTCCATCGAAGATCTGAACACGGATGGTCGTCGGTATCTCGTCGGTATAATAGCATCCATTGATGAGAGCACCATCAACACCCTCGCGACCCTCGAAGACGGACGGATGTTGCCGCTGCATGAAGATTTTATATTGGACATCGACGAAGACGCACATGTGCTTCGCGTAAATTTACCATTTAAGATATGAGCCGCAAACTGACATCAGCCGAGATGGGACGCATGGACGTTACCCAATACCGCGAATCGGACAAGCTGCCGCTGGTGGTAGTGCTTGATAATGTGCGCAGTCAGCACAATGTGGGTGCGGTCTTCCGCACCGCCGACGCTATGCGGATCGAACGCGTTGTGCTATGCGGCATCTGTTGCTGCCCGCCGAACGCAGAGATACACAAGACGGCGCTCGGAGCCGAAGAGAGCGTCGAATGGAGTTATTACAAAGACACGCTGGAGGCAGTGCGCGCGCTGCAGGCAGAAGGATACACTGTCTATGCCGTGGAGCAGGCACACGACTCCATCACCCTTGAAGAAGCAGCGGAACAGATTTGTCCTAAAACGGCGATCGTTTTAGGACATGAGGTCTTCGGCGTACAACAAGAAGTAGTAGATATTTGCACCCAATGTATAGAGATTCCTCAATACGGCACCAAGCACTCGATGAACGTGTCGGTGACAGCAGGCATCGTGATGTACCGCTTAGCCTCCTCTCTCCGGCAAGAGACAAGGAAGTAGCGCACGCAGCTATTCAGGCAGGGGCAGACGCTATCTATATCGGAGCGCCTGCTTTTGGTGCGCGCCAAGCGGCAGGCAACAGCATTGAGGATCTGGCAGAAGTGGTGCGCTATGCGCACACGTACGGCGTGCAAGTGCTTGTTACGGTTAACACCCTGCTGCATGACGACGAGTACCCGCAGGCGGTGCAAATGATTCACGATCTATACCGCATTGGAGTCGATGCACTCATCATTCAGGATCTGCACCTGCTGGACTTTGATTTACCTCCTATTCGTCTGCATGCCTCTACCCAGTGCGACAACAGAACGCCCGAACAGGTGGCAAGACTGCGCGACTTGGGTTTCAAACGCGTGGTGTTGGCGCGTGAACTGAGCATAGAAGAGATCCGTGCGATCCACGAAGCGGTGCCGGAGATTGAGTTGGAAGCTTTTGTACATGGCGCGCTGTGCGTCAGCTATTCCGGACGGTGCTATATATCCGAAGTGCTCTCCGGGCGAAGCGCCAACAGAGGTGCTTGTGCGCAGTACTGCCGCATGGCGTACGACCTGCTGGACAGCGGCATGAATGAGGTGCTTGACGAAGAAGGCAAACCTATTCATCAGCGGTACTTGCTGTCCCTTCAGGATCTGGACAGAAGCGCTTATCTGGAGGAGTTGATTGACGCCGGAGTGACGACCTTCAAGATCGAAGGGCGGCTCAAAGACGCTGATTACGTGACCAATATCACCGCTTATTATCGGGAGAAGCTTTCTGCATTCAGCCATCAGCCGTCAGTTATCAGCCGTGGCTTCATCCCTAATCCGGAGAAGACGTTTCATCGCGGTGCTACGGACTATTTCTTGCATGGCAGGACACGTCCTATGGCTAATTGGGACACTCCTAAATCGACTGGAGAGTATATCGGTGAATTGCTGGAGGCACGAGGAAACACCTTGCGCGTACGGCTCAAAGAAGGAGTTGTACTGCATAACGGCGACGGTTTGACAGTCGGCAGCGAAGGCTTCTCCGTCAACGGCGTGGAAGGAAATATTATTAAGATCAACAAGAACCTCTCGCCAAGAGAGGGAGCGATGTACCGCAATCTGGACGTAGAGTTTGTGCGTTCGCTTCATTCCGAGCGGCGCATACCGGTGAACATCCTTTTCCGCGAGACGGAAGAGGGATTTGAGTTGCAATATAAAGCCATCCCTTCAGGGAAGGTATGGGTCGGCTCTTTTGCGTTTGCTCATGAGCCCGCCAAGAACCCCGAGAAAGCGATAGAGACCATCCGCACGCAACTCGCCAAATTAGGCGACACACCGTTTATTGCGCGGGAGATCAAGATTGAGAGCCAACCCTATTTTATACCGATTAGTATATTGAACGAATGGAGACGAACCGTCCTTTGATGACCTGCCGCTACTGCCTGCTCTTCGAGTTGGGGCATTGCCGCAAGACGAATCCTTATCCCAAAGACAAGGAGCCGCGGTACCTGCGTCTGCGTACCGGCAAAGTACTGGAGCTCCGCTTCGACTGCAAGAACTGCCAGATGTTGGTGGACGAAGCATAAAAAGAGAAGAAAAATGGCATTCCTCTTGTGTATGTCATTTTTTTGTTGTAATTTTGCAGCCGAAAAGGTTTAGTAACACAAAAAACGTTTAGGTTTATGGTTGCCACTCAATTAAATCCGACACAATTGTACTTGCTGCAATTATTCTCTTTCTCCCAAACGAAAGAGAGCCAATTGGATTTGCAGAACGTGCTACAGTCATATTATCGGGAAAAAGTAGCGAAACGTGCGAATGAACTATGGGACAAGTTGGATCTGGATCAGCAGAAATTAGACGAGATGTGTAGTATTCACGAACGTCTTCCGTATCAATGAAAATAGTCCTTGACACTAATTGCCTGCTGCAAATCATCTTCCCGCAATCCTATCATAAAGAAGTGTGGGATGCTTTCTTTGCGCAGCAATACACGCTGTGTTTTACATAGTAAGCAACGACAAGCATTTTGACGAATTAGCAAATTATGACTATCCAAAAGTAGATGTACGTAATCTCACGGAATTTATGCTGCTTTTGCGTCGTCAATAATAAAACCGCTGGCACCGGCAGCGTAAAAAAGCGGTGCGTCACTCACTGACGTTAAACAGGAGGACATATAAAAGGCGTTTATTGACGCTTGTTTTGGTCTAACGGAATCCTGCAAAATTCACGACCCCAAAACAAGATAGTGCAATAGACGTCCCGTGGGTATGTATTATCCGTCCGCGCCCTTCACGGGCGGGAGGGTTATATATATTCGGGCGTGGACGTTATTGTTTATTCTTGGTTGTAGGGTCTTGCAGGAACCTCGTTAGAAGGAATAAGCGTGAATAATGTTCGCGCTTTTCTTATGTCTGTATATGTTTGTTGATAGGCTGGATGAAAAGTCCTTGGTACTTGGTCCTTGGTCCCTTTGTACATTAAAGAAGTACTCTCATTAAGATAGCAGGCAAGTGGATAGTCAAAGTCCATGACCGAGCGACAAGCGGGAGACAACCGAGAGACAAACGGCACATGAAAGGGCATTAAAAATGTACTCTGATTAAGAAATAACCAAACAGAATACAACATAATTTATCAACCATTTAAAGTTGCGCCCGACACGAATTTAGGGATTTTATTATGCGAAAAAAACTATTTACATTCTTGCTTGCTATGGTTGCAAGCGTAGGAACCATGTTCGCCGCTAGCAATTACGGCACCTGTGGTGCCAACCTTACTTGGTCGCTCAACACCTCAACAGGGGTCTTGACCATCAGCGGGACAGGAGCGATGACAGATTATATATACCAAGCCCCGTGGTATTCAAGTCGTTCATCTATTAAAACGGTCAATATAGGCAACAGCGTCACAAGCATTGGGGATGATGCTTTCTATGATTGCAGCAGTTTGACCTCTGTTACGATTCCTAATAGCGTCACCAGAATTGGAAGTCGTGCTTTCTATGAATGTAGCAGTCTGACTTCTGTAAGGATTCCTAATAGCGTTACAAACATTGGATATGAGGCTTTCTATTGCTCTGCATTGACCTCTGTATATATTTCCGACATCGCGGCATGGTGTGCGATTAGTTTTGAAAACTCCTCAGCTGACTTTCCGTGCAGTAATCCGCTATTATATGCAAATAACCTATATTTGAACGACACCTTGGTTACAAACTTAATCATACCTAATAGTGTCACAAGCATTAGAGATTATGCTTTCATAGGTTGCAGCAGTTTGACTTCTGTAACGATTCCTAGTAGCGTCATAAGCATTGGGAAAGGAGCTTTCTATCAATGCAGCAGTTTGACTTCGGCTACTATTCCCAATAGTGTCACAAGTATTGGAGAAGAAGCTTTCTGGATGAGTAGTAGTTTAACCACCATCACTATCCCAAATAGTGTCACAAACATTGGAGATTATGCATTCGGATATTGCAGCAGCTTGACCTCTGTACACATATCAGACCTTGCTGCATGGTGTGCGATTAGTTTTGGTCGTTCTCCGTTTTATTATGCATATAGCCTCTATCTGAATGAAACTTTGGTGACGGACTTAATCATTCCCAATAGCGTCACGAGCATTGGAAAGTACGCTTTCGCTTATTGCACCAATTTGACTTCGGTGACTATTCCTCATAGTGTCACAAGCATTGGAGAAAGGGCTTTCGATAATTGCAACGGTCTAACAGGTGTTTATATCACGGATTTATCAGCTTGGTGTGGGATAACATTTGGTGATTATAGTGCCAACCCTCTATGCTATGCGCATAGATTGTATCAAAACAATGCACTCATAACAGATTTAGTTATACCTTATAATGTAAAAAATATTAAGAATTTTTCTTTTTATGACTGCAGCAGTATAAAGTCTGTTACAATCCCGACAAGTGTCCTTAATATTGGGGAAAGTGCATTCAAAAATTGTAGTAATTTAATTTATATACGCAGTCTATCATCAACACCTCCATCTATTACATCCTCAACTTTCTCCAATATTGCTCAAGGTGCGGAAGTATATCTATCTTTTGGCAATGGCTCTATTAGTGCATACTCCTCGGCAGAGTATTGGAAAAATTTCAACATTCATCCTTCTCTTACGCAAAAAGCAACGATATCTTCTACTTCTTGTGCAATTGTTATAATAGTAGAGGATGTGCAATTGCAATCAGTCGGTCTTAAAGGAGGTGAACAGCAGCCAGGCAATGTATTGGAATACATCGGATTGGAGCCAAACAGCGAGTATAAAGATGTTCCTGTCATTCTGACCTCAACTGAAGGACTGACAGAGACGGTGAATGTTTCTTTTAGAACTACCGCCCTTGAACTGACCACCAAGGAGTCCAAGCCGGTTTCGAACACGACGGCTATTTTGTTGGCAGAGACGAATATGTCCGATGCGGAGGTGAGTTGTGGATTTGAGTACAAGCGGAATGACGCACCGGCAGATATGGACGGAACAAAAGTGTTCTGTCCGGTAGCTTCGGGTCAAATGGCAGGGCGACTCAAGGGTCTCAAAGATGATGTTTATTATAAATATCGGGCTTTCTATCAGTCTGCGGCGGGTAATATGTATTACGGCGACTGGCAGTATATCTTCACCGGCGATGTGGCTGTAGAGTTTGACCCGATACTCTATACGTATGGGGCGACTGTTGTTAAGGAGAACGAAGCCACTATCAGCGGTTATGCGCTCGCAGGCTCGGAGGATTTCACGGAGCAAGGTTTCGAGTACTGGGCAGAGAGCCGGGCAAACAATAGTACGAATGCTCCGCGTCGTATGCCTGCGGGACTGAACGAACACTTCTTTGTGCAGGCAAGCGGTATTGCTCTGCGTGCGACGCTGACTAATCTGGATGCCGGGACGGTCTATAAATACCGCGTGTATGGCAAAGTTGGTGACCAGTATTACTACGGCTCGGAGCAGAGTTTCACCACCCAAGGCACATATGAAGGTGACGACTCGGAGGCGATAGAAGAAGTACCAAGTAGTCAAGTACAAAGTACAAAGATTCTACGCGACGGACAAATATACATTCTCCGCGGAGAGAAGGTATATACTATCACAGGACAGGAAGCGAGGTAAGCAGGAAAAACATACAGGGCGGGCAATCGAATTGCCCTGGAAAAGAAGAAAGAAAGAGAAAGAAAGAAAGCTCGCGCAAAAATGCGCGAGAAGGGAACAACGAACAACCAGCAATCGGCGGGGGTGACCTCGCCGATTGCTGGTTAGAAGAGGGAAGCCGACTGGCAGTCGGCACAAGACGAAGAATAGAGAGGAGGGGAGAGGAAGATAGAAAATCGCAGGAAAATTTGCATATATCAAAAAAAAGCAGTACATTTGCAGGCGCAACGTGTTCGGTAAAGAGAAAGAATCAAAAGATAAATAAAGGAATAGTTATGAAAGCGAAATGGTCAAGTTTGGTTGAAGATCTGCGGGGACATGTGGATCAACGGCATTACGCACGGCATATCCCTGGAAACGGGGAATGGGCAGCCGTGTGCGAGAAGCCGGAATTAAGCAAGAAAACCAAGAAAAAGAAAGCAGCTCTGCCCCATGTGAAGGAATTTTCGGAGCTGATCGCAATATGCAAAGAGATACTCCATAACCCCGAAAAACGTGCAGTATGGCAAGCCCGATACGACGAAGCCAAGCGTCAGGCACGGAGGCATAACAAGCCCATTCAAGGAAGGCTGTGCGATTATGTGCGGCATGAGGTGAGTGTGGCACTCAAAAAAGGCGAGGAAATCGCATAGTTCCCGGTTTTTTCTCCCGCTTTTGTACCGTAGATGTACCGTCGTCGTCATAGTGAGCATATATTGAGCATATATTGAGCATATATTCAGCATATATTGAGCATATATTGGTGATAGCAGGGAATAAGGAGGGAGAATTGAGAATTGAGAATTGAGAATTCAAAATTGAGAATTGAGAATTCAAAATTGAAAATTTATGAATAGTTTTTTGGCAAGTATATTGGTTCTGGTGCTTCATGTGGGGCATGGGGAGCGGATCAATGACGCGCTGGATAGCGCGCGGACGGTGTATGAACAGAAGGGCGAGCGGACGACCATTCTGGTTGAACCGGGGACGTACCGCGAGGAGATTACGATTGATGTGCCGGGTCTGACGATCAAGAATGCCAGCCGGAAGCCTTCTATCGGATTGCAGAACGGCGGCGTGGATTGCGATCAAAATGCCGTGCGGATCACTTGGTACTACGGGCACGGGTACCAATACCGGAGTATGGGAAATAGGGTCAATTACGGAGGCAGCAGGGAACGGCGATGGAATGCATCTGTGCTCGTTACTGCGCCGGATTTCACGGCAGAGAATATTATCTTCGAGAACTCATTCAATCTCTATGTCTGCGACCTTGAGGCGGCAGACAGTCTGGTGGACATCAGCCAGAGCGACATGCCGTGGACGGAGAAAGAGCGTCCGAAGAAAGTGATGCCTGTGCGTCCGAAAGAGGAAGGGAGCACGGAGGTGCAGCTGAAGAAATACCGCGAACGCGCGGCTGCTATTTCGTTTACCGAGGGGGCAAAGAATGCGCATTTGAAGAATTGCCGCGCGGTCGGAAGGCAGGACGTGCTCTACGGAGACGAAGGAGCGAGTATTTATTGGGAGAAAGGGATCTTGCAAGGCGGCGTGGATTTTATCTTCGGCGGCATGACGATGGCTGTGGATCGCGCAACGATCGTCGCCAATATCAACGGGGAGAAAGGAGATAAATGCTATATTGCAGCCGGTAGGAGTAACCCCACCCCGACCCTCCCCTCAAGGGAGGGAGAAAAAGGGGATGACAATAGAGGATTGCTGTTTTATAAATGCCATATACGGCTGGCAACGGAGGAGGAACTATCAGCCATCAGCCATCAGCCGTCAGCCGTCAGCCAGCAGGTATGGTTGGCACGTCCGTGGAGGACATGGGGAGAGACCGTTTGGGCATATACCACATGGGACGAGGGTGTGCTGAACGCCGAAGGCTGGCACACAGGGCTTATCCAGAAACGCCCGGAGTTCGATCCCGCTAATCCTTGCCCGCGCAGCTATGAGTATAAGTCGCAGGACAAGTCTAAAGGAAGACCAAAATGGGTCTCCGTACTCCGGAAACCCATTTTACCTGATGGCACAAAACTCAATCCACGGAGGTGGATAACCCCACCCCAACCCTCCCCTCAAGGGAGGGAGGAAAAGAGGGGGAAATGATCTCTATTATTTTACAGCCTTGAAGGACATGTCGAGAGATTTGTAGGAATGAGTGAGCGCTCCTACAGAGACGAAGTCCACACCCTGCTCGGCATAGGAACGGATCGTGTCAATCGTAATACCGCCGGAGGACTCAATCTCCATGTGACGTCCGGCAGTCTTTTCCCATTCGCGGATCAGAACGACCGCTTCGCGGGTCTTCTCCGGCGTGAAATTATCGAGCATGATACGGTCAGGGATATTGGTAGCGAGTGCTTCGCGGATCTCGTCGAAATTGCGGACCTCTATTTCGATTTTCAGGTTCTTGCCCTTCTCCTTACAATAATCGCGTGCACGCGTGAGAGCGGCTGTGATACCTCCGGCGAAGTCCACGTGGTTATCCTTGAGCAAGATCATGTCAAACAAGCCGATCCGATGGTTCATACCTCCACCGAGCGCGACCGCCTCTTTCTCCAGATAGCGGAGTCCGGGCGTGGTCTTGCGCGTGTCGAGGACATGGCATCCTGTGTCCTCTATGAGCGACTGATAGCGATGCGCCGTGGTAGCGACACCCGACATCCGCTGCATGATATTGAGCATTGTGCGTTCGATCTGCAGCAGGCTGAGTTCCTTGCCATAGACCTTGAAGGCAATATCGCCGGGCTTCACATGGTCGCCGTCATGCAGAAACTGCTCCACCCTGCATTCGGGATCGAAATAGTTGATGATCTCTTTCGCCACCTCAACACCGGCGAGCACACCTGTGTCTTTGATAATTAACTGCTGGCATCCCATTTGGGTAGGAGGAATGCAACTGAGCGAGGTATGGTCGCCGTCGCGGATGTCCTCTTCGAACCAGATTGCAATCAGTTTACGTAGTTCTTGCTTGTCCATAATTCGAAATTTTTGTGCAAAAGTACAAAAATTCTTGCATATATGCAAATTTTTTACTAATTTTGCAGCGTGAAGCGAAAAATATACATCTGTCTGTTGCTCTGCATAGTGTCTTTTCCGGCATTAGGTGAGACAAAATGGGATCACCTCACCCGGCGTAACGAGATCCGCTTGGGTTGGGGCGACCAGTTATTCGAGAGTCTTATGTGGCATAATCCGACGAACATCACTACCACGATGCCGGAGAGTTTTCAGCAGACGTATCATGAGAATTACCGCCACCACCAACACATCTGGCTGGAATACCAGTACCGTTTCACCCACTGGTTTTCGTTAGGCGGTATGATGGACATGAGCGAAGTAGGCTGGGACGACGTGACTCGTAACGGCGCGGGTGTTGAGATGAGCCGCAGCCGCGGGCATTATTTCTACAATCTGGTTTTCATGCCCACGATCCGCTTCACTTATTTTCACCATGAATATGTGAATCTGTATTCCGGTATAGGTATCGGAATGGACATCAACGGAGGTACTGAGACGAACGCCAAAGGCCAGCGCACAGAGGTGGGTGCTGCGGTCAATATCACCGTCTTCGGCGTGAGCGCCAACTACAAGCGGTGGTTCTGGACGGTCGATTTCGGAGGCTTGTACGCGCTCAAGAATGCGAATGCGATCTATATGGCTTCGTCCAGAATTATAAATGTCGGATTAGGGGCGAGGTTTTAAAGTAAATAAACATAGATAAACCCTTTGAGTGCTTTAGAAGCGTTGCTTCTTAAACAAACAGTCATCAAAACCTGCTTGTAAGCAAGCTTCCAGACAGTTTTTGCTAACTATTTGTTTCTCTACGAGTAAAGCACTCAAAGCAATAAACCAAAATAAAGTTTATGAAATACAGATACGAACATATTCTATTGCTGCTCTTGGCGGTATGGATGACAGGCTGTCAATTTCGTCAGGACGAGTATGTCAATTTCACGGAGATACCTGCGGCAGGAGGGCTGAAATTTCAAGTCATTGGTCAGAACGAGCGGGATCTGAGTGACGGTCTTCCTTCCAACTGTTACCTGCCGGACGGCACGCCGGTGAACGAGTGGACAGGGGGCAGCGACCAGCCGTCAGAGGAGAGCGATATGCCGGGTCCGCGGCGCACGAATTCGGTCACGGGAGCCGGTATACTGCAGGAGCTGCTCAAATACGGGAACCAGAACCAAATAATAGAAGTGGTAGGCACTTACCCCAGCATAGACTTTGAAGGCAACCCGATTACGCTCTCGGGCAAAGTGATGCTTCCCAAGAATGGAAATCCCAAACGCATGATCATAGTGAGCCACTATACCGTTTGCTCCAACGCCGAAGCGCCGAGCAGTTGTTTCTCGTTAGAGGGGGTGCTGGTTAAATCGGGGTATGGTCTTATCATCCCGGATTATATCGGTTACGGGGTTACGTCAAAGGAAGTTCACCCATACTTGGTGATGGACGTAACGGCGCATAACGTAGTGGATATGTATCTCGCCGTCAAGCCATGGTTGGAGTCTGTCGGCAGGAGTGCGGATGACCCCAGTGTGGATCTTGTAGGCTATAGTCAAGGCGGCGCTACCACGATGGCGGTACAGTACCTGATTGAGAGCGAATACAGCGACGCGGATGACATCAATTATATTATGCTCCACCGCGTGTTCGCCGGCGGCGGTCCGTACGACATACAGGCGACCTACGAGCGTTTCGTCACAACCGACACAGCCGGTTACCCGGTTGCCGTACCATTAGTGCTGCAAGGCATGATCAAGGGCAACAAACTGAACATGCAGTTGGAGGACATGATGCAGCCGTGGCTATGCGAACATATGGACGACTGGATCAACAGCAAGCGTTTCACGTCCGCGCAGATTAACAAACTGATCGGTACCAAGGTGACCCACAACCTGCTGACCCCGGAAGCTATGGAACAGACGTCCGAAAAAGTAGCGGAGCTATACAAGGCTATGACGCTGAACTCCATCATCGCCTATGACTGGATCCCGAAAGCATCGGTCTATATGATGCACTCGATGGACGATGAGACGGTGCCGTACACCAACGCCACACATGCCCGGTCGCATTGGAAGGAAGCCAACATCACCTATAATTTCGGGCACTACGGCGGACACGTAATGACCTGCTTGCGATTTATCTATACTGTACAAGAATTACTAGCTAACGAAGAGGCAGAAAGGAGGAAATATGAGAACTAAAATTACGTTGCTTCTTATCCTTTGCTCCTTCCTCCTTGCGTCCTGCAATACAGAGGCGTACTACGAGACGAAGGACGTAGAAGTAAAAATGAATATCACGAATGTGTCCTCGGGCTTCATTGAGTGTGAGTACTCAACCAACAAGGACGCATATTACCTCATTGCGATCCGAGAGCCGTGGGAGGATTTTAACCCCATAACCCACCAGAAGCAGTTCATGCAGTTAGCCCTTGACAGCGCGTACGCGGAGTATTTGTTATGGCGGAATGATCTGCTTCACCAGCAAGAATTTACTATAGCTCCCTTCTCCAGCCACTCGCTCCAATATGGTAAAACCAGCCATTTCTTCACGGGTCTGACCCCCTACACGGACTATTGGGTATTTGCTTTCCCTGTTGATCCGGAAACAATGAGACCTGCCGGAAAACTGGTTTTGGAGAATATCAAGACTTCTATCGCCTCCACCGTAGATGTTCGTTTTGAATACCGTGTGAGGGGCTTGTGGGACTATCTCTACCCGGTGGACACGCTCGGTCACATCAATGCCCGCTATCCCTATATTGCCATCACCAAAGACAGCCTCGAACTTACCACAGAGATTGCTGAATGGGGTACTCCGCTCCCCTTCTTCTACAACTGGGAAGAGGAAATGTTCGATTATCCCCAAACAGCCGATATTTTTTACGGCGTGAAAGCGACCGAGCATGATGACCGCCTATCGACGACCTGCGCGTTTGAAGAAGGGCACACGTACTATACCGGCATCACCGGCTTTGACGGGCTGTTCAAACATATGGCGGTCTATAAGTTCACGTGGCACAAAGACTGCGTTTACTATTTTCAGGACACCGATACCACTAACTTGTATATAAAGGATATGGGTAAACTATTATAACCGGTGTTATGAAAATCTCCCTTCTTGTGGTAGGCAAGACCACCGATTCCCGTCTGTCCTCCCTAATGGAGGAATATATCTCGCGGCTCAAACACTATGTGCCGTTTGAGTTGGTCGTGATTCCGGATCTGAAGAACACCAAAGCGCTCAGCGAGGAGCAGAGCAAAACCGCCGAAGGCGAAGCTATCCTGCGCTATCTCACGCCGTCCATGGACGTCGTTCTGCTGGACGAACACGGACGGGAGTTCCGGTCTATTGAGTATGCCGAGTGGCTGCAAAAGAAGATGGGTTCCGGCAAGGATCTGACGCTCGTTATCGGAGGTCCGTACGGCTTCAGCGAAGCGGTTTATGCCCGCGCTAATGGCAAGGTATCGTTCTCGCAAATGACTTTCTCGCACCAGATGATACGGCTGATGGCGGTGGAACAGATCTACCGCGGAATGACTATTCTCCGCGGCGAGCCTTACCACCACGAATAAACGCGACCTTTGGGCCGCGTTTATTCTATTTACGATTGGACGATTTTCGATTGGACGATTTATTACCGTACCCGGATCTTCTGTCCGATCTGGAGTACTTTGGTCTCCTTGATCTTATTCAGCTGGCAAAGCTTGCGTACGGTTGTGCCGTAGCGTTTGGCAATGCCGGAGAGAGTGTCGCCGGATTTGACCTTGTGGTATTTCATCGCGGCTTGCTCCGCGCGCGCCTGTTTCATTGCCTTGATGCCGATCACGTACTCTTGGTCGTTCTTCAGCTTGCCAGTCGTGAAATCGATGACGTTAGCGGGGTTCATGGCTTCGCCCAAGTAGCGGATCTCGAGGTGGAGATGGCTGCCGGTGGAGCGTCCTGTGTTACCACCCAGACCGATCACGTAGCCCGCCGGAACACGCTCATATTCATCCACGAGCGGACGACTCAAGTGACCGTAGATCGTCTCCAGACCGTTGTCATGGCGAATGACCACATAGTATCCATAGCCGCGCGGATCCCATCCTACGATACGTACCTGACCGGGCCAAGCCGAGCGGATCGAATCGCCGATCTGTACTTTAATATCGGTGCCCTTATGCATTCTGTATCGACGCCAGCCGAACGGACTCGTCACATAGCCCGGAGCGGGAAGAACAAAACCCGCCATCGGGATATGCACATCCTCGCGCAAGCTGTCGAACAGGTTGCCGTACGGGTTCACGCGCTCGTCCGTCCAGATATGCCGGTAGAGGCTGTCCGCCGGGTGATGAGTGAAGAGCGTGCTGTCGCCGAACATGAACTGCGGTGCGAGTTTATAGACCACATCGCCGTCTTTGGTGCGGACGATGATCTTATTGGGTAGCAGCTCCATGTCACATCCGAGGATGAGTGTATCATGCGCAAAGAGCCCTGCCAGGCACTCCGGCAGCTGCGCCGAACGAGCGTCCAGATCGTCCATTTCCTCCAGTTCGTCGCCCTCGCTGTCCACGGCGAGCGTGTCCAAAGGCGGGTTCAGAGAGAGATCTTCGGTAAAGACATTATCGGCTCTTAATGGAAGCAGAAGCAGCAGAAGCAGAAGCCCAGTAGATGTAATACGAGACATAGTATTCCTAATGCAATGAGTGTGATACCTATTCCGATGAGCCATTTCTTACCGTTGCTCATCTCGCCTTTCATTTTCGGCGCTTTGATGAACGGGAAAGCCACTTGCTCGGTGAGCGTCCGTCCGAACGGAACGGAGATGATTGCGTCGGCGTTGACAGCCCAACCGTTGGCGTTCAATACCGGCGCAAGGTTACGGCGACGCAGTTTGAGCCAAGCCATGATCATGCTCGGACCGCTGATTACCAACAAGATACAGATGAAGACGAGGATGTTCTGCCACCATGTCAGCGCGGCTAAACCGGCAGCAACGGAAGCCAGCGCGGCTCCGATCATACCTAAAGCCATGCCGATGGCGGCAAAGATTCCGGCGAACTTAGCGATGTCGAATGCCGGTTTCTTCTCTGCTGCGGGATCAGCGGCAGCTGCATCCGCTTTAGCGGTCATGTCGTCGAATGCCTTTGCGTCTTTCTCTGCGGCGGATTTGTTGATCTTGTCCTCGACCCATTTGGAGAACTTGCGGTAAGGAGTCCAGAATGCCTGACGGATCGAGATCGGGTTCTCGATGATCTTATATACCGTAGCATCATAGTCCAGTCCGTCGTTGTCATAGAAAACGGCGTTTTTGCCAACGCTGAGGTTCTTGATCTCGCCTTGGGTCACAGCAGCTACTATCTGCGCGGTCTTTCCGGTCTTTTGGTTCACGCAGTTGCAATAGAGGAGATACATACCGCTCAGAGGAGCCTGCGCATCGTGCTTGCCCATATCGTTCACGCGGATACAGAGGTGGCACGCGCGTTGGTCAATGATCAGCGTTCCGGCTTGGAAGGACGCGATAGTCTTGTCATTGAGGTCGTAGAAGTCCTCGAGGGTCACGAAGTTGCGCAGCAGGCGGTAGAAATCGCGGTGGAGGAGGAGCAGTTTGCGCAGCGGCATGAACTCGGCTTGCGCCGCAGCCAGAGCCTCGGCGTTAGCACCTTCGGCAGCTGCTTTGGCAGCCTCCCATTCAGCGATCTGCGCACCCATCTCTTGGAATTTCTTCTCGCCCATACCGGGTTTCGGTGTCTCCTCGGGGATCAGAGCGAGACCCAGTTTCTGCAGCTTCTCCTGCTCGAAATACGCGGCATATTCAGCACTTTTCTCTTTGTAAGCAGCGATCACGTCTGCCTCCAGCGGAGCAGCGGGAACAGTTTGTTCCTCGATGGTAACGCCGTCGATAGCAGCTTGTACGGCTGCCAGCGAGATGGTATTCTCCTTGCCGGCGATTTTCTTCGCCACTGCAGCGATTGCTTCGTCAGCGATATTCGCGATTTCGACCTCATCTTTCTGTGCGAAGAGGGATTTCGGCTCTTTGAGGTTAGCGCAGAGCCACTCGGCGGTAGCTACTACTTCTTTCAGACGCAGTTTACCGTCTCCGTCCATATCCATCAGACTGAGCGAGTCCGAACTGATCTCCAAGCCATTAACCGGGCAGGAGAGAACGGTCCACATTTTCTTGTCCAATTCACCCAAATGGCGGATGTCCTCCGCCGACTGAATGCGTACGCGGGTAACTCCACCCACATTCGCAAAACTCCATTTGTACTTTGCCATAAATATCTTGGTTTTTAGTTAGTCCATATTTCGCGCTGCAAAGGTACTAAAAATAAATGAATTACGCAAATATTTTTGTTATTTTTCCTAAATCCCCCGCGATTTTAGTACTTTCATGAAATTGCCGATTATTAAGATTCGGGCGGTTATACCCGAATCTGCCTAAGAGCTGCGCAAGGTCAGCGCGAGGTCGGCGCGTTGAACCGACATTGGAACGAACTTAAAAAGTTCCTGTTGTTAAGAACTACAAAGAGCATATTTCTTCTGCCATCTGATTCATCGCGACACATTCCTCGCGCGTCACATGGCGTTTCGAGGGATCGTACTCCCACGGGCTGAGGATCAGCACACGCCCGGCAGCGACAGAGTCGAACAAGCCGTCCGACGGCTTGTAATAGTCACCAAAGCCGTTATCCACGATATAGATGATGGGATGCTCCTCCGCAAGGAGGACTACCATCCCCTCTTTCTCCTTATCGGAGATGAACGGCGAGACCATCACTGCGCCCTGTCGGGCAGCCAGCACACAGCCGTTCATATAATCGCGTAGCCGTGTATTATCGCCATGCATCGCCTCGTCAATCATTGTGCGACGCACATGCACAGGCACATATTTCGCCGCTTGTAGCAAAGCGGCATTGCCGATGCCGCGATACATCCGCCCGGCTATCTCTATCCCCTCCTGCACGCGGAAGAATCCCGGCATGAGTTTTTTCGTAGCAAGCCGCTGGGGATTCATCTGGACATAGCGAATCATATTCTGGAGCTGCCCCTTATGAGACATCGGGCGTATGAATGGCATTTCAGTAAAGATAGGGTCAAGATGGCGATATTCTTCTTCTCCTATACGCCCGCGAAGCGGATTATCCCGGCTCTCAGCCGGGGCAAATAACGAAAGATTGTAGTTTTCGTCCATTGTTCCGCCTGAGAGGCGGATATAACTATAGGCTCTACCTATCTTTTTTACCGCCCGCCAGAATCCTTGTACGGCATATCGTATCCCATGCTCCATATGGCTGCGAACATACCATATGCTATGCAGATGGTCTGGCATTAAACAATATTGCAGGATCTGTATTTCGGGGTGGAAATCCAGAATAGTGCGCTGGCAATCCAAAACCGCATCCCCCAACTCCGTGCGTTCCACTCTCGCTTGTTTGGGGTCATTGTTTGGAATCACCAACTCACCCAACAAAGGCTCACGCGACGGAATTGTCAGCGTGACATGATAGATACCGACTCCTTTCCATGCAGTCCTCGGCTCCTGCCAATGCCAAATATCACGGTTGGTGGGCATAGCGCAAGTATTTAACTATTTTACCAGTTTTTGGTACATCTTGAACAACTCAGCCACGCACTCGGATTCGGTCATTTTGGTATAAAAGCCATAGGCAGCCATGACCGCGCGGTCGTTCTCTTGGTGCGCTTTGCGGAGTTCGGGCGGCATGGTCACTTCATCATAGAGATCTGCCAAAGAGGAATCCGGATATTTGGCGCGTGCATCCAAAATGGCTTGCGCTGTGCGGGTGATAAGGGCCGTAGGGTCTTTAGGGTCAGTGGGGTCTTTAGGGACGGCAGGAATGTTCGGCCAAGGGAAGTTGTTATAGACGATATTAGCGGAATATTGATAACGTGTTTCTAAGCGTCCGGCAACGACACGCATCCATGCATTATGAATGTTTGAAATAAGTACACCAAAAGCAAATAAAGTAGCGTCTGGAACGATTAATGCAGAACCATTTACAATAATCTTCGGATTGACAAAGGCAATAGGTATGTATCTGCGCTTTTCAGAAGATACTTTGGGGATTGCCAACATATCTGTATTAGGTTGGCGTATTTCTCCAAATAAATAAGGAGTATCTGCCGCTTTTATCGTTTGTGGTCTGTCGGAAGACAAACGGAAATTGCGTGTTTGCTCTATTCTGTTCATTATAAATGCGCTTGACCGCAATTCTTTAGGAGAAACACCTTCTAACCAAAGACACCATCTTTCCTTGCCTTGTATCAATTCTGCGCCTCCGACATACGGACGTACATATTTCTCATTTTGAGGGTTTTCTTTAATTAAGGATTGTACATCTTCTTTTTCCAAAATAAGGAAACCATTATCAATAGGCATACTGCCATAACACATTTGCGGTACATTATTGAGAGGTTTTGTTCTATTCTCAATAAAGACATCCGGCGCATCCATGAGGTAGCCGTTGATATTTGCTGCCGGGATAGATTGCATGTCGGAGATATAGATTCTTTTCGTGCTAACGCCCGAAGCAGCCGACAAGGAAAGCGGCGAATCTGATTCGCCTGTAAAAGAAGAAAAGCCAATAATGACACAATGGACGTGGGCTTTGATATCCGCCTCGGAATCCCAACGGAAAGTACGATAGGCGAAATCAAAATGAATACCATATTGCTCAAAAAGAGGCTTCCATATAGCCGCTACTTGTTCGCCTTGGGTAATCGAGTTGGTAGAAACGAAGGCTGCGCAAATAGAAGAGTTCTTTTTCATTAGTTCAGCAGCTTTCTTATACCAACATGCTACATAATCAATGTTTCCAATACCTTTCCACTTCTTTCCAAAAATAGCAAATACATCTTCTTTCTGCTCTTTGCTCTGCTCTTTCTTTCCTACAAAAGGCGGATTGCCCATAATATAGTTCAACTTCTCCGGCGCAATAACTTCGCTCCAGTCCATGCGGAGCGCATTGCCTTCTTTGATATTATGGTAGGCTTTGAGCGGCAACGGCTCTATATTGAACTGCACTAACTTGGCGGTCTCTTGCAGCATTTGTTGCTCGGCAATCCAAAGCGCCGTAGTGGCAACGGATACAGCAAAATCGTTAATCTCAATACCGTAAAACTGGTGAATATCCACCTTTATCGGGTTGGCAAACTCACCTATTACCGCCTGACCTTTGTTGCGCAACTTAATAACCTCGTTCTCCAACCGGCGGAGCGAGACATAACTCTCCGTGAGGAAATTACCGGATCCGCAGGCAGGGTCAAAGAAAGTAAGAGAGGCTATCTTGTCTTGGAAAACATCGAGTTTCTGCCTCTGTTGTTTCTCCTGCGGAATGGCTTTGATGGCGTTCAGCTCATCTTTGAGTTCGTCCAAGAAAAGCGGGTCTATCACTTTATGGATGTTGGCGATAGATGTATAGTGCATACCACCCGAACGACGGGTTTCGGGGTTCAACGTGCTCTCAAAGATAGCACCGAAGATAGTCGGACTGATCTCATTCCAGTCGAAATCATCGGAGGCTTTGGACAAAATGAGTTCTTTCAGGTCTTCCGTAAACTGAGGAATAATCAGCCGTGCGTCATGGCTGAACAAACCGCCGTTGACATACGGGAAGGCTTTGAGCGCCTCGTCCATATAAGGGTCGCGTTGGTCGTTCGGCGTGTCAAGCACCTCAAACAGATCTATCAACGCACGACGCATATCTTTCGCCGGATATTGCGCCAAGTAATCATGGAAAGCCGTTTTGGAGCCGAACAGATGCGCATCCTCGGCATAGAGGCAGAACACCAGCCGCACACAGAGAATATTGAGGCTGCGAAGCGTCTCCGAGGCATCGGGTTCATGATATTGCTTCAGCAGCCCGTCGTATATCTGAGCAACGAGTTTTCCTGCATCTTTAGAGATTTTCTCCTCTTGTTTGATATGCTCGTTTCCTTGGTCCACCAAGAACCGCAAACGGTCGTACTCTTTCTCCAAATTGGCGAGTTGTATCTTCTGCGGCTCGTCATTGGGATGTTCCAGATCATACACCCACCATTCCGCAAAATTGCAGGTCACAATCCACCGCGGTCGCTGGCTGTTAGGCAGCGAATCGGCATAGCGTTTGGCTTGCTGGAAGGGGTTGAGGAACGTACCGTCGGACTGTTTGATTCCTTCGCCGAGGTTCTTACCCAGCGACTTTTGCTCTATCATCACTTTTGTCTCCGGGATACGCGCGTCCACAAAAGAGGTGTGATCCAGTTGCACCTGTTGTTCAAAGAGGATGAACTGCTCCGGGTGTTCGACACCGAAAACCTGATTAAGAAGGGTTAACCAATAGGTCTGGCTTTCGCCTTTCTCATAGCCTTTGCCTTGCCAGAATTCCGAAAAGGCTTTCGCTGCTTTTTGTTGCTGTATTGCAGTCATGTATGTATGGATATATTTTGCGATTGCAAAGGTAGCAATAAATTTTGATTTATGCAAATAAAAGTGCAATTTTGCGACAAAGATACAATAAAATTACATGCAAAATACTGCGTAAAAAGGTATCGATCGTATTCCTTCTTCCATACCAAAATTCTTTTGCGAAATACGGATTGCACATTCGGGATGATAAGTTTGCCGGAACTGATTCAAACTTTTTGCGCGCGTATGCAGACCTTTCTTTACTTCTATGGGAACGATTGCTGTGTCTTTTTGCCAAAGAAAATCCAATTCCGCAGTATTGCTATTTCGCCAATAATACAAAGGTATTTGCCGTGCAGCCAGCGCTTGCGCTACATAATTCTCCGCAATTGCTCCCATGAACGTGTTGTCTATGGGAGTTGGAGACAGAATCAAGGAAGAAGGCATACCGGACTTCATCGTCAGCAGCCCAACGTCACTCATGTATAACTTAAAATCCCCGAGTTCCATATACGCGGCAAGAGGTATGATTGCCTTCTCTACTTCCTGACATTTGAGCACGACTCCTGCATAATGGAGCCATTCGATGGCTTCTCCGAAGATCGTTGCACTACCACCACGTTGCACTACTTTATACTGGAACTTATGGTTTTCCTTCGCCAATTGGGCAGGAATCGAATTGTAACACGCGCGTATCTTGACGGATGTGGCAGGTGAAGCATATTTCGCCATATCAGCCACGTACTCATTTAGGATACGCTGCTGAATATCGGCTATATGCATAATACTATTAGTTTGCGCATATTCCGCGACGACTGCAGGCATTCCTCCTACCACCAAGTACTGTCGCCACATAGCCAATGCCTCCTCATGTAACGCCGAGGGCATCTTCGTGTTTTCGGTTGTATGCAATCGTATTTGTTCTGCCAACGATTGTTTCGACATTGCCCATAGGAATTCCTCAAAGTCCAAAGGAAAGAGTTGTAACTCATCCACTTTCCCAACGGGAAAAGAATATTTCTCTCTATTTATCGCCACGCCTAACATGCTGCCTGCGGCACATACATGATAGTCCGGGGCTTGCTCGCAAAAGGATTTCAATGCAGTTAAAGCACGTTCAGAGGCTTGAATCTCGTCCAAAATCAACAAAGTCTCTTGGGGTAAAATACGTTGAGATGAGATACTCTCCAATTGCAGAATGATGTTTTTTGGATTCAAGTCGTCTTCAAAAACGGCACGAGCACGTGTGTCAGCCTCTAAATTAAATCGAACGGTGTTGGTATAGTACTGTTTGCCAAATTCTTCCAAAATATAGGTTTTCCCCACTTGACGGGCACCATTCAAAACAAGCGGCATTCGCCCTTCTTTTGTGCGCCATTCGCACAAGGAGTCCAAAATCTTTCGTTTCATAGTTTATGCATTTATTTATGAATTTATATGAAGTTTTTAGATTTTTTCATACGTAACTATCAAAAATCCGCTGCAAAGGTAGCAATAAATTTTGATTTATGCAAATAAAAGTGCAATTTTTTGCTATAATGGGGGATTGACAAGGCGCAGTGGGGGTATTGTGGGGGTATTGTCGTCCTAAGGTGGTCGCGTGTTGGTCGGGAGATGATCCCGTGATGGTCGCGTTGGCAACCCGATATTTTGTGCAGAAAAAGTTGAGATAGGGACGATTTGCCTGCAAATAGCAAAATAAAATGGATTTTCCTTGCATATTTGGATTTTTTGTAGTAATTTTGCAGCCGCAAATTGTGTGGTACATCTGAAGAAACAGTGGAAGATATGAAAAAACAATTATTTTTATGCCTGATTGCCGTAGTGGCAATGGTAAGTTGTACACGCCCTGTTAACAATTACTACAACACGTACGAGGTAGTAGGAGGCGGGGTAAAGAAGAAAACAGTTGATCTGACAGTCAACACCAATCAATGGGATTTTGACAAGGGCACGAACCAGTATTTCTGCTATTTCAACGTGCCGGAGTTGACCGACAGCGTGTATAACTACGGCGAAGTGAGCGTGAACCGCGAATACAACAGCGGGACAAAGAATGCCTACCAGGTAGCGCTGCCGGAGACGAGCTACAAAGTGGAATACGAGGTAGATGAAAATGACTCTGTCATCAACACATTCTACTATGCGCAGCATGTGGATTATGTGTATGGTATCGGTTTCGTGGAGGTGTTCTACACGATCTCGGATTATTTCTACCCGGATGGTTTTGCACCGGAAGGGATGCTGTTCCGGTTGCAGATGACGTATTAAGTCAATGTACAATGTACAATGTACAATGTACAATTTACAAGCATTCTAAAAGTTTTAGTACAAAATTAAAAGTCCGTACGGATTTTAAAACGTTGTACCAAACTCCGCAAGCCCTTTGTGAATTGTGAACTGCTATACATATTAGGTCCATGTGCGGCGGAGAGTCGCGAACAGGTGTTGGAGACCGCGAGGGAGTTGGCGGCTATCAGCTGTCAGCCATCAGAAGTCAGCAGTCAGCATTCAGTTCCTTTTATTTTTCGCGCGGGCGCATGGAAACCGCGCACGAGCCCGCGCACGTTTCAAGGCATAGGTGAAGAGGCACTGACATGGCTGGCGGAGGCGAAGATGCTGTATGGCATGGATGTTGCGACAGAGGTAGCGACGCCGGAGCATGTGCGCAAAGCCATTGCCGCGGGGATGGACTACCTATGGATCGGTGCGCGGACGAGCGCAAACCCGATGGCAGTAGAAAACCTCACCCCTGCCCTCTCCTCAAGAGAGGGAGGAAAGATAAAAGGTATTCTGATCAAGAATCCGGTGAATGAGGATGCGAAGTTATGGATCGGTAATATAGAGCGGCTGGAGAAGACGGGAATACCCGTCATGGCAGTACACCGAGGCTGCGGACACCAGCCATGCTGGAGGATGGCGCACCAAGTGCGTCTGGCACGACCGGACATACCGATGTTGTTAGACCCGAGCCACATGAGCGGCGATGCAGCCAAAGTGCCGGAGCTGATGCAGATGATTCCGCAGTTAGGGTTGGACGGCGCGATGGTGGAGGTGCATTGCCATCCTGCGGAGGCGTTGTCCGACGCCAAGCAGCAGATAACGCCGGAGGAGTTAGCAGACCTCACACAACCCCACCCCGGGAGAGTTCTACGACCGTCCACAGGACGCTCGATCGAGCAGAGCTCTTCACCCCTCAAGGGAGGGAGCCACGGGATCGAGTTGAACTGGCTAAGGGCGGAGATAGATGAGTTGGACGATAAACTATGGGACACTATCGCGGCACGAATGGATGTGAGCCGGCGGATCGGCGAATGGAAAAAAGCGAATGGCGTTGCCCCACTCCAGCCCGAACGGTATGAGATGATCAGAGAGAGATTAAAAAACCTCACCCCGACCCTCTCCTCAGGAGAGGGAGAGTTACGGACGGAGTTTAAGTTGGCGTTATGGGAACTGATTCACGAGGAGAGTTTGCGGCAACAAAGTTGACGAATTGAGAACTGAAAATTGAGAATTGAGAATTGAGAATTGAAAATTGAGAATTGAGAATTGAAAATTGAGAATTGAGAATTGAAAAAGTTAAGGTACATATTATTTTTCTTGTGCTTCGCCGGGATGGCGAGTGCGCAGGAGGTGACGAGCATATCGGGTACGGTAGTGGACGGCGACACAGGCGAGACGCTGCCGTTCGTGCAGATATACTTTCTCAAATCCACCACCAGCAAAGGTATGATCGCTTCGGAAATCGGCACGACATCCGATATAGACGGTAATTTCACGATCTCAAACAGTCTGGGTTATAACACGCTGAATTTCCAGATGTTGGGTTACAAGACCGAGATGCTGACTTTGCGCAAAGGTCAGAGCCGTAAGAACGTGAAGGTCAAACTGACGCCGGATGTGTACGGTTTGCAGGATATCGTAGTGACCCCGAAGCACCGCAAACGTGACTACAAACGCAAAGGCAACCCTGCGGTTGAGTTGATCAAGAATGTGATTGCGCACAAGGACTCATTCTGCGTGACGACCGTCAATCAATACACGGCGAAGAGTTACAGCCGTATGTCTTTTGCGCTGGACAACATCAAGGTGAACTGGAACAAGCCGTTCTGGAAAGATTTCGCTTTCGTGAAGAAATACATCGACACGACCGGCGTATATCCGAACGTGACGGTTTCCATCCGCGAGCACCTGAACACGGAGTATTACCAGCGCAAGCCGCACCGCGAGAAGAAAGTGCTGGACAAGAAACGTATTTTCGGTATAGAGAGCGTGATCGGTTCGCAGTCCTTCCAGCAGAACATCAATGCGATCTTCAAAGACGTAGATATCAACGATAATAGCATGAACCTGCTGTTTAACAGGTTTGTCTCGCCGCTGAGTAGCACCCTCGCTGTGACCTTCTACCAATACTATATCATGGACACGATCATGGTGGACGGTTATCCCTGTATCGACTTGGCGTTCGTGCCGGTGAACTCGGAGAGTTACGGTTTCACAGGACACCTCTATATCGTCAATGACTCCACGTTCCGGCTCAAGAAATACGCGATTAACATCCCGCCGGACATCAACCTCAATTTCGTGAGCAATTTCTCAATCGAGCACAGTTACAAGCAGTTGGAGAACGGTCTATGGGCGCCGGACAGGACAAGCACCTATGCCAAATTCTATATCATCAACAACAAACGCGGTATGTTAGCCCGCCAGACCAAGATCTACACGGGCTGGGACATGGAGACGCCGATAGCCAAAGAGACGTTCTCGAACCTGACAGGTCCGGAGCCGGAGGTGAATGACTCGACCGCCGAGGTGGTATGGGAGGGTCAATGGACCGACGAGATGCGTCCTGAGCCGCTGACCAAATACGAGAGTTCGGTAGTGGACCTTGTGCGCGAGTTCACTAACACGCCGAAGTTCAACAGTCTTGCGCTTTTCGTCAATGCCGTGACGACGGAGTATATCCCGACCCGGAAAGCTGAGTTTATGTATCTCAGTAAGTTCGATTTCGGACCGATCTACAACTTCGTAAGCTGGAACATGTTAGAGGGCGTTCGTCTGCGTGTAGGCGGCGGATCCACAGCACGGTTGCACGACCAGTTCTTCTTCCGCGGGTATGTCGCTTTCGGCACCAAAGACCTGCTGCCGAAATACAGCGCCACGTTCGTCTATACCTTCGACAAGCACAAGGATCAGCCCTACGACGGGTTACGACACCACCTGCAACTGATGGCTCAATACGACGTAGAGGAACCAGGACAGGTGAACGACGTGGTACGAAGGGACAATATATTGATGTCCATTCCGACGAGCACACCGACCATGCCATTTGCGCAGTACGTTTTCCACGCGAAGGCGGAGTACATGAAAGAATGGCGGAACAACCTGATGCTGAAGACCACTTTCGATTTCACCAATAACCGCGCCGCGGGATCGCTCCGTTACGACCGCGTGGACTACACCCAGCATATCAACGGCACAGACACCACTTTCTCCCGCTCGCTGAGCAATATCGGTTCATACCGCAACTACGAGGGTGTGTTTGAGTTAGAGTACTCTCCGGGCTCCATGATCGGTATAGACCGCGAGGGAATCAAGAACCCATGGGGATTGGAGAAAGATGCGCCGACGATCAACCTGCGCCACACCGTAGGCTACCTGGACGACCGCCACAACGGAGGCGTCGGATTCCTCTATAACAAGACGGAGATCATGTTTGACAAACGGTTCTGGTTCTCGGCTTTCGGTCACCTGGATCTGCGTATCAAAACCGGCATGCTCTGGCAGAAAGCGCCGTTCACCAAGTTGCATATCCCCGAGACGAGCACCAGTATCCTATTGGGTCAGCGGAGTTTCAACCTGATGAAACCGATGGAGTTTATGATGGACGAATACGTGTCGCTGTTCGCAACGTATTATTTCAAGGGTTGGATCCTCAACCGCATTCCGGGTATCAACAAACTGAAGCTGCGCGGCGTGGTCAGTTTCTCCGGTGTGTATGGCGGTTTGACGAAGAAAAACAACCCGTATCTGGAGACGAGCAACGGTCTGTACGATTTCCCGCACACGGCATGGGAGAACGGCATTGTGGACAATGCCTTTGACCAGCAAGGATATATCAAAGACGGCTATCGCACTTCTTCACCGATCGGCAAACTGCCGTATATGGAGATCACCGCGGGATTTGAGAACATCCTCAAATTCATCCGTATCGACTATATCCGCCGTATCACTTACAACGACTATGAGTTGCCGTATATGATCCAGAAGATGGAGATGGTGGACCCTCTGCATCCGACGATGGGTTACAAGCCCGCGGTGGACGAGAACGGCGACCCGGTCATGATCCATGGACGCAGGCGTATCGCCGCATGGGGACGAAACGGAGTAAAATTAACAGTCAGAATTTCGTTATAAGCCATGAAAAAGATCGTATTAATACTGAGTATTGCAAGCCTGTCTCTGAGTCTGGCGGCCCAGAACAAGGATAGCAAGATCCAGCAATCGCTGGAGGAAGCGAAGGCGAAGTTAGTGGAGTTCAACACCGAGCACATGATCGATTCGCTGGATCAGGAGAAACTGCCCAAGCTGGTATCCGGCGGTCTGATCGCGAACGCGAACATGAGCAATTTTATCATCACTCGCGCTCACAACACGATGAGTTCGTACATGCACGTAGGCGGCGAGTTAGGCGGATTCATGGATTTCAGGATCACCAAGCATTTCTCGATTCAGCCGCAGGTGATCTTCACCGCGCACCAGAATTACTTCGCAGCGACCGACACAGCAAACCATTTATGGTCGTTTGGTATGGAGATCCCGGTCTATTTCCTGGGTCGATTCGGCAATATGGAAAAAGGCTATATCCAGTTCGGAGGTGGTATATTCACCCATTTCACCTTTGCGTCCAATATCCGCAACAAATACAAGAACGTAGATGAATCAGCCGCAGTGACCTCACCCGTCACCCCGACCGACACACACGACTACAGCAAACTATACAGTCTGCACGACAATCATTTCGGTGTAGCCGTGACGGTGGGGTACGAGTTCCCGATAGGCATTCAGATCAATGCCCACTACAAAGTCAGCCTGTCAGACATCGCAGGATTCTACAAGGAATACAAAGGTCAGGAGATCGCGGACGCCTTGATCTACCCGCAGTCCGTTTCGTTAGGAATCGGGTATAGGTGGAAATAGCTGTCAGCCGTCAGAAGTCAGCCGTCAGCAGCGGTGGAAGAACCGATATATCGGTAAGAAATAGCGCAGCCAGCGGCGGTAGGAGGCAGGCAGGATGAAGGGTTGGATCGCCGCATTGCGGATCGAGCAAGCCACCCAATAACGCCGAATAGCCTTTCCCTCCGGATAGCGCATCAGATATGCCCTTGCTTCATTACGAGCAAGGGTATTTTTATGTACATCGCCTTTCGGATGGGTGATCGAGAGGCGGTCGTCAATCTCGCACCGCAATCCCCAATGGCGCGCATAGAAACAAGCGACGAGGTCCAATCCCCAGCCATGCGGGTTGATGTCCAGCGGCTCCAGTTGCTTATACACCGGCGCGGCATACATGCCTAACATCCCTTCCGCAAAAGCGACGGCTCTGCGTCGTCCGCTATGGCGCGAGTACGACCATGCCACCCACGTATAAGAGTCGTCCGCATGAGAGGGACAATAGACACCCACCCCTTCGAAAGACTCGGAGAGCAAGATATCCTTGAGCTGCATCAGCGCCTCATGCGACATCAGGACATCCGAGCAGATAAAGAACAGATAGGGGTAATGTCCCTTGTCCGCCATGGTGATAGCATGGTGCATCATGCCAGAATAGAACACATTAGGCAGATAGACCGTGTCGCCGCCGCAGGGATCAGGTTTCTCTCCGCTGTCCGCGTCTATGATATGGCACTCAAAGAACGGACGGAGTTCCCGATAGAGAAACTCCGCATTGGCAGCTTCGCGATAATTGAAGATACAGAAAAGGATCTCACTTGCTTGCATTGCGTTTACGGATTAGTTTGCTTTTTCCCAGCCACTGGGGCAGGATGATCACTCCGGCGATCAGGTAATAATAATAGGTGCAGAGACGCCAGATAGAGGTAATGACCACCGTGGACATCTTCTGGGTAATATATTCGCCCAGGAATCCGTCGAACATCACTTCGGCAAAGCCGCTGCCGCCCGGCGTAGGAACGATCATACACACAATTCCCAAGATATACTGGCGCGCGAAACACATCAAGTTATCCGCTCCGGTCAAGGGATTGAAGATCATGATTGCCATATTAGCTATAAGGAAGCGGAAGCCCCAAATACCTATTGTCGAGAGCGCCATGCGCACCCAGTAGCCGGCAGACTCATGCTGTATCTCCCGCGCACACTGACGCAGCTCGACCGCCGTACGCAGCGCACGGTAGCGATAGCGGCGCAGGAACTTAAGCGAGAAGACAGCCCCAATGATTTTCACCAAAATAATGGACTTGCAGAACAGACCAATGAAGAGCATGGTGACCCATACGAACTTCATCACATATCCGATGATAAACGCCCAGAGATAGCCGTATTGGAAATAGCCATCGGCAGTAAATAGTTCGCCATAAGGGATGAGCATCAGCAGGAAGGGGAAGAGGACGATCATGAACATTTCGTCCAGGAAGAGTGCTAAGATCGTCATTGACGTAGCACGACTGACCTTAATCCCCTCGCGGTGGATGAAGATGACCTCCAGCGACGAGCCTCCCGCGGCAGAAGGTGTGACCGCCGAAGTGAACTCATACAGCATCCGGATGCGGAAGAGCTGGCTGAACTTGAGCGGTGCGCCGGACATCACCCGAAGGCGGTACATGCCGGAGAAATCCTTAAAGAGCGTAAAAAGCACAACCAATAAGGCGAACACCCACCAATGGTCGGCCAGGGTGATCGGTCCCTGCGGGATGTCGTCGTGCATCTCGCGCCAGAGCATATACCCCACTCCGATCAGACCGAACAGGATCGGCCAGATGACCATTGAAGGCTTGAAGCGCGAAGCTACAGAGCGGTTTTCGGAAACTGTATTATTAGTGCTGCTCATCGGATGTCAGGCTTCGTAGTTTTGTATAAATTTCGCGATATTGACGGCGCCGTTGCCTTCATTACGGATGGCTTCCTCCGCCTCCTTATAGATATCGAGGATAGAAGGATCGGAGACACACTCGTTCACCCACCGTACGATCCGGTGCGACTGGGCGAAGAACCGTCCGCAGTTGAGGACCGAGGTAAAGAGGTGCATTGATTCATATTCGATATTGGATGCACAATAGAACACGCCGACAGGCACTCCCATGAGGGCGCTGTCCAGCATAGCGTTCGGTCCACCTTTGGTCAGCAGCACATCCGAAGCGCGGTTGAGTTCATAGACCTTGGGCACAAACTCATAGGGGCGCAGGTCAATCTTCGGAGCCACTTTCTCCCGGAGCTTCATCAGACGGCGGTAGAGCCGTGTGTTCGTGCCGCAGATAGCGATCAGAGTGATCGGATGTTTGACATGCCTGAGCAATGCCATTACGACCCTGCTCATGCCTGAGCGGCCATACCCTCCTGCCGCCACCATGACGGTAAAACGGTCTTGGGGCAACTCATATTTGGTACGATAGAACGCTTTGTCCTCCGTCACGTCCATGATCTCCTTGCGGGTCACAAAAGGAACAATCATCAACTGCTTGCGGGTAAAATCATGGCGAAGCGCGTCGTGGAAAGCCAGACGACAGTTGACAACAAACTTATCCACCCGGATATTCCACCAGTTATGGACATTGTTATCGGGATCGTAGGTGACCACCTTCACATGCGGATCCACCATGTCGCGATACTGGGTTGCCAAGAAAGAAGTAAGGTAATGGGTATCTATGATAATATCCGGCTGAATCTCCCGTAGGATTTCAAAGTAAGCTTTTCGCTGGCGACGGTAGAATGTACTGACCACAAAGGGCAGAGAGTTATGAATGCCGAAGATATGGGTCGCCGCCATCTGGATATAGTTATGCCAAGGAAACGTATTCGCCCACTTGACGTCCCGGATAAACTGTTTCTCCAGTTTAAGCAAGGAAGGATGAGCCTGGAACGTATATTTGCGAACCAACTCAATATTGGGGTCGTGGAGCGCCTCAATAGCGTCCGCGATAGAGTTCGCCGTCGTAATATGTCCAAACCCCGCCTCAATATATGTCACCAGCACGCGTTTCTTGGTATGTCTTTCAGCCATAACTATTTACACAGATTTACTTTGGGCTGCAAAGGTACGAAAAAAATCCCACATACGCAAATATATGTGGGATTTTTTCTCAATTAGTCATTTAAAAGCCCTTTTTAGAATGTTTTATGCGATAGGAGTTCTGAATATCCCGGTATCTGAGAATAACTTCGTCTATGACACTCTCCCACGAACGCGCGATAGTTGTGGAGGCTTTGTCTCCCACTTTCGCGAGGACATCCGGGTGCTCCATCAGCCATACCAGCCGCTCCGCGTACGCTTGTTTGTCATTGGGTGTCAGGAATCCGTTGACATCCTTCTCTATGACCTCAGCCGCTGTTGAATCCTGCAGCATGAGTGCGGGTGTGTGCATCGCTGCTGCCTCGCGCACGACAAGCGGTGCGTTGTCATAGAGGGAGGGGAAGAGGAATAGATCCGCCGCCGCATCGATGCGTTTGAGCCGCTCGCGGTCATGGATATTGCCGAGGAGGGTGACATGATCCTGAAGCCCCAGTTCATTAATCTTCTGGCGGATTTCCCGCACGGCGTAGCCGGTACCGACCATGAAAAGATGGAACGGCCGCTCTTTGACAAGAGACAGAGAATCGAGTATAAAGCCTATATTCTTCTCCCAAATATGTTGTCCGACGAAGAGGAGCATCGTCTCATCCTGTGCCATGCCTAATTCCTCGCGCATCTGCGTGCGCATTTCCTTAATAAAACGCACGGGCGTAGAGAAATCGTTACCGTTCTCCACCACCTCCACGTGCCCGGTATAGCCGTACTCACGGAGGGTGGGCTCAACCGCGGCCTGCGGAATCCAGACTTCATCGGCTTTCTCAAAGAAATCCACCACCTGACGGATCAGCCAGTCCACCAATTTCTTATTGGGCACATTGTGCTCAAAATCCTGGCGGTACTTGGAGTGGAAAGTAGCCACGAGGGGTATCTCCTGCTTTCGTGCCGCACGGTAAGCCAAAGAGCCCGATGTAAAGGGGCAGTGGGCATGGACGAGGTCGAAACGCATCTTCCTCCAGTTACGCCAGAACGCCGCATCGGCGTACGGCAAACCATAGCGATACGGATGGCGGAAGGGGATAGGCACCGAGACATACCTGTTAATAGGATACGGAGCGGCGTCGATCACCTCCCCAGCCCCAGGAGCATAAGGCGTAATGACGCGCACATCATAACCCTTCTCATGCAACCAATAGGCGTAGTTTTGTGCCGTTAATGCCACACCATCCAGAATGGGAGGGAAATTATCATTGAATATACCGTACATGCGTGCGAATTAATTACCTATTTTTTTCTCTTATCGGAGCATAAACTTACCTCCTTTGGCAATTTTCCGTGTCTTCGAATCGAAGAAAACATAGAAGTAAATATGTTCCGGTCTTGCCTTGAAATAGGCTCCTGCAGCCGAGGGCAGTGCGTCCACGAGAATCTGGTTTCCTTTCTCGTCAATCTCTACCACTACGTCCGCCGGATCGGCGACAGGAATCTCCTGTAACATCAACATGTGACCGTTGAGGTCATAGATTCCTAGCTGGATACCAATACCGATCGTGACACCTTTGTACTGGCCGTCTCCGGCATAGAGGAAAATATAGTCGTCCGTGTCCACCACAGCGGATGCAGCCCAGTCGGCATAGACGAAATTGAGGATATAGACGATGGTCGTACCATCCTGAGCGGTACAGTATATCTCAACGCTCTTGCCATTCTCAATAACGGTCTCCATACCTGCTTCCCACGAAGCGAGCGTGTCCACCGGCACAGCCGTGATCTCCGGAATCTGGGATCCCTGCGCAATGACGATGGTATAGGTGAGCGTGTCTCTATGATAGCCGCGAACCTCTTCGCCGTTCAACCAGATCATATCCAGATGGGCTTCCGACGAAAGCAGGATTGACTGGGAGATGGTATAAACGCCTATAGTACCATCCGGCGCGGTCACAAAGATCTGAAGCACGCCTTCGTCCATGGTGACGCTCACCGTAGCGTTCGGATCCTGCGGAATAGCGGTGATCGCCGTAGCGGACAACAATGCGGTCGAGTCGGTGCCGACCGGATAAACAATCTCGTACTCTTGTACGTCCGAATCAAATCCGGCGATCGTCATGCCATTGACCTGCAGGTCGGCAAGGTGCCAATCGGAGGAGAGGATAGGAACGAATGTCAGGGTATATTCGGACGTGGTCGTGCCATCTCCTGCGGTCACCAAGATCGTGAGTTCCAGATCACCGGTCCACGTTGTGTCCACCTGCTGCTGGTCGTCCGCTGTCACCCACGTCACCGCAGGCACTTCTTCGCCATACGGGATCGAGTTCAGGTAGTTGTACTCATCGGGCTCAAAGCCTTCTTGAAGCACATTATTCAGGAGTATAGCAGCCAGATTCGGGTTCTCCGAAGGCAGCCAAGTGAAGGTAACCGTATAAGTGCGCGTCGTCACGCCGTCCTCCGCCGTCACGGTAATTGTATTGCCCGAGATAGCCACCGTAGCAGCCGGATCTTCCGGCTCCGCTGTGATAACCGGTTCCGGAGTACCAAACGGCAGAGCAATCGTATAGGACTCCTCGTCGGCATAGAAGGCATAGAGACCTATGCCGTCCAGCGCTATAGACGCCAGGTTGGCATTGGAGGATTTGGCTATTGTGAATATCACCGAATAGGTAGCGGTATGCACGCCGTCCTCGGCAGTCACTACTATTGAAACGGTATTGCCGGTACGCTGCACCTGCGCCGTGCTCTTGCTGTCCGAAAGAATATAATCCACCTCCGGCAGAGCATCAGTACCATGCGACAGTTCTATATTATAGTTATACTGACCGGGCTGGAAAGCGGGTATGGATGCATTGCCGACCATCAGGTCCGCCAGCGTACATACATCGGACGGAAGCACATCCACCTGAACCGTATAGGTATTCCGAGCCACGCCGTCCTCCGCCGTCACCACGAAGGTGACCGTAGCCGAAGAGCCGTTCTGCACAGTCGTCATTTCCGCTGTGGCTCCTTCGCATACCACTGCCGCCATAGCAGGTATAGCAGAGCCGGAAGGCAGAGAGAGGGTATAGTTAAACTGATCCGATTGGAATCCCGGTATCGACACGCCATCCGCAGAGATTGAAGTGAGGTATGCCCCAGTAGCCGGCGTATGGAGGTGAACCAGCACGGAATAGCGGCTATGTGTTTTGCCATTCGCGGCAGTAGTCAGCACAAAGACCGCTACGTTCTCATCGTCTATCCTAACCGTTGTATATTGCACATCCGCATCGGGATCTTGGGCTGTAGCCTCGAACTGGTCCAAAGATTCGAGCGTAACGGTATAGTCGTAGGTCTCTGCATAGAAATCAGATATCTGCGTTTCGTTGGTCGCAATGGACGCCAGAAGCGCATTCTCCGACGGGTTGCGATGGATGATATAAGTTGTGTCGAGCGCTGCACCGGAACCGAAGACATATAGGTAATGGGTCGTGTCGGTCGTGACCATAACGACGCTGTCGAGGGCATACTCGCGGCTATAGTTTACTATCGGCATTTCCTCCAAGTTGATCAGGCGGGCTGTGGACGATCCTACGATCGGGTTCTCCGCAGGTACGTTGGCCACAACGGCGGTGTTGCCTGCGCTCTTCTCCCATGCTACGTAATAGACTTTCTGCGCACCACTCTCAGCCGTCACACCGATCACATACGCCGTGTCGTTGCGACCGATCACAATGCTCTGGTAAGGCGAACCCTTGGTAATCTGCAGATCCATGCCGTTGAGGGTATAAGTGATCGTTGTGTTGGTTGATTGCGGACGGGTGACGGTCAGCGTATAGTCCGTGTAAGAAAGGTCCTCCGCGTAGTTGCGAATGGTCGCCGTGCGGACACCATTATTCTCCTCCGACCATGTCACTACCGGCATCTGGTCCGCTACTGCGTGCATGAACGCAAGCGCGGGCGTTCCATAACTATCTGCGTCGATCGTAGCACTAATGTCCGTGCCGTCTATCGTTGCCGCCACGCCATTGACATTCAGACCGGAAAGAACGGATGAATAGTTCAGACGCAGATTATCGACATACATTGTAGACAAGTGACGATTACTGGTATTTAATCCGCTAAACCAGTCTCCAACATAATAAGTGTCTAACTTTTCGGTTTGTCCCGCACTGATTAAAATATTGAGCGTCATTGGGATATAGTCTGCCGGGTATGTAAGTCCTCTTGATAAAGTGTTCCATGTTCCTTTAGGCATTCCGGCAAATAACATAGTATCTTTTACTTGTGCCAAGCCATTTGCATCGTAAACGAAACGCCAGCCTTTCACATTTTGATATGATTGCAGATTATAATCAATAGATACATTATCCGGCGAGTTCCTAAATGGTATTGCATCTCCATAAGACAATGAAGATGCTATATGCGTAGCGATAGCGAAGGCGCCAACAGTTACTTTTGGCTTTGCAAGGGACAAGAAACCGGGCATTGCCTCTCCTGACGTTAAAAGATAAGCCGTTTGCAGCTTTGCCGCAAAAGAACCATGCGTGTGTTCATTGATCTGATCCAAGCATTGCTGCGGTTCGTATGTTCCTTTGGATCCAGATGTCTCTGCGTTTATCGGAGCGTACCAACCTTTAGGATATTTTCCAGTCTTATTGGCATCCTCATTTTTGAATTGTTCCCACTCCTCGAAATCCGTTTCGAAATATATATCATTCGGATAGAAGAAAGTTACTAGATAAGTGCGTTTATACTCACCTTCTTCACCCGCCTCCACGCTCAGTTTGACCCATTTCGCATTGGCATCCTTTTCCACCTCTGCGCCGTCTTGCGCCGTGTAGGTCACGGCAGGAGTGTCATCCACGGACAGCACGTAGTTATATACATCGGGACGGAACTCGGGGATGGACACGCCCGCCACCTGAATATCCAGCAACTGCGCCGGATCGTAGGGATAGACATTGGGCGTCAAGGTATAAACCTTGTCCTCCTCGTTCGGGTCAAGCGATTTGACCGTGATCACCGTGGGTTCCAATACGCCTCCACTGACGATTGTCACTTCCTGCTCCGGGTAGCTCTTCGCCACCGAGACGACCTCCATCGCGGTCGTGCCATAAGGCAGATCGATCGTGAAGTCCGGTCCCTGGGTCATATCCAGCGCACCTATTCCATCCAATACGATTGCCGTCAGTTCGTTCGGCAGACCGGGCAATGCCACGGTATAAGAGAAGGAGTATGTAGCCTGCGTGCCATCCTCGGCGGTCACCACTATCGTAGAGGGTTGTCCCAGAGGTGCTTCGGTGATCGTGAGTGCCTGCTCCGGCTCAGCACGCTCAACCGTCAGCGACGGCGTAGCGGTCGTACCGTACGGCAGGACAAGGTTCGTGTAGTCGTGTATAGCGGGATCGAAGGAGAAATTGACTCCGTCAATCTCTACGGACGCCAGATCCGTGTTGCTCGATTTGGCAACCGAGAAATCTATGGTATATGTCCGAGTGGTCGTTTTATCTTCCGCCAAGACTTTGATTCGCGTAGGACGGTTGATACCTCCGTGCTCTACGGTGATTGTCTGACCGGTCGTTGCTGCTACAGGCATGACTGCCGGCACTTGGTAGGTGCGCCATGGCAACGGATACGTGTATGAGAGGGTCGCGGGGTCGAACGGATTGTATTTCTCGCCTCCTATGTACAGCTCCGCCAGCGTTGCGTCCGACGAAGCAGGGAAGGAATCCATCGGGAAAGCAGGAATGACCACCTCTTCCGGCGAGTTGAGACGCACCGTATAGGTATTCGGCGTGCCCTCCTCCGGTGTGACCATAATGCGCGCAGTACCATAGGTAGAGGGCGAAACGATGGATATTTTCTGTCCCTCATTTGCCAGCACGGTCACTTGCGGCATGGTAGCACTATTCCAAACCAGCGAATAGTCCAGTTGCTCGGGAGTAAAGCCCTCTAATTCAGTACCGTTCAGATAGATCATTTGCAGGAGTGCATTCGCCGATTTCTCCACCTCGAATGCGATCATATACACCCGCGTTGAGCCGTTGCCCGCTGTAACGGTCAGACGGACTGTCATTTGCGACTGGTTGACCGCCAAAGCCACCTGCTGGTAAGTATCTCCGGGTGTATAGGTTACCGTCGGCATGTTCTTCGTGCCGGCGGGCAGAGAGATTTTATAATTCAGCGTGTCGGGATGGAAGTTCTCCAAAGGCTGTCCGTCCAGCGCTATGCCGGCTAAGGCATTATTGGTCGATTTCTCGGTCTGGAAGACCAGCCTATAAGTTGTCTTCGCGCCGCTGGCAGCGGTCACTACAATACGCGTTGTGCCGTCCACGCCGCCTTCCGTCATTTCCACCGTCTGGTAGTTATCGCCCTTGGTGAATGCGATCGCCGGCAGGGCAGTCGTGCCTAACGGCAGGGTGACGGTATAGACCGTCTTCTCCGGAGCGAAGTCCGCTATCGGTTCGCCGTCCAGCGTTATACCCGCCAGATAGGAATAAGAAGAGGCTTCTATCTTGTAGGTGATCTTATAGGTCTTGGTGAGCGTAGAGCCGGGTATGGACACTTGGACTTGTGCACCGGAGGCAAGGGTGTTGCTGAGTAATTGGATTGTCTGCACTCCCTCCGAATAAGCCGACTGCCATGTGATCGCCGGAGCAGCGGTCGTGCCTAGCGGCAGCGAAACGGTGTAGTTCGACTTGGTAGGTTGGAAGCCCGGCAGGAGCGAACCGTCGAGGTAGATCGCCTGCAGCGTCACGTCCGTCAATGCCGCAACCGAGAAATTGACCGTATAAGTCTGAGTCGTTGTGCCATCGCCAGCGGTCACATAGACCGTAGCCGTTCCGGTAGTAGAAGTAGCCTGGGTGATCGAAACCGTTGCGGAGCCGTCCTGCGCAGAGGCGGTTACTTGCGGCACTTCGGTCGTGCCGTACGGCAGCGCTACGTTGTACGTATTGAGGTAAGTATTGAATCCGTTCACCGTCTGACCGTTCACCTGCAGGTCCGCCAGACGGGCGTTGTTACTCGCCTGCGAGACAAACTTGATCCTATAGGTGGTAGTAGTGCTACCATCCTCCGCCCGCACGGTGATCACCGTAGGCGCGCCATCGACCTGACCATACGTGATTGTACATTCCGCATCAGTCAAACGGCGTCCCGGGAAATTCGCTCTGCCTCCGCGCGTGTTGGTCAACGAACCCGCTCCGCGGACACAAGTGATCACCGGCATTTGGGTAACTCCCACGCCTAATGAACAGATCTGCTCATCGGTGTTGTTCGGATCGAAACCTTTCCATTCCTTATTGGTAGTACCATTATTCAGGTATATCTTTTGCACCTTGCTGGAATAGACGAGCGATATATCATCCACGTCCATTGAGTTTCCGGCATTCTGACCAGAGTTAGCCCGGAAGTCCGGGTAGCGTCCGGCAGAGAGGATGACATTGCATTTCTCCGGCACATCGTCATTCAAGTAATAAATCGGCACAACGATCCGTGTCCAGTTGGGATATGCTTTCTTCTCATAATACCATCCTTCGGCGATCTGGTTGGCTTGTACGGCAGTACCGCACTCATTGCCGTCCAGAGCCTGACGGATATCGGATTCCTCATCAATGGTATATTCCGGATGCGATCCCGACACGTCGGTACAGGAGAGGTTCTTGGCTTTGAACGAAGAAGCACGCGAAGTACCGCTCCAGGCATAGTACAGCAGGTTGAAGTTCTCATCTCCGGTATGATCTCCCGCCGCATTGTCCACCGAACTATCATAGTACCGCTTGATCCAAACGACCATCGAGTCCGGTCTGTTCGTCCAGCTAATACCGCCATACGTACCTGCCGTGGCATCTTCAATCGATGTGAGGCTCGATACATACGCCCATGGGTGTCCCAACGAGACATACCCCGGAGATGTGGCCCCAATGCCCAACGCTCCGACAAACTGGTCCTGGATCTTGAGCGCGGAGCCGGACCTACCCGTCGTCTTATGGGCGAAATTGAATTCTACTTTCAACTGGCTTACATTGGAGAAATTCCAGTATTTAGGCTGCGCCGAACTTTTGAACTGGGCACCCGACCAGTCCTCAAACCCAGGATCGGGGAACTGATAATTATCTGCATGAGCGGCAAAAGGCATCGCCATCCATGCTAAACAGACCAATAAAATTTTGAAAAGTTTACTCATATTAATTTGCTATTAAAATTTCTCATCGTTTTGGGCTGCAAAAGAGCCCATTTTTTATCGGGTGCAAAATTACTGCTTTTTTGTCAAGCCCACAATAGCGTTTATTACTAAAAGATATACGATTATTAAGCCACACTCTAAAAGCGAGGCTAAAATTAGGGTTTAGGAGGTTACTATTTTTAAGAATGTCAAAATTTGAGTATTATTGTCCGAGTCTATGGAGATGGCAAAGCATGAGCGAACCGTCTTCGCGGCGAAGGTGCATACCGTTGCCTTCGCAGAAGGTCCACGCCTTACAACCCTTGCAGGGTTCGGACTGCTTCATCCATGTGCGATCGCGGTAAGGTTTGAAGCCGTGTTCCCAGACGGACCAGAAGGAATCGCGGTATATATTACCTTGATAATACTTGCCGCGGATGGAGGTGCACGCAGAGATAGAGCCGTCAATGAGGATAGACGCAATTGAGATCCCTGCGGCACATTGGTAGAGGTGGTCGCGGACACGCCCTTCGTACGTACCGAGATAGCCTTCGCATGAATAAGAGACATGGCGTCCGGCTTCGCGCTCGGAGACGATAAAATCCATAAGGTATCGGAACTGTTCGTCGGTCAGTAGGAGTTCAGGATTGGAGGCAGCGCGTCCCATCGGGTCAATGCCAAAGACACGCCAGTCTCGCACGCCGAGCGACCAGAGCATATCGCGGATCTCCGGCAAATGGTCTATCGTGCGCTGGTTCACACACGTGACGACATCGAAGGCGAGGGAGGGAGTAGAAGTATTGTGGTCAATTATTAATTTGATGGCACGGGTGGCACCTTCGAAAGCAAGCGGGTGTTGGCGAAGCCAAACATGGTCTTTTTCTAGTCCGTCGCAAGAGACCGTAATAGAACGGAGTCCGGCGGAGACGAGTTCGTCGAAGCGCTCTTGGGTGAGTGCCAAGCCGTTTGTGACCATTCCCCAAGGGTAGCCGCGCGATTTAAGAGACCGTCCTATGTCGGCGAGGTCTTTGCGCATAAGGGGTTCGCCGCCGGAAATGATGATTAAAACTTCGTGGGGATTGACATGCGGAGTGACCTCTGTGTCTATGACATGGAGGAAATCTTCGGCGGGCATATCGGGTGTCTCGACCGAGGCGATACAATCGCTGCCACAATGGAGGCAATGGACATTACAACGGAGCGTGGATTCCCAAAAGAGCTGGCGAAGAGGGTGCAGTTCCTTGAGGTTACGGCGGCGGAGAGACTCCAGCCAGAGTGCTAATTTCAGACGAAGTTTCATTATTCAGAAGTGTTAGTTTCTAATATAAAATCGGCATTTACGAAGGCGTTATAAGGCACTTTCGCATGTTGCGAAGCGAGATACGCGGAGTCATACGTGACCGGAAAAGATATTTGCTGCGGCAGATAGATACCAGAAGGGTCGGAAGCGTAGAGCGTGAGCGAATCCGGCTGCTCATGTCCGCGATAGCGGATGATAGTATAGGCGCCTTTCGAGTCCGTAAGGGCATAGTTATACGAAGCCGCCGGTTGCGGGTCTTTTGTTTCCAGATCGATCTGTATTCCGCTGAGCGGTTCGTTTAGTGTGTTTCGGACGACGCCGGAAATGACCATCCGCGGCAGCCCGTCCGGTTCGTGCGGACCAAAGGCGCTCGGATCGTTGCTTTTATTCGCAGCACAGCCGAAGAAGGCAAACGCTATCAGGCATAAAAGCCATGGTGTCAGAAAATGTTTTTTCATAGCCGTTTATAGAATTTAGAGCTTGTGGTACCTAATGATGTCTCCACGCGGAGGATATATACTCCAGGCGGGAGTTCCGACCATTGGGGAATGGAGTTTCTAATATAATGTCCGTTGAGGTCGGCGAGGAGGATGTTTTTAACCTCCAGACGTCCGATAAAATTGGTTTTCCAGCAGCCGATCCGAATGGTGTACAGCCCTGTTTGCGTGATCGGGCAAGAGAGTGAATCGTAACTGAGGGCGGAGAAATATTCTTCGCTCTGCCACGAATCCGAGGTCCGCTTAATGACCACAAAGGAGACCGCGTCGGATTGGGTTTGGATGAAAAGGTTGTTTCCTGTCAGGGACGCCCGGAACTGGTTCGGGTCGGTGGGATCGGGTGTGCTGCCGGTCGGTCCGTCCATCGGCATATACGTAAAAACCGACATCTTCAGCGGTATAGAGATCGTGTCGTTCGCCCAGATGGAGAAAGAGAGGACAGAAAGGAACACTATGAAAATGAGACGTTTAGGCATGGCTGTTGGCAATCGATCGCAAGGTTTCTTGCAGTTGTTTGGCACTCACGCCAAGCCGTTTGGCTATGAGGTATTTGTCTTTTCCTATGCCGTTCTCTGCGCGGAAGAGGATCTGCGCCATTTCGGCGTACGAGAAGCCGATGAGAACGAGCACACAAATGCGGATGTCGCGCTCCGGAAGTCCTCTCTGCTCCAGTTTGGAGACGATTCCGGACAGCAGTTTGTTGCAGAGAGCGGAGAATTGGCGGTAGTCATTCCATTGGAGCTCCGAGCGGATGTCAGGCGATTGTCGAAGAAGGCGGCATTGGGCGTCCAGCGCATTCTCGCGGCGTCGGGAACGGAGATAGAGCCACGCGGCAAAAGCCAAAAGGAGCAGTATTGCAGAGGCAATAAGCGCGAAGAGGGTTTGGGGTTTCAGAGGCGGCGAATAAGGCTCAAGGGCTTGCTGGGCAAGGAGCATGGCTTCGATCCATTCCGGGTCGTTACGTTCCAGCGAACGCTGGAGATCCGTGCGTGCGGAGGCTAAGTCGCGTATGTCGTCTGCCACAGCCGTTGAGTCACAATGGGTAAGGATATAATAGGCGTCGTCCAGATAGCGGGGATTGTCCGTCTCGGCGAGGACTTGGCGGGCATAGAAGAGCGCGGAGTCCTTGTGGTTTAGGAAAGTATATGCCTGCGCACGAAGAATGGCAAAATAGGGAGAGGACGTTGAGGAGGAGTCGAGCGCGGGCTTTGGGGTGGAAGCGAGCGCGGGCTTTGGGACGGTATAGAAGAGGACGGAGTCATATTCGCCGGCATAGAGACAAGCGGCGGCACGAGATTCGAGGACTTTGGTCTGTACGGCTTCGGAGGACGAGAGCGCGAGGGCTGAGTCGAGAAGCTGAAAGGCGGTTTGTTTGTCCGCAAGGACTGCTTTTTCCCACGCCATATTGTTGAGCGCGAAGGCTTGCGCGAGGGTGTCTTTTGCGGCTACGAACTGATTGAGGGATTGGCGGTAGAGATCGAAGGCGAGTTCGTGCTGTTCGCCTATCCTGCACATGGTAGCCATGTTGCTGTACGCGCGTCCTTTGACGGCAAACTCATCGGACGGAACACGCACGGCGGAGAGAAAAGCCTGCATGGCTTCGACCGGCTGGTTAGCTTCGCGGAGTTGTTTTCCTTGCAGATAATACGACTCGGCTGTCGGCGAAGCACAAGCCACCGACAGCACGAGAAAGAGAGAGAGGAATCCTATTTGACGATGCGCGCGCATCAGTCGTTCACCGGCGATTGAGGGGTTTCTACGACCTCCTCCGGAGTCGGGATTCCGTACAGCACAGGAGGATCGGGAGTGCCGTACTTAACCAAGGGTTCCTTGCAACCGCTGAGTCCCAGCAGGGACAGGATTGCCATGCCCAGGAAGGCGTTTGTGCGAGTTAAAAATTTCTTTCTCATAATGATTCATTATTATCGGATGTGTCGTTTGCAACGGAACGGAGTTGCTGCTCCATTTTCTGCTGGTCTTTTTGGAAGTCCGGTTCGTACTGCCAATATCTTTCCGGAGCCGGACCATAGCAGGCAGCGAAGGTGAATGCCACGCCGGTAAGCAGGCAGAGTTTGATGCCGAGTCGGAGGAATGTGTCAATCAGTTTGCGCATAATGTCGGGGGTTTTGAAATCCGATGCAAAGGTAGTGCTTTTTAAAGATATATGCAAATTTCGGGGTTGGGAAAATAGTTGGGATTTTGTTTTTCCCTATTCGCAGAGAGGCTCTTTGCGGAGGAGATCAAAGGGTTGGGGGTTCTTTGCGGAGGATGGCACGGATGAAATTGTCTATGCGGGCATAGATCGTGTAATTGCCTTTCCTGTCCTTAGGCGCAATAGGATCGGGAGTGCCTTTGAGTTGGGCATTAAAACGCGCCACATAAGAGTCCAGAAGTGCCTGTTTCTCGGGCGGGAGGGGTGTTTTGTTTCTAAGGGCATCGATGAACTCTTGGGCGAGGTGTGAGGCTTGTCCGAAAGCGGTCTGGTTCGCTCTTTCGCGCGCCAGAATGGGGTTGGCTTGGTAGTTACGGGGTCTCGGAGTGTACGCCTCCAGACGTCCCTCTCGTGCCACCGTACCATCGTAGTTGTAGAAGGTTTTGCGGCGCTCAACGAGTCCACCTCGGGCACCTCTGATTTCCTCAATGTCGGGAGTGTGTTTGATTCTAGCCATAAAAATATTTAGAGTTTAGTCATTTAGAGTTTTGTTCATGCGAGAGTGTGGTGGATAGTGATTTGATAGCAAAGTACCCCGATTGTCACACACTTATCGCGCACTTATCTCCCACTTATCTCGCACTTATCACGCACTAATTCGGGCACAAAGGTAGTAAAAAATTTTGGAATGCGCAAGAGTTTGACACATTTTTTTAGAAAAGTTGTGCAAAGATAATACATTTTTTTGATATATGCAAATTTTTGGGTGAGAAAATATTAAAAAAACGGAAGAAGGGAGGAAGGTAATCCTCCCGCTCGCAGAACTCGCGGGCACAAAACAACGCGGGCAGAAGGGCGGGAGGCGGGGAAAGGTGGAGAGAGGGGAGGAACGAACACCGATGTCGGGGAAAAGGAGGAAAAAAGAATAAAAGAATAAAAGGAAGGGCAAAGCCCTGAACCATTCGGATAGCGTATATGCTCTTCGGAGTAACTCGCCCCATGCTCGACGTATTTTTGCGCACCCCACCGCAAAAATACGCCTCCGAGAGAGCATATACTAATCGTCCGCTACGCGGAGGGCTTCGAAAGCAAAAAAGCCCGAGCGAAAAACTCGGGCTTTTACCTGTTGTGATTTCAGTTATTCTAAGAGATTGCGGATGTCAGAAAGCAATTTAACGTATTTTTTTAGCACTCGATCCCAATTATGATAATCCTCGTCTTTAGGAGAAGCACCGGATCTATTGTGATCTTTTTTGTAGGAAACTTGGCTTTGTAATAACATTTTATATTTTAGTTGTCCGTCACCATTATCGGGAATCTCTTTAATTTCAATACGAGTACGGACAAACTTATCCTCAAATGTTTCCACATTCCATGCTGTGCGATACCAACCAGAAACATTGTCGTTAATCTCAAGCGTCTCAAATAATTCACTAATGTAGTATTTTGTACGCTGAGTCACATCATCTTTACTTCTTCCTTTTCTAACCATCACCTCAAAACGTTTATTGGCGATATCTGCTCCAGGTTCAGAGGCGGCATAGGCAGCATCAATAACCAGGTCCTGAGTTAAATTATAAGAGGATACATTTTCAGAAAAATTCATTACTCGAACATATTCCAAGTAACCTTCTGCCCTAATGATTAACTGAACAGGTCTATCTTTATACACTTGAAAAGTTACTGTGTTCTTTCCTTTACCAATCAATAGACCATCCACATAAAACTCAGCAGCAGGAACATCCACCAATACATTTACATCTCTACGGTTTTGCACCATTTCTATATTATACGACATATGAATATCAGCCTGGTCATAGAAATTAATTGTTTTGGTGTATCTGTCATATCCATCCGCGGATAAAATAATGTTTTTCGATTCTCCCTTGTTGATCGTAAAATTAACGGGACTTTGCCCCATCAAACGCCCATCTACATATATATCAGCGGTGTTCGGATGAGTAGTGAGAGAGACATCTTTCCTATTTGGTTTTAATTTAATCTCCATTGTTTTGGGCGATTTGAGATTCACCACAAATGATTCTGAGTCATAGCCATCAGCCTGCGCAGTAAACGCGAGATCAACAATGGAGCAGGTAATACTATAAATGCCAGGCGAAACCGGCTCAAGAACTTTGCCTTTTTGCTGCAATACGACAGCATTAGATGGAGATACTGTAATTTGTACAGTTTTAGCAAAGAGTGTAATCGAGCTGAAAACAGCTACTACAAATAATAAAATTTTTTTCATAAATAAATGATTTTAGAGCCTACTCTTCTGCGGATTTTCGGCTTACTCCGTTGTTTATTAGTAATTATCGACGAACATACAAAAAGCGCAGACCTCGCTGTTGATTACTCACCAAACGAGGCCTTCGCATTGCCTATAGAGTCAAATAAAACAACAGGAAACCTACGCCGATATGACAAACCGCCTTGCTCAAGATATAGCAAAGCAGGGTATAATTGTCACACCCATAGGCATCTATTGCTCACTTTGATTTTGACTCTATATTCGAAAGTTGCGAAGTTTCGTTTGGCCAAACACAAAGCGTCAATAAACGCTATTCATTATGTCTGAAAATCTACCCATACGAAGGGACATATCCCTCCAACGTAGATTTTCTTATCTCGCTCGAAAAAGCTCGAACGATTGTTTCGGGTGCAAAGGTAGTGCTTTTTTTTGATATGTGCAAATTTATTTTTGTTTTTTTGAAAAAAGAGGAAGTCAGGCTTTTAAAAGCCGGATAGTATCCGGCACAATGGACGTTGAGGAATCCGGCATCAGATGTCGGAACAAGGGACAAAGGGCTCGCGCAATGATGCGCGAGAAATGCACAGAGATAAGAGGGACGGAGATTAATGGCTGAAGGTGTTGGTGAGGAAGATGAAGCGGTTTTGGAGGCGGGTGGAGGATTCAGGGCTGAGGGGGTTGCAGAGGGTGTCGTTTTTACTCTCAATCATGACGGAAGTGATGCCGACAGAGCGAAGCAGAGCCGTTTCGCTGGCGGAAAAAGAATCGTGTCTCCGTTAGCCAGACAAAGGACCAGACGATTACCGGGCGCAATGGCAACCAGACCGGATAGACCGCCCAATAAAAGTGTTTTTTTTGATATATGCAAATTTTGGAGAGATTTTTTTTGAAATATAAGAAATGGCACAGTTTTTGCTACCGATTTATCGGTAAATTGAGCTATCGAACTATCGACAGCAAGAGAGAACTCGACGCTGACGCGGCGAGAACAAGACAAAGAAAAACTCGACGCGGATGCGGCGAGAACAAGACAAAGAAAATTTTAAAAAAATATATAAAGATGCAAGTAGATATTAGAGAATTGCAAGAGCGCGTGGAGCGCGAGAGTTCTTTTGTGGATGCCCTGACGATGGGCATGAACCAAGTAATCGTGGGTCAGAAGCACCTCGTAGAGAGTTTGCTAATCGGTCTGCTGAGTGACGGGCATATATTGTTGGAAGGAGTGCCGGGCTTGGCTAAGACATTAGCAATCAAGACATTAAGCGATCTGATCAAGGCGGATTTCAGTCGTATTCAGTTTACGCCGGATCTGCTGCCAGCCGACGTGCTTGGTACACAGATTTACAGCCAAAAAAGCGAAGAGTTCAAGATCAAGAGAGGTCCTATCTTCGCTAATTTTGTGTTAGCAGACGAGATCAACCGTGCTCCGGCGAAAGTGCAGAGTGCGTTGCTGGAGGCGATGCAGGAGCGTCAAGTGACGATCGGCGAACAGACCTTCAAATTGGACGATCCGTTCCTCGTTCTGGCAACCCAGAACCCGATCGAGCAGGAAGGAACTTATCCTCTGCCGGAAGCACAGACCGACCGTTTCATGCTGAAAGTGGTGATCGGTTACCCGAAGAAAGAGGAGGAGCAGGCGATCATCCGTCAGAACATCGCGAGCGAGAAGAAGACCGTTCTGCCGATCCTGAGCACAGCGGATATTATCAAGGCGCGCAAGGTAGTCGAGGAGGTTTACCTGGACGAGAAGATCGAGAAATATATCGTCGATATTGTGTTTGCGACCCGCCAGCCGGAAGAGTACGGACTGAAGGATTTGAAGCAGATGATCGCTTTCGGCGGTAGTCCTCGTGCGAGCATCAACCTCGCGAAGGCTGCGCGCGCGTACGCGTTTATTCATAGGAGAGGGTACGTGACGCCGGAAGATGTGCGTGCCGTTTGCTACGACGTGCTGAGACATCGAATCGGACTGACGTACGAAGCCGAGGCGAATAACATGACGACGGAGGATGTTATTACGGAAGTATTGAATACCGTTCAGGTACCTTAACAATTAACAATTAACAATTAACAATTCACAAAGCGTCCTAATGGCTTTGGTACAAAAATAGAAGTCCTTACGGATCTTAAAACATTGTACCAAACTCCGTAAGCCCTTTGTAAATTGTAAATTGTACATTGTACATTGTAAATTATGACTTCAGAAGAGTTATTACAGAAGGTTCGGAAGATAGAGATCAAGACACACGGGTTGAGTCGGAATATCTTCGCAGGCGAATACCACAGCCAGTTCAAAGGCCGCGGTATGGCGTTTAGCGAGGTTCGCGAATATCAGCCGGGTGACGACGTTCGGTCGATCGACTGGAACGTGACCGCCCGCATGAACCGACCCTATATCAAAGTCTATGAAGAGGAGCGCGAGTTGACGGTGATGTTGCTTGTCGATGTCAGCGGAAGCCGTAATTTTGGCACAGTAAGCCAGATGAAACGCGACACGATAGCCGAAGTAGCCGCGACACTCGCATTCTCGACCATAGAAAACAACGACAAGGTGGGCGTGATCTTCTTCAGCGACCAAGTGGAGAAATTTATTCCTCCCAAGAAAGGCAAGAGCCATGTGCTGCATATCATTCGCGAGCTGTTGAGTTTTGAGCCGGAACACCATGGGACGGATCTGAATGCGGCTCTTCAATACCTGACGAACGCGCAGAAGAGGAGGTGCACGGCGTTTGTGATAAGCGATTTCATAGCCCCACCCCAACCCTCCCCCGTAGGGAGGGGGCACGTGGAGCCCGTAGTGATTGCGAGTCGGAAGCATGATCTGAGTGCTATACAGATATACGACAGGCGTGACGCAGAGTTGCCGGATGTGGGGTTGCTGAAAGTGAAAGACCCGGAGACGGGTGCGCGCGTTTGGACGGACACGTCTGTGGCGAGTGTGCGGAACGCTTATGCCGAGGCATGGCGGGCTCAACAGGCGGCACTCGAAGAGATGTACAACAAAACCGGCATGAACCATGTTGAGATCCGGACGGATGAAGACTATGTGAAAAAGCTGATGATGCTTTTTCACAATTGAGAATTGAGAATTGAGAATTGAGAATTAATGTTCGCGCAATGATGCGCGAAAAATGCACAATGTTTAATATTTTATTAGCGATAGTAGTGAGTGCGAGTATCGACTCGACGATGCTGATGATCGGCGACCAGACGGACATGCATTTGAGCGTGACGCATGAGGCAAACGAACAAGTGGAATGGCCTGTTTTCGGCGCGCAGTTGCAGGAGGGCATTGAGATCGTTGATCGCACTTCGCCGGACACGACTACCCTGCCCGACGGACGGGTTCAGATTCACCAAGATCTGAAATTGACGAGTTTCAAGGACAGCCTTTTCTCCATCAGCCCGATCGCCATCGCCAGCGGATCAGACACTTTCTGGACAGATCCGATGGCGCTAAACGTCATTCAGCCGTTTGAGGTGGACACGACGCTCGCGATCACAGACATCAAAGATATCGAGAATGCTCCGATCTATTGGTGGGGGATTATACGTTGGATATTGATTTTGCTGCTGAGTTGCGGACTGATCGCACTCGGTTTCTGGCTGTGGCGCAAATACGACACTTATACCCGCCGCGAAGAAGAGCCGATCGATCCTGAGTTGCTGCGTCCGGCAGACGAGGTGGCTTTGGAGAAGCTGGACGAGATCAAGGCGGCGAAGATTTGGAAGGACGGTAAGGTGAAAGAATACCAGACCGAGCTGACCGACGTCGTGCGCGAGTATATCAGCCGCCGTTTCGGCGTGCAGAGCACGGAGAAGACGAGCGAGGAGACTTTACGAGAAATGGAAACCATTCTCGTTAAGGGACAAAGTGACAAAGTACAATGTACAAAGGAGGAGGGGAAAGCGCTCTATGAGCGGCTGGCAGCCATGCTGCGGACGGCGGACCTCGTGAAATTCGCCAAATGGCACACCACGCCGGACGAGAACGAGAGCGCTCTGACGACCGCTTATGACTTTGTGAAAGAGACAACCCCACCCCAGCCCTCCCCTCAAGGGAGGGAGGAAGGCGCTTCCTCTAACGGAAAGGAGGTACATGTATGACATTTGCTAATCCCGGATATTTATTCTTATTGCTGCTGCTGTTTCCTATCATCGGCTGGTACGGGTATGAGTTATGGAAAGCCGACGCGAGTGTTCAGATCTCGGACACTCGAACGCTGGCGGCGCAACCCAAGAGTTGGCGGGTATGGATGCTGCATGTACCGTTTTTGCTGCGCGTGGCGGTAGTGTTCTTATTATCTCTCGCGCTCGCACGGCCGCAGTTGACCAACCGCTGGTCGTCGGAGAGCACGGAGGGAATAGACATTATGATGGCACTCGATATATCGGGTACGATGCTGGCAGAAGACCTTCGTCCGAATCGTCTGGAGGCCGCCAAACAAGTGGCGTCGGACTTCGTGATCGCCCGTCCGAATGACCAGATCGGTCTGGTTGTTTTCGCAGGCGAGAGTTTCACACAATGTCCGCTGACGACCGACCATGCGGTACTCGTCAACCTGTTCAAATCCGTCGAATACGGTATGATCGAAGACGGAACGGCAATCGGTCTGGGTCTGGCGAACGCAGTGAACCGCATGAAAGACAGCAAGACGAAATCGAAAGTGGTGATTCTGCTGACCGATGGTAGTAACAACCGCGGCGACATCGACCCGCAGACGGCTGCGGAGATCGCCAAGAGTTTCGACATCCGTGTCTATACGGTCGGCGTCGGCAGTTACGGTCAGACGCGCGTGCCGGTGAACACTCCGATGGGACGGCAGTACGTGACGATGGATTCGGAGTTCGACGAAGGCACTTTGCGCCGCATCGCCGAGACGACCGGCGGTCAGTATTTCCGCGCGACGGACAACAGCAGTCTGAAACGCATCTACGAGCAGATCGACCAGCTGGAGAAGACCAAACTGCGCGTGCGGGAGTATTCGAAGCACACAGAGAACTTCGCGCCGTTCCTGTATGCGGCATTGATCTGCCTGCTGCTGGAAGTGATCATACGATATTTTGTGCTACGCACGATTAGCAATTAGAGATTTGAAGATTTGAAAATTTGAAGATTCATGTTTAGGTTTGCAAATATAGAGATATTATGGCTGCTGTGGACGATACTTGCTTTTGCAGTCGCCTATTACTGGTACACCAAGCGGAAGAGAAAACAGTTGGAGGAGTTCGGCGATGCGGAGCTGATGGAGCAGTTAATGCCTAACGCCAGCCGTGTACGTCCGACGATTAAGTTTACGATCCTGATGGTGGCTCTGGCGCTACTGATTGTAGCCGCCGCACGTCCGCAATTTGGTCAGAGCGAACGCACGGAGAAACGGCAAGGTATCGAAGCCATCGTGGCATTAGATATATCCAACTCCATGCTGGCGGAGGACGTAGCGCCGAACCGTCTGGACCGCGCGAAACAGATGTTGAGTAAGTTGATGGACAACATGGTGGACGACAAAGTGGGTCTGGTGGTTTTCGCCGGTGACGCATTCGTTCAGTTGCCGATCACTTGCGACTACGTGTCTGCGAAGATGTTTCTCAATTCGATCAAGCCGGAGTTGATCAAGACGCAAGGAACGGCTATCGGCGCGGCTTTGAGCACTTCGATCCGCTGTTTCGGCGAACAGAGCGATGCGAGTCGTGCGATCATTCTGATCACCGATGGCGAGAACCATGAGGACGATGCAGTAGCCGTTGCGCAGCGCGCCAAAGAACAAGGTATCCGCGTGCTGGTAGTCGGTATCGGTAAACCCGAAGGAAGTCCTATTCCTCTGCCCGGCACCAATAATTTCATCAAAGACCGTCAAGGAAATGTAGTGGTGAGCCGTCTCAACGAAGAGATGTGCCGCGAGATCGCGCAAGCCGGAGGAGGTATCTATGTCCGCTGCGACAACACCAACACCGCCACCAAAGCCATCCAGAAAGAGCTGGACAAACTGGGCAAACAGGAGATAGAGACACAGGTCTTCACCGATTATAATGAGCAGTTTCAAAGTTTTGCTTTGATCGCATTGCTGCTGCTGGTGATCGATTTCTTTATCTTCAACCGCAAGAACAAAGCGATCACAAGGCTGGATATTTTCGGAGAAAGGTAACCCCACCCCAAGAGAGTTCTACGACCGTCCACAGGACGCTCGATCGAGCGGAGCTCTTCACCCCTCAAGGGAGGGAGATAAAATGAGAATTGACAATGAAAAAGAATAGTATAATAGTTATTATCGCCCTTGTCCTCTGTTCGTCCGCTGTCTTTGCGCAGAAAGAAGCAGGCGATGTGCGGAAAGGGAACCGCAACTATCGGCAGCAGGAGTTCACCGAAGCAGAGGTGGATTACAGGCGTGCGATCGAGACCAACAAGGACAGTTACGAAGCGCATTACAACCTCGGCGATGCGCTCTACAGGCAAGATAAGTATGCCGATGCGCAGGCGGAGTTTGAGACCGCGGCGAAAATGCTGGACAAGAAAACCGACAAAGAACGGTATGCCAAGTCGATGCACAACATCGGTAATTGCCATTTTGCGCAACAGCAATACGACAAAGCGGTAGCGGCTTATCAGGAGTCGCTGCGTGCGAACCCGAAAGACAATGACACGCGATACAATCTGGTGAAAGCGATGGAGATGTTGCAGCAACAACAGCAGCAACAGCAACAGAACCAAGACAAGCAGGATCAGAAACAAGACCAGCAGCAGCAACAGCAACAACAGCAACAACAGGAGCAGAACCAAGACCAACAGGAGCAGCAGCAAGAGCAACAACAGCAACAGCAGGAGCAACAAGACCAAATGGACAAAGAGACGGCAGAGCAGATCCTGCAAGCGCTGGAGCAAGACGAGCAAGACACACAGGAGAAATTGCAACGCCAGCAAGGGAGGAAGAGAAGAGTTGAGAAAGAATGGTAAAACCATTTACAATTGGACAATTTACGATTTACGATTTATATTATGAAGCATAGATTTTCCATATTATTCCTCCTCGTCGGCATCGCCCTTACGGCGTCTGCCGATGAGGTCGTTTTCAGGGCGCAAGCGCCTAAACAAGTGGTGGTAGGTCGTCCGTTTCAGTTGACCTATTCGGTTAACCAACGCAGCCGCGATCTGCGTGCGCCGGAGTTTACGGATTTTGACGTGCTGTCCGGTCCGTACACGAGCACGAGCAGCAGCACGTCGTTCGTCAACGGCAAGCGCACTTCGTCGTTCGAGCAGACGTACACGTATATGCTGATGGCACGCACGGCAGGTACTTTCACTATCGGTCCCGCGACCATCAAAGTGGACGGCGAGAATGTTCAGTCGAACGGCGTGCGAATCCAAGTGCTGCCGGAGGATGAGGAAGCTTCTCCCCAGCCCGCCACGCAAGGAAGGGGACAGAGTACCTCCGGCAATTCAAGCAGTCAAAGCAGTCAAGGCGGGAACGTCTCTTCGGAGAACCTCTTCGTGCGGACGATCGCATCCAAGACGCGCGTACACGAGCAAGAGGCACTGATGGTGACTTACAAGCTCTATTTTGCGAACGTGGACGTGGCGCAGCTGACCAACAACACCAAGCTGCCGGAATTCACCGGGTTCCTGAAACAAGAGTTGGAGCAAGGCGAGATCCAGACGGAGTTGGAGCATTACAACGGTCGCAATTACCAGACAGCGGTGCTCTACCGCACGATCCTTTACCCGCAACATTCCGGCGATATCAAGATCGATCCGGCTAATTTCGAAGCCGTGCTGCGCGTGCAGGTACAACAACGTCCTCGGTCTATCTTTGACGATTTCTTCGGTTCGTACACCAACGTGACGCGCATGCTGACCGCTCCGGGTGTGACGATCCATGTAGCGGCGCTGCCGGGTGGCAAGCCGGCTGGATTCAGCGGAGGCGTAGGACGTTTCACACTCACGCCGTCGATCTCGCAGACCGAGATACAAGCCAACGAAGCCGTCACGATCCGTCTGGACATTGCCGGTTCGGGTAATATGAAACTGCTGAAGACGCCGGCAATCGACTGGCCAGAAGGATTCGAGCCCTACGATCCCAAAGTGACCAATAATTTCAATACGACTACAGCGGGTGTGAGTGGTACCAAGTCAATCGAGTACCTCGCTATTCCGCGTTCGGCAGGCGAATATACGATTCCGGCGGTCAAGTTCAGTTATTTCGACATTGACGAGAAAGCCTACAAGACACTCTCGACGCCGGAGTACACGATCTTGGTGAAACGCGGTGCAGGAGAGCCGACGGCGAATGGCAGCCAGCCTTCCGGCGTGATCAGTTACACCCAGAAAGAGGACATCAAACAACTGGGATCCGACATTCGTTATATTGATACGAAACAGCCGTCAGCAGTCAACCGTCAGCGTTCAGCTGTCAACTATCGGTGGATCTGGCTGTGGTATGTCGTGCCTCTGATTATTGCATTGATTTTGCTCGTTGTGCTGCGCAAGCAGATCAAAGAGGCAGCCGATATTACCCGCATGCGGTATAAACGCGCCAACAAGGTAGCCCAGAAGCGTCTGAAAGCCGCTGCAGCCGCCCTGAAGGCGAACGACAAAGACCATTTCTACGAAGAGATCGAGCGCGCGGCGTGGACGTACCTGTCCGACCGTCTCTCTATCCCAACAGCAGATCTGAATAAAGAGAATATCGCTTCTATCCTGCGCCAGAAGGGCGTTTCGGAGGAACTGATCAAAGAGGTGATGGCAGTGCTCTCTACGGCGGAGTTTGCACGCTATGCGCCCGCTACCGACCACGCCATGGACGACCTCTATGCAGATACAACGAACCTGATTAACAAACTGGAAAACGAAAAGATATGATGATAAAGTTTAGAGTTGAGAGTTTAGAGTTTAGAGGATTGTGCCTTGCGGCGACACTTCTCTTATGTACGTTCTCTTATGCGCAGAGCGATTTTGAAGCAGCCAATGCCGCGTATGCGGATGGTCGGTATGATGAGGCAGCGACCCTATACCAGAGTCTATTGGACGAGCAGCCAAATGCGACCCTGTATTACAATCTCGGCAATGCGCGTTTCAAGCAGGGTGAGTTGGCACAGGCGATCCTCAATTATGAGCGCGCCCTGCGGCTTAAACCGAACTACAAGGACGCCAAATACAACTTGGCTTTTGCGCAGAGCAGGATTGTAGATAATATCCCGGAGCAGGATTTCTTCCTGTCCTCTTGGGCACGCACGGTTCGCAACCAATTAAGCGAACGTACCTGGATTCGGAGTTCTATTGCGCTCTTTATTCTGGCGCTGGCAGGGCTGCTGCTGTTCCTATTGGGACGCGCTATGTGGGTGCGCAAGACGGCATTCCATACCGCATGGATTGCCCTACTCTTCTCGCTCATCACGGGTCTCAACGCAGCTTCGCTGCATAACAGAGACACCCTGCGCAATGAAGCTATCATCACACAGGGTGTCGTCAATGCCAAGTCTTCACCGGATCGCTCCGGCACCGATCTTTTCACTCTTCACGAAGGCACCAAAGTGTCTATCCGTGAGACGATCGGCGAATGGGTCAACGTCCGCGTTGGCTCGAACGAGGGCTGGATCCGGAGCTCGAACCTTGAGAGGATCTGACGGACGAGCCGCTCGTACGAGTGGAAGTGCTGCTCGAACGAGTAGAGGTATTGCCGGAACGAGTAGAAGAACTACTCTCACGCTTGACCGTAGTGGTACGACCTGATGCATCGGTGGTTTTCACTGTTGTGCGGGTCGTACCGCTTTTATTGACCTTGGTCTGGATGGTCGTTGAGGGAGCAGACGAACGCGTAGTAGTGGTCGTCGTGCTCGCAGAACGAGCCGAAGTACCGCCGGTCTTGGTGGAAGAGGTAGCAGTAGTAGTTGTACTAGACGATCTAGCCGAACTAGTGGTACTAGAAGAACTAGACGATCTAGTCGTACTAGTGGAACTAGATGTACTAGTTTTAGTAGTTGTACTCGTTTTCGCTTCCTCTTTAGCCGGCGATTTATTCACCTCCTGACGGAGCTGTCCGGCATTACGCACCGAGACACCGTTCGTGCTCGAAGCCGTACGAGTAACACGCTGCTCAAACGAATCGTTCGGATGCTGGGTAGCGTAGTCATTGCGGGACGAATTACGAGTCATATTCGTATAATTCGAATAGAACACCGTCGTCGGGTACTCGCAGGTGTGGCAATAATGATGGTTCGACATATAGGTCGTCACATACGCCTGGTAGTGGTTCAGATAGATCGGTTTCGGCTGGGTGTAGTAGGACGGGAAATAGCCATAGTGATAAGGCGAAGTCCATACTGCATAGGTCGGACGGTCGAACACATCCCAGATCGGTGGACGTTTCACGAACACCGGACGGACGATATAGTTATATCCATACAGGTACCGATCACCTACCACCTCCACATACAGCGCGCTGGTTCTGCGCTCCGCGATGAGCGTAGCTACATCCTGGAAAACACCGGGAGCCAGACAAGCCTGGATCAACATCGTGTGGTAATAGCCGCTGTGGGTCTCGATCACACGCAGGTAATCGATCCATCCGTCGCGGTTCAGATCCAAGTTATTGATCATATACCGGCTGGAGTTGAGAATCTGCTCAAACTCACGTACCGAACGGCTCTCAGCGAATGCTGCAGCCACGGCATTGAGGTCCAGATAGAAACACGGATCGCTGTTGTAGGTGGTCACGGTAACCGTGTTCACCGTGGTGTGTTTCGGCGCAGGAGTGGTCACCGTGGTCGTATAAACGGTCTTCACCGGAGCCACCGGCTCTATCGTCGGCGCTACCGTGAAGATACTCGTCCAGCAGCCAGTCAGCATGAAGGACAGAGGAACTAAGTACAATATTCGAAGGAACTTTTTCATAATTAACAATGTTTATAATGTTTTCGCAACTTCGATTTCCTCAAATGCCTCCAGCATATCGCCTTGCTGCAGGTCGTCGTACGCCTTGAGACTCACGCCGCACTCGGTGTTGACACCGGCTTCTTTGATATCATCCTTGACATGCTTGAGGGACGCCAGTTCCGCAGTCTTGATCACGATACCGTCGCGAATGACACGCACTTTGTTGCCGCGTTTGATCTTGCCTTCGCGGACGATACATCCGGCGATCGTACCCACCTTGGAGATATGGAAGGTCTGGAGTATTTCGAGGGTCGCAGTGACTTCTTCTTTGACCTCCGGCGCCAACATACCTGCCATCGCGTCCTTGATCTCGTTGATCGCGTCGTAGATGATGGAATAGATGCGGATATCCACTTCCTCCTGCTCCGCCATCTTGCGCGCCGTACCGGTAGGACGGACGTTGAAGCCGACGATCAGGGCATCGGAAGCCGCAGCCAGCATGACATCGCTGTCGCTGATAGCACCTACGGCACCGTGGATGACGTTGACTTGGATATTCTCCGTTGAGAGTTTGATGAGCGAGTCTTTGATTGCCTCTACCGAACCGTCCACATCGGCTTTGACGATGATATTCAGTTCCTTGAAGTCTCCGATAGCCAGACGGCGACCGATCTCCTCCAGACCGATATGTTTCTTCGTCCGGATAGACTGCTCACGCTGGAGTTGCTCACGTTTGTTAGCAATCTCGCGTGCCTCTTGCTCGGTCGGCAGGACGTTGAACTCGTCACCCGCCTGCGGCGCGCCGTTGAGACCCAAGATCGAACAAGGCTCTCCCGGGCGCACTTCGGTGATTTTCTGACCACGCTCGTTGAACATTGCTTTGATACGGCCGTGGAAGGTACCGGCAAGGACGATGTCGCCCATGTGAAGCGTTCCGTCCTGAACCAGCAACGTAGCGACATAGCCTCGTCCTTTGTCCAGGGATGACTCGATGACGGAGCCTTTGGCACGACGTTTGGGGTTGGCTTTCAGGTCCAGCATCTCTGCCTCCAGCAGCACTTTCTCCAGCAGTTCATAAACGCCTGTGCCTTTCTTCGCAGATATCTCCTGGCACTGGTATTTACCGCCCCAGTCCTCTACGAGGATGTTCATGTTCGACAGCTGCTCACGGATCTTATCGGGGTTTGCACCGGGTTTATCGACCTTGTTGATCGCGAAGACCATCGGCACACCGGCAGCCTGCGCGTGGTTGATCGCCTCAACTGTCTGCGGCATGACGGCGTCGTCCGCAGCGATGATGATGATCGCTATATCCGTCACTTTCGCACCGCGGGCACGCATGGCGGTGAAGGCAGCGTGACCCGGCGTATCAAGGAAGGTGATATGCTGGCCGTTCTTCAGCTTCACGTTGTACGCGCCGATGTGCTGGGTAATACCACCCGCCTCACCTGCGATCACGTTCGCATTACGGATGTGGTCCAGCAGCGAGGTCTTACCGTGATCGACGTGTCCCATGACGGTAATGATCGGGCAACGGGACTCGATGTCCTCTTCGTTCACTACCTCGTCGGCGTTGATCTCTTCCACCACGTGGGCAGCTACGTACTCGGTCTGGAAGCCGAACTCCTCTGCCACGAGGTTGATCGTCTCTGCGTCCAGACGCTGGTTGATGGACACGAACAGACCAAGGCTCATACAAGTACCAATGATCTTGTTCACCGGCACGTTCATCATGACGGCGAGGTCATTGGCGGTCACGAACTCAGTCAGTTTGAGCACTTTGGATTGCTCCTGTGCCTCCATCATCTCCAACTCATGACGCTCACGCTCCTGCTCGCGGCGCTCGCGTTTATGCTTCGCCGTTGTGCTCTTGCTCTTCGGCTGCTGCAGACGCGTCAGCGTCTCCTTCAGTGCCTTTTCCACCTCCTCTTGAGTAGCCTCGCGAGGCTGGTTCTTCTTGCCTTTGGGTTTACCGCTTTGGTTGCGTTTGTCGGTCGGGTCCACTTTGGCACCCTTGATGCGCTCACGTCTGCGACGCTCAGCAGCCGCAGCTTGCGCTTGCGCCGCTTGTGCAGCCTGAGCCGCCTGACGCTCCTCGCGCTCTTTGCGCTTTTGCTCCTTGGTCTTCTTCGCCGGACGTGTGGACGTGTCGATAGACGCCAAATCGATCTTTCCTACCACTTTCGGTCCATCGGTCACCTCGGGCTTGCCGAGAGTGAAGATCTCGGGTTTGGACGGTTTGGGTTTGGCAGCCTGTGCTTGAGCTTGCGCCTCAGCAGCTTTGCGTGCCGCCTCTTCGGCAGCTGCTTTCTCTGCCGCTGCTTTGCGCGCTGCTTCTTCTGCTGCCGCTTTCTCTGCCCTGGCAGCTTCCGCCGCTTTGCGTGCTGCTTCTTCCGCAGCTGCTTTCTCCGCTGCCGCCTTGCGTGCCGCTTCTTCTGCCGCCGTTTTCTCTGCCTTAGCAGCCTCAGCCGCTTCTCTCTCGGCGCGAACAGCTTCTTCGCGCTCCGCCGCACGGCGATCCGCCTCTATCTTCAGCGCCGTGTCCTTGTTGAACTCTTTCGCCAGCAGCAGATAGAGATCGTCGTCTATACGTACGTTCGGGTCGGACGCAACAGGATGACCGTTCTTCTCGCACCATGCGGTCAGAGTAGCCATTCCGATATTTAATTCTTTACATGCTTTTATCAGTTTTATAGCCATGTCGGTTTCGACCTTCTTTCATCTCGCGTCGTACGAGGGGTTAAGGGTTAGACTTAATCGTTTGCGAACTCTGCTTCGAGGATGCGGATGACCTCATCGATGGTCTCCTCCTCCAGATCGGTGCGTTTGATCAAGTCTTCCTTGCTGATCGCCAGCACCTCTTTAGCAGTATCCAGACCGGCAGCCTTAAAGGCGTCGATGACCCACTGGTCGATTTCGTCGTTGAACTCGTCCAGATAGATATCGTCCAAGTCCTCGTCGATCTCGCGATATACCTCTACCTCATATCCGGTCAGCATACCCGCCAGTTTGACATTGTATCCGCCCTTACCGATAGCTAGGGATACCTCGTCCGGCTGGAGGTACACTTTTGCGGTCTTGTTCTCCTCGTCGATCTCCATCGAACTGATCTTCGCGGGCGAGAGGGCACGCTGGATATAGAGGTTGATATTGGGGGTATAGTTGATGACATCGATGTTCTCGTTGCGCAACTCGCGTACGATACCATGAATACGAGCACCCTTCACGCCGACGCATGCGCCTACCGGGTCGATGCGCTCGTCGAAGGTCTCCACCGCCACTTTGGCGCGCTCACCCGGGATACGGGCGATCTTCTTGATTGCAATCAGACCCTCTTTCACCTCCGGCACCTCTTGCTCAAACAGACGCTGCAAGAACAACGGCGCAGTACGGCTCAGAATGATCTTCGGCTGCTGGTTCTTGTTCTCCACTTGCACGACTACGGCGCGCACCATATCGCCCTTGCGGTAGAAATCCGAAGGAATCTGGTTTTGCTTCGGCAGGTAGAGCTCATTGCCCTCTTCGTCGAGCAGCAACATCTCTTTCTTCCAAACCTGGTACAACTCGCCGGTCACAATCTGTCCCAGCATGTCTTTGTACCGCTGGTAGAGATTCTCCTTCTGCAGCTCCAGGATCTTGGATGCCAAAGTCTGGCGGAGATTCAGGATCATACGGCGTCCGAAGGAAGCCAGCGAAACCTGATCCGTTACATCGTCTCCCACTTCCGCTTCGTCGTCCAGTACACGCGCATCGCTGAGCGAAATCTGGGTATCCGGATTCGCCACATCGCCGTCCTCCATCACCAGACGGTCGCGGTAGATTTCCAAGTCGCCCTTGTCCGGGTTCACGATAATCGTGTACTTGGCAGACGGACCGTACATCTTGAGGATCACGCTTTTGAACGAGTCCTCCAGTACTGTGATCAAGGTCTGCTTGTCAATACTCTTGTTCTCTTTGAAATCTTTGAAAATGTCAACCAAGTTGACGGTTTCTTCTTTGCTTGCCATTATATTAAAATTTTAAATCATATTTCACATATTTGGGTTCGTCGTACCTCCATGTATAGGTCACGATCTGCGTCTCTCTGCGCTTCTTGCCCTCTACCGCTACTTTCTCCACCACATCAACGCTGAACGTCTCCTCATCAACGGAAACAAGCTGTCCTTTGTACTTCTTGCCGTCCGCCAGCACCTCCACGTCGTGTCCCAAGTTCTTCTGGTACTGCATCTTGGTTTTGAAGGGAGCAGTCAGGCTCAGCGAACCCACCTCGAGCGAGTAATCCGGCTCTACGGCATCCAGCCGCTCCACGAGAAAACGGTTCAGCTCCGCGCAGAAATCCACATCCACGCCTTTCAGCCGATCCACCTCCACGAGGATATCATTCGCCGGAGAGATTTCCAGCGTCACTAATTCATACTCCGTACCGCTCAGGTACTCTTCAATCCAAGTCTGTAATTGCTGTTTGTCCATGTTATTTTAATAAAGCGAGGAGACCTTTTCGGGTCCCCTCATTCATTTCACGGTGCAAAGATACTGCTTTTTTTTGAATTATACAAATAATTCAGCTCTTTTTTTCTTTTTTCCGTTATTTTTACGCGTGTATTGCGTTCTCCCACTCGCGCAAGACGAGCGCCGACATCACCACTACGTGGTCTTTGAGCTGCTCGACTCTCGTCAATTTATCATACGGAACGATGCATGTATGCACCCGTACGTCTTCCATGCGCGGTTCATCTCCACGCGCCTGCCGGTACCCGAGCAGGGAGGCTTGCGCATTCCACCGGCGGTGCTCCGCTTCGGCAAGGTGCTCGATCATATCGGGATCGGTCAGTAGCTTTCCTTTCGCCACTCCCTGGCGCTCCAGATAAGCGAAAACGGAGCGGTACATGTCGATTTGGTCGCGGGTCTTCCGGCGGTTTTTCTCCGGCAACGCCATCCATTGTTGCCGCCACTGAGGCATTCGTTCGCGCCAGTCAAGGTACTCGATCTCCCCCACGCGGCTGATATCATCGTAGAAATGTTCATTATAGAGCCCGTTGACGAACGTAGCCATATCGTCGTTCAGCAAGTCCATAGTTGCGCCTTCGTAATACGAGCCGAAAGTCTTGAGATGGGCAAACCGCACATCGTTGGCATCGAGCAGATCCTGAAGACTGCTGCGCACGGCTTGGTGCACCAACACTCGGTTGGGGTGCACCAACTCACCTTTCTCATAGCGATAATAGACTTCTTCGGGCAGCGACAGAGCGGTCTGCATGGCATGGTCGGGCGAAGCGAAACAGACTGCGATCGTCAGCAACTGCTTCTCGTCATCCGCCCATTTCCTGATCTCTTCCCGCACCGCAGCGTCCTCTATGTCCGCTTGTTTGAACTCCACGCGGATGTCACTCACCTGCGAAGCTATATACGGGTATTTGGAGCGATAACTGCGCTCCAGCCGCTCCGCCTGTTTGTCGATAATCGTCACCACCGTCTGATTGCTGACATCTGAAGGCTGATGGCTCACATAGTGGCACATGCGGATCGCTTCATTGAGCAACGCTTTGCCCATGTCGTTGAATCCCACGATCGCCAGATGGACGTACCGGTCGGTGCCCTCCAGCGGCTCGTAATCCAGCCGGTCATAAACGTACTCTCCGCCTTTTCCCCGTAACCCGTTATAACTCCATAGCAAGCGTGCCCAGTTCTCATAGAAATTATATACATGGATATCGATGGTCTGCTTGCCGTCGTGCTGTTTGTAAGCCTCCGGGATCGTCAGCCGGCTGCTGATCTGGTATGCTTCTGAGTCATTAATCATCATATAAACCGGCAGCGGCATTCCTTCGTTTTTTTCTGATTCTTTGGCGATGAGCGGGAGGACAGAAACGCTGCGGGTGTACATACTCTCCCACTCCGCCCCGTCAAGGGTCATATATACCGCCACGGCGCGGTCCAGATTCAGGGCATGGATATGAAAAGACGAATGGGGGGAACCGGCATAGATAATCACGCGCTGCTCGATCTCTTTCGCCAGCAGAGCGCGTAACTCCGCACGGATGGCTTTCGGAGGACGGGTCGTCAAGATCACTAAAGCGCGGTTACTGTTCTCCTCTTTGCCCAATACATTGGCAATGATAGAACCCGAATAGGCATTATATCCGATCATCACCAAATGGTCGCGCAAGCTTTTGTACCGCCGCTGTCCCAGTTGCACTTTCTGCGCCCGATGGCGGATGCCCAGCGTGATGGCGGCGAAAACGAAAGGCGTGATGATGACCGATCCGACCAGACCGAGCACGAAATGCAGTTGTTTGCTTACCCCCGCAGGGTTCGGACTCACTTTCATCAGCGAACTGAAGGTGGCACCCCAGTCGAGACCATTGACCAGCGTCACGATGATCCAAAACAAGATGACCAGCGCGAGACTGAGAATACAAAGCGCCACATTGCTGGTCGTCTCGTTCCGCCAGATATTATGCCACCATAGGGTTATTTTTCCTTTCTTCATGTACTTCTGTTTTCAATTATAGTTCTATTACATTATATACTTGGTATGGCATCGTCAGCTCCGTGTGTGTTCTCCCGTCCCTGCGGTCGAAATGCAGCAGCATACCCCGATGGTCAATACCGGCTAAAATCCACGCCGGGCATTCGGAAAACCATATCAGTCCGCATATACCATCTTTGATAAATTCGTCGGTGAATTTCTCCAGCACAATATCGCCATAGTCCGGCATGAGCAGATCGTAGCGCAGGTATTCACCGTCGAGACTGAGCCGGGTCTGTTGATAGAATGTCCATTTCTTGACCGGCGCGTCTTCGTTCTCTCCGGCGAGCACATCTTCCCAGGCCTTGGGGTCGCACCGGAAATGGTCTCCTTGCTCCCGCGCAGCGAGGTATTCGTCGGGCGAGACGGTGAACGAACAAGCCGGATTGCCCTCGCAGTCGCGCAGCACGGTCTTCAAGGTAAAACCGCTCTCTACCCAAAAGGCATAGCACCGCAGCGCTTTCGGTCCTTTCATTTGCGCATAGTACCATAGTGTCCTTTGCCGCTCGGCTGTGCCCAAGGTCGCCAGTACGGACGGGCGTAAGTCCTCCCTCTCCAGCCGCCAATAGTGGCCGTACATACATATCGTATCCCCCTCGCGCACAAGACTGTCGCGAGACACACCATAGTGGTCTTTTTTCGTCACCTTGGTCAGTTCCTCTATGGCTATTTGCACCTGCATGTCGCGGGCATAAATGGTATTGTGGTACGGATCCAGCTCCGTCTGGATGACGCCGACGGAATAGCAGCCCATGCAGGCAATAAAAACCGCCAATATGATCCGCTCCGGCAGTCTCCATTCGCGCTCCTCGGGAGGAAAAATCTTCTTCAGATTGTACGCATTGCGAATCAGGTACATCCAGAAAATGAGCCAGATACCCGCATTGATGATATAGGCTAACCGGGCATTGGTATAGTTGATACATATCAACACTATGATCTCCAGCAGGTTAAATGCCACCATAACGAGAAACGTAGTTGCCCATGCGATGGCGTTCTTCTGCCGCGTATAGAAGGAGATGATCGTCATTGCGCCGGTGAGAATAAACGCAATCAGATAGCCGACCCTCAAAGCGAGGAAGGGCGGAGTCAGCACGCCGGAATGGACGATCGTGTCCAGTTGCAGAGAGAGGAGTATCGTATTGCTCAGCACATTTCCCCACAGGAAGAAATGCACCCATCCGTCGAAATACAGCCTCTCCGGCTCCTTATTTGGGTCATTGGGTAGTTTGATCATATATGGTTAATCCCATTTAGGATGAATATCAATGCTGATATAATAGGCTTTTATGTTTTTAAAATCCTTCAATTCCGCATCCACTCGCTTTCCTCCAAGCCGACCTTGTTTATTGATTTTAGTCAGGTCACCATAAATTGTCTCGTCATGCATATTTAAGCCCAACGCATTCAGTTCCTGAATTATCCGGTTATAGATTTTCTGAACCTCGTCATAGGTATATCTGTCCTGTGGAAACTTGATATCGTATTCCCAGTGGGAGAATTGCGAATTGTTACTAAAAACCATCTTTGTTTCGTAAATAGGATAGACGTCGTATTTCAGATCGAAACCATCGGAACTATATGAATAGAGATGACTTAATTTTCCTTCTGTTACGATGCCGTACTTATATTTCCACGACACATGGTCTTTTACCGTCTTCTCAAACCGGTCTCCTTGTCCGTATGTCAGCATTCCTTCTCCGTTTTTCGGCAGATAGAGCTGTCCCATCGGATAGTTGATTAGTTGCTCGATAGTACGAGCGGTCGAAGCCGTCGTGGTCGTGCTCTTGGGGGTCGTAGTATTTTTTGCGGGGGTCGTGGTCGTAGTGGACACCGGTTTGGTAGTGGACGCTGTTTTGGTAGCTGCCGTTGTTTTAGTGGCCAATATCTGGGCATAGGTAGGAATCTTGGATATTTCCTTGACGGTGGTGAGCGTAGGTGCAGGACGCTGATAATTCGCGTCATAGCCAAGGATATTTTCCGCCATTTCCGTCACTTCGTGCGGCTTGAGTCCCCATGGTTCATTCCCCTCCGGAGCAGGATTAAGCAGGTACTCGCGCGCCAGTTGGTGTGCCTTTTTCATATCCACGAAAGCATGTTCCTTTTCCGTATCGAAAACTACACCGAAGCACCGTTTGTCGGAGAGGCAGCACGCCAGCATAAATTTAGCCGCGGGGCTGGTAGGCGCGATGGCGCTCAATACCGGTAGCACATCCATTGCCTTTTTGTTTCCTAAGGGTTCCGGATCCGGCTTCCGGCGACCGTATAGCGCGTCCGTAGCATCCGCCAGATAGATATCGGTCAGCGAATAGTCGAAGAACAATTTCTTGCGGCAATAATACTCCATTGCTTCCCTATAGCCCTTATGCGCCAATATGCCCAAATCGTCCACGGACAGGTCGTCCAGATGAGAAATCATCTCTTGGGGCAGATGCCACTTGATCGGGGTCGGAACGATTTGTGCCTTTAGTTGGGCGAGTAATTCGTTGGCGGGCTGATAGCCGTTTTTCACAGCATACTCCAGATACGAGCGTGCCTTATCCACTTCATTGCGCGCCATCGTCGTTCTGCCCAGCCAGTATGCTCCTACTGCGCTACCTTCGTTATACGCCACGGTAGCCCAGTCCAATGCCGTAAAGAGAAGCTGTTCCGCTTTTCCGTCATCGGATGTTTCTATCGCTTTTTGGGTATAGTTCTCGATCAGTGCCTCCATAGCCTCGACCTTGCCCAGCCGCGCACTCTCGTCCATATATTGGTAGTATTCCGGCTGGTTATTGGTCGCTATGGCTACTTCGTAATAAAGATTCGCCAAGGTGCTCTTGGAAGCCAAGGGGCATCCTAAATCCACCGCCCATTTATAGAGCCGTAGCGCATCTGTTTTTCGCGTGTTCATATAGCCGTTCGCGCGATCCAGACATTTATGTCCGTTGTATTCATTGATCGACATCGCCAGTACCTGAATGGTCTTGGTCGTATCTTTCTGCTGTTTGGCTACCACGGAGTTAGCGTTATAACGGATAAGCATCGGCGGAGCCGGAAAGCGCCGGATCAAGCCTCCATACATATCGTAGAGCGCAGTACCGACGATTTTTTTGCCGCGATAGATGGTCACGAAGAACGTGTTGTGCTGCTTGTCATAGGAAATAGTTTGCGTTTGTTTCGCATCCTCCTGCAGAGGGATGACTAAAGTGGAATTGATATACGCACACTCGTTGACCGGTTTCTTGGCGTTCGTCTCTTTGTTGATAATCTTGACATCGCGTCCAAAACGGTCTGTCACCGTTGCGGCAAAGCCATTAGCGGCAATCAGGAGTGCCAGAACCAAAAGGAAATATATTCGTTTCATATCGGTGAGTTTTTGTAGGTTTATAATGCGGTAAAGATAGAATGATGCAACGGATCGTCCTTGCGTTGTTTGAAATACTGGTTATTGAAATCCAATACCTTGGCATACATCCTCAGCGCCTCATATTCATTGCCTTGTGCGGCATAGATCAGTCCCTTTAATTTGTAGTCGTCAGCCAGCCTGTCCGGATTGCCTTGGTCCATCTCGATGGCTTTGTCGATCGCCTCTATGGCGGTCCTGAAATCCCTCGCCACCGTGAAAGGCTGCAGGAATTGCACATCCGCCTCCACCATGTGTTTTCCGATATAGGGATTTTGGGTGCATGCATTACCACCGAGTCCGAAGATAAACGCCTCGCAATAGAAGCCGTCGCGTCCGGCTTTCCCGAAATACTCTTTGGCGGCAGTCACATTCACCGGCGTACCTTCTCCTCGCAGGTATTTACCGGCAATAACGAGGGCTGTGCTTTCCTTCTCTATTGGCGATTGGGCATACAGTCGTTTGTTGCATTCCAGGGATTTCTCTTTGTCCACCGGCAGCACTTTCGCCAAGGTCTCGTACCATTTCTTCAAGTCATCGGAGATTCCGTCCGGCACTGGCTTGCCGTCATAAATACTCGCCAGAAAGAAATATTTGGCAGGGTTGGAATCGCAATCTTTCTCTGCGTACTCGGCAGCCATCCGGGGATCGGCGTCTATTCCGAAACCGCCTTCCGCATAAAGAAGACTGATAAGATCATATCGTCCCAGTTTCTCGTACAGGAGCAACGCCTCTATGAGATTGGGCACAAAGATATATTTGCCTTCTTTGTTTGTGATTCCGTTCCGATAGACATACGCCATATCCGCCATGGCTTTCGGATAGTTTTGCTTGACAGCAAGGTTAAGCCAGAAGAGGTATTCCGCCAGTTTGAAAGTAACCTCTTTTTTACCTATGTATAGCATAGCCACATTATACTGCGCTTCAGCCGAGCCGATGGAGTACGCTTTTTTGATGGCAGCGCGGAAATTCTCTGTTTCGGAGGACGAAGAGGAAGTGGAAGCTTGGGTAGAGCCGCCTGAATAGCGGAACCGGACAGGTGCACTGGTGGCTTTGCTGTCACCCTCGTAATAGTGATTATTGGTCAGATAGACCCATGCCTTGAGGTAATAATCGCCGTGTTGCAACTTGCTAAACGCCATAAAAGGGATGAAATAGGTCAGTTGGTTAAATTCCGTCTTTTCGTACGGAATAGCGTACAGGTATTCCATGCTGAATCCCTTTCCGTCCGCGCAGAATGTTTTGTTGTACGCGGGCACTTCGTTGCCTTGGTTGTTGTAGAAAACTAACCGCACTTTAGCCATTTCGTTGAGTGCGCCGGAAGTATGCAGCTGCAGGTGGACCGTCATTCCGCGCATGCCATACATTTCCGTGCCTTGCACTATCTCAGCATTCACCGTAGCGCTGCTCTCCGCGTGCATTGTGGCAAAAGCTGTGGCTAATAAAATCAGTAAGCAAATCCGTTTCATAATCATAGAGTTTTAATAAAATAGACCTTTGCGCCTGCAAAGGTACAAAAATTTTTGCATATATGCAAATAAAAAGCGAAAAAAGCGCCCCGAGGGACGCTTTTTGTCGCGGGCAACCCCCAATGGTTAGCCGTTCGACTGGTCGTATTCCTGACCGCAGACGCGCCAGAGGTAGGCACGCATGGTCTTGGCACCACCTGCGGTGTCTTTCTGCGCGAGGAAGGCTTGCTGGTCGGCAACGATCTTGGTCAGATCGGCTTTACGTGCGTTGACCATCGCTGCTACTGCAGAGAAACGCTCACGCGCTTTCAGCTCCTTGGTGGAGGGCTGGGTGCTGCGCTCGCCATGAACGGAAGTGTACTTCAGTCCGGTGGCTTTCATGTAATTGTAAATCGTGCGAAATTTCTTCGCGATCTTGCCCGAGATGTGATGGATCGGGTCTTCAAATACTACTTTTCCCATAGTTAAGGTTGGTTTAATGGTTTGTTAATAATTAGAGTTTCTTGGAGGCGTCGTAGGTTTCGGTCGTCTTGGACTGGATGACGATGGAGGTGTCGTTGCGGTGGATGTAGCGGCTCTCGGTGGTGATCGTGCGGGTGACATTACAGGAGGAGAGGGCTACGGCAGCGAAGGTCATCAAGAGGACGGCGAGGACGCCGGGGATGGAGGGGACGGCTCGGACGCCGTGTCGGATAGTATCCGACATAATGGACGTTGATTTTTTCATAGCGGGTTTCAATTAGGGGTTAATAGGATCGCCGTTGTCGTCGTAGTTACCGTTGAGTTTGTGCATTGCGTAGCCGAAGAGAGAACCGATCTTGGTTTGGGCTTTGTACTCGGCTTGCAGTTTGGCTTTTTCGGTCGGATCCGTGAGGATTGCACGAACAGCGGCGACCACTTTGGCGAAGCGCTGTTTCGCTTTGATCTGCGCAGCGGAAGGCGCTTTGGCGGATGGGTAGCAGAGTTTTCCGGTGGTCGTTTTGCCGGTCTGCTTGTTGGTGCGGAAATACACATCGGAGTGCATGCACACCTTCTTTCGCATGCTCTCAATGAGAGCCATGGGCTTTACTTCTGCCATAATAGTTAAGAGTTTAGGTTAATGGTAACTCGGCATGTATGCCGAGGGTTTGACAAAGGTGCACCGGATTTGAGACCTTCCTTTTTGAGTGTCCGAGACTGAGAAGGGAGTGACAAGCGCCCCGGAGACTCATTATCTTATCTTTCTCAAATCCGATGCAAAGATACTGCTTTTTTGCGATATGAGCAAGTAATTGCCAATGTGAATGGAATTAGGATTCCAAAATCAAGAGATCATATCCGGCGTATCGGGAGAGGTCCTGCACTTCGTAGTCGTAGAGCCAGTTGCGGTGGCTGATGTTAGTGCGGAGTTTGGGATCCTTTCGTGTCCATCCGTAGATGAGGTCATTGAGCCCGCCGAGCCCGACATTGGCGTTGAGGGCTTTGTCGAGTCGCTCGGCGAGAAGGGTTTTAGGGATTTGATTTTTCATTCGGGTAGTTGTTTTACGATTTTCCAAGCTTCTGCGCGTGTGACAGAAGGGTCATTGCGCATGATGTTGTTGACCATTTTTGCACGCAGTGCGAAGATCTCGCGTGCTTTGAGTTCCGCTTCGGAGGGGAGAGTTGTTCTGGTTTTCTCTTTGGCAAAGAAGACGGACGTTTTCCCTCCGGAAGTCCGGAAACAGAGGTTGCCGACACGTCCAGAGATGGACTGGATGAAGGGCAATAAAGTTACTTTAGCCATAGTGATAAAAATTTGATAATTTGATAATTTGAAGATTAAATTTAGTGTTTTTTACCGGCGAATCGTTCTGCAAAGCGTTTCTGGTTGGCAGCTTCTCGCGGTGTTCTGACATGATTGGATCTGTCAGGTCTTCTCTGAATGACATTCTTGCCGTTGCAGAGTCGGCAATAATAGTCTTTAGAGATGTTTCCTTGGATGGAAAGGATAGGATCGATAAAGTTTACTTTCATGATAATGTTTAATGTTTAATGTTTAGTGTTTAGAGATGTTAGTTAATGGTGCGCGGTGGTCACGGAGTGGTCGCGGAGTGGTCGCGGAGGTGAAAGGGGAAAGGGGAAAGGTGAAAAGTGAAAGGTGAAAAGTGAAAAGTGAAAGGTGAAAGGTGCGGGGGGGGAGCGGCTGGGTGGAGCAGTTCAATTATTAAATCTTACACACCCATGTGCGTGTGTGTGTGTAAGGAATATATATAGAGAGCTGCTCCACTGCTCCACCTCTTTAGGTACGTCCTTCGATATTTCTATTTGCATTCACCTCCTCTCCGGTTTTTTCTCTGACGATCCATCCTCTCGTCTTGTGTTTTCCCACCACTTTGGGTTGGAATCCGGCTCTTCTGAGTAACATTCCGAGTTGATTGATCGGTAGCGGTTTTTTGATATTGCCGTAGGAAATGAGTTTGTCGGAAATCTCGGCAGTGGTCATAAACTTACCGTTTCCTTCCGCGGGCAGATCGAAATAAACGGCGAGCAGTTGTTCCTCATTATCCTGGGTTCTGAAATCATCGTTGTGGGATTCGAGCAGGTTGATGTCTTCGAGGTCGAACCAATACTGGAAGTTGTTATCAATGAGATACTTAGCATAGGCGTATATCCGGTCGTAGGGCAAGGAGGTACAGAATGGATTTTGGATCGAGATGACGTTAAAAGGAAGCCATCTGCGGTTCCCTGTGATGTCAGTAAGGAACTCTTTTTTGTTCCCTGAGGCGCAGAAAGATGCGAGTCTAATCCGTCTCTCTTTGGTGTATCCATACGCTGCTCTTTCGGCGATATCTGAAGCGGTGATGAGGGATTTGAAGACATTGAGTTCTCTTGGTCCCATGGCATCAATTTCGTCGAGCGCGATGAGTGCATATTCCGCGATGCGTAGTCTTTCGTCCTTGTTGAGTTGTGTGGTATTCGCCATCTTGCATTGGTATGCGCGCAGTTGTGGCGGAATGAGCCGTTCGAGCCATGTGGTTTTGAAGATGCCTTGTTTGCCGATGAGTACGAGGACCTGCTGGTTGACGACGTCGTCGAAGAGCCAAGAAGCGACCATAGCGACGAACCATTTGGTGAAACATTCGCACCAGATGCGCTGCTGTTTTTCGTCTCCCTCAACGACGACCTGTTTAGCGAGCCATGCGATCCAGTTGGGCTGTTTAGGGTCGTGGGGTGTGCATGCATTGATATAGTCTCGCAGAGGATTGACGCTCGGGATGAAATGGGACTGGAGCACCGCGAGTATCTCTCTGGAAGCGAAAGAGAGCCCCGATTCGAGGGAGACATTGCAGACGATGTCGTTGATGTCCGCGGTGGTGATGTCCGTCCAGATTCCTTGCGCGGAACGAAGTTGTACTTTGTTCGAAATAAGGTCGTGTCGGAGCCTGTCAGCAATGAGATAATTGTCTCGAATAAAATCGATAACGACCTGCTGCCGATTGATGTTTTCTTTCTTTTTCATAGCCGTGTTGATTAAAGACAGTACAAAATTACTGCTTTTTAGCGGAATATACAAAGAAAGCAAAAGGTCATTTCTGAACGACCAGAAATGACCAGAAAAAAGTGGGATTTAGGTGTAAGAATCAGGTATTTTCCATTGTTTTAACCATCTCAAAATAGCTCACCATATCCTTGTATGCAAGTTCTTGGAAGGGGTGCTTGTGTTCGTTATATCGTTCGTCGGTATAGTAAGAGAGCGAAGACTTGGCGATATGCGGAATAGTAGGGAACGCCGCCTTGAATTCACCATAAGTAGGTCTTCTGATGAGTTTGGCATCCATCGCCGCTCTGACAGGCATCAAGATATCTCTCGGTTTATTTTTTCCGATCATGTATCGCTGAATGGAGAGGAGTACATCCCAATCGCGATCGGTATGCTTGAGAATAAAAGCGTATTTTTTAGCAGTGTCCGGTATTTCCGGAATTATGACATCCGCGAAGAGTTCGTTCAGTTTCTTTTTGAGGATTCCGTCCCGTACGAGTTCATTGTTTTTTTCGACGTCCTGATAGAGATGTCTGAAGAAGGATGACGCGAGTTTTTTCATGAGTAGAGCCAAGTCCGGAGGGAGTATGCCGAGCAGTATTTTGTCGGAGTTGTATAGTTCGAGCTGCTCCTCGAGAATGTCTTTGATCTGCCGGCTATTGAGTTTATAGGTTGACTCGGGATTGAAGTTGAGATAGAGATTGTTTTTCCTCGCGTATTTAGCGTGGATATTTTCTTTGACGGCTTTGAGGAACGTGCGTTCGTCAAAACAGTCAAAGAAGAGTTGGTCAAGCGGGAACTGCTGTCCATCCTCATGGAAATATGTTGTGATTTCGTTGGCGGCTATGTCGGGGTTGTCCCAGTTAGCGATCCGCTGCGTAACGATCGTGCCGACGATGACCATATTGAGTGCTTTGGGCAGGATTCCTCCCGACCGCTCAATGGGTAATTTGACGCGGACGATATAATATCTATACTCAATGGGATCGGTGAGTTCAAGAAGGATTTTGATGATGATCCATTTGACGGTATTATTGAGTAGATCGAGTTGCTTCGGCGACAGTTGTTGGCTGAGTATCAGCGCGTTACGTCCGAGCCATTTATGGCAGAGGGTTCTGAGAACCTCCGCTCTGTCTTTGTTTTGCCAGTTGATTTCGGGTTCCTTCCAATATGCGCTCCAACACTCAGCCCAGTCGTCCGGATGTACGTTGAGACAATGGGCGAGCGGTTTGGCGAAGGGTTCGTCGAGGACGAGTTGTTCGCCGAGATAGAGCCCGGATTTGCGTTTGTCGGGGTTCTCGAAGGGGTAATATGTGAGGGATGGGGTCATAATCGCACAAAAGGAATATTGTCCAAGCCTTGTGCATTAAATTTCTTTTTTTCAAATTCAACAATTTGGAGCCGGTGGTTATCAATTATCTCGATGAAACCAAGCGAATTGATGATATAATTTTTTAATTCCTCTCCCTCCTGAGCAAAACGTTGCATCAGTGTTTCCTTTTGCGTCTCATTAGCCCCAACGAAATCGATATAGGTAATTTTCCCTTTTCTGATTGCATTTTCCGTATCAAAATGAACTATATTATCTTGCACGCTCCATCTCACGGCGGACGTTTGGATCGACGCCACTATTTGCACTTTAACACCGTGTGATAATTCTAGTTCAAGAATCACGTTGTCATTTATGGTTACCGATCCATCCTTTGCGAATTTCAAGATGGAAGTATATGATAGCGGCATATCATCCACTAGTTTTTCTCCATTCCATTTCCATTTGCCTACGAGCTTTTTAGGATCAATTTGGAGCGTTGCAGTTTGGTCTACGGCTTTATCCTTTTCTTCAAGATCAATAGATTGGAAGCGGCTCAGTGCTTCATCATATAGATTCTGATTTACTCGTATTGGGATAAATTTCATTCCTCCGAATCCTTTACTCCATTTAATAATATGGCGCGTACTATCCATATCTTGCGTTATATATAGTTCGGCTCCTTTGATATAGAACATCTTTTGTTTCTCCCATTGGGCGATAGATTCTTTCATGCTCCAAGTATCTTTTCCATTACTCCAAGTTTCAGAAGCGTATAAAACAATGCCGGGATCCTTGATATCATAAGAAGGCAGATGATAAAGACGCGCGCCCTCAAAGTCTCCTTTTGTTTGCACAGCCATTAATATAGTAGTATCATACTGAGGTATTTCATTGGAAGATAGTATGAGATTATAGTTATCACAAGCGCTCAGTAGACGTGTTTTTTCTTTGTTTGTGTAGTAAATTTTATGAGGATAAAATCCCAAATCCGAAGTTCTTCCTTGGGGTAAGTTGAGATGTAGGATTTCGCTTGTATTTCTTTCGGGAAGGTGTCGCAATACAGTTATTTTTTTAGTTTCATTGGCTTTCAGGATTGTCTCCAAATAGAAATAATCCATATTCGCACGTAAGTTTTCGCTTACCGTCCAATCCCCAAATGAAAGAATAATATCTCCATTGCGCAGCCCTAAAGGATATGCGAAGGCTGTATCCGTAACTTCTATACAGAATGCTTTAGGAAGTGCGTCTTTGAATATTTCCATTGAGTCAGATGGTATCTCCTTCCCGTCTTCATCGAAGTACTGCCTACCTCCTTTTGCTTTCGGATTAGAATAGTAATAGACATAACCATTATTACGCAGTTCCGTAATATAGGAAGGCTCATCGAATTCATTTTTTCCTACAATGGTACGAATTTCTCCATACATGGTGTAATCTACCTCGCATTTGTAATGAAGGTTATTCCACCATCCCACACGCGCATGTTCTCCATAAGGAGTTAAGTCCCATTGGGCTAAAGTATTACTATAAGTTTGGTCAAATTGTTTTTGCCAAATTTCGTAAGGAAGATGATAAAAATATCGATAGTAGGTAGTAATATGCTGATTTGAATCTTCCACAGTAACAGCCTTTGAATAGTTCCTATCATCATTGCCTTCAAGCGTTTCCTCATCGTTTTTGTCTAACCATTTCTCTGTTTCAGTATTATGCTCATCATCATATATAGTTATATCTTTATGCAATCCTTTATTCTCAATAGGATTCCCATCAAGGTCATACCAAGCCATGAGGACATTCCTTCCCTTTGTGTCGAACGAATCTACGCGTTGTTTGTTTTCATTATACCATTTTCTGGTAATCGTTCCTTCGGCATTGCGCGTATATTCATATTGTTTGATTAACACGCCAACACTATCGGGAACATAATCAACCTCATGTATTAGGTTTCCCTTAACATCAAATGAATCTTTCTCTACACTCCAACCGAGCGGTCCAATTACATAATTTCCTTTTTCATCTTGATACCTAGCTTCAGTAAGATTACCATCAGAATTAAATGAATTATATACTTGGGCTACTCCCGAATCATCCGCATATAAATTTCCATTTATATCATACCATCCCCTATAAGTCCATAGACCATGATCGTTGTATTGAGTTCTAACGGCATGAATGCCTTTTTCATTGACATCAGGTTTCCCGTTTTGATCAATAAACATAACTAATGTATCTCTACCATATTGATCTTGAAATATGCGATAGCCATAGACATTTTCACTGGTACTTCTTCCAGACTTAGGCATTTTCATTCTTTGCCAATTTGTATCATAATAAAACTCCTCATTATAAGTCTTATAAAAATGATATTCCCATCCGCAGTTGCCCCAATCGTCGGTCATATTTTCTCCGATGAGGTTGAGCGAGGCTTCCAGTATCTGGTGTCCCTCGGCATCATACTCTTTCTTTGTTTTATAAGCTCCGTCTTTATTCTTGCAAGAGTAGCCCATTCGGTCCACATAGGAAAAGAGCGTCTCATATCCGTCTTCATTCCGGGTGATATGTACAAAATTGGCATACCCAAGATCATTACCGAGAGTGTCTGTTCGCTGGAAAATAGGCATACCCCAAGCGTCTAAATAACTTCCGACATATTCTCGCTCACCTACCTTAACCGGGGTATAAATAAATATGACATTTCTATCCGCATTATATGCCCGTTCCTGAATCACCTCTTTGCCGGATGGGTCCGCGAAGAATTCCCATTTGCATACGTATTGCAACTTTTCTTTCCAATCTTTATTGGCAGACAAATCGCCATCATCCGTATGATTAACAAGATACGTACGAATAGTATGATTGGTTGTTGGATTTCCGTAGCCGTCAAAAGCCTCCATTAAAGTCCAGTTCCCAGCCTTATTTTTTCTTGACAATTTATAATAACAAGATCGGTGACTCGCTTCCTTGAGGGTCATTTTCTTTCCGACACCGACAAACCATCCATGCTTTTTCACTACGTCGGCATAGTAAGCGGAATCTTTAATGTAATTATTGTTAGTCAGGGTATTATACGGGTTTTTAATAGTGTCCTTTCTCTCGCCACCTCCTTCGATATCCCATTGATTGATTTGCTCTTTGTCGGAACTACTTTTTGAATCGGGAACACTTTTTTGAGCATAAGTATTACATAAGGAAACAAATACAAATAGCAGTATAGTTAAAAATACTTTTTTCATAATATTAAATTATTAATAGTTAATAGATTAATGATTTATTTAGAATATCATCTTCTTGCTGCGTTAGCCCGAAAGATACAAATCTTATATGCATAGTACCTTTGGGCAAAGACACTTGTTTAATATCATATTGTTTGGTATCCGAGTTGGGTCTAGCAATCCAGATAACTCCTCCATTTTGTTGAATTCGGGACAAAAGTGCGGATGCTTGGGGCTGCCTCATTACAGATAGTCCGGTATTCAATTTGCGCAAAACGATGTCACCATCTTTTAAGCCGTACTTATATCCTGTTCCTTCTTTTGATAGTAAAAGAACGCAACATGCAGGATATCTAAAATCAAAAGCGTCTTCGAATTCAGTTTTGGCTATTGCTACGCCCGTAAGATTTTTGGACATAACATACTGATCATCTACTTCAGAGATACTCAGATATTTCCATTCCCCATTGATCATACGTGATATATAACTTGGAAAGCCAAACTCATCTATTCCTTGTGCCGACACATAAGTCGTTCTATCTATTTGTTTAAAGGGATATAAGATATTCATCCGATAAAAACATAATCCATTCCAATCCCACTCAGGGCAACGTACAGGAGTTCCTTCTATACCAGCCACAGCACGTGAATTCCGATTCCCATATTCATCATATCCAAACCATTCCGACTTGTATATAGCCCCTTCGCAATCATAGAAATATTCCAGTTTCACATTTCCATTTTTCAATTTATATGTTTCACGCCTTGCATATAAACCCTTGTCTTGCGTTATGAGACGCCCTAATGTATCTTGATATTCTACAGAAATAATTGAGTAAACCGAATCAAACATTGTCGTTGTTTTACAAAGATGATATTTAAACTCTCTTCTGCTATATTCATCAACTATTTCACTTTTTTCTACTTTTTTATTACCTCTCCATACTGTAATCACCATGGTGTTAGTTTTCAAAAAGGTATATCTTTCCACATAAGATATTCCATTTTTAAAATAAGATATGCTATCATACTGATTAGATGCCTCCAAATAACTATATTCCGTTGCTTCAACCAATGTTTGCCCTTTGAATTTCTTATTCATGAGCGGACGATTGTGCTCATCGTATTTGAATACAATCTTGGAATACTCTCCGCGAGGTGTATGAAATGTGCCATACTTAAGCGATCCGTTCATATTGTATTGCAAGGTGTCATTAAAATGCTCAAATTGATAGACAATCATTCCTTTTTGCGGATAATACACCTTAAAGAAAGAGGTCTCCTTCACGCGTCCGTATTGGTCATAAAAATAATCAACAGCTGTACTATCTATCTTATCGCCAAATTTATTGACATTATACCTTCTTTTTACCTGTTTTGTGATGCTATCCACCTCATATGCATATCCATAGGCGCCAAAGGCATTCAATTGTGGTACGCCATACTCCGTAAAAAACACACATCCTGTCAACAGCCCGTTTTGAATGGTCTGCCTCATGCGATCTGTTCCTTTAGTCGATATAGCCATGGGCTTCCCGGAACCATCGTAAAAGGTCGCCCATTGCGTGTATTTGGCAGGATCGGAACTAACAAGCGAGTTATCGCGATAATAGCGGATGGAATAGAGCGGTTGCATTACGGAATCAAAAGCCATGCAGGAGCCCACATCGCCATTCGAACTAGGGAAGTACCTCCACGAGGAGACTCTTTTTTGGAGTTTTGCAAATTTCTGCGCACGGACATCATTTAATTCGGACTCCAATAACCCAACCGCCGGTGTTTCTATGAATATATTCGTTGTTGGTTCACCGCTCGGCGTTAGTACTTCAACGTTGTCAAAGTGACGCCCTGAGAATGCACCTTTGCGAGAGAGTTTATAGATGACAGAAAAATCTCCTTCTTCCTTTTGTGGCACATCAATTTTGGTTTGTAGCCCTGTCCTCTTCCCTACTTCTAATACTTTCCCTATAGGTTTTCCAACTCCTACCGGCCAACCATTAACCGTAGTAAATGTAACATAACTCTCACTATATGGTATTTTGTATCCGATTAGGTATATTGCTATTACTAACAACACGCAAATAACTGCGAATACAACCCTTCTAATACCTCTTTTTGTTTTGATTCGTAATTGCTCCGCTTCTTCTTTAAGCCGCTCTTGCTCCAGACGGGCTTCTTGCTCGATTTTCTCGCGTTTAGCTCTTTCTTCTGCTAAAAGACGTTGCTTTTCCTCCTCTTGTCTTATCCGTTCTTGCTCTTCCTCTTTTTGTTTCTTTCGTTCTTCTTTATGTGCTTTGACGATCGGACATAGTATATCGTGAATATACTCGATACGCATATCTCCGGAAAGGTAGAATTTACGGAGGATTTTCAAATCTCCATCGCAAAGTTCTTTTAATTCGTTCTTTTTAACATGCCCTTCGTGTATAGCATCATATTCAGATATATTGTCACGTCGGGACTGACTATTCAGGAGTCTCTCCTCCAAGAAATCTACGGTTTGCGGTGAAATTTTCTCAATGGCATCTTGGTAAAACTGCTGGATAATCCCGTTTCCTTTTTCCTCGACCAACTCTTCCGTGATTATATCGCCGGTTTTTGCTTCATACAGACGGTTAAGATACAGCGACAACACCGCAGAATCCACCTCTAATTCCGGCACACCGTTTAAATCAAAGTCCGTTTTGTTGGTGATTTTTTCAATGATTAGTTTTGCGACAGGAATAGAAACCAAATTGGGGATCGGTCGTAAAATAATTTGCGCAGCCTGTTCCTCATTTAATGGTCGCAAGCCATATCTATTGTGCTTAAGAGAAGGAATCGCCGCAGTGTAATACTCAAATTCAGACAAAAAATCTTCCCGAATAGTGAATACCATGTGGATTTCATTATCCGTCACATATTCTTCGGCATTCCGTTCCTCATCTATTTGTAAATCATCAAACAAATTGGAGAACTCCTCGTTGGTATGCAGGCTCACTTCCTCCATATTCGTATTGAGTTCCAGAATTTCAGTCTGCAAATATCCGGGGACGATATCGTTCAGGAAGTCTGCGAGTTCTGAAAAGAAGCGTTTTTTCTCATGCTCATTTTCCTGAAGTGTAAAAATCTCCTCGAATTGGTCAAAAATGAGCAGTAGTTTTATGCGTTCCCCTGCTAAATTTTGGAAGATATGACGATGAAAATACTCATATATGCTTTCATGGTCAGCATTTTTGCGCTTTACCACCTCAACGATGCCGGATGCGGCATTGGGGTCGTGCAGTCGCTTCGTCAATTGGAAGACAATTTCTTCCTTGATTTGGGCTAAATAATCCTTGCTATTTTTATGATCCAGTCGTATTGGAACAGGAAGATAGCCCTGTCTCTCAGCAGCAGGTACAACGCCGGCATTCAAAATGGACGATTTACCGATACCGCTTTTCCCGTAAAGCAATGTATCTTTGTCTCCCAAAACACATTGTGTTAATTCCCTGATATCATCATCGCGTCCATACAAGACTTCTCCCTCTGAATATGATTTGAGTCCTAACCAAGGATTTTTTCTTACTTCTGTAGCCATAATTAATCTTGATTCATTTGGTGAATAATCTGTTCGACGATGGTATTAAAATCATCTCCCTCTGAGATGTACACAGCGTTGTATTGCTGCATACGCTCCGGAATAGACGCCTTATAAAAATCAAACCCTCTTTCCGCCAAAGGGATAATGTATGTACGTCCCATACTGATAGCAACTTCTACGGCTTGATCCCATTCATTTCTATATACATGGGGTTGATCTTTTTCTTCGGTAATATGCTTAGAGAATATAGGAATAAAATACTTAGCGGAGCGGATTGCTTTGCGTATCTCTTCCATGAAATTACCGCCAATGCTCAAATTATTTTTATCATACCAAACCCTTTTCCCTTGTTTTGTTAATTTGTCATAGAGAGCTTCCGCAATTGCAGTATCGGAACGCGAATAAGAGATAAAGACATCAATATTTTCTTCAGGTCGGTCAAATTTTGTTTCTTCCCTCTCTTTTAACTTACGTTCCACTCTGGAGATGATCTGGTCAATTACATCGGAGGTGTTCTGCTTTGTGAAGTTTTCCGTTCTTTCCAAGAAATTAATTAATGTTTCATCCAACTGATCGTACGCCAGCATACTTCGCCCTAAGTTAGGCTTTCTTATAGAATACCAAATGAATCGGAAGAGCCAATCACTATAGTTGTTTCCCAACATAAGGAGGTACTTGTCTTTCAGTTCGTTACATAGGTTTTTGGGGCGCACCTTGTTATCATTAGATAACCATGAGGCGACGAAATCAAGCATATCTGTATCCGTCAAGACATATTTATGCGCACCCTCTCCTACTTTACCAAACATATAGTAAATGGTAGGCTTGCTCAAGTCGGTATTGTTCTTTATATCTTGATTCTCGGCAGGGTTGTTGTTAAAACGCATTATTCGCAACTCATCCTTCCATACCGCACGCATTGCCTGCTCTACGAGCGGAGTAAAACTGGTCGTGATAACAAATGGAAATTGGCGTATCGATAAGAGCCGCTCAAGCCGTTTCGAATAGGAGAAACGCTTGTTCGCAAAGATCTTGTTGACCTGATAATATACGTTGTCCTTTTTATTCTTGGCGGCATAAACAGGGTCATATATTAACTCCGAAAAACTTCTCGGCTTAGAACTCACTTGAAAACCTCGAGCTAAGCACTCAATAATGACATTATGCAGATTCGTCGTATTATCAATCAGCATATCTGCACCTATTACGGGAATCACATTTCCTTCTATAATTTGCTCAATGAGTTTGTCCCATAGGGGTTCTTCGTTGCTCGAAGTAAAATCATTTATGTTGAACACTTCATCAAACGAAATGTCATTCACGAAAGCACCTGTTTGTTCCATAGAGGTTTCTTTAATATATTACCATTAAATATCAGTCAATCCGAACTCTGCGATTATGCAAGTTCTTTACACCTTCGAGCCGCAATGGGGGCAGAAATGAGCTTCTGCAGGTACGGGTTTGCCACAATTAGGGCAAAAAGCGGATGCGGAGGAAGAAGCTGTAGAAGGCTGCGAGTTAACAACACTAAGCGCAGCATTCAAAGCCCGATCGTCCATTTTCGATTGTTGAACCAATCCCCATATCTGAGTAATAAGAACAGGCCATGTGACAAATAGCATGATCATCGTTGGGATTACCTGCTGACCAAAGATACCCACATTAGCTTCAAATAGAACAGAGTTTCCGCGTGGTTGGAGAGATACTTTCAATGCCGTCTTCAGACCCAAAACGGCTTTAAAAATTCCGCCTTTGGTGATGCTAATATCTTGGCCTCCTCCATACAGTCGCTCAACATTAACTTCATATCCATCCCTTTGAAATTCCATACGAATAGCATCAGCCATATCGGGAATAAGCATCGGCGAAGCCGGAATAATTTGGTTTTTAGAAAAAGTAGCCATAGCATTATATGTTTTGAAGTTGATACTTTTGATAAACCGCGTAGAGCACGTTCGATTCGACTAAAATCTGCTCCAACAACTGAAGTTCTTCTGCGGAAAATTGTTTTTCCGCTTGTTGTAACAAATCAATCAGTTTATGAGATTGCTCGTTCAGTTCCTCGTTTGTTACAATTCCATCCTCCATGATTTTTTTGAAAGAAGGATTGTTACTAATAGCCTCATCAATATTGAGGATTCCATTTTCGTTAAATAGCATAATTATGATTTTTTAAATTAAACGTGTTCCACAATGTTTACAGAATTGCCAGGTTGAATCAATTGGCCTTCCGCAAGAAGGGCAGAGTTGAGCAGCCATCGGAGTAGGATGATTGATCAGATTCTTATACTGCTCTGATTGCTCCCATTTCAAGATTTCACGCACTCGTACAGCGGCGAAAGGATGGTCCAATTCAGCAATGACAGAAAGTTGGAGCGCCTTATTCCATAAGCCATCGTTTCGAATGGCTTCATAATTATCCGCTTGTGCAGCCCATTCATGGATATCGACATCCTTGGTTAACTCGCGAGGACCTCCTGAAAATCGCGCCATGGTTTGTGCCACTACAGTGGGGGAAGTAATAATTGCTGCAGCTCGATCTGCCGATAGTTCGCTTTTACGTTCCCAATAAAGCAAGGCATATTGAATGGGGAGAGCCAACTTATCCAGCACACCACCGGATGTAAGACCTTTGGTAATCCACATTGCCAAAGTATGATACAATACGTGGCGACAGAGGATGTGCCCGCACTCATGGGCAATAATAGCATCCAGTTCTTCGTCCGTCATAGTTTCCAATAATCCGGATGTAATGGTAATCCAGATGCGCGTGTCTCCCATCGTCCAAGCATTGGGATATGGATCCATCTGAAGATAGAATTCCGGTTCCGGGATTCCTAACTTCTCGCAGATAGGCGGAAGGTGACGATAGACATTAGGCAATTGTTTTTCCGAGAGTCGAATGGACGATGCCATATTCACTCCGTATTGCATTTGCTCAATACCGAGTGCAAGAATTTTCTTGACTAGTTGCGGGAATCCCGGCAACGCTTCCATCTGCCGTAATGCGGCAGCATCTTCTGGGTGAATAAAATCAGCAGGTGACATAATGAATTACATAGTATATTCAACACTTATCGAACCCGTCCATCGGTTGGTCTTTAATTGCAGACCGCCGTTAAAGGTTTGATTGACAAAGCAATGGCATTTCCGAACGATACCCAATCCCGGGTGCATGTGAAATTCGAAGAAGGCATTTTCGTTTCCGATCTCAACTGCCAATTCTCCTTTGGCAGCCAGAGTGCCGACTTTTGCACCATTGAGGAAGACTTCTACATCAGGAGAAATAGCGTACCATTCTTTGTATCCGTAGATGCGGATTTTACGCTTTGGGGTTACAGTCACTCCAGTCAAATCAGCACCGCAATTGGTACAAAATTTTGCACCGTCAGGTACTGCTTGTTTGCATCGTGGACAAATCATAATGAAAAGAGTTTATATTTATTATGTGGCTTATTGATTATTGTAATTACTCAATTGGCAAACACGAAAGTTGTTCATCTCTGCCGCATAGGCATTATGTTAATTTTGGTATGCTACTGCATAGATGATTTTGCCATCTGCGGAATATAAATTACCATCCACACGAATACCCTTTTCCGTGAAGAGTTCCGTACAGAAATTGCGCGTCAGTTGGCTGATTACCTCTTTGAGCACCTTCATCGCCTCATCACTAATATCATCATTATTCATAGGTATTCTATATTTGATAAGGCATTGCTTATCGCCCGTTACTTTGAAGGAAACCATGGTGAGGTGTCCTGCCTCTTCACCCATATCGTACGGCAACTCTTTATTGATCTCATTGACCGTATCTTCCCATGACGCTGTCGATTTTGAGGCAACGGGCTTGGATTGTTTCTCCACCACTTGCCATCCTGTAGAGGGCGAATATTTATAGTTATTGACCAGTTTTCCATTCGCGGCATAGGTCTTGGCGTATTTGGGTTCACCTTTCTCGTCGTAGGTATAGACCTCCTTGTAATAGCCATAGCTGTTATTGATCGGTTTGCCGTTTTTGCCGTACCATTCTTCGGTCAGTTTATTTCCCTGCTCGTCGTAGGTGAATTTCTTCAGATGTGCCCCATTGACGATAACAGGATCGAGGTTTTTGTCGAAATAGGCATGCTGGGTTTCCTTACCAAGCTTGTTGTATTGCATTTCCTCTTTATGATAGCCTTCCGCAATATTCATCGGCTGGTCATTTTGGTCGAAGTACGTGCTCTCCAATGTATTTCCCGCCTTATCAAAGACACGTCTTTGGATTGAGTAGCCGGAAGGACCGATGATGAAATTGCCGTTTTCGTCCTGCGCAGCGATATAATTCATGTTGCCGTACTTATCATATCCGCACACACCAACAGGCACCATCACACGCGGGTCGGTAGGTTTACCTTCCGTATCGAAGAACATCTGTTTGATGATTCTGCCGAAATTGTCGTATTCGCTCCGGTGGATCGAATATCCTTCATCGTTGAGGCAAGGTTTGTCGTCCTTTCCGAAGAAAGCCACTTGGGTATTCAGTCCCTTGGAGTTATACTCGTATTTCACGATAGCGGCTTTCTTGTTGGACAGAGTCAGTTCGCCACGTGTATTATAGTAGCGTTCCTCCAGTTCCTGTCCTCTTGCGTTATAGACAGAGGTCGTTTTATGATAATCACGCGCGTTGGTTGCGGGAGCCATATCGCGGTCAAAATAACTGGTCTCGACGATGTTGTTATTGTCGTCATAGACATATTTGGCGATCAGATAGTTTGGTGCCAATTTGCCGTCAATACCGATCGGTTTATTGATGGTCATGTTGCCTCGGCTGTCCCGCTCATACTGATAGCCATGGATTCTCTGCGAAGTGACCGCTTTTTCGCCATGGACACCATAGTAATACTCGGCTACGAGGAAATTATTCTCGTCGTACTCCATGGTATAATACGCCATATAATCGTTGTATGGAGCGAGTTTCTCATCTGTGCCGAAATACTCACGCTTGATGGTATTGCCGTTGTCGTCATAGGTATTATTCCATCCGGCGATACCGGTGCTTTTCTCGAGTACAAGGGCAGAATCCTTGGTGTCATAATATGCAAATTGGACAATATTGCCCTTCTCGTCATAGCGGACATGCGTGATAGCCACTCCGTCCTCATTCTCGATAGGCGTTCCGTTGCCGTCGATATTGATGATTTTGACCACTCTGTTCTTATCGTCGTATTCATCGATATAGCCGCTTGTTCCGTCGGCAAGAATCTTAGGTTGACGATTGATGTCGTAATAAATGATTTTGGTCATATTCCCGACTGAATCATACTCCGCCACGAATCCGGAATAGCCATAGGAACTCTCCATGAGGCTATCTTTCTCGTCATACGCCCAACACTCCAGCAATTCGCCATTCGGACCATTGACAGCTCGCTGGATAGCATATCCATCGGTAGTGACAAAGGGCTCGCCGTTCTCGTCCAGAACCGTCACTTTGGAAGTATAGCCGTAATCATCGTATTCTACCAACTGGGTATAGGTTCCGAGATTAGTAGGACAGGGATTGCCGTCATCGCCGATAAACGTATATTGGATGCTATGACCGTCTTTAACCACATAACGTGCTCCGGCAATGCATGCATCCGTACGATAAGCCAGATTTCCCTCCAGGTCGTAATAGGTCTCGGCGATGCGGTTTCCCCATTCGTCGTTATCGATCTTGATGACGGTAATACCTTGCGAGTTATTGGAAGCCGAACGCTCCGCTGTCAGGTATTGGGTTTCGATCCAGTCGTCGTTTTCATCATAAGTATATGTCCGGATATTGAGTCCGTTCGAGAGCCCTTTGGGCTGCCCGTCAATACCGAGATATTGATCCTCGATCACACGTCCTTTCTCATCCAGTTTATAAACATGCGCATAGATGCCGTTTTTGTCACCCACTTTCTTGTTGTAGAGCCCGGCGTATTCTTTTTTGATCACATATCCGTTCTCGTCGTATGTCAGCAGATAACGGGAGATACGGCTTTTCTCAGCTCCAGACTCGGTGGAAGCCTCTTTGGAAAGGGGATCCATGTTGCCAAGGGTGAACTCGGTATTATGCTGGTCGTCGTATTGGAGTGTAGCCACAGACAGGTTCTCGTTGTAGTCGATGCGATAGAGCACCTTGCCGGCTTTGTCGTAAATCTTAATGAAATCCACATTGCCGTTGTCGGAATAGTATATCTCCTGCCGTGCGGGTCTATCCTTGAATTCCGAGTCTTCATGGAGGCACAAGTGTCCATTGGCGTTGACGAGCGATACCGTTCTCACTTTGCGCTGGGAGCTCTCGAAACGATAGGTGGCAATGCGGTGGTGCGCCGCTTTCTCACTCACTTTTCCGATGCCGACCGGTGCGCCGTATTGCTCCACATAGTCTTTGTAGTAAGTGACCTTGAGTCGGTTATAGTCCCATAGATAGATACCTATTCCGAGCACAAGGGCAACCGCCGCAGCGATACCGATCCAAAGACCCTTGGATACTTTAGGCGGATAGATGGCGTTATGCAGGGCTTTCTTGAACTCCGCGCAACTTTGGTAGCGGTCTGCGGGATTTTTAGCGGTTGCTTTGTCCACCACTTTCTGCACGCTGTCCGACACATAGCGGTAGTAAGTACGCAGACGCGGTAAGGGTTCGTCCACCACTTTCTGGTTGATCTGCAATTCCGTCATGGTCGTCAGATCGTACGGAGGGTTGCCTGTCAGCATCTGGTGGAGCATAACGCCGAGACTATAGATATCCGATCGCTCGTCCAGCTTCTCGCCTTTCACTTGCTCCGGACTCATGTAGGAAGGTGTGCCGACGATGAAATCCTCGTTCGCCTCGTCTCCTTTGCTTTTGATCAGTTTGGCGATACCGAAATCCAAAATCTTGGGCGTACCCTCTTTCGTGATGACGATATTGCTGGGTTTGATGTCGCGGTGGAGGATATTATGTTTGTGCGCATATCCTACCGCATCCAGTATCGGTTCGAAGATCGGGCATATACGCTCCTGTACGATCAGACCGGACTCCGTACGGATGTAGTCGTCCAGGCTCTTGCCGTCCGCATATTCCATGATCAGATAGATGTTGCCTTCGTCGTCGATATGATAATCATGGAAGGTGACAATGTTTTGGTGCTTCAGTTCCGCCAAATGCTCCGCCTCCTCTTTCAGACGGGAGCGCGTGTAGTCATTCGCCATATTGGCGTTTATCACTTTGATTGCCACTTTCTGGGTTGAAATGAATTTGTGCTCTGCCAGATACACAGTACCCATTCCGCCTTTACCGATAAAGGATACGATGCGGTAGTTTAGAATTTCTTTTCCTATCATAACTGTATGTTTTTTTCAATGGTTGATCAATATCAGGCTGCTCCTGCCAGCATGCCTAAAAGGAAGTTCACTCCGAATCCGATCCATGCCCAATTTGAAGCCGCTTTGGCTTTGGGGTAGTTCTCGTTCCTCCATACAAAATACATGATCCATCCGGCAATCGGAATAATGAACGAGACGACATATACCCACGCCGGTATATTCTCGGCAGCCACAGGCGGCACATCTGCCACCGGAGCCACGCAATCCACTTGGGTGCCGGACTCGCCTACCACCACTCCTTGCATCGGCAGCATCATATAGATCTGGGTCCACGGAAGGGGCACACGGTTGGCTAATAGGATCTCTGTACCGGGAGCCACCGTCACACGTTCATTGTTGATAATCCGACCGCCTATTGAACTTCCGTTTTTGCTGTGGTCATAATATACATACTGGTTGCCGACGATACTTATTTCGGCATGCTCGCGACTGACATAATCGTTGCTTATGACGATGTCGCATTTAGGGCTTTTTCCAATGATTAGCGTTTTCATAGGTTGGCTAATATGATAATGATGATTAAAATAAAGAGAGTAATGAGTGCTACCCATTTCCAGATCGAAGCGGATGGATTCGGATTCGGTTTGGAGGGGATATTGATGAGTGTCGGAGAGTCCTCTTCCGGTGCAGGCAGCACAAAGAGAGAATGTCCCGTCTTTTGGCGGTAAATCTTTTCTACTTCGTCCCAGCTCACCTTGTTCTCCGGTCTGCCGGCAAGCAGTATCTCCGGCATTTGATTGATCGGGGCAAGCGAGATGTGTTCCTGGGCCTGGTGGATGTATTTGCCGTCCAGTCCGGTGCCGTTTGTGCTGAAATCTTCATAGAGAATAGACACTTGCACAGTAGGCATCGGTTTGATGAAAATCAATCGTCCGTGATGCTGGCTGATCGCTTTGTCGGTGGACATGGTGATGTCGTTGTCGGTGTCGCGCCCGATAGTAATGATCGTCTTGGAGACGTCCTCCGTGCGCGATTCCTCATGCGACAAAGCGGCTTTGAAATCCGCAGGCGTCTGGAAGCGCTTCAGCATGTTTTTGTTCGTCGCCTTCTGGATCGCAAAAGAAGTATTCTCCGAGATAGAGGGATTGATCTGGCGAATATCGGGTATTACGGTGTCCAGCACGCGCAACTTGGTCTCGAAATCGTTATCCGCTTTCGTGATTGCGTCTTGGCCGGACAAGATATAATACAGCAGACAACCCAGCGAATAAATATCCGTCCTATGGTCGATATTCAGACCCGTTGCCTGCTCCGGACTCATATAACCGCTCGTTCCGATCACATTGCCGACCGTCATTCCGGTGGAGATATGTGTGTCCTTCGCTATACCGAAATCGATAATACATATTCCTCCTTCCGGACGAAGCATGATGTTGCTCGGCTTGATGTCGCGGTGGATCTTGTTCTGGCTATAGACGTATTGCATAGCGTCCAGGATCTGGCACATTAGTTGCAGACCTTCTGCCTCGCTGTACGCGCCGTATTTCCGCACGTGCTGAGAGATCGTCTCGCCCTCCACAAACTCCATCGGCAGATACAGATTGCCTTGCGCGTCGCTGAACGTGTTCCCGATGATTTTCACAATCGACGGGTGGTTCAGCTGACGCAAGGTGTTCGCCTCGGTGGAAAAGAGAGACCGGTATTCGGGATAGCAGGTCACTTTGTTGGACATCATTTTGATGGCTACAATCCTGCCTGTGCTGTTTTCGATTGCCTTATAGACACAGCCCATACCGCCTCTGCCGATCTCTTCGATATGGGAATAACCCGGTAGTTCCATATATAAATAGGATTAGTTGGTTTGTTTCTCGGGGTCTTCCTCTGGAGACTTGGGCTCTTCGGTAGCCTTTCCGTCAGCGGGATTTTCAGCTGGAGGAGTTTCAGCAGGTGCTGCCTGCGACTGCTCCGGTTCCTTCTCTACCTCCGGTGCCGTTTCATGCTCAGGAGCGGTTTTATCCGCTTTGTCGTCCTCTTTTTGCAGATCCTTGCGGTCCTTTTCCTCAAGTTTTGTCACACCGGTGACACTTTTGGAAACATGGTCTAACGCGCTGGGGTTGGCTTCCTTTTTGTCCGCTTTGGGAGCAGGTTTTCTGTCGGGTTTTGCAGGGGTAGCAGGAGTGACTGCTTCCGGTGCAGAAGCCGGTAACTGAACCTCTTTGATCACTTGGACTTTATAGGTAGATGAATCCTTTTGAAGAACGAGAGCAAGCGTGTCAGATGAGAGTTTGTCGAACGAGGATATGATGTAGCAGTCCTGACGGTATTCGAGTTCGGCAGCTTTGCCTTGCAACTGGGTTTGCAGCTGCTGGAACAAATTCTCCGATTTGACAATTGGTTCGCGCTGGTCTGCCTTATCCTTGGCGCGCAGCACTACGGTATCCATCTCCGCACCGGGGATGATAGAAAGTTGGGTCTCCGCCTCAAAAGGAACAGGCAAGAATGTCACACGGATCGTGTCGTCCTCTACTACAACCTCAGTTTTTTCCTCAGGTTTGTCACCGCCTAACCATGCATACAGACCGGCGCAGGCTGCTATCACGACAAGCAGAGCCATCAGCCCGAACAGCCATTTGAGAGGAAGACGTCTCTTCGCTACCGCAGCTGGGCTGACAGCAAATTCCACGATCTGGACCGTTATGTTGTCCAGACCGCCGTTTTGCCGCGCCAGTTCAACTAATTGATCCACACGTTGTTGCGACGTATAGGTGCCCTGCTGGCTTACAATATGCTCGATTCGCTCATCGGGTACCATGCCGCTCAAACCGTCGGAGCAGAGCAGGAAACAGTCGCCTGCCTCCGGAATGATCGCGTCGGGCAGCACAGTAGCTGCACGCATATCGGCGATTCCCAGACAGTTCGTGATCTCATTCTTGCGGGGATGGTGTTCCGCCTGCTCTTTCGTGATCTCGCCGCGATCGACCAAGAGCTGAACAAAAGACTGATCTTTCGTCAACTGCATGATTCGGCGGCTCCGGATCAGATAAATGCGGCTGTCTCCGACAGAACCGATATATACTTTTCCGTCGCGCACGATGAGCATCACGCAGGTTGAGCCCATGCCTTGCAACTCCGGCTGCACGCGTACGCGAGCCAGAATAGCCTTGTTTGCCGCGTCGATCGCCATCCCGATCGCCTCCTGAGGATTCTCAAAATAGTTCTCCGTCAGGAACGAACGGATAGCATCTACCGCCACTTGGGAGGCTACCGCGCCGCCTACATGACCGCCCATGCCGTCGCAGACTGTTGCCACCAAACCGTTCGGACATTCGAAATGAACCAGATTGTCCTCGTTGGCTTGACGCTTGCAACCGACGTCTGTGCGTTCGGATACGAAACAATAATTATATTTGCTGTCCATAGTTTATCTCGGGATTTGGAAGAAAATAAACTTGGTGCCGCCGATCACGATCAGGTCGTTCGTGTGCAATTCGATCATGCCGCGGGAGAACTTACCGTTGATATACGTACCGTTGGACGATTTCTGGTCCTCTGCCCAAACGATTCCTTCTGCCTCTACATACAGAATCAGCAGGTGCTGACCGGACATATTCTCGTCGCTCGGAATAGCGATGTCGCACACCGGAGCGCGACCGATGATATTTCTTCCTTCATATATCTTATATACCTCGCCCATCGGATCTACGCTATACGAAACAAGCACTCCTACCAGTTTCTTATTGCCGCCCGCGCCGCCTGTCATTGGCTGACCGTCTGCGCGACGGATCACAGTTCCGCCGCCTGCGAACTCGCCGCCCGCACCTTCGTTCATTGGAATAGTGGGAGCCTCGTGACCGATTACTGCGGTCTCCCCGCCGCTGGACGAGCCGCCGTTCGGAATCATTGCGGTTGCTTCGTGAGAAGGACAGAACGGACAATTGTCGCCGTAGATACTGGCATCATACTGATGACCATTGATACATTTTTTCGTTGCCATAACTGTAATGTTTTTATTAGGTTAATATATTATCTTTTTTATTTATAAATTTCTTTTAAATACTCGACCTTAATCGCCCAGTTGAATCCATGAGCGCCCAATTTAGCCAAGCCAGCATGGTGCACTCCTACTAAATGCCCGTATTCATCTAATACCGGCGAACCGCTCGCACCTCCAAATGTCGGGGCATTATGACCAAACTCAATCTCGCCTCTATTTTGAGTGATCGTACCTGTTTGAATCTGATTCTCCAGCACATCCTCGTCGCCGGAACTCTTTATTTTACCAACCGTTACCCCCAAAGGAAATCCGATCACATATACTTTCTTACCCTGCGCAACCGCCTCAGGGGCCGTATTCGCTGCATTAATATCTATATAGGTATGCACACCGTTGGGAAGCTGGTGAGTCACGGTTTGAACGATAGCAACATCCTTCTCCGTGTCATCACTCGCGTTAATGAAAGAACATTCGGTTAAGTTTCCGGGTTTCATCGGTAAACCGTTCGGAACTACGCCCAAATAATCCAGATGACCTGTAACTTTGATATGGGGAATCATGGATGTAAGGATAGGATAAGCCGTACTATATCTGGCAAATAATTGCTGGATAGTTTGGGAGAGAAGCTGGGACTCATTTTCGTACAGCCAAGGCCTGGCTATATGCAAATTGGTACCCATTTTTCCATCTTCCGAGATAAAGAATCCTGTGCCCGTATAACCAGAGGTTCCTTTTTTCAAACTACCATCCTGATCGAATGAGTAGGAGGCCTCCGGAGAAACGCCTATTAATTCGAGCGCACCGTGGGCAAGATTCTGGTCTTCTATGTCTATACTTATGCGGTAGGAATACTCTCCATAAAGCAGGCAGACAGCCGAGTTGTAACGCTGGTAAGCCTGATCAGGCGAAAGAGGACGTTCGCGGAAGATCATAAGATATCCTCCGTATCCTATCGCTAACAAAAGAATAACGATTGCGGCTATTTTGTACGCCAGATTATTCTTTTTGCCTGCCGGTTTCTTTCCCGCAGCTGCTGCCGGCATCAGTTTCTCCCATTCCAGCACATGACCTTTCGAAATCGTCACTACATCGCCTTTGTGAAGCACTTTGTAAGTGATCCGTTCGCCGTTCACATAAGTGCCGTTGGTCGAACGATTGTCGGTTATAGCGATTTCGCCGCTGGACAATTTCTCCAAAAATGCGTGCTCCGAAGAGACATCTTCGTACGGCAGGCATACATCACATGTATTGGCACGACCGATCACTTTCTTGTTGGGATTATATGCTGACACACGGCGGGTATGACCTCCGTTCGAAGAAGACGCTACGCTCTTCCAGTCCAGATTATAACGGCCTAATAACACCACGTCGTTCGGTTGAAGTACCACCTCGGACTGAATACGCTTGCCGTTGACAAAAGTTCCGTTTGTCGAATTTAGATCCTTCAGCACTACCCGACCGTCATCGGTTACTGTGATGGAAGCATGTTTACGGGATACAGTCGAATCATTGGCAACATAATCGTTGTCATTTCCTTTTCCAATGTAGATGGTTTTCATATTGTTTTGATTTTCGGGTGGGTGCCTACTCTTCTACGGATTTTCGGCTAACTCCGTTATAATGGTATTCCTGCCTTTTACTTTGCGCTATACACACAAAAAGCGCAGACTTCGCTATTGCTCATCTGCGCGCTAGGATCCTCGAACTACCCCATTCAGTCAAACAAACAACAATGAAACCTACGCCGATATGACAACTCCACCCGTCAACGAAATGACTGGGCGAGTATGAATGTCATACCCGTAGGCATCTATTGTGACTTTGTCCTTGACTGAATTTTGCTAAAAGTGTTCGAGGCTTTTCGCGCGCAAAGCACAAAGCGTCAATAAACGCCAATCAATATGTAATGAACCCACACCTCCTCCGCCAAATAATACAAAGCTTCATGCCTTCACACAAGGTTTCCTCCAAATAATACAAGGCTTCATATACGCCTTCCTGCGGCATTTGGTATAAATTCGGCTGCAAAGATACTGTATTTTTTTTAATTATGCAATAGACAATGTCATTTTTTTACAATTATTTTTCCTTTTTTCGTGCCAAAAGGGGGTGATTAGGGGGTGATAAGGGGGTGATAAGGGGGTGATTAAGGGGTGATTAGGGGGATATTCGTGATACGTTACCGACACAAAAAAGCGTCTGAGACGATCTCAGACGCTTGTGATCCATGCAGGATTCAAACCTGCAACCCCCACATCCGTAGTGTGGTACTCTATTCAGTTGAGCTAATGGACCCGGAGGTGTCCCCGTCTTGCGGGGAAACCGGCCTCCGCCGGAAGGGGAATATCCCCTTTGTTTTGAAAAGAGAACCAGCTTGCGCTGGTTGGCGGTGCGGACGAGACTCGAACTCGCGACCTACGGCGTGACAGGCCGGTATTCTAACCAACTGAACTACCGCACCAGATAGTCTCCTTTTCAAAAGCGGGTGCAAAAGTACTGCTTTTTTCTGACATGTGCAAATATTTTTGCATTTTTTTTCAAAAAAAGTGCATTTAGGGGCGTTTTTTGGACTCTTTTGCCGCCCGATGGGCAGATTTTTGTGCCAGACGACGCTCTTTCGCACTCATCTCCGGATTCTTGTAACCATTCTGTCTTACATCCTTTCCGGTGATAATTTCGTACCATACACACGCAGCCGTATATCGTCCGTACGTATAGTTCAGATGATACCCGTCGCGGCAGAATGTGTCGCCTAATTTGGTCTCACGCCCATATTGAATGGCAGCTCCGCAAGGAATAAGCGGCAGTTTGATCAGTTTGGTACAAGCCTGAATACTATCCCACATCTCGGCCTGCGAGTTATGGTAGGTCGGATACGCAGGGTGCGTCGCATCTTGGCTGTACGCCCAAGTCTGCATCCAATAGATCTTTGCCTTCGGCTGGTACGCCCGAACCGTATCCACCAGCATGTCGAGCCACGGCTCATAGGACGAACGCACGCCGCTGAAATGGCTTGCCTGCTGGAGTGAGATAATATCGTATTCCCCGTCCTGCAACGCTTCCCGCAAGGAAACTGTGTCCTTTATCACTCGTTTCTGGAGATGCGGAATATAGGACTCCCGTGCTCCAACCGAATGGCGATGGTTGGTACAAACGCGATGCGAATACGCCGCGGTATCGCGAATTAAAAACTCGGCATGCTGCTCTAATGAGCAACCGCCATAATACAGATTATGAACCTCCACCTGCACGCCTTTCGCGTCGCAAAGCGGCACTAACTCCTGCTCCACGGCATCCCATGAAAACGAGTTGCCGACACAGAGGATTCGGATTACTAATAAAATATTAATGAGCTTCAAGCCAGTTTCCTCCTACGCCGCATTCGGCTATTAATGGTATGGATAAATGTACAGCATTTTGCATTTCCGAGACTACGATCTCTCGCACGCGATCCACTTCGTCCTTCGGCACATTGAAATTGAGTTCGTCATGGACCTGCATAATCATCTGTGCGCGCAGCCCTTCCTCTTTGAGCCGCCGATGAATAGAGACCATCGCCATTTTGATGATATCCGCTGCGGTTCCTTGAATAGGTGCATTTACCGCATTGCGCTCTGCGAAAGCGCGCACGGTAGCATTATGCGATTGGATATCCGGCAGGTATCTCTTTCTGCCAAAGAGTGTTTCCGCGTACCCGCGTACGCGCGCCTGTTCCTTTTGAGACTCTATATAACTGATCACTCGCGGGAAAGCCGCGAAATAATCATCAATGAGCTGTTTTGCCTCCGTGCGGCTGCATCCTAATTGCTGGGACAAGCCAAAAGCGGATATTCCGTAAATAATACCGAAATTAGCGGTTTTGGCATTTCGCCGCTGGTCTTTGGAGACTTCTTCAATCGGCAGACCGTATATTTTCGCAGCCGTAGCCGCGTGGATATCCTGACCGGAACGGAATGCCGCAAGCATGTGTTCGTCCTGGCTGAAATGCGCCATGAGCCGCAGCTCGATCTGGCTGTAATCGGCGGAGAGGAACAGACATCCCTCATCGGGAATAACCGCTTCGCGGATGAACCGCCCGCGCTCGGAGCGTATCGGCAGGTTCTGCAGATTCGGATTGCTGCTGGAGAGCCGCCCCGTAGCCGTCACCGTTTGGTTATAGGTCGTATGGATCTTACCGTCCTTGGGGTCTATATATCCCGGCAAAGCAGAGATATAGGTGGAGATCAGTTTTTTCAGTTCACGCTGCTCCAAGATCAGCCCCACAATCTCATGTTTGTCGCGCAGAGCGGATAGCACTTCTTCCGAAGTGGAATATTGTCCGTTCTTGGATTTCTTGGCTTTCGCATCCAGTTTGAGTTTGTCGAAAAGCAGTTCGCCCACCTGACGCGGGCTGTTGATATTAAATGTCTCGCCCGCCAGAGCATAAATGCGCTGCTCCAATTCGTTCAGTTCTTCCGAGAGCGTTTGCTCCGCCTGACGCAGTTTATCCACATCGATCCGCACGCCGGCAGCCTCCATCTCACGCAGAACAGGCACCAGCGGCAGTTCCACTTCGTTATAGAGCGTCCAGAGGTCCGCATCGGCTTTCAGCGCAGCAAAATCCGGCTCCTTGTACGGATTGAACGCCACTTCAGGGTTCAGCAGATACTGGCAAAGTCGGTTCTCAATCGTATCAAAAGAGGGGGTTCTTGTTACGGAAGACGGATCTCCGGCTTCTGGAGATTCCTCCGCAGCCGCAAAAAGATCCAGCTGATTGGGGTCTGCAGGTTTGGATGCCTTGGCAGGCTTACTAGATAAACTAGTTGAACTAGTTAAACTAGAAGAACTAGTAGAACTAGACGTCCCGAGTTTACGCAGGAGCGTATTGAACTCCAGTTCGCGATAGAGCGCCGTGAGTGCCTCCATATCCGGTTCTTTCTTCGCAAGGAGCGTCTCATCCAGCGCAATCGGTACATCCGTGCGAATCGTAGCGAGGAAACGGGAGAATTTAATCTCCTCCGTCTGGCTCTCCACCTTGGTTCGCAGCGCACCTTTGATCTCGTCGGTATGCGCCAGCATCGTATCAATCGAGCCAAACTGCTGCAGAAGCGCCACAGCTGTTTTCTCTCCCACTCCCTTGCAACCGGGGATATTATCGCTCGCATCGCCCATCAGACCCAATAAGTCAATGACCTGCGACTGATTTTGCAGACCGTACTTATCGCACACCTCTTTCGGTCCCATCAACTCAAAGCCTCCTGTATGCCGCGGGCGATACATGAAGATATGATCGGACACCAACTGGCCGTAATCCTTATCCGGCGTAGCCATATAGACCTCAAATCCCGCTTCCTCACCTTTCTTCGAGAGCGTTCCGATCACATCGTCCGCCTCAAATCCGAGGACCTCCAGCACAGGTATATTCATCGCCTGCAAGAGGTTTTTGATCACCGGAACCGCTTTTCGGATATCTTCCGGAGTCTCGGGACGTTGGGCTTTGTATTGCTCATACGCCTCGTGGCGGAAAGTGCCACCCGGAGGGTCAAAAGCCACTCCGACATGCGTCGGGTTGATCTTCTTCAACAGATCTTCGAGCGTGACCGCGAAACCGAAAATAGCAGAGGTGTTCTCCCCTTTGCTATTCATGCGCGGCGCGCGGATAAACGCATAATACGCACGGAAGATCATCGCATAGGCGTCTATTAGCAGTAGTTTTCTCATATTATTACCATTTAATGGGTTCTATGCCGTGATTGATCAGATAATTATTCGCTTGACTGAAATGTCCGCAGCCGTCAAATCCGCGATAGACAGAGAGAGGCGAAGGGTGCGAAGTCTGGAGAACCAGATGCTTGCGGCGGTCGATAAACTGACCTTTGCGCTGGGCGTACGATCCCCAGAGCATAAAGACCAGATGGGTACGCTCTCTATTGAGCGCCTCAATCGCAGCGTCCGTCAGTTCTTCCCAACCTTTCCCTTGGTGGCTGCCGGCACGATGCGCCTCCACCGTCAGAGTGGCATTCAGCAGAAGCACTCCCTGCTCCGCCCAACGACGCAAATCGCCGCTGGCAGGGATAGGAGTACCTAAATCGCGATGAATCTCCTTATAGATATTCATCAGCGAAGGAGGAATAGCCACTCCCTCCGGCACCGAGAAAGAGAGTCCCATCGCCTGTCCCTCCTCATGATAGGGGTCCTGGCCGATGATCACGACCCGCACACGGTCAAACGGACACGAGTCAAAAGCATTAAAAATAAGACCTGCCGGTGGGAAACACCGACGGGTCTGGTATTGTTGGCGCACATAAGAGGTCAGGAGTTCGAAATAAGGTTTGTCAAACTCCGCCTGCAGCACGCGCTGCCAAGATGAGTCTATGCGCACATTCATCAGTCCACGATTAACATAGCGTCACCATAGTCGCCGAAGCGATACCCTTCTTTCACTGCCTCTTCGTAAGCATGCATCGTATTCTCATAGCCTGCGAAAGCAGCAACCATGAGCAACTGGCTCGAACAAGGCATATAGAAATTGACGAAGAAACTATTGGCGGTAGCGAAATTATAGGGCGGGAAAATGAACTTGTTGGTCCATCCGTCGTACTCTTTGAGCAAGCCGTTAGTGCCCGCAACATGCTCCATAGCGCGCATCACTTCCGTACCGACTGCACAGACGCGACGCTGCTCATCGTGCGCGCGGTTGACAGCATCTGCCATCTTAGCCGGCAAGATGATCTGCTCCGACTCCATCTTGTTCTTCGTCAGATCCTCCACGTCTATCTCTTTGAATATACCCAGGGACACATGGCTGGTCATGAACGTCGTCTCGATGCCGCGGATCTCCATTCGTTTGAGCAACTGTTTGGAGAAATGCAGCCCCGATGCAGGCGCTGCTACGGCTCCCACCTTGTCCGCAAAGATCGTCTGGTAACGCTCAACATCCATCTCGCGCACCGGCTGGTCATGGAAAGTCTGCTGGTACTGCTCCTGCGTTTGGGGATCCATCGGGCGACGGATATATTTCGGCAGCGGCGCATTACCCAAAGCGTAGAGTTTGGGAACGAACTCCTCATTGTCATAGTCCGTCAGGAAACGGAAAGTACGTCCGCGGCTGGTCGTATTATCAATCACTTCCGCAACGATAGCCGGGTCTTCCTCAAACGTCAATTTATTACCGATACGGATCTTACGCGCCGGCTCTACCAGCACGTCCCAGTATCTCATCCGGTGGTTCAATTCACGAAGCAGGAACACCTCAATCAGGGCGTTCGTCTTCTCCTTATGCGCCCATAAACGAGCAGGGAAAACTTTGGTGTCGTTAAAGACAAACAGGTCGCCCTCGTCGAAATACTCTACCATCTCCGGCAAAGTCTTATGCTCCACTTCGCCACTCTTGCGATGGAGTACCATCAAACGCGCCTCATCGCGATAGGGCGCGGGAAATTGAGCTATTAACTCTTCTGGCAGTTTAAACTTAAACTGACAGAGTCTCATATCATTGGATTTATACATATTCTTCGTTTAGTTGTGCCAAAAATTGGTCTATCGTCATACAATCCTCAACTCGTGTATCCCCTACTCTCGTTCTTCTCAGAGCAGTAAGGTACGCTCCTGAATTCAGTTTCTCGCCTATGTCGCGCGCCAGAGCACGGATGTACGTTCCTTTGGAGCACACGACGCGGATGGTCAGTTGCATCTTTTCCTCATCAAAAGAGAGCACCTCGATCTCGTCAATCTTGAGCAGTTTGGGTTTGAGTTCCACCTGCTCGCCCTTCCGCGCCAACTCATACGCCCGTTTGCCATTCACCTGAACGGCAGAGAACATAGGCGGCACCTGCCATAACTCACCGATAAAAAGCGGAATCGTCTCATCAATCAGAGCGCGGTTGATATGGGCGGTGGGATAAGTAGCATCCACCTCTTTCTCCATATCAAACGAAGGGGTCGTTGCACCTAACTGCAACGTAGCAATATACTCCTTCACATCCGCTTGGAGCGCCTCGATCATCTTCGTCTTCTTCCCCGTGCAGATGATCACGACTCCGGTTGCCAAGGGATCCAGCGTGCCGGAATGTCCGACCTTCAGTTTCTTCGTCCCTAACTTGTGGCAGAGGTTATAACGCACCTTCGCCACCAGGTCAAACGAGGTCCAGCGCAGAGGTTTGTCAAAAGCCAGTATTTCGCCTGCTTCAAAATCCCACATATCAGCAGACGGTAGTAATGATCGCCACAGTACCCACTATTGCGCAGTAAACGGCAAAATATATCAGGCGCTGGCGGCGCACGATCTCAATCATAAAACGGCAAGCGAAACAGCCCGTCACGAACGCTGCCACAAATCCCACCAGCGCAGGCACGACACCCAAACCGACGGTGATCTCGCCTTGCAGCAATTTCAGCAAATCCAAAAAGGCTTCGCCTAAAATAGGAATAAGCACCATGAGAAAGGAGAACTGAGCCACACTCTCTTTCTTCACTCCGCATAACAAACCAGTAGCTATCGTCGATCCCGAACGGCTCAGACCGGGCAGAACCGCACAAGCCTGCGCCAGACCGATGATGATCGCGTCCTTGTAAGTCACCTCATGTCCTTCGCCCGCACGCTTTTTCTGCAGCCACTCGCTCAACGCCAGCAGACACGCTGTGACCAGAAGACAAATGCCCACCAGCAACAATCCGTTGCCGAAGAATGCTTCCACTTGGTCTTTGAAGAACATACCGACGATAAAAACCGGTATCATAGACACCAGAATCTTCGCCACATAATCCTTCTCGCTATTCCATTGGAGTGTCGTGAACGTACCCTTGAAGAGCTGCGCCACTTCGCGCCAAAGAACCACCAGCGTAGATAACACCGTAGCGGTATGAACGATGATCGCAAAAGTCAGATTATCTTCACCCGAAGTGCCCAGCAAAGCCTGACCAATCTCCAAATGACCAGAAGAAGAAACCGGCAGAAACTCCGTCAGTCCCTGCACTATTCCCAATATCAGTGCTTCTAACCAACTCATTTCTTCCTACCCCGATATAAGATAGCAAATAACATCATTACGAAGCCGAAGAGTGAAATCATCGGACCTACTGTAATGCGACGGAAGGAGAAAATATCAGGATTGTAAACATCCCCCGAAGGTGCTCCCACCATGAGGGCAAAACCAATAACGATGATAACAAAAGACACCGCTATCAGAATCAAATTCAGTTTCGATAAAGTATGTTTCATTTGCTTGTTTGCTTTATATTTTCTCAGATCTCATAGAGAGAGTTATTATCCATGCGGATATATCGTCCTGTAGCTATCAGCGAAGCAAAGAGCGTGATCAGCAGCCCCGAACACAGCACGATAGCCGACACAAAAGCAATATTCTGCCAAGTTAGCGCAAAAAGCATCAGCCCCATGCGGAACTCGACATAGTAAACCACGCCGCTCAGAATAGCCAACGCTACCAAGCCCGCAATCAGACCCATCCCCATATTGCGCAGCACAAACGGACGCCGCGTCACCCAAGATGTCGCGCCCACCAGCGTCATGGTGTTAATCAGGAACCGCTGCGAATAGATCTGCAAACGGATTGTGTTCACAATCAACACCATCGAGACTAACAGCAACGCCAGAGCCACAGCCAATAGGATCAGCGAGAACTCGTGCACATTACTGCTCATCAGATCCGCCAGATCGCGCGGATAGATAACCTCTTCCACATAAGGCAGTGCTTCTAAATCTGCGGCGATCATTGCCAGACTGTCCGGCGCACTATAGGCGTCGGTGGGATGAATCTCATAGCTGGCAGACAAAGGATTGAAGCCCAAGAAAGCAGAGGGGTCTTCTCCTAATGAACGGATATGCTCCTCCAGCGCCTCAGAAGCCGAGACATAGCGATAACTGCTGCATCGGTCTCCGGCATTCAGCACCGCCTCCAGACGCGCACACTGCGTACTATCCGCATCCTTGGTCAACACGGCTGTGATAGTCATGTTCTCGCGCATGCGCGTAATAAGCGAATCGGCGGAGAGCAACAAAATGCCCTCCAGCCCGATTAGACACAGTACCAGCGACACACTGATAGCAGATGTCACATAAGAATTACGAAAACGATGTTTACGCATTAGTATTCCCAGAGATCCTGCTCGAAGTTCAGCATTTCGGTAGCAATACGCTCTTGCTCCTTCTTAACCTGCGCCTCGGTTCCGGCATAGTCCGGAATCCAGCGGTTATACATATTACCCTCTCCCACGATATAGGAGGTGTACAGATGTTTCTGGAAGAACTCATCAAACGTAACACGCTTCACCTCGTTGCGATTCGGGATAGCATATTGTAATGCCATGTACGGACGCAGTTTGTCGAACGGAATCCAGAACATGATCGACTCACGCAAAGAACCCATAATATTGGAACTGTCACGCGTCGTGATCAGATCGGATTGCAACGGAGCTATCGCCATAATCTTCGAATGCAGACGAGAGGTGTGTTTATCGAAGAAGACAACCTCCTGAATCAGATATTTCAACTGGTTACGCACGATCGGCTCGAAACGATAGAAGTGACCCGAAAGTTCGTCCGCAATACTGTCATAGTGAACCAACATAGCGTCAGACTCCGTGATATCATAGTGGGTCGGATCATCCGAATAATCAGCCGAAGGATCATCCGCCATAAACATCATAGGTATCGTTGCCTTTGCTAATGGAGCTTGCTTGAAATCAGGCTTGATGGTCTCCATATTCTTCTCATAAATAGGCAGACCGTCCACTACTGCATCAGCTATCACCTTGAATAAGTTACGATAATCCGAATCATCCGATTTGGTCGGGAAATAAAGTTGGTAATTCTGCTTATATCGCATATCTATGATACGATATACATAGCGAGCCCAAATCACATCGTCAATACGATGATCCACCAACACAATCGTGTCATGCGCCTTCGAGAACTCCTCCGTCTGGATGCGTGCACTACCCATTTCATCGAAGAACGAAATCACTTGGTGTTGCGCCTGAGCAGTTAGTACGCCCAGCATCAAGCATGCAATAATACTAATTTTCTTCATCATATTCTTTACCTGTTAATTAAGTGTTAGAGGGATAGGCGACAGACGAATCTCACGACCATCCGGACCTTTAGCACGGATATCCGTGATAATCACAGAGTTACCCGGTTTCAGTTTTGCCAAACGATCCAACTGCTCACGCGTGAACTTGTTGCCGCGCGACTCCAGATAAACACCATTGATATTAGCACGGAAACCGGAGATCTGGAACGGCAGGTCTAACAGACCGTCAGGACCATACGAAGCAATCACGGAAGCCCCTGCATTCAACAGCGCACTACGCGGGATAGCTTTCTCTCCGTTGTACTCGTTCTCACCCGATTTGAAGTATGCTCCCGGCTTCGGAAGTGCTTTCACGCGGTATTCCTTGCTACCCATTTGCTGCATACGTCCGTCCAGTTCAGCGGATACGGAGATAGATACGCTCTTGGCATTATCGCCCGGCTTGATGATCCAGATGCCGCCCTGCTGACGTACAGACGCACCGTTGACGCTCACTTTGACCTTGTCGTTGGCTACACCCGGAACAGAGATCGAGAACTTGTTATCATATCCGCGGTACATGATATTCAGGTCGTTGTTCGAAATCGTTACTGCCGGCTCGCCCACGCTATACTCGCTGGTGAAAGGCAGATTCTCCATCTCACCCGTGGACGGGTTCTGGTACGCAATCCAACCCGAGTACTTCTTCAGACCCACGCCGGATGCGGCTACCTCATATATACCTTGGTCATTGATACGTTGACCCTCGATGTAATACTCCGGACGTTGCGTCGAGTCCACTGCCGCCAGAATAATCTGGGCTGTGTACTTACCTCCGCGGATCACATAGTTCGAATTCGGAATCACGTACGCGTTCAGTTTATTCACGCGCAGGTCACCCGCGTCCGTGCGATCCATCAGGTATTGAATCAACTGGCTCTCGGTCGAACGAACATCGTTCTGCATCTTGGTCAGAATCGTGATCGACGCACCTACCGGCATACCTTCAAAGATAGCGATTTCCCAGTCACACGAGTCTTTCTCGTGGGCGTTCCAACCACGATCGGTAGCCAGATTTTGCATAATCGAGCTCCGCAACTCTGCGTCTTGATTTGCTAATCCGGCTGCATAATCGCGATAGTAAGCCACAATCTCTTTCAACTCGGCACCATGACCTTCGTTAATAGCGTATTGCGCAGTAACATCCAGATTCGAGTTTCCTTCAATACGACGGGTCGGATCTTCTTTGCCTTCCGCGCCTCTACGGGCATCTACTTTGGATTGACCATCCGCCAGAATAGCGATATGCTCCTTGAAGTCTTGAATATAGTTTACGAGAGAATCTGCACGTTTCTGTACCTCCATTGCCTTATCGAACCACTCCTGAGTCTTCTCTGGGTTATCTGCGTTTGCAGCCTTGAAGTCGTTATAGAGCTTCGCGTTACGTGTATCCGATGCAGCGATTGAGGAGTGCAAACTATCGTCCACCAATGTAAAACCATTGAGGATATCAGTACTTACGTTCAACGCCAACATGGCGGTGAGCACCAAGTACATCATACCGATCATTTTTTGTCTCGGGGTTTCGGGACAGTTTTTTGCTCCACTCATTGCTGAAGTGTTTTATTGGTTTTGTTTAAATTCAATTATTGTTTACCTGAACCGATACTTATGCGAGTGCATTCAGCATATTGCCATAAATGTCGTTCAGGCTTGCTACTTGTTTCTGCAACTGTTTAGCACCGGCAGCGAAAGCAACTTGTGCCTCTGCGGACTCCTTAGCGGCTGCAGCAGCGGCTTTTTGAGCCTCGGTCTGCGCATTAACCGACTGCAATTGCAACTCATATACGGTGTTCAATGCAGCAATGCTCTTGCCTACTTGCTCTACACCTGCCTTATAAGCCTTGGTCTCTTCTGCGATATTCTGCATATCGCCGCTCACGCGTGCATAAGACTGAGCCAAAGAAGCGGTTGCCGTTGCGTAAGACTCTGTCGCTACCTCTGCGGCTGCCAGTTTTTCTCCCAGTTTAACGCCGGTCTGAGCTACTTTGCCCAACTCCGCAAACTGAGTAGCAGTCTTTGCCAAATCTGCAATACCGTCCTTCAATGCTTTCAAATCCTCGTCTTTCAGAGTCGGAACTTTCGCGCTCGATACAGGTTCAGACGCAGCAGGACGAGCAGTAGTCGTCATCGTTCCGATCGTCTGCGGACCCTCAGCGGTTCCGGCACCTAACAACGTAGGACGTGGTTGATGAGATTTTTCTTCTAATAACTCCGGTTTGGTTCCATATTCCAACAACTGCGGGAACACGTTCTCCCAGTGGAACTCTGGATGCGGGTGCTCCAATGTTCCGATCAAGAACAAGAATGCCTCGGTAAACATACCGATCATCAGCACTTGACTTGCACCCGGCCAGTGCAGAATTTTAAACAACGCACCGATAATAACTACGGACGCACCCGCAGAATATACGATGTTTACTACGTTTTTACCTTGGTAAGACTCATACCAATGCATGAATCTTGCGCCCAAACCTTGCTTTTCTGTAGCCATAATATATAATTTTTAAAATATTTCCTTATTTAATTTATTTATTCGCCGATGTACGCGCGAACGCAACGGAAGCCGATATACGGACGGCTCTCATATTGGTACTCATACGTACGTACGCCGCATTGCATGAAATAACTGATGTCTTTCCAGCTGCCACCTTTCACCACCTTGCGTTTCAGGATGTCCGGGTCAGCCTTACGAGCCATGTAACTGAAATCCGGATTCAAGTCATGGATATGCGTGTTTGCCGCACTCTGGTATGCTGAATTAGTCCACTCCGATACGTTTCCGGCCATATCGAACAGACCGAAATCATTCGGACGGAACTGAGCTACCTTCATAGTGGTAGTACCCGTATCATCGTTGTATGCTCCGCGATAAGGCTTGAAGTTAGCAAAGAAACATCCCTTGCCGTCACGGGCGTAGTTGCTACCCCACGGATACATCGCCATCTTGCGACCTCCACGGGCAGCATACTCCCACTGAGACTCCGTCGGCAGACGATACTCGTTCACCTCCGTGCTCGAATGCATATTGAAGTATTTGGTACGCCAGTTGCAGAACGCATGAGCCTGCTCCCATGTCACACCCACTACCGGATACTCAGCATAACCCGGGTGTTTGAAATACATGTGCAGCAACGGATCGTTGTACGAGAACTGGAAATCACGCGCCCATACCAATGTATCAGGATAGATACATACGATCTTCTCCGTCAGCAGATCTTTCGGCTCACGAAGCGGACGGATAATAGTCGAGTCCTTGATCTCGTTGTTCTCGTTCACCCAGAATGTATCTACACGTGCCGTTGCTCCGGGAGGATAAGTACTCGTTGCCACATCGAATTTATTACGTTGTGGCAGCGCCTCGTCCATATTGACCCAATTGTAACGGTAATGCAGGTTGTTGGTGTTAAAACGACCATCGGAATAGAACATCGACGACAGCGCGTCAACTACGTCTTCTTCCTTGCTCTTCCAAGGCACCTTCTTGCTCCAGTTGATACGGAAATTCTCCTCGTCGAAATCTTCATCCTTCGGCTGGATAGCATAATCCGTCATACCTGCAGCAATCAGGTTGGTGAGAGCGATTGAGTCGCGAACCCAGTTCACAAACTGATGGTATTCGTTATTGGTGATCTCGGTCTCGTCCATCCAGAACGCATCTACCGTCACCATCACCACGTTGTCCGGCTGCTCGAATACAGCGGACTGCGTGTTGGCACCCATCATGAAGGAACCCTTCTTGATGAACAACATGCCATAAGGATTTGCTTCCTTAAAATTACTGGATTTGTACGCACCAACGAGCTCACCCGCAGGCTTGTTACAACCCGCCATCACCATCGCTACCAAAGCGACCAATGGCAAAAATTTTGTTGCTTTCATACTTACAAGTATCGAATTGATTTATATTTATTCGTTCTCTTCGGCTTCAGGATATCGAACCCGTATGCCAGATATATCTCGTGACTTCCGTAACTCTCCAGTAGCAGTTTGTTGGTCGGCAATTCGCAACTGTAACCCAATTGGAGACCGGAAATAATATCTATTCCTAATAATATATTTACACTTCCTGCAATACGATAACCCAATCCCCAGCGGTACCGGTCTTTATAATCGCACATCAGCGTCAGGTTCACGTCCCAACTCCGGAAATCGCTCATCACCATTGCGCTGGGCGTCAACACCCATTCACGATGGTTTTTCAGCCTGAAATGGTAACCGCCCGTTACGTACATCGTGCCGAACAAAGTCACCTTCTGTTCCACACCGGTTGTACCGTCGCTCCAATCGATCTGGGGACGCGTCACATGGCTGTAACTGGCGCCAACCCACCATACCGGAGTGCAATAATACAATCCCAATCCCATGTCAAATTTCATTCCCGACTTACTTCCCGCCGGAAGCATCGGATCGTTCGCGTCATGATAATCGTCGCCCATTTTGCTCAGATTGATCGAATCGCCTTTAAATCCCACATTCACAAAACCCAAATCGATTCCTATACTCAAATATCCCTTGCCTAGTTTCTGGCGGTATGCATATTGGGCATACAGGGATTGCGTTGTAAATAATCCGTATCGGTCGTTCAGGAACCGGATGCCTGCGCCATGACTGGTTTTGCCGATCACAAAAGGTGAACTGAAACTGAACCAAGTACTCATCGGCGCATTCGTAATGTCAACATATTGCATGCGGTGCATGCCTGCCGCTTTCATCAGGTCGCCTTCTCCTACCGCTGCAGGATTAAAGGCTGTCGGGAGGTACATGTATTGCCCCATCTGCGGGTCAAACTGCGCACGGGCAGCCAACACCAACATCAGCCCAACGAGAATTGCAATACATCGTTTCACCAATTAGTACTCCTCTTCGTTGTACATGTAGTCATCATCATTGGTCGGAAAATCCGGCCAAATATCCAATATGCTCTCATATTGTTCTTCGTCATCGCCCTCCAACTCCTGCAGGTTTTCGATCACCTCTGCCGGAGCGCCGACGCGGTTGGCATAGTCGAGCAACTCATCTTTCGTTGCGGGCCATGGAGCATCGTCCAATCTTGACGCTAATTCGAGTGTCCAGTACATATATTTTTATCTTATTGGTTCGTTTATTAACCCGCTTTATGCGGGCATATTTTTTCAAAAAACGTGCAAAAGTACTAAAAATCTATGATACACGCAAATATTTTATGCAAATATTTACATTTTTCGGCATTTTTTACACATTTTGACATCTTTCCGTCAATTTTTCCACATTTTAATCCTTTTTCCAACCTGTTTCTGACTCCTTTCGAACGAAGGTGATATACCGAGCCAGCACAAAAAGGAAATCACTTAAACGGTTTATAAACCGTACATACCTCTCCTCCGCCTGCGCGTCGATCATTCGGCGCTCTGCACGACGACAAATAGTGCGTCCTACATGACATCGGCAGACCGGTTCACTACCGGTTGGCAACAAAAAACAATTCTGTTTGGGCACTTCGTTCTGCATCGCGTCTATCCATTCTTCCAATTGGTGCACATCCTCTTCCGAAATCCATTCTCCCGGAGCTTCACTCAATCCTGCGCCCAGATTAAAGAGCTTGTTCTGAACCCACAAAATCTGCTCGTGGATGTCGCTTCTCCGGTCGTCCGACAAAGAAGCATCCAACAATCCTAACCAACTGTTCAACTCATCAACAGTTCCGTACGCCTCGATGCGCACATCCGTCTTGGACACACGCTCGCCATTCGCCAGAGCTGTTGTGCCTTTGTCGCCTGTTTTTGTATAAATTGCCATCTCGTATATAAGTTAAATTCGTATTCTATAATGACGCTTCAAAAAGCAAGGATTGACAAACAAAATACCCACGCGATACAGATCCATACTGGTCGTCACGCGTGCATCGGACTTCAACTCGTTCCACGCGCGCTCCATCTCCTCGGAATAGTGAATATCGTCCAACACCAGCATGCCGTTTTCGGAAATCTTCGGCAGCAGGAATTCCGCATAGCGTTTGGTCGCCGCGTACGTATGATTCGCGTCCACATACGCCAGATCAACCTTCTCGCGCGCGTATAAATATAAGGTGTCATCTATATTCCCTTGCTGCCATGCAATATTCTCCAGTTTCAGCGTCCGCCATATACCTTGCGCCACACGCAAGACTGCCTCGCTGCCTTCGTATGTCGTAACGCGGTTCTTGCTGCTTGCGCTCGCTAAATAAGCTGTCGTGATACCTAACGAAGTGCCTAACTCCATGATTTCCAATGCCCTGCCTTCATGTTGTCCCATGTAGTTTACCAGCCGGAATAACAACTGTCCTACTTCCGGTTTCTCCAGATGCCGAGCCGCAATATCGCATACCCTGCGAACCACATGTGTGCCTTCCGGCGAACCCGCGGATCCGTAATCCACCACATCCAAGCTATCCTCACATCGCAGCAAAAGTCCGCGTTGACGCTCTATATCCTCAAAACAATAAAACGCATTCCTGTCGCGCATGATAAAACGCACGATATGGAACAGATAAGGGGAATGAATCGCCTCACCCGTCGTGTTCCAAGCCGTCAATTGGTGGCGAAGAAACGACCAAATCCTATGAATTGCTGTATTTTTTGACATTTAGCGTGCAAAATTACAAAAACTTTTGGAAATATGCAAAAAAAATAGTAATTTTGCGGCATGATTTTGAATTATATTTGGATTTCGCTCATTCTGCTGGCTGTCTTAATGGGGCTGGTACAAGCAGTAGCGTATGGCAACGTGGATATATTTTCTGCGATCCTCAATTCGACCTTTGATAGTGCAAAAACAGGTTTTGAACTCTCGCTTGGGCTTACCGGAGTCCTCTCTCTATGGATGGGAATCATGAAAATCGGCGAACAAGCAGGAGCGGTTAACACGCTCGGAAAAGCCATCAATCCCTTCTTCAGCCGTATTTTTCCTGAGATTCCGAAAGGGCATCCTGTCTTCGGCTCTATGCTCATGAATATAGCGGCAAACATGCTGGGGCTTGACAATGCGGCTACTCCTATGGGACTCAAAGCGATGGGCGAATTGCAGGAACTGAACTCCGACAAAACCAAGGCGTCCAATGCCATGATCATGTTTGTCGTCTTAGGAGCCAGCGGTCTGACGCTCATCCCGACTACCATCATGGCATACCGTGCGCAACTCGGAGCAGCCAATCCTGCCGATGTGTTCCTGCCAATCCTCATTGCTACCTACGTAGCAACTTTGGTGGGTCTGATCTGCGTCTGCATCGCCCAAAAGATCAAAATGAAAGATCCGATCGTCTTAGGTACGCTCATCGGACTGACCGCCTTGGTCGGTTTGTTGGTTTGGGGCGCAACACGCCTTTCGCCGCACGCACTCTCGGTCGCCTCGGCGGCGATTGCAGCCATCCTCCTTTTAGGAGTGATTTGCTGGTTCATCATACAAGCCATGGCGAAGAAAATCAACGTCTATGACGCCTTCATAGATGGCGCGAAAGGTGGCTTCCAAACGGCAATAGGTATTATCCCTTACCTCATCGCGATTCTGGTGGCGGTCGGGATGTTCCGCGCTTCCGGCGCAATGGACCTGTTGGAGCAAGGAATAGCATGGTGTTTTGCCGCATGTGGCATCAATCCGGATCTCGCAGGAGCCGTTCCGACAGCTCTGATGAAACCACTCTCAGGCAGCGGAGCACGCGGACTTATGCTCGAAGCCATGACGACCCACGGAGCCGACAGCTTGGTCGGAAGACTTTGCTGCATCCTCCAAGGAACAACGGACACCACCTTCTATGTCTTGGCAGTCTATTTCGGCTCAGTAAATATCAAGGATACACGCCACGCCGTGGCTTGCTGTCTCTTGGCTGATTTAGCCGGAGCAATAGCCGCGTTTGCCATCGCGCCGATCTTTTTTGGCTGAAAAAGAACCAACATACCAGTATTATATACTATGTATATAATACCAATAGAATGAAGAAACTGCAATTAGTGCGTGATAAGTGCGTGATAAGTGCGAGATAAGTGGGAGATAAGTGCGATATAATCGGGGTAGGTCAATGGTAGGTCAATGGTAAATCAATGGTAGCTAACTGACAGATAACTGACAGATAACTGGTAGATATGATCACATATACCACAGATAGTATAGAAATGCCTGCGTTGGATGAGCGCAAGGTAAACCGCTGGATTAGGGCGGTGGCGGCGGACTATGGCTTCGCGGTAGGAAAAATCAACTATATCTTCTGCTCCGACGAGCGGGAATTGGCGGTCAACCGTGAGTTCCTCGGACATGACTACTACACCGATGTCATCACCTTCGACTACTCCACTCCCTCCACGCTCAACGGAGACATCTTCATCTCGCTGGACACCGTCCGCTCCAATGCAGAAATGGTCGGCACTTCCTTTGAGAACGAACTCCTCCGAATCCTCATCCACGGTGTCCTCCACCTCACCGGACAAGGAGACAAAACACCGGAAACCAAGATCGAAATGACCGCCAAAGAAGAAAAAGCGCTACGCAAATGGTAGATCTCGACAAATTCACCTCGCTGGGCGTGAAGATTTCTCCTTCGGAGAGATACTACGCCGAAATTTTTAAGACGCCGGACGGTATCTATACTTTCTGTGTCAAGACGAAAGAAGGGTTGACTTTCTACAACCCCGTAGAAAGCGATGGTGTCATGTATTCCGATGAACAACTGGACTGGGCGAAGAAAAAAGACCTGCTGTTTTTCACCACCAACCATCTGCATCGCATCTTTCTCTTTGACTTGGAGCACTTTCAGTTCTCTTCCACAGACGTGCCCGAAAACCACGGTATTTGGTGGGAAGAGACCGAAAACCGCTGGCATATAAAAGAACGGCTCTTCTCCTCCGGAGGAAAAGATTTTTGGGGTATTTGTGGTGTGCTGGGCACTAAGGAGGACCCTATGCTCAATGAACCGGAAAATAAGATCATTGACATCCCCGACTCCAAATACAGCCTCTGGCTGCAGAAATATACTACCCATACGTATGACCGAAAAGTATGGAAGATTGCGGTCTTCACCAAAAGCGATTTCCGCATAATTGTAGAGGATCTGGGCTATTATGCAATAGAAAATAGTCTGCGCCAAGGCAAAGACAAGTATTATAATTTCTACGGCTTCCGAGCAGACGAGGAAGCGCTTTGTGTCGTCAATTTCTGTCCGGATAAGAAGTTTGAATTGTACGTCTGGGAGTGTCCGCCGCATGTTCCGATGTGTATGGAATGGGTGGAAGAAGATATGTTCTGGCGGGCGGTCATCAACCATACCGTCATTCGGCCGAGACCTTTCTACTTCGATAATTTATACTCCGTTCCGCTCAAAACAACGGACATCAGTACTCCTTTGGAACTGACAAATCTTCTGCTCAGCGAGCACCCGGAACAAAAAGAACTGCAAGAACTGCGCAAAAAATTAGTGCACGAGCAGCAGCAAGAGATTCTCAACGAACACGAACAGCAAAACACCTCTTCAGAGGAGTTAATCAGTCGTGCGTACGGCGAGACACAGCTCTTCCAGCGTCTCAAGGCGAAATACTTCATGCCCAATAAACATAAAAATCATAATCCGAAAAGACGGTCACTCATTTCCTTTATAATTGCTACCGTCCTGCTCATAGCGGTTCCCGTTGCTGTCGCGTTTGCGAGCGCTAACGGCTGGCGGATAGGCGGAGTTGCATTAAAGAATATAGCCGGAATAATAATCCTCCTCGCGACCTTGTGGATTGCGTCACTTACGGATTTAATAGCTAATCGAAAAAAGAAATAATATGAAAAGAACTCTCTTACTCCTCGCTTTGTACGTGGTACTTGTTCCCTTCGGGACTTCGCTTTATGCCCTTAATTATTGTGCCTCTTCCTCTTGGGGCTATGCTGGCACATCTGTCTCCGGCGGCGGCAATGCCGCGCCTACATTGGTCACCAATGAGAGCGAGTTGATCTCCGCGCTGAGCAAAAGCAACCGCGTGATTATCATCACGCAGAATATTACTGTCACGAACCATATCAGCACGGAGAAGTCCAACCTGACCATCATGGCGCTGCCGGGCAAGAAGCTGATTTCCAACCAGCAGAACCAGTCCAACTCTGGTATTCTATACCTCAAGGGAAACAATCTCCTGCTGCGCAACCTCACTTTTGAGGGTCCGGGCGCATATGACTGCGACGGATGGGACAACCTCTGTCTGGACAAAGCCACTAATGTATGGGTGGACCACTGCGATTTCCAAGACGGTTGCGACGGTAACTTCGATATCAAAGGCACTTCGGACAACATCACCGTCACATGGTGCCGTTTCCGCTATCTCAAAGCGCCCAAAGCGGGCGGTTCGGGAGGAGCGGACGACCACCGTTTTTCCAATCTCATCGGTTCGGGATCCAATGACAAACCTTCCGATGGCACGTACAATGTGACGTATGGTTTTTGCTGGTGGGACGAAGGATGCAAGCAGCGCATGACCCGTTGCCGCAACTGCGAACTGCATTTCCTCAACTGCTACTGGAACTCCTCTGTAGCGGACTACTATGTCGGACCGGAGAATGCCAAGTGTTACTTCGAGGGCTGCACCTTTGCCGGAAAAGCCAACAGTGCCTCCAAGATATGGAGTGACTCATACGGAGGCAACACGAATCGCTGTACCTTCGTCAACTGCACCGGCAAACTGCCGTCCAACTCTTCCACACCGGTTGCTGCTCCAACATATAGTTACGACCAACTGACCGCCGCAGTAGCAAAGAACCATGTCACCAACGCCTGCGGAGCAGGTGCCACACTCACGGTCACCAACAATGCTGAGGTCTCCTCTTCCTGTGACAGCGGAGAACAAGGACAAGGTGGAGAACAAGGTCAAGGCGGGCAAGGCGGCGAAGCAACCATCGTAAGCGGAGACTGCTGTGTCAATCTGGGTCTGGGCGAAGAGCCCTCGGTCGCCAACCAAGGCATTCCCTCGAACTTCAGCCAACTATCGATAGTGGCATCACTCAACGCCGGCAAAGGTTCCAAATGGGATCAAGGATTTCTGCAAATGAGTGCCAACAGCGATTACATCACCTTCGATTTCTCGGCATACAATGCTACTATTACTGCCGTTTCCTTTGATGTCACCATCCCAACATGGACGGCGACGAACAACACGATCGCTTATCATTGGAACACTAACGAAAACAGCAGTTATACTATCTCCAGTAAGGAGAAAGAGATCGTTTCTCTGACCGCTCCCGCGAACGCCACTTCTTTCACCATCCAGCGTTCCGCCGGCAAGGGCACACGCATCTCGGAAGTATGCTTCACCCTGCAAGCAGCAGAAACTCCGGAGACGACAGAAAATCTCCTTCCTTCTGTCCAAGAGAACTCCCCCGCACATAAAATAATTCGCGGAGGACAATTACTCATCCTCCGCGATAACAAAGCCTTCAATATCTTAGGCTCCCGCGTGTATTAATCCTTAAATTTAGCTTTTAAGAATTCGCGGTTCAGTCTTGCTATATTAGCAAGGCTGACACTCTTCGGGCACTCGGCTGCACAAGCACCGGTGTTGGTACAGTTACCGAAACCGAGCTCATCCATCTTAGCCACCATCGCTTTAGCGCGCGCAGCAGCCTCAATCTTACCTTGCGGCAGGAGAGCCAACTGGCTAACCTTGGCAGCCACAAACAGCATAGCCGAACCATTCTTACAAGCCGCAGCACATGCGCCGCAACCGATACAAGAAGCTGCATCCATTGCCTCGTCTGCTACCGGCTTCGGAATAGGAATTGCGTTCGCGTCCGGCACACCGCCGGTGTTGACACTCACGAAACCGCCTGCCTGCATGATCTTGTCATACGCACCGCGATCCACCATCAAGTCCTTGATTACAGGGAACGCACGGCTGCGCCACGGTTCTACGGTGATCGTCTCGCCGTCGTGGAACTTACGCATATGCAGCTGGCAAGTGGTGATCGCGCTGTCTGGTCCGTGCGGGTGACCATTGACGTACATCGAGCACATACCGCAGATACCCTCGCGGCAATCGTGATCGTAAGTCACAGGGTCTTTGTGCTCCGCAATGAGTTGCTCGTTCAGGATATCAATCATCTCCAGGAACGATGCGCCTTGGAATACATGTTTCAGCTCATAGGTCTCGAAATGACCTTGAGCCTTGGGGCCGGCCTGACGCCAAACCCGTACTTTAATATCAATATACTGATCCATATTAATTGTCAATTGTCAATTATCAATTCTTATAGTTACGCGTTTTACGTTCCGTGAACTCGTAGTCAAGCGGCTCTTTGATGAGTTGCGGCTCTTGGTCCTCACCCATGTATTTCCAGCAGCCCACGTAGCTGAACTTGTCGTCCTGACGCAGTGCCTCGCCTTCCGGCGTCTGGTATTCCTCGCGGAAGTGACCACCGCAACTCTCCTCGCGATGGAGTGCATCTACTGCCATCAGACGACCGATCTCAATGAAGTCAGCCAGACGGAGCGCTTTCTCCAACTCGTTATTGAGCGCGTTAGCCTCACCCGGGATATAGACGTTGGTCCAGAACTCTTTCTTGATGGCGTCGATCTTCGCGATACCTTCTTTCAAGCCCTCTGCGGTACGTCCCATGCCGACGAAATCCCACATAACGAGACCCAGCTCTTTATGGATGCTATCAACAGAACGCTTACCCTGAATAGCCATCAGTTTGTTGATCTTGTCCTGTACAGCCTTCTCAGCCTCAGCGAACTCAGGCAGGTCGGTACTCATACGCGGTACGCCGATCTGGTCTGCAAGGTAATTCTGAATGGTATAAGGCAGTACGAAATAGCCGTCCGCGAGACCTTGCATCAACGCCGAAGCACCCAGACGGTTTGCTCCGTGGTCGGAGAAGTTCGCCTCACCGATACAGAACAGACCTTTGACACTCGTCTGCAACTCATAGTCAACCCAGATACCACCCATCGTGTAGTGGATAGCAGGGAAGATCATCATCGGGTTCTCGTACGGGTTCTCATCCACAATCTTCTCGTACATCTGGAACAAGTTACCGTATTTCTGAGCCACAACATCTTTACCCAGACGCTGAATAGCTTCGCTGAAATCAAGGAACACAGCCAACCCGGTGTTGTTCACGCCGTAGCCTTTGTCGCAACGCTCTTTAGCAGCACGCGAAGCCACGTCACGCGGAACGAGGTTTCCGAATGCCGGATAGCGGCGCTCCAAGTAGTAATCGCGATCCTCTTCAGGGATATCGCGTCCCTTGATCTCACCGGCTTGCAGACGCTTTGCGTCTTCCAGTTTCTTCGGAACCCAGATACGTCCGTCATTACGCAATGACTCACTCATCAACGTCAGCTTACTCTGGAAATCACCATGCTTCGGAATACAGGTCGGGTGGATCTGTGCGTAGCACGGGTTAGCGAAATAGGCACCGTGACGGTACATCTGCATAGCAGCCGAACCGTTACTTGCCATCGCGTTCGTGCTCAAGAAGAACGTGTTTCCGTATCCACCCGAACCGATCACTACAGCATGCGCGAAGAAGCGCTCAATGCGTCCTGTAACGAGGTTACGGGCAATGATACCGCGTGCACGCTTCTCGCCGTTTTCATCAGCGATCAGCACGATATCCAACATCTCATAACGGGTGTACATCTTCACTTTGCCTTTGCCGATCTGGCGGCTCAGTGCGCTGTATGCGCCCAACAACAATTGTTGTCCGGTCTGACCCTTGGCGTAGAACGTACGGCTTACCTGTGCGCCACCGAAAGAACGGTTGTCCAGCAAACCTCCGTACTCGCGTGCAAAAGGAACACCCTGTGCTACACACTGGTCAATAATATTGTTACTTACCTCGGCCAGACGATACACGTTTGCCTCACGGGCACGGTAGTCGCCACCCTTGATCGTATCATAATACAGACGATAAACACTATCGCCGTCGTTCTGGTAGTTCTTCGCAGCGTTGATACCACCCTGCGCAGCAATCGAGTGCGCACGACGCGGACTGTCCTGAATACAGAAGTTCAGTACGTTGAATCCCATCTCTGCGAGGGACGCAGCTGCACTTGCACCTGCCAAACCGGTTCCCACAACGATGATGTCCAAACGACGTTTGTTAGCAGGGTTAACCAACTTCTGGTGGTTCTTGTAATTGGTCCATTTGAGCTCCAGCGGACCGGCAGGGATCTTCGCCATCTCCGGAGTAATAACCGGAGTCGTTGCTTCTTTGACAGCCTCAGCAGCTGCTGCTTGCACCTGCTCGGTCACTTCAGCAGCCTTCTCCACTACAGCCTCAGCTGCATCCAGTACTGCCCCTGCTGCTTTTACTGCTACTTTTTTCGCAGCGTCAATTATTTCTTCTTTCTTTGCCATAATTCTTTCCTTTCAGTTTTCAGTTTTCACCTTTCACTTTAGCAAAGCATGCCGATTCCCATGCCCAGATAGTACAATACCACTACTGTGAACGGCAGGATAACAATCGTTGCGACCACCGTGCTGATCACTTCTACGCGTTTCTGCCATTTCAGGTTGTTCAGACCCATAGAGGTCATCGCCGAACCCACACCGTGATTGAGGTGGAGCCACAGCACAACGAACCACAGCAGATACAGAACGCAATACACTTGTCCCCAGATCGGAGTGGTGAACAGTTCCTTTACATACGCTGCGCCGTTCTGCGGGTCAAACATACCGGTCTCGATTCCGGTCAGCTCCGCAAACTGCATCTTGAACCAGAAATTGTAGAGGTGCAAGCAGAGGAAACCAAGGATGATGAATCCGAGAACCAGCATGTTCTCCGACTCCCAGGTCACACCTTGTTTCTTCGCGCGAACCTCATAACGGTCATTGCCACGCGCTGCACGGTTCTGGATGGTCAGATACAGACCATAGCAGAAATGAACCAGCACAAGGAATGCAATTCCCAGCGATCCGATGACCGCGTACCAGTTGGCGCCAAGCAAACGGCAAATAGTGTTGTACGCCTCCGCACTGAACACCAGCGCAAGGTTCATACAACCGTGAAAAAGCAGGAACAGCACTAACGCCGCTCCACTGAGGGCCATTACGAACTTACGGCCGACAGATGAATCTTTTAACCACATAAAGATTGAATGTTTTTTAATGAATTATTTAATTATTGTGTGTGCTATACAAATCGGCTGCAAATTTACTGCTTTTTTTTGACATACGCAAGAAAAATTTGCATATATGCAATTTTTGTTGTAATTTTGCACCCGATTTTAAAATGCGGTAGTGTGGACATAACCAGAAAAATAGTAACGCTGATCCTGTGTACTTTTTCCCTTTGTACATTTGGCCAGGTGTCGAGCGCAGGGCGGTCGGTGTTCTCATTCATGAGTCTGCCTACCTCGTCGCGTCTGAACGCCTTGGGCGGATCGAACGTGAGCCTCAGCGATGGTGACATCTCCATGGGCATGTGCAACCCTGCCCTGCTGCATGCCAACAGCCACATGACCCTCCAACTCAACTACTCCTATTACCTGCCCGGAACGATGTTCGGCTCCGCGCTGTACGGACATAATTTCGGCGAAGCCAAGGGTTTGCGCAAGGAGGGAACGGAAGAAGGTGAACCGCAAAAACCGAATTATTTTGCAGTCGGAATCCACTATTTGGACTACGGACGAATGAAATATGCGGACGAGAACGGCGTACAGACCGGCGGCAGTTTCGGTGCGCGAGACATTCTCATTGATATCATGTACGCGCGACAATTAGGACGTATGTTCAAAGTCGGTGTGACGCTCAAACCCGTCTATTCGATCTACGAGAGTTACACTTCCTTCGCCATCGGAGCAGACGTCGGAGCGCATTTCCAGACACTCGATTCCACTTTCCAGATGGGCTTGGTCTTGCAGAACATCGGATGGCAAATCAAGAGTTTCTATTCCGCCGAAGATGGAACCGGGCATGAGATGCTGCCGCTGAACTTGCAACTCGGACTCACATACCGCGTCAAACATGCGCCGCTGCGCTTCCACCTCCAGATCCACAACATGCAGACTTGGTACCTGAACTACGAATGGACGAGCTTGGACAAAAGTCCCACGACCGGCGAGATCCTTCCGCATGACGTCAAATGGTACGACATGCTCTTCCGCCATACGATCTGGAGTATCGAAGTAGTGCCCAAGAGCGAGAAATTCTATATCGCCTTCAGTTATAACCACCGCCGCAGAGCGGAGTTGCAACTGACCGACCAGAAATCGCTGGCGGGTTTTGCGCTCGGTGTGGGAGTCAAGATCAAACAAGCCCGACTCGGATTCGCCATCAGCCAACTCACCAAGTCCAATTTCTCCTACCAAGTGGGGCTGACATTGGATATCAATTCATTAATGAAATAATCGTGCCCTTCAGGGCTAAGAAATAAGAAAATTGTCAAATGGTAAATAGTAAATTGCCAAATCGTAAACTGATCGTTGCTATAGACGGCTATTCGTCCTGCGGCAAATCGACAATCGCCAAAGCCCTGGCTTCGTACGCCGGCTACACATACGTGGACACGGGCGCTATGTATCGCGCCATCGCCTTATACACGCTCCGCAACAACCTCACGGACGACGCTGCCATCATCGCTGCCCTGCCTCAGATTGAGGTCGGCTTTGTGCTCGCAAACGGAGCGCAGCATGTCACCCTCAACGGCGAAGACGTAGAGCCTTTCATTCGCACGCTGGAGGTGGGCAATACCGCCAGCCGCGTTTCGGCAATCAAAGAAGTGCGGGCGTTCCTTGTGGCGCAGCAGCAGAAGATGGGCGTCTCCAAAGGAATCGTCATGGACGGACGCGACATAGGAACGGTCGTCTTTCCGCAGGCGGAACTCAAACTCTTCCTCACCGCCAGCCCGGAGGTCCGTGCGCAACGGCGCTTTGACGAACTGGTTGCCAAGGGCGAAAAGCCCGATTTTGCTGCCGTTCTGGCTGACGTGAACGACCGCGACTACCGCGACACCCACCGCGCAGAGAGTCCGCTCCGCCAAGCCGAAGATGCCATCGTCGTGGACAACAGTTTCATGACCCGCGAACAACAGATGGAACTGATATACAAGTTGTTCAACGATACTCTAGATAAACTGGTTTAACTCGTTCTACCAGATCTACTAGTTCTACTGGATTGACTATAATGACGATTTCTATTGATTCCCATAGTGGTTTTTGCTTCGGCGTGACGCGCGCGATCGAAGCAGCAGAAAGCGAACTGACCAACGGTCCGCTTTATTGCTTAGGCGACATCGTGCATAATGGACAAGAAGTCAAGCGGCTGGAGATCAAAGGATTACAGACGATCGACTACGACGACTTGCGGACTTTACCTTCTCATTCACGCGTGCTCCTTCGCGCGCACGGTGAACCGCCGAGCACCTATTGGATCGCTCAGCAGCGGGGAATAGAAATCATCGACGCCACCTGTCCGGTGGTGAAGAAACTCCAAGACCGTATTCGCGCCTGCTACGAAGCGCACAAGAACGACGAACCGCAGCCGCCGCAGATCGTCATTTACGGCAAACCCGGGCACGCCGAAGTGATCGGTCTCCAAGGGCAGACCAACAACACCGCAATCGTCATCGAGTCCGCCGAACAACTCGACCGTCTCGATTTCACGCGCCCGATCTACCTCTTCTCCCAAACCACCAAATCCGTCGAAGGCTTCAACGCCCTCGTCGAAGCAATCAAATCTCGCCTAAACAAGGTCTCTCCCCTTGTGGGGGAGCCGGAGGGGGTTTCCGCCTCTTTCGAATACCATGACACCATCTGCCGCAATGTGGCAAACCGCGTTGCGGAGTTGCAGGCGTTCGCCCGCGCAAACGACATCGTCATCTTCGTCGGTGGCACCAAATCCTCCAATGCGCGCGTGCTATACGAAAAATGTGTCGAGGCGAACCCCAACACACTTTTCATCTTCTCTCCCGACGAACTCGAAGAAAAACTTTCAACTTTCAACTTTCAACTTTCAACTCTCAAAGTCGGCATCTGCGGCGCGACCAGCACGCCGCTCTGGCTCATGGAGAGAGTTAGCGAACGCTTGTCAGCTTCTTGATCTTCGCATTCAGCTTGTCGCATTTCATCAGCTGCTCCAGACTGATGTGCATCCGGTAGTTCCAGAAATGGCGCGGGTTAGCCGGTACGTTGATACGATCGGAGAACTGATCCTTTACGCGCACGTCGCCGTCGATTGCCAGCCAGTCTTGCAGCGGCAGAATAGTCCACATCGCAGGACTGTACATGTGCTGGTTGATGATGAACTCCGCGATCTCCGGCGTCATCTCCTGCGGCGCGTCGCCCCACCAACCCATCTGCTCGTTGTAGAAACGCTGCGTCACAGCGCGGTCCTCTTCCCACCATGCGCGAAGCGGATTCATATCGTGCGTGCCGGTCGTGCAGACACTCTGATACGGAGCGTCCGCCGGGTGAGCAAACTTAACCGTCGGATCTTTCGGCATGCGCTGGATCTCCAGACTCAGGATCTGCAACTCGTGCATCACATCGGGCACGCAAGCAGGAACCATACCTAAATCCTCTCCGCAGCATAGCATCTTCGTCGCACGAATCAGCGTCGGCAGTTTGCGCATCGCCGAATCGCGCCAGAAGCCTGTATGGCGGCGGAAGAAATAGTCATTATAAATGCGCATCAGCACCTCTTTCTGGTCGCTGTACAACTCATTGAACGAATGGCTCTGGTAGATCGAGATACGCGGATGGAGCCATCCCGGACGGCGCTGGTCTTCTACCATCAGCACTTCGCAATGCAGATAAATCAACGCATTGCAGATGTTCTTCGCCGCCTCGGCACTCAGACCGGAAGCCTTCAACTGCTTCTCGTCGCTCATCAGCCGGTCGTACCATTCCTGCACTTTGACTTGCGTATCGAACTCTGGACGGAAGAAATAAACATATCCGTCATGCGTGTCCAGCGCATATTTCTTCGCCCATTCGGTGTCGTAACCCAACACGTCGCCGAGGAAATTGGAGCGGATATAAGGCTTCGTCAATCTATCCCAGTCCAGACAAACGCCCTGCGCGCAGAGGTCGTCATAACTGTACGGAAGCGCCGGAACGAAATGACCGCAGAGACCCCACACATCCGTCTTCTTCATCTGCCAGATACGGAAGAATCCGAGGATATGATCCACGCGGTAAGCATCGAAATAGTCCTGCATCTTGCGGAAACGAGCCTGCCACCAGCCGAAGTTATCCTCCGCCATCTTGTCCCAGTTATAAGTCGGGAAGCCCCAGTTTTGACCGCTGATCGAGAAATCATCGGGCGGCGCACCGGCAGAAGCGTCCAGATTGAACAACTCTGGATAAACGGCTGCATCGACGCTGTCCGGGCTGATTCCGATAGGTATATCACCCTTCATCGCTACGCCGATCGAGTGCGCGTATGCCACAGCGTCAGCCAGCTGTTTGTCCGCATGGAACTGCAGGAACTTATAGAAATCTTTCGGTTGTTTGTCGCGTTTGTGCAGGAACTCCGCATACGGCTCCAGCCACGAATCGTTCTTTTGGATAAACGCCTTGTATGCCTCGCTACTGAAAAGCGCGTCTTTGTCCTGTTTGTATAACGCCTTGAAGAACACCATCTTAGCGTCATAAACAGCCTGATAATCCGCAAAACTCTTCGCGTTGAACTCCGCCTTCTGCGCCTCGTATTTCTTCTTTTGCGCCGGCGTCAGGCGACCCATTTTCTCGATATTGATATAGATCGGATGAAGTGCAAACACCGAAACGGCATTGTACGGATAGCTGTCTAAGTTATTGTGTCTCAATGTCGTATCGTTAATCGGCAGCGTCTGGATCATCTGCTGACCCGTAGCCGCAGCCCAGTCCGCCATCTTCTTCAGATCTTGGAACTCACCGATTCCGAAACCTTCTTCCGTCCGCAGCGAGAACACGGGAACGGCGACTCCGGCGCCTTTCCAGCGAGGTTGCGTCCGACGGAATCCGCGGTCGTTCTGATAAATAACCTGACCTTTCTCAATTCCCCAGATCTGACGGTTCTCACCCCATTCGGTATCAACCACAGCGCCGGTCTTGAGGTCATAAACGACGTATTTGTATTCCACTATATCCTGACCTTTCACCTCGATGTCCGCTTTCCAGATCGGGAACTCCGCATCGCTCATCACCAGCTTGTTATCCGGATTCCATTCGCCCAACTCGGCGCAGTTTCCGATGATTGCCACGCCTTGCGTCGGCAGGATCTGCGGCAGGTCGATCGAGAAACGGATATTACCCTTCGGTGCTTTCACTTTCGCCGGTTTGTGGCGGGCAAAAAGCGATTTCAGGAATACCGTCGTATAGAAACTGTCCTCATACGTACTTGCCTGCCATGCGTCCCGCACTACGATCTGACGGCAAGTTTCGGCTTTCTTGCCTCCCTCTCTTGAGGAGAGGGCCGGGGTGAGGTTTAAATGTCTCGGCTCTCCTGCCTCATAGATAAATCCGCCGTCTTGCAGACGGATCGCATACTTATATTGAATGCTGCCGGCGAAATCGCTCACAGGCGCATTGACCTGCCAGAAATCCGTTCCCTGGCAGTTCAGCACAAGCGGCTCTTTCTCCGTCCAACCCAAAATCGACTCTTGCGTCTCTATCACGCATAGACTCTGGCCATACTCGGCACGATAGTGAATTTGAAAATTGATGTTCATGATATTATTGATTATTGTTTTACATTTTTACCTCTCATTTTCGTTCCATGAGTGGGTGATTAGTGGGTGATTAGTGGGTGATTAGTGGGTTGTTAGTATGACAACAACGGCACGACGGTACGACAACAACTGCCTAATACCCGAATTCCGCCACAAAGATACTACTTTTTTGTCAACTGTGCAAATTATTTTGCGTTTTTCTTCAAAAACACCCATACCGCACACGGCAACAACGTATTTATGATCCAAAGCAGAACGCCTGCCATGGCGGCATTCATCGTTCCGAACACCAGGATCGCCCATGCCCCGCGCACACCTATTTCCACGATCGGCACATTCGGCGTCACCGTCACCAAAAGATAATACACGAATAATAAACTGAAGGCTGACGGCTGAAGGCTGACGGCTCCCAACGCCCATAGCACCAGCGCCAACTGCACGCACCAGCACACCAACCGCACAAAACTCTGCGCGATACTCTTGACCACCAGCGCACCATTCACCTCGGCGTATTTCTTCAGCGCCTTAGGAGCCAGCGCAAAAGCAATCATCAGCACAAGTATCACCATCACTAACGCATACAGATAACTGTCGCCCAACTGCGCCATAATAGCCGGACTGAAAGCCAACGCCGTCACGCCTGCCAGCAAAATCGCAGCCGTCATCGTCGCACTCCCGACCGCACCCATTGCCAGCACCTTGGACCAAAGAGCTTTGTCTATCATATTTGCTCCCTCCCTTGAGGGGAGGGTTGGGGAGGGGTTTGTCATCAACACCCCTCGTGCCGGGTATTCACCCAGCCGCCAGGGAGTGATCAGTCCCGCCAACTTGGAGTAATACACCTGCCTGTGCGCATCGCGCCAACTCATAGGGACGAGAGTGCGCCACCTCCAGGCTTCCAGCGCCATGTTAAGCGGCATGAGAGTCACGCACAAAGCAATCGCCGTCCATTGCTGCCAACCCATTCCGCGCAGCGTCTCGCCCAGCGCAGCATAGTCGTCATACGTGGCGATCTTATACACTAGAAACACGCATGCCGCAAAAGCAACCGACCATTCGATAATATGATAAAGTGTCTTCCGATCCATATCCGGCACAAAATTACTACTTTTTTTGCATATATGCAAGATTTTTACTAATTTTGCACCGTGAAAAGTTACTTTCTGTTCATAGTGTGTATGTTCCTCGTGCTACCGGTTAGTGCGCAGGACTCTTCCTCCATCCACCTTTCAACTTTCACCTTTCAACTTTCAACTTTTAACTTTGACGCCATCATCTTGGACATCTACAATGCCGCAACGGAGATCGGCGAAGTAGACTACGAGCAACTGCAAACCGACCTTTACGCCCTGCACGACGCGCCGATTAACCTCAACAACACCTCCGACGAAGAACTGCAGCAACTCTATTTCCTTTCCCCGCAACAGATTGACGACATCCTCGCGTACGCGGACAGACATCCGTTTGAGTCCCTGTATGAACTGCGCATGATCGCTTCGCTGGCGGATTATGAGATTCGCGATCTGCTGCCCTTCGTACGCATAGGCACGCGCCCGCACGAACAAAATATATACGCGCGCGAAGTATTCGCCTATGCCAACCACGAATTCATCACGCGTATCGACGCGCGCAATACAGAGTCCTTCAGCGGCTCGGACCCGATGTTCATACAAGCGCGCTATCGGTTTGATTATCAACGAAGAGTCACCTTTGGAGCACAGCTCCGCAGACCCGCAGGAGGCGGCGCACAAGAACTGCAATATGGAGCTTATATCCAGCTCCGAGACATAGCCCCGCATCTGCACACGGTCGTGGGTGGCAATTTTCAGGCTTCTTTCGGACAAGGATTAGTGCTGGCGCCGGTCTTCCATACCGGCAAGTCCATGTATGTTCAATCTGTCGGTCAGACACGCGAAGGATTGCGCTATTATAGTTCCGCAGACGGCGAAGGACTGCACGGCGCAGGAGCCACGCTCCGATGGGAGTGGAACAAGAAAACGCGCCTCGACGCCAGTGTCCTATATTCCATGCGGCGCGCAAACGACAGCACGTGGCACCACCTCGTCGGAGCGAACCTCACCTTGCGCCATAACCGCCTCCAACTCCAACTGACCGCCATCGAAAACATCTGGACGGACAGCATTCGTCCCTATAGAGACGCAGCATACAACCAACACTATTTCCGCGGCAGAAACCAAGCCGTCATCGGTGCCTCCGCCCGTTACAACCACGGCTGGTTCGATGCCTTCGCCGAATTCGCCACTGCTCAAAACTATCAACTGTCAACTCTCAACTTTCAACTTTCAACTCCCCATTGGGGCTTCGCCGTTCTGGCAGGCTCCCGTTTCTACCCCACTTCCGGCGTCTCGCTCGTAGCCCTCTACCGCTACTATTCGCCGTGGTTTGATAACTCCCTGGGCTACGCTTTCTCGGAGACCTCACGCATAGGGGACGAAAATGGTGGATATTTCGGTTTTGACATCACCCGCTGGCGCAACTGGCGGCTCCTCGGCTACGGCGATGTGTTCTATTTCAGCGGACCCAAATACGGTCTCCCGCAAAGCCCAACCATCGGCTACGATGCCATGGCGGAAGCCTCGTATATCCGCCAAAATTGGCGGATCGGTCTCCGCCTTCGTGCCCGCAAGAAAGGCGAATCAACTTACTCCGCTCGGGCGCAGTTCGACTGGTCGCAAGGCGGCTGGAGTCTGCGAACCACAGCCGATGCCAATCTTCAAATTTTCCAATCTTCAAATCCTCAAATCCAGGGCGGTGCTCCAACGCCCCCCCTACGGGCTCAGCCTTGCGCAAGACATAGCGTACGATTTCTCTCAACTCTCAACCTTAAACACTAAACTACCCTTATCCTTGCGGTTCCGCCTGCAAGGCTTCGATGCCCGCGAATGGGCGAATAGAATCTACCTCTACGAACACGATGTGCTCTATGCTTTCTCGATCCCTGCCGTCTATGGCTTGGGCGGCAGAGCATATATCTGTCTCCGCTGGCAGATCATTCCGCAACTCGCGCTCTATTTCCGCGTCTCGGAAACCGTCTATGCCCGCAAATGGGCTACTTTGCATGACCGCTCCATAACCCGCACGGACCTCCACCTCCTCCTCCGCGCTAAATTATAAATATTATTTGGACATTGCGCTCTTGCGCTTGCGCGCGGCACGCAATATAAGGTATGCCGCAGCGAGCAGCATGAGCGGCAATACCGCATCGCCGAGAGGATTCTCATTCGGTCCGGGAGGATTAACAGGTGGGGTGTCCTCATCGTCTCCATCTGCTGCTTTTCTTGCATGACGGGGACCACTCATACTTGCAGGGGAATAGCTTCCGGGAGTACTACCTGTTACTACAGCTCCGCTGGATGCTGCAGAGGGCAGGTTGGAACCCGAACCAACCATTGCGGAAGTGGAATGCATGGTCGCTTCCGGCAGCCGAGCGAGCATCTGAGCACTTACGCTCAGAACGCTCAGCATTGCAACCACAATCAATAAATATCTCAATGCTTTCATAATCTCAAATAATTTTCAATTTTCAATTCTCAATTTTCAATTTGAAATCATTATTTATTGATTTCACGTACTTTCTTTCCCGTAGCATCATAGATCACTCCGTTTCGCATGATGTACATCTTGTCTCGATAGAGGAACTTGATTGGTTTTTCACCTTCCTTCTGTGTTCTATCAATGCCGGTGCCCGGGCTATCCGGATCATCCGGATTAGGTGTCTTAAGTTTGATAGAAACAGTGAATCGTGTGTTGTTGGTTTCTGCCTGATTCACATGGAAGATATATGATTCTTCTACCAAGTTAGTTGTTATCTCCGGATTTACTTCATGGTCTGTTACAAAGAGTGCATCTACATCTGTCGAGGGATAAGTCTCTGTCAAACTGAGAGCATAATCCCCGGCAGCAGGAACTTGATATCCAATTGCCATATCACCCTCTGCAATCTCAGGACTGATTGCAATCCAACTCAGGTTACCATGGCTATGAACGCCATAGATATTGAAATTCGATGTATTCGGAGTCTTCGGATAGTCAGCATTTTTCTCATATTCAGCCGTCTTACCTTCTTTAATCCAGAAGTTCACTTCATCACTATGACTTTCATCGCTCATAACTATACCGGTCTCTACATCTACCTCAGTAGCCGCGTACAATGCCGGAAGCAGTGATGCACGATGCTCGTACTGGAATGTAACGGCTGTTGCCTCTCCGTCTATTTGCACGAAGAATGTATGACCTGTATTGAGGTCGCCGGCTCCCGCCGCTACAGAGATGGTCTTTGCTGCATAGTTATAGAAATTATGATCCGGGATTGTAAGGTAGCGAACACTTGTTTCGTCATTCCATTTCCATCTTCCGGTCCAGTTATCATTAGCATCCAATACCTCTACCAATTTTCCTGCATGTATGCCGGTGTTGTTCATGTCTGTCAAGTTGGCCATGTATGGGTTACCGATGAGGTTCCATCCCTGGTCGTTATCTTGACCGCTATTTCCACCCACACTGCTATATGATCCTAATCCGTCAACTACTTTATTGCTGTTCTCTGCGGTCTTTGCATCAGTAGCTGTAATAGGCATCGTGATACGTTGAATACCCCAAGCCTGACGCTGCTTGTCGCCTCCGATAGTTATTTTCTTTGGTGCACCCCAGTAGATATATCCATGACCTGCTGTAGCTACAGTAGCACTTTCGGTTTCGATATCTATCCAAGCGTCATAATTGCCCGTAGCACGAATTTCTCCCGCGTAGCGCTTGATAACCCAGCTACCGGTGTTCTCCTCATTTACATTATCGCCGTAGTATTCATGCGGATAATGGATGCTGCTAAGCGTACCGTCGAAGGGAAGAACTAAATGATACCAGTGGTCGTAATCGGTGATGTATTCATAATGAATATTCTCTTCTGCGCTTGATAATGTACCTATCAGACTTACTTGCGGGTATTCGTAGGCGTATGCAGCACTTCCGCCACTACCATTGGTGGAGACTCCACCGGCACGCAGGATAATATTATTCACACCAAGGCTTGTGCCGTCAGGAATACTTAGTTTGCCGCCGCCATAAACATATACATTATAGTAGTCATAGTTTGTCGCTGAAGCCGTTAGTTTACCGCCATTGCAAATCACCACATCTTGATCGGCGTGACCTTCTGCGGCATTAGCGTTACCGGTTATGATAATCGGTATTTCTACTATTTTTCGGGTACTACCATCGCCAAATGAGATCTCTAAAGAAGCACCGTCATTGGCTGTCAAAGCTTCATTGGTAGATAACTCATATATACCATGCGTCAGCTTTCGGCTTGCTAACGCCTGTGAACTGCTTGGATCATTATTACCCACCTTCGTGGTAGCCGTTGTCTCTGAACCGGTGTACATGACTACTATACTATTCGCTTTCCATTCTACTACTTGCATCGGTGCTTCTTCATAGAATGTTGCCGGCAATAATCGGAACTCCGTTATTACTTGACTACTATATGTATACATACCAAACTTATCATGTGTGGTATAGTATTTTAGTTGAGCGCTACGTCCATTATTGGTAAGGGTGTAATTTTTCTTATCGGTTGTGGATAATAACCACTCAAAATATGCAGCATCAGCAGAGCCTCCGCTATATGTACTCGCATTAACGCCTAACGAAATATTCGTACCAGAAGAAGCAGCCTTCAAAACTTTAGAACCGCTACCTGCCAAATAAGCATAATCGCCATATACTTTGTGACGATCGTTAACGCCTGAACTCGTGTACACATTATATAAATTATAACGTGCCGATGTCGGTGCAAGCGTCGCTTCTGTCGGATCTTCGTCATAATCTACGGTAATCGGTAAACCGTCTTGAGCGCCTGCACTCATGGCGGAAGGTAATGCCAACCATTCCCCATCTACTTTTGCGGCAATCACGAATCCCTGACCGCTTCCGGTACCATTATCCGGCAGACAACGGGCATTGACCAAATCGCTCACCACGACGTCTGTACCGCTACAACTAACCGTAATAGCCGGTGCCGCCCAACTCTCATCAACATAACTGCTTGGCGCATAGGCTACTACTATCGTCTCGTCCAGCGCGTAAGAGGAGCAAGTCAAATTAGAATTTGTAATCTTTGTTCCGTCGGTTTTATAAAATTCCAAATCTGTTCCGCTTATGGTTACTACTGCCGCTGGCGTGGCAGCACCGGTTACAGTCAGATGTAATGTTCTAACTGCTTTTATAGTCTGTCCGCTCACAGAGGTAACCAATATAGGACTAACCACACCATCCGTTGGTTCTAAACTTATTACCGGACACCAAGCTTTTATGTTTCCTTCCGGATAAACAATAGCGCTGACTGTCACATTATGGTTTGGCATCGCGAAACTATTACTGCTCACCGCCACTTTGTTACTGCTATTGCCTGTCTCATACACATCCCATCCTGCCCAATAATATCCGCTTTCCAAGTCGCTGTTCGCTATAGTAATAGTGGTGTTGTACGCTACCGTATTATGTGAACCTTCCGCTATAGTGCTTCCTCCGGACGGAGTAGCTGTTATTGTTACATAGTCTGTGCTGCTAACGGTTAAATCCGGAGTATTCGTTGTATAGCTGGCGACCAAAGTCACATTGTCGTCTATATTCCATTCATGTGCACTACTACCATCGGCATTGTAATATTTCGTTTCTTCGTAGAAATATCCGGCAAAGGTATATCCGGTAGGAGCAGTCGGCATGGTAGCAGACGGCATGCCCTCGCCAAAGGTGACGGTTACCGATCCCGCTCCGTCGCTGCCACCGTTCTGATTGAGCGTAATGGTGTATTCTTTTGCTTCCCATTGCGCATACAGAGTAGTAGCGCCTGCATGAATCCATTGACCGCTTGAGTTGATGTAGCCGGATACATCCGTGCTATAACTGACTAATGTCCCGTCGGCGTTAAGCACCTTGTGTCCTCCGCTCGTCGCATCCCAATAACCGGTACAGGTATAACCGGTTTTAGTTACTCTGCTAAAGTTGGTTGTTCCCGCTTTATGATATATCACATCTGCAGAGCCGTTTGCAGAACCGGTATTTTTATCCAACCTCACCGTTTGTGACCATTTGGCATAGATCGTGGACGGGTCCACATCTACATCCCATACATGCGCGCTTGCGGGCGTCGCATTATAATATTGTGTGCCGGAACCGCCTTGTGAGGCATAATAACCACCGAAACTATAACCACTGAAAGTAGGAGCCACACCTGCAGATGGCATTGCGGCATTATAGGTTGCGGTGACGCTTGTAGAACCGCCGGAACCGCCGTCTTTATCCAGATTAACGGTATATTCCTTTGCTACCCATTTGGCATAAAGCGTTATATCCGATGTAATCGAGAAGGTTCCCGTTCCTGCCGTATAGTTGGTTCCCGTTCCGTTCGCTAAGGTATTCCATCCGCTGAAAGTATAACCCGTCTTGGCAAGGCTTCCTGTATTGCCTTTTACGGTTACTGTTTGTCCTGAGGTATAAATGGTATTATCTGTTGGTACACTTCCACTTGTAGCGGTGTTCGGATGGTATGTCACCTGATATCCGCACATCGGCAATGAACTTTGGAATTTACTATCTGGTGCAGCGAGAGCAGAAGTGTAGCGGCGGATATATATATTATCTTGGGTACCATTTTTGCTATCTGCACCTCTCCAACCAGAACCATCTGTCCACCTTAAATAATAAGTATTCTGCCCTTTGTTCTTAAGGTAAAAGCCATTATCTGATGCTTCTGGAACAGTCCATTTGGCATAATCAGTTGTGGCGTTGTCTAATAGTACACCGGCAGCTGTAGAACCATTGCTATTAGCTAATCCTAAATATTTTCCATTAGCTAAGTTGCGGAATGTATATACTCCGGATGACGGTGAAGCAACTTCCCATACGATACAAGCATTGGCAGTCTCAATCCCATCGGATTTATTGATCGTTGGTTTATTATCCCCATTTCCAACTTCGCTAATGTATGTCGTGTAAATCGTATTAGAGATAGCAGACTTAGTCTGGTTAACTTCTGTCATAATAATATAACCAGATGTAGGCATAGCACTCGTGCTTCTACCGCTTGAAACAAGACTGAAGGTGGTTGTAGAAGCGAGACTTGTTCCCGGTTTTATGTACACAGCATATAATGTCCTGTCTGCATCCGGATAATAAGTATCTCCAGGTTCTCCTACTATACTGGCACTACTTGAATTCGCAGCAACGGACAAAGTTGACCAACCACATGGTATCCATCCGGCGTCTTCTGCATCATCGCAGACAGCAGGTATAGTAGGTAGAGTAATAGAGGAGTTGGTGATCGGAGAAGGAATACTACCAAAACCGACAGAAAAACTAACTGTATAAGAAGGGCGGCTTCCTGCTGCTACTATCGCAGAGACAGGGATTTCTTCCGTTACATTAGGATTAGCAAAAGAGATATAAAGGACGTCATTGTATGAGTCGGCAGTATTAACATTAAAATATGTGGATACCTTAATTGTATATTCCCCAGCGGAAGTCCCTACATACCTATTATTTGTCCCATCAGAGATGTAGTAGTCAGAGCCGCTTCCCAAATATGCATAAACAGCCCCAGGATAGCCGGCTTTGATAACTATCTTAATGCTTACTTCTTCTTCAATAGCATCCTCACCGACAAAATCTGCAGTATAAAAAGTGCCATAATTTATAGCATCTATACTAACACTATATTGGGTTTTGTCAATTGCTGCTCCCCACGCATTTACACTCATCCCAAGCAGTAGCACTGTGCATATAGCTTTTGTATATCGTTTCATATTTGCTAAGATATTCGTTTTCATAATTTCAAATATTCATTATTCATTGTTCATTATTCATTATGTTCTCTCGAACATCTTATCATTCTTCCGCCCATACGGCATAATAGATTGTTCCATCATTAGCAGCAGTAGCACTACTTCCTCCTTTTATGATGGTATAACCACTCAGCAACTGCCCTTGAGCACCTACCTTTGAGGAAACCACCCATCCGATGAATTTTGCATGACCGGTGACGCAACTGTTGCTTCCCGTTCCATCGTCGCTCAGATCCGGAACCGTATATCCTGCTCCCTCGCGCACATAACAATTATAACCGGTTGTCGGCTCTGTATGTTCGCCGTCCCAGTTACCGTGCATCCTGTCTATGAAGTAATTCTTCTTGGTTACCCATGTAGCAGTTATCGTTACATTTTCTGCCGGCATTGCAAACTTCCCTTCCTCTACCGCCACGCTGGGTGAATAACTCCATCCGTTGAAACTCCAACCGCCTTTTGTGAAGCTATTCTCCAGTACCGTTACCTCATCTCCTGCTTCATAAGGACTATTGGCATCCGTCATTGTGCCCGAACCACCGTCTCCTTTATTATAAGTAACGGTATAGACATTATTGGTCGTGGTGGTCTGCTCTCCTGTCTCTTCTGCGCCGCAATAGTAATCTCCGCTCCAGCTCTTCACGCGCACGTTCCATGTATAACTGGTATTGGGTGTAAGAGATGTCTTCTCTACCGGCGAAGTCACCGTCTCCCAATCGCCGCCATTCCACTGCATCTCGTATGCCGTCGCATTGCCGTTACCACTTGTTACTGCCGCCCAACTCAATGTAATAGTATATGCAGTCTTCGTTGCCGTCACATCCGGTGCCGCAATCTTCTTTTCGCAGCACCTCGTCCGATAATTCGTCAAACCGTGTTCTGTCCATTTGGCATAGAGTGTTGCAGTAGCAGCGTCTTTATTCCAGGTGGCAGCACTTGTTCCGTCTGCATTGTAGTATTTGTTTCCTGTGCCGCCTTCGCCGTCATAATAACCGTCGAAGTCATAATGCTCACGCGTAGGCGTTGCAATAGGTGTCGGCATTGCCTGACCGTAAGTGGCTGTCACTTCACTTGTCTGTCCGCCAGTTCCGCTGTTTTGGTTGAAAGAAACTGTTGTGGTATTAGCCGAACAGGAGACATTGATTGTAGAAGCTCCTGTGGTATTACTTCCGTATGTAACAGTCCATGTAGTTCCGCTTCCTGTTATCGTAGGAGCCGCACTAGCGCCCGATTCTGTAACAACAGGCGTGCCGTAACCCATATCCGGTGTAACCGTTACCGTCGTAGCAACACCACTACAAGAAGCTTGTGCCCCGCTTTTACTCAATGTAAATGTACAATTACTTTCCGTCCCTTTGCTGATTGTTACAGATTTGTCACAAGTAGAAGAATATGTTACGGTAATTGAAGAAATAGTTACTGTAGTTTTCCCTGTGGCCTGATTTTGAATACTATAAGAGGTTGCCGATAATGGACTAATCGTAACCTTTTTGCTATTGCCTCCAGAAAATACATTTTGATATGATCCATTATCAATTTTACCTTGTGCTGACGTACGTCCGTCATTAAATGTAACAGTTATTGCTGTAATTTGGTAACCACTAGCCGCTGTAAAAGTCACCGAACATCCATTCCACGGCGACGCACTCTGACGATATAATCGTAACAAATTATTTAAAACTGCAACAGGGTTAGTTCCGCTATTCTGAGCATATGACATGGTAATTTGTCCTTTCGTAGTGTTTGACAATCCATCACTACTGAAATCCCATTCTGCTGTATCTCCCCATACCTGCAAACTACCTATTAGCAGGAAGAGTGCTACCAATCCTAGACTTTGCAACTTTCTCATTGCGCATAACAAGCTGAAAGAAAGAGAGTTACGAACATTTTTCTGTATATTGAAATTTGCCTTCATAATCGTTTCAATTTTAATCATTAAACATCCTTTCTCTCATTCTTTAATCATCATAATCCGCAAACACGGCATAGAAAGTTTGTGCGCCGGTAGCTGTCGGAGCGGAACCGGCTACAGTAAACAACGGCGATGTGCCATGTACATATTCCTCATCGGTTGTCCAACCTACGAACTTATCCCCGCAATAATCTCCCGGATCAGGAGCCGTTGGTAATGTAGAAACTCGACTTCCATGATCTACACTCGTCGATCCACCTTCTGAATAGGTGGTGTTATTCACCATCCATGTCACAGTATATGAATTTACTGTCCAAACGGGGTAGAAAGTCTGTGCAGCCTCTGTAGAATAACTGCCGCTAAGGTTGTTCGTCTTACTTCCTCCGTCCGTTTTTGTCCAACCCGTTTGCGTATAACCCGTAGTGGTAAAGACCACTCCCGGCAGAGTTAAGCTCGTGCCGCAAGTCTTGGCGTCATTGGCATGCGACCCACTGATAGCATTTCCACCTGTATGAGTAGTACTGCCTGCATTGTACTGGACGGTATAAGTCGTTTTGGTGTCCAGTGATGCGGCAAAAGTGGATGTCTCGGTTGCGTTTTGCGCAAATTGATATACAAAACTATATGTTCCATCCCCATTGTCCGTCGGTCCTTCCACATACGATGCACTTGTTCCCGTAACAGATAAACGTGTGCTTGATGGTACAGAATAACAACTTGACGGAGTAATTGTCACAGTCACTTGCCTATCAGAGGCTGTACTGCTGCATGTTGCCACGCTTGCCGAACTGAATGTCATTGCCGATACATTCGTCTTTGTCCCCTCCGCCGGCGTTACAGCATTGGCGCAAGCAGGAGCAGTGCTATAAGTTACCGTTATCTCACGAATAGAAAATGCACATGCGTCAGGGGAAATACTTATAGTAAGCGTTCCTTCATTTCCTTCATTTGTGTCGATGGTTTTCTGACAATCAGAACTGTTCTGCCAAGTGGAAGAGTATGCAACTTTGAAAGATGCGGTTCCTATAGTAACCGCACTTACACCGCTACCTTGTGTAACTGTGACAGGAACTGTCTTATTGCTATTATTTGTACAAGCAACAATATATACCGACTTAACCTTGTAGTCGGCGAAATAATTGGTAGAAAGTGTAATATTAGAATAGTAATGACTAACTTCTGAACCGAATTTCATACAACTCACTCTATTGTCATTACCTGCTGTGGTAGTAGGTGAGCCTGCTCCTGTTGTCCGCGATATTGACCAAGTTGCGCTATTGACAGTAAATTGATTATCAGTTATTGTAGGTAAAGACGTAAAGGTATGTGTCCAAGAAGGATCCGCTCCCCACGCATTTCCCACTCCGATGGTTAGAAACAAAACCATTGCCGCATAGCGGAGCTGTCGGAGGAAACGAAGAGACGAGTAAGAGACAAGCAAGAGGCAACTCGTACTCATTGACCCTTTTTGCTCCATGCTACTCTGTGAGTTCCCCTTCGAACTCCACAGAAAACTAAATAAGTTAAAGTTAGTCATAATGTATTTTGCTTTTGTTATTTTCTACATCATTATTCTATAGTGCGTCGCACTTACCCCTTCTACTTGGGGACTCAATACGCACGCGAGTGTTCCTTGACATGTTGACATATTGGATCATAAAAACAACGGTAACCCGTTTGTTTGGATTACCGTTTTGGTTTATTGTGAAAATCTTCGTTACGAAATTGTTGTATTAGATGAACAATCCCGAAATAGCGCAAATCTATGCTAAGGATTGTAATTCTTGAAGAAAATCATTAATCCCGATTACATTGACAGATGGGAAATCAATTGTTTTGAGAACGTCAAAATGATGATCTTCAGAAACAATGTATTTGGCGTTGGCTTTAATCGCACAATCAACGAACTTGTTGTCGTCTGGATCGGCTTCTATCAAGCCAAAACGGAAATACACTTTTATATGTTTGGTATTTGTGCGGTTTAGAATAGCCCGAATGATATTTTGCGCCACCTCGGGAGACCCCGTACGAAGAGCAATAATTTCCTCATACTCGTTTAAGATTTCATCGGTGAAACACAGGCAATACTTGTTTCTCATAAACCCTTCCCAAATAGGAAAGTATATGCTGTCCCGTTTGATGGAAGGAATAAGGCAGTTGGTATCTAATACAATGTTCTCCATTGATTCATCAATAAGCAGTTCTAAAATGTTCTGTGGACCAAGACTGAATCATAGGAGTAGACAACGTGCCTTCTTGACAAAGCCGATCCATTTCATCCAACGCTTTATTGGAGAAATATTCTGCGATCAGATTGCGAATATCGCATAACTCTTGGTCGCTGTGTACGTTTGCGATACTATCCAAAATCTGCATTTGGTAAGGTGTAAAAACTCGTTCCATAATAAATCCCTTTCAATTTTGCTCGCAAAATTACTGCTTTTATTTGGAATGTGCAAATTTTTAAGCGAAATTTCAGTCCATATAAGTAATTTTAAGCTTAAAACTTACTTTTGCAGAAGTAATTAAGGTAATCCAATATGTCAATACGTCAAAGATCGTTGCTCCGTTTACCGGAGCGCCGGTAAAGCCGGACTTAATTTACAATCACAGGGTAACCCAATACCCGATGACTATATGAAAATGTAAATAAATAACTAACAACTTCAGATTCTCAAAAGTAGTTACAACCGCTGGTGCAGCTGGCTCAACAAAAACGCTCATTTAATTGAACCACAGATAAATGCTTATTTGAAAATTTCAAGTATTCCTGAAAAAGTCAAATAACACACAAAAACATTTCGTTTTCGGTTCTATAAAACAACAGAACGAACTTTGAAATGATGTAATATGCGAAATTATTCGTATCTTTGCAAAAAACGGAGATGGGATTTTGTATAGTGTACTTTGCAAATCGAAGGAATCTTCAAAAAAATATACTACGCTCTTGCACAATTCAAAAAAAAGTTGTATCTTTGCTCCACTTTTAGAAATAACAAAAGTACCAACGGTTAAGACACTACTTTTGCGCATGACTAAAGCAACTGCATATCACCCTTCTATCTTCGGCATGGCCACTTCCGGCAATGTGTATGGGGACGAATGCGCCATATAGAGACAAAACCCGATCATCAGGTTTTGCCTCTTTTCTTTTGTCCGCCACCGATTAGTACACTATTGATCTTTGACATAGTGGAATTACCGAAAAAAGCAGAAAAACAGACGTTTTTTGCCCAAATGCTTGCATATTCCTGGAAAAAGTCGTACCTTTGCACCCGCAAAGGTTAAAGCAACAAATATTTGAGAGATATGTTAACGACACCTGTTAGAGAAAGCGGCAGTCAGCCAATGATTAGCGGCAATGGAAACGAAGTGTACTACACTCATGAGGAGTTCATGGATGAGTTGGCTAAGCAACTTGGTCAAGTTTATGGTTTGAATGATATAAGGGAGGCACGCTAATGCGTTACACCATCCGATTCTTCTGTTGAAGGAGAAATTGTATATATCCATCGTATTATGCCCCAAAGCATGATTATTCTGTAAGTAATCACAACCTTATTATAAATTACAAACGGTAATTCCATTATCAAACGGAGTTACCGTTTTTTGTGCGTATACACCATTCACGCGCGAAAAGAAAAGAAGATACTACTAATAACTACAAACATAAAAAAACAAAAATAGTTGTGCCCGACACGGATGAAGGGGAAAAGAGTGAATGAGGGAATGAACGAGGGAGTGATGGTAAACAAAAACAAATAAAACACTGCGATGCTAAAATTATAATGTAATCAAAAAACGAAAACAAAAATGCGGAATCATCAGTTACTCATCGTAACTAAATGAAATCGCTCATCAGTTCACTTGTAAGCAAGTTTCCAGACGACTGCTAACCGATTCATTTTTCAGTACCAATAAATTGCCACTGATAGATTCCTTACAAAAAAATCGCTTCGCTTTCAAAAAAAATAAGAAAAATAGCATCGCCGCCATAAACCGAAAAAAACAATTGATCTACTTACAGAGAGAAAGTGAAAATAAACAGTGAGCAAGGAGAGAGGGCGAGAAAAACAGAGATTGTGTCTTTTTTTGAGAGAGATTTTTGGTAAAAAAGACACAAGGTACATAAAAAAAGACACAAGCTAGATGTGAGGGTTGTTCCCTTTGGAAGCAAAAAAGTAACAAGTCCAAAAGGGAAAGAGACCCTACAGTGACGTGCGTAATGCGAATGAGAATGGATGCTAAATGAATAAAAAAAACAAACAACAAATAATAGTTGTGCCCGACAGGGATGAAGGGGAAAGAAGATATAGTACTATCGTTCGGTACTTAAAAAGGGAACGAAAAGATCTTTGACATAGTGAAACAAAAGAAATAGAGACACACTAATGCGCATCTCTATAGAAGAATGATGCAAAGCATGAGGTCGTATTCCGTGCTATACTTTTAGCATCCAATCTAGAACGTATGTTTGATGAATGCCGTCATGATCAACGTCCGGTTGGTTGTCAAGCGTTAACAAGTATTTCGGATAATGATCTTTGATTGCTCGTAAGGAAGACAACTCTCGCTCTAATGTATCCGGTTCGATGACACTTTCTGCAACTTGATAGTATTCGACAGAACCATTACGTTGTGCGACAAAGTCCACCTCGGCGCCGTTTACGTATCCTACAAATACTTGGTATCCACGACGACGCAACTCAAGGTAAACGACATTTTCCAAGACTCGGCCTCTATCTGCTATACGTCTTCCCAATAGTGTTTGGCGCAGTCCGACATCTGCAAGGTAATATTTCTGACCTATACGCAGTAATTCATTCCCTTTAACATCAAAGCGTCTAACCGGATAGAACAGAAAAGCATCACAGATATATTGCAAATACGTGTCGATGGTATGTGAATTGGTTTTCATACCTGCAGAAGTGAGGGTGTCCGCAATACGTTTGCTGCTATTCAGATTGCCGATGTTGTCAGCTAAGAAACGAGCAAGACGTATAAGCGTATTGATGTTATCAATCTTATTATGCATCACCACATCGCGCATGACAATAGTATTGAAGATATCCTGCAAATAAACTTGCAGTTGGAACGAGTCCGATATCTGCAGCGCGTATGGAAAAGACGATGTATCAGTATAACGTTTGAACACATCTAACGAATAGCCCTTGTTGACAGATGTAAATTCCGAGAAAGAGAGCGGGAAGATATGAATGGTGATATAGCGTCCTGATAACAAAGTGGCTAATTCACCGGAAAGCATGTGAGAATTACTTCCGGTGATGTAAATATCCACATTGGGTTGCAGATATATACTATTTACAACGCGTTCAAAGCCATCAACGAGCTGCACCTCATCCAAGAAGATGTAATTTTGCTTATTCGCACAGAGGTGTTCTTTGATGTAGGCATATAAAGATTTGGCATCAAGCAGATAATCATTATCCATTTCTTCGAATCGGATACTTATAATTTGCTCTTTGGATATGCCGGAAGCAAGCAACTCTTTTTGGAATTGCATCAGGAGTGTACTTTTTCCGGAACGGCGAATGCCGGTAATCACTTTGATGATTTGCTTATCCTTCCAACTCGCGAGTTGTTGCAGATAACTTTCACGTCTGATTTCGTTCATATGGTTATGTGATTTTAAAATCGGCGGCAAAGATACAAAATTATTTTGAATTAATGAAATATATTTCAAACTTTTTGTAAAAAATATGATTTTTTGAAGCATATTTCAAAGTTTTACACCAAATCGGACGCATAAATCAATTGTTTCACTATGTTTTTTGAAAGCATAAAACTGCAAGAGAAAAGGACTAAGTAAAATAGTCAAACAAATATAAAGAAAAGTGCGCACGGACTAAGAGTGCAAAAAGAATATGGCAAAATTATATATTATAGGAAATGGCTTTAACAAGGCTTATAGGAGGTGGGCGTAATAAAAACAATTTGAATATAAAATCTAACAATAAACAACAATATGTTAATTTGTATATTTTGCGACATATTAGATTATATTTTGGGACACATGAATGGTGTCGTCAATAGTATGATAGATTTTTTGAGACCATTCTTTATTTCAGTCTTTGCTTTTACTATTCCATTCTTATATAATGCAAGACTGAATCTTGACAAGAGGTATAAAACTTCACTTGTTTCCAAAAAATTTGCGGAAACAAGAGGATACCACTTTTTCTGGATAATGAATATTATTGCGTTCAGCATATGCCTTTCATATGTTCTATTCAAAGATCAAATTAGACTTGCTCCGAGTCTTTATTTTGCATGCGCAGATTTGCTGGCAATATTTTTCATTCTCTATCTCATTTCAATAGCGTTATTATACAGCGAAATTGTCAAATTAGGGGAGTTTACTCACACCACTGAATTGATTAAGAAAGAGATAAAAGATAGCACCCCGTTAGATACGTACAAAAAAGCATACAATAAAGTTACGAAAATATCACAATGGCTCACACATGCACACAATAGTTCTGCTAATGTTATAAAGAAATTTCTTCACTGGACAAAACGAACCTCTATTAGAATAATGGCTTTTGTTCGGGTTATAAATGGAAGGTTTATATACAAGATTTCCATATTTAGAAATAATAAGATTGAATCAGTTTTAAATAAAATTGACAAAGAAAACAAAAGAAATTATGAGTATATTCTTAAAATATGGGAATATGCTATCAAAAATCAAGACAATGTTGTTTTCAACCAAGCAAGAGAAGCCGCGCAGAAAATAGTTCAATATTATCAATATCTGCAAAATAGTAAAGACGAGGTTGTATATCCTCAATGGTTTTATGATAACATTAATACATTAATTAAAGATACATTTGTCAATAACTCCACGATTGGTTTTGATACTCAGTTGTATAATGTCCTTCGCTTGTATCTCGAAGATGATTACCACACTCATCTGAGTTTTAGGACTCTCAACGAGGTGGATAAATGTATGGATTTGGCGATTAAGTATCAGCGTTTAGAATTCATAAAATGTTTCTTACTGCTGGCTGAAATTTATTATTTAGATCCCATACAACGAGACGAAGTTGCTAATTGGAACAAACGCGGGCAAGATAAATTTATTCCATTTGCGGATAATCCCGCCTTTGTTTGGGCGCTATTTGTTTACGTATTACGTGCTAAAGTATTTGCTGCTCATTTATATCAACCATTATTAGAGACAGAAGATTTTGTTGGTGTTAGAAGAACTCCAAATTCTAAGCATCTATATCGAATGGCTATTGATGAGATACTTCAAATGTATATTATGGCTAATTCCGCATGTACGGGTTATTCCTTCGTTTTCGCAAACATCTATCCATACATATTCTGGGACAACAAAACATTTATTAAGCAGCTGAATGATTATACCGCATTCCTTATCTTAAAGAATGGAAAGGAAATAAATATAGATAGCATACGGCAAACTGTAAGTGCGGTTCCCAATGAACTATTACCAAGATATTTCTCTCAATTAAAACAAATAATTGTAGAGTTTAAGAGGGATTATAAACTAATGGCAATGTTTAGATTAGATATGTCATTTGATGAAAATATCCTTGACGAGATACACGATGCTTTCAAACAAAATAAAGCAGAAGAACTAAAGAAGATGCCAATCAGCCAAGCCAAAGAAAATCTATTTATTGAAATTAGCAGAGACTGTTTAAACACCTTCTTATCAGAACTCAATGATTTATTTGATACAGAATTAGGATCTATAGATGATAAGAATAAAATTGAATTAGAGGCATTAAAGATAGATAGTATCGATAAACGCGCGTTCATAGAGCAAGCAGATTTGGATGCTCAGAGTGTCCTATATGCACCCGCTAACTACTTTGCAAGGTACGTTAAAGAAAGAATATTCAAGACATTGCATTCCTACATAAAAGATGCTCAGCGAATAACTATTGACGAAATGAGCGAGATGGAAGAGGCTATCAAACAGCATGTAGGATATAATGCAAAAGATTATATTTTTATCGATTTCTCTTTGCCCTATTTCATACCTGAAGACAACAAGTTACTTCAAATATCAAATAGAACATATTCCTATGATGGCATTAAGTTTATAAAAGAGGAATCGTGGATATTAGACGACTTGAGCAGAAGCTTATTGATAATAAAAAAGCAAGACATTTTATCTCTTGTAAGCAAGAATGATGTTCAAGAGAAATACATCGGGGATGGTTTGTTGAATACATATTATAAAATTGAGCCAGACAATAATACTGTAGGGCAAGAACCAAGTGTAACGGTTACTATTGGTTCGAGCAAAGATGTATATTACTCTAAAGATATAGAAGTTTATCAAATAAAAGTTAACCAGAAATGGTGATAAATTATAGAATCCTTACTCAGAACATTAAAAACGGATAGAGTTTATGTCCCACTCTTGTGCGTGCGAGAGGAAAAAAAGAGTTAATAACATAAAAAAACAAACAAGATGAAAACTAAGAAGTTGTACATTATCGGTAATGGTTTTGATTTGGCGCATAAACTACCGACAAGTTATGAAGATTTTTATGAATGGCTCAATGGGACGAGTTATGTGCAAGAAAATCCAACAAATGACGACCATTTCTTGGCTGCAATGATTGATATTTTTAAATTCTCTGAGATAAATGGTAAGTCTATTAAGTTATGGAGTGATTTTGAAAACGCATTAGGTCATTTAGACATAGAGAGTTTTATTCATTATGTAGCTAACGAATATACCGATGAAGAAAATGTTGCTGAACTTGGGCTGCTCTCGGAGCAAGTATATGCATATTTAAATTACATATCTAAACCTGATGCTTTAGATCGTATTCAAGAGCGCTTTGCAGCTTGGGTAAGAGATTTACCCCAATACGAAGATAATTATCCAATATACAATATAGATAAAGATGGACTTTTCTTGACGTTTAACTACACAGACACATTAGAGAAAGTGTATAGGATTAATCCAAATAATGTATTACACATCCATGGTCAGGCGTCCGATCCGAATGCGAATATTGTAGTAGGACACAGAACCAAATATAATACAGGTAAATATGCTAAGACTGAAGAAAAACTATTTGGAATAGATGCTGATATTTTCCCTTTAGTAGTAAATGCGATGAATGGATTAAGGAAGCCCATAGAAGAAATTATTGCAGACAATCACCAGTGGTTTGATAATCTTGTTAAACAAAATGTTACTGAAATCTATCTTTATGGCTTGTCCCTAGGAGAGATTGATGACAATTACTTCATGGAAATACATAGATTGTTGCCGAATATTCGGTGGAATTTTGCAGTCTATGCCCCTGGTGAGCGTACGCAGAAATCTAATGTGGGTAAAATTAATGATTTCATCAAAAGAATAGGGATTGGTAAAGAAAAATGTTTTGCATTTAATCAAGATCCCCTATTCAATGAGGAAATTGAATTGTAATGCGTGCAGCTACTAATTTATGCGTACGCGGATGCGTGCGAATAAGTAAGGAGTATTGGAACAATAATCGTTCCGAAGAATTGAGGATAAGAATATAATATAAATATACAAAATCAAAGCATCATGAAAGAGCATTTTGAACGATATGGAATATACTATCTGATCGGAGTGATGTTTGTGATCGGGATAGTTGTGTTAGTGGCGGTATATATACCAACCGTAGGCACAAAGATCTCTGATGACAATGCCGATTGGGGGAACTTTGGCGCGTTCTTTTGGGGATTAGGGACAATGGTTTTTACGCTGTTAAATACCATCGTCTTTTACGCAATCTATCAGAGGCTGTATAGAAAACAATTTTTTGATACCTACCGAGCTGCATTAGAAGGATTGATGCATAGTTGTAAGGATCCAAAAGCCGCCCGTATCGACATTGTGAATATGGCCGGTGTATTAGGCGGAATGAGTAATGTGTCTGCTTTTGATAAAAATGTTAGAGAAGGGATAAAACATTTAATAAACGAATGCCTCAGCTATTTAAATGCCCCATCAAATGATGATTTATCTGCATTATTAGGCAAATTAACAGCGTTTCAAATATGCTTGATTACAAATGTTTACTACGGAGATTTTGCTCCAGATGCCAGTCAGAGCAATGATACAAAAAATGATAACACAACGCAACAATAGATAAACTCAATATCTATACGCGTACATGCGAAATAAATAAGAAAATACCAAATACAATAAAATATAGTGTCATCAATCAGCACTCAAAAAACGATTGAAAGTGATCTAAAGACATAAAATTGCGGAAAAAGCAGTACCTTTGCAGCAAAAAAGCTATGAGGTACGGTTATATTCGCGTGAGCAGCGACAAACAGACAGTAGAGAACCAACGAAGCCTACATCCGCAGGGCGATACAGGAAGGCATGTCTCTGCACTAGTTCTCTCTCCGCCTGCGCTGCAGCCGCAACACGTTGAGAAGGTATATCCGGACCTACATCACCCCTGCCCTGCCTGCACTCAATCGAACATGAATACGTGCTGAATTGGTGAATTTGTATAGTAAATATGACAAATCTAAAAAATCTTCTAAAAAAATATACTACGCTCTTGCACAATTCAAAAAAATGTTGTATCTTTGCACCACTTTTAGAAATAACAAAAGTACCAACGGTTAAGACACTACTTTTGCGCATGACTAAAGCAACTGCATATCACCCTTCTACCTTCGGCATGGCCACTTCCGGCAATGCGTATGGGGACGAGTGCGCCATATAGAGACAAAACCCGACTTTCAGGTTTTGCCTCTTTTCTTTTGTCCGCCACCGATTAGTACACTATTGATCTTTGACATAGTGGAATTACCGAAAAAAGCAGAAAAACAGACGTTTTTTGCCCAAATGCTTGCATATTCCGGGAAAAAGTCGTACCTTTGCACTCGCAAAGGTTAAAGCAACAAATATTTGAGAGATATGTTAACGACACCTGTTAGAGAAAGCGGCAGTCAGCCAATGATTAGCGGCAATGGAAACGAAGTGTACTACACTCGTGAGGAGTTCATGGATGAGTTGGCTAAGCAACTTGGTCAAGTTTATGGTTTGAATGATATAAGGGAGGCACGCTAATGCGTTACACCATCCGATTCAAATCAAAAGCCTATTCTGATATAACTCAATTGAAGGAGTTCATTCATAAGAGATGTAAAGCTCCTCTAACGGCTCGTAAACAATTCGAGATGTTGGAAAAGCACTTAGATTGGATAGAGCAATATGCAGAGCTTCCGGGTGTGGACGTTGAGTTGTCCATCAAATATGGTCAGTTGATGCGTAATGTAACTTTTGGCAAGAAAATGGCTATCCTTTATTCTGTTGAAGGAGAAATTGTATATATCCATCGTATTATGCCCCAAAGCATGATTATTTTGTAAAGTAATCACTATATTATAATTATAAAAACGGTAATTCCATTATCAAACGGAGTTGCCGTTTTTTGTGCGTATACACCATTCACGCGCGAAATAAGAAAGATACTACTAATAACTACGAACATAAAAAAACAAAAATAGTTGTGCCCGAGGGGGATGAGGGGATGAAAACGATGAGCGATTAACGAGTGAACGAATGAACGGGTGAATGATGGACGAGTGGGGGGAAAAGAAGATATAGTACTATCGTTCGGTACTTTAAAAAGGAACGAAAAGATCTTTGACATAGTGATTCCATAAGGAATAATCGAAAAGTGCGATTTTATTGTATTTTCTTTTGGGGAAACGTCTTATTTTATTAAAAAACGATTATTTTTCCAAAGAAAGTCTTGCATATGTCAGAAATTTTTAGTAACTTTGCAGTGTTTTTAAAACGACTGCAATATTATGAAAAATGAGCCATCGCAAAAGGTAACAGAATTGCCGGAGAGTCAGCAGCTCTATACGGATGTGTGTCATATCATAGATGAAACGCGCACCCGTGTAGCGGTGTATGTGAACGCTGAAGTCTGTCACACCAACTGGCTGATTGGTAAGCGCATAAAAGAGGATGTGCTTTACAATAAGCGTGCTGAATATGGCAAGCAAGTTGTCAAAGAATTGTCCCAACGTTTGAGCGAAAGATACGGCAAGGGTTGGAGTGAAAAGACTTTGAGACATTGTCTCCGCGCCGCAGAGACTTTTTCTGAATCCGACATTGTCTCCGCAGTGCAGAGACAATTCAGCTGGACGCACTTAAAATCCATAATGTACATCCCCGATGAACTTGCACGTAAGTTCTATATGCAGATGTGTTGTTATGAGCATTGGGACACGCGTACGCTTGATAAGAAGATAGAGTCGCAGCTCTATGAACGTACGGCTCTCAGCCGTCGTCCGGAAGAAGTGATTCGCCAGACATTAGGCGAGACGGAAGAGAAACAAATGCTTGTGCCGGATTTGGTGTTCCGTAGTAGTTACTTTTTGGATGCCTTGGGGCTCCCGGATAGTTTCTCGGAAAAGGATCTGGAGAGTGCAATTATTGCTCAGATGCAAGAGTTTCTCAATGAGATGGGTACCGACTTTGCTTTCCTTGCGCGCCAAAAACGTATTACGATAGATGCTACTGACTATTACATCGACTTGTTGTTCTATCATCGAGGTTTGCGCAGATTAGTGGCTATAGACTTGAAGTTGGGTAAGTTCAAGCCGGAACACGAAGGACAAATGCGGTTATATTTGCGCTATCTCAATCAAAACGAACGGCGCGAAGGCGAGGAGTCTCCGATAGGTCTGATTCTATGCTCAGAGGGTAATACGGAGCATATTGAGTATTTAATGCTTGATGAAGACAGTCCGATTAAGGTGGCACAGTATTACACACAGTTACCGGATAGGAAAGTTCTGGCAGAGAAACTTCAACGCGCCATAGCTATCGCGCGGGAACATTACACCGAGCAACATCTGCAAGACAAAGAGACAGAATAGAACCTCTCCATAACACCGTTTGAAAGCGATTATTCCGAAAGCGAATAGTCGCTTTTTTATTTATGGATTCATGATGTCAAAAAAGGAACAAGGTGTCACCGACCGAAGAGCGGGAGATGACCGGCACAAGACCGAGAAACAAAATAAACAATAATAGTTGTGCCCGACACGGATGAGGGTGAAAGATAGAAGATGGCAGAAGAGATGCAAACATATGGTCAAACAAACGAATCTGTAGTTATATACCAAAGCGCGGATAACGCGGTTCGGTTGGATGTGCAACTCGCCGAAGAAACGGTTTGGTTGAGCCAAAAGCAGATGGCACAATTGTTCGACACTACTCCACAGAACATCACTCTGCATATAGGTAATGTTTATAAAGAGCAGGAACTAACTCAATCAGCAACATGTAAGGATTTCTTACAAGTTCAAATCGAGGGAGGAAAAGAGAAACGTCGTTTAACCAAGTTCTATAACTTGGATGTGATTATCTCTGTAGGTTACCGAGTAAAGAGTAAAAGGGGTACCCAATTCCGCCAATGGGCGACTAAGGTGCTTAATCAGTATATACGTCAGGGCTATGCGGTAAGCAATCGATTCGAGAAATTGGAGCAGAGGATGACAAACGTTGAGAATCAAATCGAATCTTTTGTGCATGCTGCACTTCCTCCCAAAGAGGGAATCTTTGCGGACGGACAAATATATGATGCGTATGAGTTTATTGAGCGTTTGATTAAGTCTGCAAAGAAAACGATAGTACTGATAGACAATTACGTAGATGAGTCGGTATTGACAATGCTGAGCGGAAAAAACAAAGGAGTACAAGTGGATATTTATACCAAAGAGTTGTCGAATGCGTTGTTACTGGCACAAGACAAGTTTAACAGCCAATACGGAAACTTATCTCTCCATCAAACGAACCGCGTGCATGATCGGTTTATGATTATTGACAACCAAACGATTTATCTCATCGGAGCATCATTAAAAGATGCGGGCAAACGGCTCTTTGCCTTCACCAAGATGAGCGCCACGCATATTGAGGAACTAAAGAAACTATTGTAAAAACTAATATCAAAAAAGTTGTGCCCGACACGGTAAAAGGGGAAATTGAGTATGGCAAACGAGAATAAGTTAAAACATCTTGAATTTATTCAGGCAGTGATAGCCCGGATGAATGAAAACTCATGCCACATCAAGACATGGTGTGTCACTATTTTAGCGGCATTAGGTGCCATGTATAATTTGAAACCCAGTATTTTTATTATTGTTATGGCATGTGCTATTGTTGTGATATTTTGGTCTTTAGATGCGTATTATCTCTGTCTGGAACGTAAATTTAAAAGGATGTATCATGATGTTGCCACGAAGAAAGAAAGTGAAATTAATTTCTCAATGAGAGAATGGCATTATCAATCCTCCTATTGGCAAGCAGTATTCAGTAAGGCGGCGCGAAGATTTTATCTCTCATTGCTCATTTTGTTAATTCTGACAGGTGCATGTATATTATTATATCCGTATTTCGCTAAATAAGTAAAAAAATACACAACAAATAATTGAATTGCGCGTTGGAACCATCTATACTTAGAAACACAAACATATGACAAACATTAGATTAGATAGAACATTTTGGCCTGTGGGGCATGGGGCATTCTATACAGAACGCTTCTTTAACCATGAGAATGGTACTATTTTTACGGCCGTCTATGATTGCGGTGGAAGAGGAAATTGGCGAAAAGGCAATCATACTTCAAAAAGTTCGCCTTTTATGGAAAATATGGTTAGGGATTACTTCTTCGAAACTTTCCAAGGGAAATCGCCGGTGATAAATGTGCTTTTTATATCACACCTACACAGAGATCACATAAATGGTATTCCAAGTTTACTACCATATACTCAGCGAATTGTTCTACCTCAATTGGAAGAGGAATCATACCTTGAATCTTTTATATATAATGCTATCACGAGCGATACAAATGCTTTAGATGTAAATAGTGATATACAATCGCTGATTATCAATTTGGCAAGAGGGGAGAACCGTGCAGGTGAGGCGTTGATAACTCGTGTTCGTCCGAGTCAAGGAGAAGGAAGAAACCAAGAACATAATGAACAAAACGATTTTAATGGCTTAGGAGACCATATAAATAGTGGCACCCCTATCTTTGTTCCAACTTTTAATACCGCGGGCATTCCCTTCTGGATTTATATACCTGTGAATTTGCCGATAGAAATGAAAAAAGAAGAGACATTGTTGGATGTACTCTGTGATAAGTTGGCTACGAATCTCAAAGGAGAAAAAGGGGTTAATTGGGGAGCATTACAAGAAGCACTAAGACATGCGGACATCAAAGAGATTAAGAAGGTTTATGAGACATATTTTGATATCAAGGATGACAACCATAATTTTTATTCTATGCCTGTCTTTTCTGGTCCAATTGCCGGACAACCATATCATTGGTATTTGAATGACTTTGATTTCTTTGATGAAGAGATTCTTCCTTATCATTGGCAGCGGGGAATCTTTCATCACCATCGTCCGTTGGAAAGAAAATTATTGTCATGCTTGTATATGGGAGACTTTGAGGCATCAGAAGAAGACAATCTTTACAAGTTAGAAAAGGAATTAGACAAATACTATTATCGTGTAGGTTTACAACAGGTGCCTCACCATTACTCAAGCAACAATCATGACATTTATTTGTATGAAGACCGCATATTGGCATTTGGTAATGTGGACGACCATAAAGATGTGAGTTTCCGTCATTCTGTTTACAGAGAAATATACCGCACAACATACTTTCCCCCTCTCGCAATAACCGAAAAGGATTCTCCTGTAAAAATAATATATGAGTTGTTTTTGTAGTATTCTATTGAAGAAATGTGCGCATATCATTAATAAGGAGATTGGGAACAATAATCGTTTAAACATAGCGAAATAAGAATAAATATATAATACTATAGTGCCACAATCAGCACTCAAAAACGATTGAATTGATCCTTGAAATGATGTAAATAAATAACAAATAGGCAAAAGTAAAAGTTTTTTGCGTTTTTCCTTGCGTATGTCAGAAAAAAGCAGTACCTTTGCAACCGCAAAGGTTTAACGATATAATTTATAACAGATATGGCAACACTAACATTACAAGTTCCCAATGCGCAAGTTGGTTGGTTAGAGCAAATGGCACGCTCAATGGGTTGGGTGTTCCATAAAGAGGAGACATCCGAAGTAGAGCAGGATGGTGCAAACGTCATCACTCCGGCTATGCGCCGCTCCATCAACAAAGCCCGTAAAGAATCCCGGTTTGGAGAAACCGTAATATGCCGAAACAAAACCGAGATGCAACAATTCTTCGATAGTTTGTGATGTACACCATTGAGTATTCAAAAGCAGCGAAGAGAACTCTGAAGAAATGGAAGAAGTCCAATCCTCAGTTGTTCCTGAAAGCGACGAAGATATTGTTTGATATCATGGAGCATCCTCGCACCGGTTTGGGACACCCTGAACCGCTGGTTGGAGGAAAGGAAATTACCTATTCTCGTCACATAACGGCTCACGACAGAATCATCTATGACATATACGAGGAAACTATTTCCGTACTTGTCATTCAAGTCGAAGAGCATTACAACGATAAATAACTGACTATTTTTTTCTTTTGCCGGACATGAGAATAATCTCATGTCTTGCTTTTTTATTTATGTCATTTTAACCTCTTGCTATAGGTCATTGAGTTGACTTATAGCCACACAAAATAGCGCGTCGCACTTACCCCTTCTACTTGGGGACTCAATACGCACGCGAGTGTTCCTTGACATGTTGAAAAAGACTGAATGTAGCATTTTTTGCTGAATTTGCTTGCGTATGTCAAAAAAAAGCTGTAATTTTGCCAGCAAAATTGAAAATAACTCAATTATGGAAGATGTTATTATTAGAATGCCTAGTGCAGATGTAGCAATGATCATGCAGTTTGCACGTCGAATGGGATGGACTATCGAGAATCTGCCTAATCCTTATACTTGGGATGAGGTTCGCACTCGCTTGTCTGTTGCACAAACTCAATTTGCCAATGGGCAATACAAATCCCACGAAGAAGTGATGCAGCCCCGCAAAAGAGAAACATTATGAGAGCTTGTTCCTGATACGCTCAGCGCACGCTTTGAGAAATAACCACTCTTCTTAAGCATAATTCCATAGCTTTTCAGTCAGACACCGCATTTGCTGTGTCTGATTTGTTTTTCAGTCTTATTCAATACGTCAAAGATCGTTGCTCCGTTTATCGGAGCGCCCGGAAAGCCGGACTTAATTTGCGAAATTATTTGTATCTTTGCAAAAAACGGAGATGGGATTTTGTATAGTGTACTTTGCAAATCGAAGAAATCTTCAAAAAAATATTCTATACATTTGCATAATCCAAAAAAATGTTGTATCTTTGCACCACTTATTAGAAATAACAAAAGTACCAACGGTTAAGACACTACTTTTGCGCATGACTAAAGCAACTGCATATCAACCCTCTACCTTCGGCATGGCCACTTCCGGCAATGCGTATGGGGACGAATGCGCCATATAGAGACAAAACCCGACTTTTAGGTTTTGCCTCTTTTCTTTTGTCCGCCACCGATTAGTACACTATTGATCTTTGACATAGTGGAATTACCGAAAAAAGCAGAAAAACAGACGTTTTTTGCCCAAATGCTTGCATATCTCAGAAAAAAGTCGTACCTTTGCACCCGCAAAGGTTAAAGCAACAAAAGTTATGGTACAGACACAACCGACATTTCAGAGTGTATTGAATATGGTATATATGCTGCCGTATGACGAGCAGAAACAATTGTTGGCTAAGGTTTCTTATAACTTGGCTCTCAATAATCCGGAGCCGTTAATCGATTCCGATTGGAGGAGCAAACCGACATATTCTGTTGATGAAGTTTTTGATAAGGTGTATAAACATCTTGGTAGTTTGTATGGTTTGAATGATATTCGGGAGGCTAAATGATGACTCAGCGAGATGTCAAAATTACAGAAGCAGCCCTTTCTGATTTGTTTGAGTTAGATTATACAATTAGACGAGAATATCAGGCGCCATTAACAGCCGAGAGATATATTACAGGTCTCAAAGAGCAAATAAAGGAATTGTCTCAAGTCGCCGATTTGAGGATTGTGCAGGAAAAACTCTCTAAAGAATATGGGAAGGAAATCAGACGAGAGAATTACAAAGAGATGGCGATACTTTATTCAATAGAAGACGACGAAAAGGTGTATGTACATCGTATCATTTCTCAAAAGTTGGTGAGATAAATCACGCCCAATAACACAGCGCATAGGCGCAAGATAAAAACGGTAATTCCATTATCAAACGGAGTTACCGTTTTTTGTGTATAGGTTACCCATCCACCGACCGATGAGCGGCAGACGAGCGGGAAATATACTATTTAGAACAGGACCATCACGGGATCATGTTCCGAGAAGAACGCAACGACAGTACAATCAGAACAGTCACAATGCTACAGTCCGCACGAACTTACCGTGCCAAAATATAGTGCCGCAATCAGCACTCAAAAACGATTGAATTGATCCTTGAAATGATGTAAATAAATAACAAAAATGAAGGTTTTGAGCGATTTTGGGAAAAATGGGGTTCTTTAAAATCGCTGGATATATACGTAGTATATATACTGCGAAAGAGGACACGACGAAAATAGCACATTTTAAGCACCTTCTTCACACCCGCCTCAAGCAAGTCCCCACAAGGGCTCAGCCAATTCCAAAGGCTATGTCCAATAAAACGAGCCATTAATTTGACCAAGCGGAGTGCAGCAATTCGGATCAGAGCAATAATAAGTGGTAGAGGTCGTTCTTTTGAAGAAATAAACTTCACATCCACTATTCATTGTCGAAGATGTTGCCCAGTTCGTTCCGGACCAAGTCAGAACACGGTCATATGTGGTAGAGCCGTTATGACGCTTGATAATGAAACTATTAGATGAACTTCCTGAAGATATATTTATATCCCCATTTGTACGTTCGGTTGTTACGTTTATGGCTGAAGAATTAAGGTGCAAGTAATTAGAACTATTTTGCAATGACACACCATAAGAATCTCCACTTACCAGTTTGAATTTTCCATTTGCAACAGGAGTAGCAACTCCCGCAGCGACTGTTAAATCTCCATTGTCCGCACCAGAATTCTTCATGTATTTATATGCAGAACCTGTATAGTAAGCAACAATAATTGAGTCACCAACGGCAGGTGCAGATGAAGAAAGAACCCATGAAGCACTACCTCCGCCGCCTTTGGTCTTACTGTAAACTGCATATAGGGTTTGACCATTGGAAGCGGGAACAAATTTACTGTCTGCCGCATAAACGGTGACACTTGTGGTATTTGAGTCATTAACAGCGGCAGTTGCCCAACCAGCAAAAGTAGTCCAACCTTTGCAGACACCACTTGCAGTAACGTTTGGTAAAGTTACTCCCGAGCCATCGCACGTCTCTGTTAATGAAGAAGTTCCACAAGAACCGGGACCTGCATTAAAGTTCACGGTTTTACCCGCTGCTTTGGCAGTACACGTTACGCCGAATGTGCCTGCACCGTTATCGTTTTGTGCAAACTGATAGACGTAACTATAAGTGCCATCACCATTATCCGTCGGACCACTCTGTTTGGAAACAGAAACTGTTCCGCTGGATTTGGTCCAAGATAGATTTGTCGGAGCATCATAGCAAGCAGCTGGAGTAATTGTCACCGTAACACGTCTGTCGCTTGCAGTTGCGCTACATGTTGCCACACTTGCACTACTGATTGTGTTGACAGTGCCATTCGTTGCCGTACCCTTGGAAAGAGCGACAGCATTGGAGCAGCCTGCAGTTGCACCCTCTATAAATTGTAAATCAGTATTGTTTAGACGATACCAATTGGCAGAATAAAAGACAATCGCATAATACGTTCCCGAAGTCTTTTTATCAAACTCAAAAGTTAAACCACTTGTTGTCATTGTTGCTCCTTGAGCTGCCAATCCGGATCCTGTTTTAAGTGTTATCTGAGTATAGGCTGTGGAAAGTGAAGTTGACGACACAACATATACAGCTGGAGATCCTTTTAAGTCACTACATGATATTGTGATTTTTCCCACATTAGCCATAGTAGACTGAGGAATAATAGCACAATATCCTTGTGTAGTGGTGGCAATGGAGGCATTTACTGCTTTACCTGCATTTAAATCTGTGCTATTCGTAATTTTGAGGTTCCCATAATTATCGCTCTTGTTTGTTCCAATGTATGAGGTTTGTCCCCACGACACATTCCAAGTAATGCCATCACATGTCGGCGTGTAACGCGCGTAAGTATTTGCCGTAGATACATTGCAATTAAATTCTTTAATCACATCACCTTCCGCTCCCCACACATTTCCCACTCCGATGGTGAGCAACAAGACCATTGCCGTGTAACGGAGTTGTAAGAGGCAAGTAAGAGGCGAGTAAGAGGCGAGTAAGAGGCTAGTAAGAGGCAATACCTACTTAAATGGCTCTCGCCCCGCTTCGGATTACAAAATAAAAAGTTAAAGTTTGTCATAATGTATTTTGCTTTTGTTATTTTCTACATCATAAAAGATCATATTATATAAAATCAGTAAATAAATAACTAAACTATATGAACAGTTTACGCTTTCAAACCAAAACTCGATGGCTGGTAACCGTCATTCTACTATTCGCCCTAAGCATCGGTAACGCATGGGGAGCGGACACCTCTGAAACATCCACTTTCACGAACAAGGATCTTTCTGTCGGGACTGGTGAGCCAGCATGGACAGGGACGACGGCAGATGAACTTGAAAGCAGTGGCAACGCTCGTGGTTTGCGATATTCTGCCACCAATGGGATAACCAGAACTTTCACTAGTACAGCGTTTAGAGGTAAAACAATTAAATCTGTTTCTGTAGTTGTCTCAAGAAATAAAAACTATGCGATTACGTTATCAGTAAAAGTTAATGGCGCCTCGGGAACAACATTAGGATCTGGTGATAGTGGATCTGCAAATGCTAACAATACCACACTTACTACCTCAAATAGTACAGGTGTTTCATGTAATGCTACCACAGGCGATATTCAAATTACATTGAGTACTAATGGACCTTCTAGCAGTGCGGGCTCAATGTATGTAAAATCTATATCAGTTACTTATGCTGATGTCGCGCCAGCATACACCATTACTGCACAATCAAATAACAACTCATACGGAACGGTAAGTTTGACAGGAACAACCATTACAGCCACTCCGGCGGCAGGTTACCGCGTGATGGCGGGTACTGGTGGTTATACTGTTACTGTTGGAACGGCTACAGTTACCAATAATGGCGACAACACCTTTACAGTTACACCTTCATCTAATTGTACAGTTCGTATTAACTTTGAATCCAAAGGATGTACGGAACATTATGGAACAAATGTTATAAGCGGTTCATCAGCAGATGATGACTATGGTCCTGTTTGTGCATATAACAACTATAGTACTCGTCAAATACTTTACACAAGAACTGATTTGGGATTGGCGGCAGGCAAGAAAGGAACTATCAAATCCATATATTTTGAATATGCCGGTGCGGCGGCAATGGCTGCACGAACCATAAAAATATACATGGCGAATACGGCTCTTACTGCTTTGTCCACAAGTGCATTTGTCCCTTATTCTTCCTTTAGTGAAGTGTATTCCGGGACATTCAGTTGCGCAAGTGCAGGGTGGTATGAGATAACTCTTGACACTCCTTTCGATTATAACGGATTTGGCAACCTGGTTGTGCTTATAGATGATAATACCGATTCATGGGAATCTTCAAAAAATTTCAAATACCATACAGCCAATACGACAACCGGAGCACAAATTTACTACAATAACGATGGTTCCAATGAAAATCCAGCTACTACGGATTGGTCAACTTATACTGCCACCAATAATCGTCCGAATACCAAATTCTGTATTCAGGAAGCGGATATGGCGCCCGCTACGGTTACCCTCATGGATAACGGAGCAACGATAACAGAAGTTTCGGCAGGCGCAGGAGTTACTCTTCCTTCTCGTGCAGGATGTGCGGGATATACTTTTGCAGGATGGACAAAGACTTGGGTAGCTCCACAATCATCGTGGACGACTACTGCGCCGACTATCATTCCGGCAGGCAGTTATACACCATCAGCAGACGAAAATCTCTATCCGGTTTATACAAAGACAGAAGGCGGAGATGTTGGTTTTGCTCGATATTCTCAAATTTCTCTTGGGGGAAGTATTACGTCAGGCAAATATCTTATCTCCACAGGAACATATACGATGTCCGGAAGTGGAAATTCAGGCACCTCTTTCAGTCCGGGAACAACAGAAAAAACAAATTATGAATATACTGTCACAGTCTCGGGAGACTATTTTACTATTAAAGGTCCTGATGATAACTATGTTGGTGGCGCTAATAGTACATCATTAACATTTAGTAGTTCTATAAGCGATGACACATACAGATGGAAATATGTATCGACCGGCATTCAGAATAAAACAAATAACACACGTCACATAAAGGCGTTTAATACAACTGACTTCCGTCATTACGCTTCTAGCAATGGTACGCTTACTTATTTATATAAAAGGATAGAAGAGAGTAGCTCTACCACCTCTTACATTTCCGTGCCTAATTGCTGCACTCCGCTTGGTCAAATAAATGGCTCGGTTTCTTGGAGCAATGGACAGGCGACGGTAAGTTGGGACAAGTTGAGTGGTGTGCGAGCATCAACACCTTATGCGGTGTCTGTTTCGCCAAGTGCAGGAGTAACGGTAAATTCGATTGACTTAACCGGAGCAAAAGCGACTTGTTCGGTAACAGGTTTGACAGCAGGAACAGCATATACCTTTACTATCAATGCTTACGGAGATGCTTCTCACTGCGACAAGAATCAAGCAATACCAAGTACTGCTCCGCAGATAACGGTTAAAAGTGCTCCGGTTGCATTAACCGGATCGGATTATGCTGAAGGCGTATTAGGTGGTGGTACGGTAAAGACTTTTACTGTCAGCGGCGTTGGTTTGACGGACGCTTTGACATTTACTGCGCCGACCAATTTCCAAGTCAGCACAGATAATGGTTCTACATGGAGCACAAGCGGAGGTTCGAAGACTCTTGCGGCAAGCGGAACATTAGCAGAGACCACTATCAAAGCACGCCTTGTTGAGGGATTGTCAGTTGGTACCTACGGAGGAGCAACCACATATATTACTATTAGCGGCGGCGGTGCGGCAGCTGTTAACTCTTCTGTCTCTATCACCGGTACAGTTAGTTCGGCATGTTCAGTACCGACAATTGGAAATCCGACATTGACGAGTATCACGGGTACTACAATAACGGTTAGTTGTCCGACCATCAGCGGAGGCACAAACTGCGATGTAGATGAATACGGCTTCATATGGAAAGCCGGCAGTGCTCCGACGATGGCTTCATACGATGGTAAGAAAAAGACAGGTGAGAATAATCAATCTACCGCATATAACGATGGATTGAGTATTGATGTTGCTAATAACACAGGAACTACTTATTATATCAAAGCTTATGCGCATAATAGCGCGGGTAATAACGTCAGTTCAACCGCATTGCAGGTAACGCCGCGGAGTGTTGCGTTTAACATGAATGGTCACGGAAGCCAAGTGGCAACACAGTATGTAAACAACGGAAGTAAGGCTTCTGAGCCATCAGCGCCATCCGCTTCTTATTATACATTTAACGGATGGAAACTGAGCGGCTCTGCATATAATTTCTCAACAGCTACAGTAACGAGCGACATTACACTTGATGCAGACTGGTCGGTGATTCCTGTTACGGCATTGACGCTGAATTATAGCACACTGAAGAGATATGTGGGAGAGAGCGATGTGACGCTGAGTGTGTCAAGCGTAACACCCAATACGGCTAATCCTGCGGTTACTTGGACATCGAGTGATGCGACTGTCGCCAGTGTAGATGGCGGTGTTGTTTCGTTCCTCAAAGCCGGAACAGCAACTATTACAGCCACCTCAACGATTTCCGGCGGTGTAACCGCGACTTGCTCTGTTGAGGTTCGTTCGATAAGCAGTCCTACGATGCAAGATGAGACAGGAGCTGCTATTTCAACAGGCGTCAACAAACCATCTGTCACTTGGACATTGGGTACGCGCACGTTAACCGCTAACGAGGAAACGTCTAACTACAAGTTTAAACGTTGGGTTGTGACGAATGCTACTCCTGCCAGCACAACTAATCTGAGCACAACGTTGGGCGACCCGACGGGTAATGTGACGGTTGTGGCAGAGTTCTACAAGCCGAGAACGGTAACTAAAGGTACCGGCACAGGAACGGGTACGTTTACTATCTCTGCGAGTGAGGTTAAGTATAATAGCTCCGTGACGGTGACTTGTGCTCCGGATGCTTCACATAAAAATCCATGGACGATTACTATTACTCCGGCGGATGGTGCTACTGTGGCATCAAGCACTGGTTCTTCAGGAAGTATTACCGTGAGCAATATTACGAAGAATATTACAATTGATTTGGAATATACAGATAAAGGCTGTACAGATCACGGAGCTTCTAGTATAACAACTGGTACGGACCATAACAACTATCAAGCTCCTATTAACAACAACTGGAAATACGGCGTGCGTCAGATTCTATACACGAAAGAGGATTTAAGTTTAACCACTGGCAAAAAAGGAACCATCAAATCAATCTCCTTCAAATATAATTATAGTTCAGCAATGACGAAGAAAGATAATGTAAAGATTTATATGGCAAATACGACATTATCTTCATTATCTAACACTGCCGGTAATTATGTCCCATTCTCTGAGTTCACAGAAGTGTATTCTGGTTCATTGAACTGCTCGACTGGTTGGAATGAGTTCATCTTAACTACGCCATTTGTTTACTACAGCAACAAGAATCTTGTCGTATTGATAGATGATAATTCAGGTGATTACGATGGCAGTTCTTATGATTTCTATGTTCACTCAGCAAGTGGGAAACAACTATATAATACTAATGATGGTAGTCATCTTGATCCTGCTTCGGCTGCGACATGGACGGGTGGTACGGCTGCTGATTATCGTCCGCATACAGATTTCTGCCTTCAGGAAGGTGATATGTCCCAATACACAGTGACTTGGCATGTGGGTGAGAGTACGAGTACGACAAGCAATGTGTATGAGGGAACTACCTTCTCTTCGCTGTCTGGTTCGCAGCCGGCTCACGCAGATAATGCACTTGCAGCTTGTGGCTCGACGAAGTTTATCGGATGGGTAAAAGCTGCAGGAGCATATACGGACGATGGTAAAACAGCTACTTGGTATGATACGCATAAATATTCACCTTCAGACCAAATAAACGACGATGTAGATATCTATGCAATGTATGCGGAAGGGGATGTGACGGATAATGTCTACGCCATGCATAATGGTACAAGTCTAAATTCCAATTGGGAAGCTAATACTCGCGGACAAAAAGCGACGAAATTAACAGCCAACACGTGGCAAATGTATGGCTATTCTAATGTAAGCAATCCAGATGGCACTTTAACAACAACAGGAACCTATACAAATATCAGCAGCATAGTTGTAGAAGCTGCAACTGGAGATAACACAACTACTCTAAAATTATACTATAGTGCCGATAAGAGCAGTTGGACGGAAGCAAGTTCATATAGTATATCAAAGAATAAAGACTCATTTAGCGATTATGAATTAGATGTCTCTGATGTACCAAGTACAGCCGTATATATAAGACTTGATAATGGCACAAGTTCTTTGTATGTCAAGACAGTTACTATTTCTACAGGACTGTACTCCAACTATCGCACGGGATGTACGGTAAGTTGCGGGGCACCGGTATTGAGTTCAGTGACCGGTATATCGGCTAATGGTGCGACTATCGGTTGGACGGATGATGGCAAGGCGGGAACGCTGGATCATTACGAGTATGCTGTTTGGGTGGACGGCGAAGACGAACCGACAAGCGGTTTTGTGAATAATGGTACTACCAAGAACAAAGCACTGACCGGTTTGCTTTCCAATACGGACTACAACTACAAAGTACGCCGCGTATGTACGGGCGATGATAACAGCCGCTGGTCATCAGGTTCCTTCACCACCGGAAATGTATCGCTGACCTTCAGCGTGCCTACGGGCGCGAGTGCAGTAGCCGGTCAGAACTCTAATGTAGCATTGCCTACAGCAGAGGTTCCGACGGACTGCGGCGACTGCTGGGCATTTGCGGGCTGGACGACTGCGGAATATGCAGAGAGCAGTTCTGCTCCTGCTAAATTGTTTGCCGCAGGCGACATAGTACACCTTGCTTCGGCAGATGGTAGTACTATGTATGCGGTATATAAGAAAGATTTGTTTGAGTTAGTTGAAGCAACAACCGGATTAGTAAATAACAATTACTACGTTTTGACTACAACTGATAGTGGAAAGGAGTATGCCATGTCCAATGTTCTTTCTACAACCTACGCAACGTCCGTAGAAGTAACAGATAAAGCAATAGAAAGAGGCAGTGTTTATTATATCGCTAACCCGTCCGAAGATCTGATATGGAAATTCACCGGTAGTGCTTCCAGCGGAAGATTATACAACGAGATGGCGGCTAAATACTTAGACTTATCCGGCGATGCGATATTAAAAGATGCCACTACGGATAATCTGGTATTTACATTACCTGATCCAGAAAACGATTCTTCATTTGATATTGCATCTGAATCAGAAACATCCAATTATCTGTATATATTTTCCTCTTATTCCTCTCATCATTGGGGTATCGACGGATCTCATTCTATCGGTACTGATGTCAGTGCATATATGTACCAGCGCATAGAGTGTACTTATGCGACTTCACCCAATTGTCCGAAATATACGGTGACATGGGATATTAACAATGGTGCGACAACGAGTACAACAGACGTAACCAAGTGCGAAGGCTATTTATCAGCATTACCAAGCGCACCGGCAGACAACACCTTATCCGGTTGCCAGACGAACGGTAAGTTCATGGGATGGAGTGCAAGCAAAGTAATGCCGGCGCAAGATATAGCCCCTGCCGACATATTCAGCGAAGTAGAGGATGCTCCGGAGATAACGGAGAATGTCACTTTCTATGCCGTCTTTGCCAACGGCGTAGCCGGAGCCGAAACACCTGTAAACACGACCTATACATTCAATAGCAAATCATGGGGCGACGCAACAAACAGTTGGAGTTCTGACGATGCTGGTGATGGTCTGACTGACGGAAGAGGTATACAAATTGCTTCGGATGGCGCATTTAGCGGTGCTGCTAATGGTTCTGCAGCAGCAACAACTAAGAACAATTATACCAGTGTCACGAAAGTCATTGTCACCTATTCAACAAACAAGAGTGCGGGAGCAGGAACTATTGCCATTAAGGTTAATAATGTTGCTTACACAGGAAACGCGAGTGTTACCTCTACAGGAGGCACAAGCGACAGAACCATTGAATATACTCCTACAACAGCACAAACGGGTAAAGTGAATATATCTGTAAGTTGTACGACTAATAGTATCTTTATCAAGTCTGTACAAATCTATTACACCGGTGCAGGAACCGTTTATGAGCAATATCGCACGGCATGCTGCAATGACCCGGGATTCTCATTTACGGACGAGAACGATGCTCCTGTGACGGAATATGTGATTGTACGTGAGGATCTGGCGAGCGCAAGCGATGCCGTAGAGATTGATTGCAACTATACGAGTAGCAACTCTACGGGTGCTATAACCTGGTATTCTACCCGCCGCGCGGCTAAGACATTCCCAAGTACCGGTGCATATACATGGACAACACCGACCGCGCAACCGACCAATTTAAATATCGACTTGGCAAACAAGAAGATTGCAGCGAAAGAGACCGGCGTTTGGACCATTATCATCAGTCAGGCAGACGGCGGTACGACCTACTGCCCTGTGGATGCGGTGGTAACCGTCCGCGTGAAGACCGTAGATAAGTTCGTAGATGCAGTGAACGGCAACTTCGGAGGCGATGCGCAACGGCGCGAAGATACGGGCGAGGGTATCACGCTGCCGACAGAAGCAGAGTTCAGTATTGATGATGGATGTAGCACCGAGCGCCGTTTGCTCGGATGGGTGAAAGAGAGCGACCTGAGCGGCTACACATCCGGATATATAGACAGCTGGAAGACGGACGACCCTGCTACCAACAAAGTGATCGCTCCGGGCACCAAAGTGCAAGCAACAGGAATCACATGGTACGCCGTATGGGGTACTGAGAAATAGTGCGCAAGCGCAATTTTATAATTGATAATTTAGGATTGCAAAATTAGAAAACTAACGATTATGAAAAACTTAGTTAATTCGATTATGAAACAGTATATCAAATATCTTTGCGCAGTACTATTAACAATAGGGACGAGCGCGCACGCGTGGGGAAGCAGCGTTACTTTTACGGCAGGAACAAACACGGGCTCTACGTCTGTTACCGTTTCTCCGATCACCATGTCAGTCACAGGCAGCACCCCCGGTGACTTGTCTGGCAATCCGTACAAAGTATATTCCAGCAAAACCCTAACATTCAGCATTCCTGCTGCTTCAGGAAACATCACAAAGATTGTGATTACTTGCACCGGTACCAATAATAATGACTATGGTCCCAAGAAGTTATCCGGATCGGGCTATACAGGAAGTACAAGTTACACCGGAACATGGACGGGAAGTGCAACAAGTGTCAGCCTTTCTGCCAGTGCTCAAGTAAAGTTCACAAGAGTAGAGATTACTTATGTGGGTAACACATGTAAATATATGTATTACGACGGTAGCACATATAAAGTATGGAAAGAACTCCCGATAAATCAAGTAGTTCCTGAACCTCCAGCCATCTCCGGTTATATAAGTGCCGTGGTAGGAGACGGCAGAGGTGGTCCGGCTTGGTGTACAAAACCGGTACCAAGTTCTCCTTGTATGAGCTACATTAACAATAGTTCGGGAGAGTACAAAGGCTGCTGGCGATTTGTTGATAACAGAGGTGGAGCAGATCCTGATGACGACAACTATCCAAGTGGAGTAGATGTTCTATATCCTGTATATCAAGATGAAGATACATATTGCTATGCTACAGGTGTTCGCTATGTAGAGTGCGAGTCTCCATTCGGCACCCTTTCTGCGGCTGGCGGAACGACCGTCACATGGAGCGGCAGTAATATCTCCAAAACTATCAGCCTAACCGGCCAGAAAGGAAGCGGAGCCGTCACATGGAGTACCGATGCGGCATCTTCTGTTGCTACCATCAATAGCAGCGGTGTATTGACCATCAAAGGAACCGGCGGCTATGCTTCTACAGTGATTCGGGTGACATGTCACATAGCAGAGTACGGCGACTATTGCGCAGAAAGCAAATATATTGACATCACCGTCAATGCACAAACTTATACTGTAACCTACCACCTGACCGGCGTTACCAAAACAAGCGGCCCCACTACGGTGAATTGCAATCAATATGATTTAGAGGTGTATTTCAGTGTCAACGACGGTTATACTAGTGACGGTATCGAAGGACGTGTATGTTTTGACAATGGCGGAGAATGGTGCTATAGCACCAATGATGATACCAACATCGAATTCGGCACAAGCACAAGGCTAGACTATGTAAATGACGGCAACTTTGATAGAAATATTGATGTCTATATTACCGCCCAAGAGGATGAGTGTACCGATCCATGGATGGGTTTCGCAGACGGTAGCAACCGCGTGGTAAGTTATGGCGATGCCGGATGGACAGATGTCGCTTCCGTAAAGGTTACAGAAGGAGGAGCATCTACCACTCAAGACATCACTTATACTTCGACCAGCTCGGCGGTCAGCGTTAGTTCGGAAGGTGTAGTAACCATCAATGGCATCGGCACGGCTACAATCAGTGCTACAGCAGCCGCCAAGACAGTAGGCGACGTAAAATACTGCGAGAAGACCGTATCCTATACCGTGACGGTAAATTGCGTTGCTCCAACAGTAGTTGCCGGAGCTATGGCTATTACCAGCATAACCCCCACATCAGCTACATTCAGCGGAGGACAAATAACAAGTTATGGAGGTTCATCTTCTACCGTCTACTACGGATACGTATATAGCACAAGTACTAATCCTACATACGGGAGCGCGACAAGTGCTACTAATGCTAACTGGTACAACAAAGCCTTGAATAAAGATTTCGGTAATGTCTATCCTTCCGGATTAGCTCCAGGAACCACCTATTATGTCCGTGCCTACGCTCACAACGATTGCGGCACCGGCTATTCGCCCCAGATGAGTTTTACCACTCCCAACCGATATTTCATTACATACGATAATAATGGCGGTACGGGTTCTATCTCCGACCAAGAGAAAGTGGAGAATGAAGACGAGGTATTGGCAAACGGAAGTGCTTTCAGTAAAGATGGTTTTAACTTACAGAAATGGAATACGGCAGATGACGGCAACGGAACCGATTATGCTTTAGGAGCCACATATACAGCAAATGCCAATTTGGATCTGTTTGCTATCTGGACTCCAAAGACCTACACCATCACGCTGAATAACGAGAGTGCCACCAATGCCGGAACGGCGAGCGTGACGGTGACGTATGATGCTAACACCAATCTGACGAGCGCTATCACCAAACCGGAGAAGACCGGTTATGAGTTCGGCGGTTATTATACCGCGCGAAACGGCGGTGGCACACAGCTCATCGGCACGGACGGCAACTGGATTGCCGAGGCAGGCGGAGATGCAACTTATATGGACGACAGCAAGAACTGGAAATACCCGGATGATTTGAATATCTACGCTAAATGGACAGCTATCGAGATTGAGTTGGAGTTGTCCGCAAACGGCGGAGAGAGCGACGGCTCGGCTACGGTTATATATGATGCTACCGGACTGAAAGCCGGTTCGCTGACACATGCCGAATACGAAGGGCACACGCTGGTAGGTTATTATAATGATGACAACCATACCCTGAAAGTGCTCAGCAGCGACGGTTCGTTTGCCACTTCGTCTGTCAGCGGTTATATCACCGATGGCAAATGGAGCTGCACCACCACGCCCACTACGCTCTACGCATGGTGGGCAACGGAAGTGCGTACTGTGACATTCGATTTGCAAGGCAAAGGCGATAATTTCGTTCGCGAAGTGGAATATAACACCAAGGTAAGCCAACCCGCCGATCCGACACATATTGATTATAACTTCGTCAAATGGGTAACGGAACCCGATGGAGATACCGAGTTTGATTTCAATACCAATATTACTGCAAACACCACCGTCTATGCAAAATGGACGGACAAGGAGTACGAGAACTTGATCTTCTCTTGCGTAGATATAGATTTGGATACCGAAGATAGTGAAGCGGCTCTTGTAACCAGTCGCAACGGCATCAATATCATGGCGACGAAGAAACTGAAAGTGAATGTATCCGGCGCTATCACCGGGCACAAGATCGCTATAACAGGCAGCGACCTGAAGTTCTACAAGAATGATGGTACACGATTCGTGGAGTTGACAGGTGCTAATGCTTTAACAGCTCCTGCTATTGATGAGGAGGTGTATGTTTCCTACAATCCTTCCGGCACAGGCGACGGATCGATTGCAGCCGCAACGATCAGTGTATCTTGCGACGGGTTTGAGGAGAGTTTCAACGACAGATTGAAAGTACGCAACCTGCCGGATGCAGTAGCTATCGTATCCAGAGTAGGCAATACATGGAAGGCTCTACCCGCCAATATAGGCAGCGAGAGTACTCCTGCACCGATTATGGTAACCACTGCCACGGAAGGCGGTATCCTGAAAGCATACGGTCCTTCTACCGTAAGTTACAAACTGATGCCGGTTCTGACCGTCAACAGCAATAATGACCGTTGGGGAACAGCGACCCCTGCTGCTCCTGCCCAGTTATACGCAGACCGCTTGCGTTTTGCCGGTAACAGCAACTACGGATTATGGGCAAACAACACGCTCGGCAACAACGGTATCCGTAACTTTGCTGCGATTTCCGCTATTAACAGCCCGCTTACCAATGATGTTGCATACGAGTGGAAGGTTACAACAACCGAGAGCAACGGACAGTTCATTTATACGCTGAAGAGTGATCAGCCTAAGAACACTAACAACTTGCGCTTATGGGGCAGCAAATGGGGTACCTACGGCGATAGTTACGGTCAAGCAGAAGTGTATATCCTGCCGCTTGTAGAAACCACTCCGGCAGATATTACAGTCATGGAATGGGGCACCAATGAATTGGCAGTCAAGTATGCTAATGCTGCTAACGTAGCTTCCGGTACATTCAAAGCTAAGATTGGTGACGGAGAGCAGAGTGCCGTAACTTGCACCTCTCTTGGCGGAGATATTTACAGACTGACAGGCGTGGGCAATCTGCAAGCCTATCCGGCCAAGACGCTGGAACTGACCATGACAGAAAGCAGTACGGCAAAACAAGCTATCTTTGCTATTCCGTTGATTGTAACAGATGCTAAGACCGAGGCGGAGATTAGCGGACTCGTTGGAGCCAATCTAACAGAAGGTCGCGCTATCGCCAAGGGAATTGATGTAATAGTTCGCGCAGGCGGTACATTAACGACCGGAACAGCAGAAGGCAAGTTCGCGGATCTATATATATACCCGGGCGGCAAAGTGGACATTAGCAGAAATATCGGCGTCAGCAATATCTACCTCCGCGGCGGTTTTAGTTGGTTAGAGACTACTAAAGACTACCGTGTACCGCAGATGAAAGTAAGCGACGATGTAACGATCAGCGGAGTTCAGGCTAAAGGTAATGGCATCTACTATGACCTGCATCTGGATAAACGCCGGTATTACATGATGGCAGTACCGAAAGAGGTTTTGCTGGAGAGCCTGTTGGACGAAGAAGGCGGAGATGATTTCACCATTTGGCTCAAAGAATACGACGGCGAGCAACGCACATTAACTCCCAAAGGCAAGGGATGGGTTAATATAAAGACTGATGCTCTGTTGCGCGGCGTAGGTTACGAGATGGCCATCAAACCTCGCGTAACCGGTCGTACAATCGGTGTACTCCGTATGCCGCTGATGAAAGAAACCGCATGGAGCAACGAAGGCGAATGTACACCGACCGTGACCGCATGGGGAGTTAACAAAGCCGGAGTGACCGACAACAACAAGGGCTGGAACTTTATCGGAAACCCATTCTTCACCGCGTTCCAAAATACAGATGCAGACGGCAAGTTCGGCACCAATATGGAAATCCGTAACCTTGTCAAACACAACGATGCAAACGGAAACTGGACAGGAACATACGATTGGACAACCGGCGATGATGTTAAGTACATCACCATTCCGCAAAAGATGTATGACGACTACACCGATGTTCGCTCCAAGAATTATGAGATAGACGCCTTCTATCCGTTCTTCATCCAAGCGAAATCAAGCGGCGTGCTGACATTCACAAACGGCAATACCGTCCTGAAAGCATCCATGCCTGCATACCTCCGGAATAACACAAAAGAACGCGAGATAGATATTGACTTCTACCTGACGGAGAACAACGGTAATAGCGATTTTGCAGGTCTGACAGTAGGCAACCAATATTCTCCCGAGTTTGACATGGAAGACAAAGAGAAGACGATTGTGAATACCAACTATCTGAAGCTCTACACAATGGTAGGCGAATATCGCACAGCGTTCAACTCTCTTTCCGAAGCCGCAGCTGCATTGCCGATTCCGGTTGGTTACATTGCTCCTGACGCAGGAACATACGTCATCTCGCTGGACAATGGCACATATCCGGATATTGAGCATATATGGCTGACAGATTACGAGAATAGCAGTAGTGTTGATTTGCTTGAAGAGAATTACGAATTCCAAACAGCTCAAGGACAATTTGATTCCCGAATGGTTCTCAATATCATTCTGAAGGCAGAATCGGAAGAGATTGTAACCGGTAATGGTGTTATTGAGACAGATAAAGAAGCACCGCTTAAATTTATCTATAACAACCATATCTACATCATGCGGAATGGGATAATCTATGACATCACTGGTAAAAAAATAAGGGAGATCATCGTGCCTTACGGCAAAGAAATCAATCAATGATTTCGATTTGTAATTGGTAATTTGTAATTTGAAAAATAAGAGATTATGAAAGCATTGAGATATTTATTGATTGTGGTAGCAATGTTGAGCGTCCTGAGCGTAAGTGCTCAGGTACGCACTCAGGATTGGGGCAAACTTCCTCAAATCCAGATGCATTCTACTTCCGTGATGGTTGGTTCGGGTTCTACCCTGCCCTCCGCAGCCGCTAATGGAGCAGTCATAACAGGAAATGTGCCGGGTTCTTATTCTCCCGCCTATGCGCCATCCGGTCCGAGAAGGGGGAATGTAAACCCAGAAGGTGGACCGGATGAAGGTGATAACAGTGAGCCGTACGAAGACCCCATCGGCGATGCGGCGTTGCCGCTGGCGCTGATGGCGTGCGCGTACCATATATTGCGCGTCACGCGCAAGCGCAAGAGCGCAATGTCCAAATAGTATTTGGACGCAATGGACGAAGCCCAGCGGATGGAGTATGGGGTGCGGTGTACAGCGTATGGTGTATAGCATGAGAACGGGGCACGGAAGTGCCCTGTTTTTATGTAATCATGCAAACATAATCTATTTTTAGCAGCAAAAATTTGCATATTCGGATAAATTGTAGTAATTTTGCAGCATGAATGGCACACAATAACAGATGGGCAGAGATGATTTGAAGCCGATGTGAGGCTATTGTGGGGGTATTGTCGTCCTAAGGTGGTCGCGTGTTGGTCGGGAGATGGTCCCGTGATGGTCGCGTCGGCAACCCGACGGAAGGAGGATAAAAGGAGGACGAAAGATAGAAAAATTTGCATATATCAAAAAAAAGCAGTACCTTTGCAGCGAATTTGTAATATATCATAAAATATATTAAAAATAAAAGAATATTATATTTAAATTAATATTGCGGAATAATGAGCAAGACTACCTTATCCACACAACTACCGCGCAAAGCAGCTCAAAATCTCAAGATAGCCGGAGAGCAGATTCGTTTGGCACGCCTGCGCCGCGACTTATCCATCTCTCAGATTGCAGAACGGGCGGCATGCAGCACTCTGACCGTAATGCGTATAGAACGAGGCATCTCTACCGTAGCCATCGGGGCTTATATACGGGTATTGTTCGCCTTGGGATTAGACGACAGTATCACTGCTTTAGCCAAAGAAGACGAGGTAGGACGCACATTGCAAGATTTAGATTTAAAACACCGCCAGCGAGCCAGCAGACACATATAATGCAAGAAATACAAATCGACAGTGCTATCTCTTGGATTCCGCAAAACGAACCTATCGGGACCTTAAATTACGAGCAAATACGCGGGAATATATCCTACAGATGGATATACGCTTTGCCATGGCTTCAAGCCCATAGGGATATCCGTTTAGGCGCAGATATATTAAATGTACAGGGGTATCAATACCACTCTAATACTATCTTCTCTTTTCTCCAAGATGCCATGCCCGACAGATGGGGCAGAAGGCTGATAGACAAACGCGAACGGTTACTCGCCAGGCAAGAAGGACGCGCAGTCCGCACATTGCTAGATATTGACTATTTATGCCAGTTAGACGACAAAACGCGAATGGGTGCGCTACGGCTTCGCACGGGACAGAACTATATAGGTCAATATGAAGAAATGCCTGTTCCGCCTTTAGCCAAGCTAAATGAGTTTACCCAAATGGCACAAGCCTACGAACAACAAGAAACTAACGGCGGAAACATACGGGAGGAATGGATATATAACCTCTATCGCCAAGGTTCTTCATTAGGCGGAGCAAGACCCAAAGCCAACGTACGCGACACCGACGGCACACTATTGATAGCCAAAATTCCGTCCATACATGACGATTATGATGTAGCGTTATGGGAGCATTTTGCGCTCAAGTTAGCCCAACGAGCCGGCATAGAAGTAGCGCAAACAAGACTGCTTCAGTTACCCGGTCAAAGATACCACACTCTCTTATCCCGCCGATTCGACCGGAATGGAGAAGAACGTATTCACTTCGCCTCTGCAATGACTTTAACAGGATTGCAGGACGGCGCCGACGCTGGCAGCGGAAACGGCTATCTTGATATAGCAGATGCTATCATTGGAGATAATGGTTTTGCCGATATACATGCAACTTTATGCCAATTATACCGCCGGATAGCCTACTCCATCATGATTGGCAATCATGACGACCATTTCCGCAACCACGGATTTTTGCTTTCCCCAAAAGGATGGATATGGTCTCCTGCATACGATATAAATCCATCTGACTATAGAGAACAGAGTTTGCTTGTCTCTCCGAACAGTAACGAATCATCAATAGGTGAGTTACGCGGAGCAGCCAAATATTATCAACTAACGGCAACAGAGGCGGATTGTATCATTGCAGAAGTCAGTTCCGCGGTACGGCAATGGAAAAAAATAGCGGCACAATGCGGTATATCTGCAGCAGAGCAGCAACGATTCGCCCATCGCATAGAACAAACAAACAACATTTAACTCATAAATAACAAATCATGAAGAAATTTTTCTTATTTCTGGCAGCATGCGCAATGAGTATCGCGACGTATGCCACAGTGAGTATCACTATCAATCCGAACCATGTGGATTTCGGCGAAGTGAGTATCAAAGGACAAAGCAGCGTAGAGGGTTCCGTCCCGTTTGACGTGACCTATTCCGGTCTGCAGCAGTACTGCGGAATCGTTTTCGAGGACGTAGAGAGCGAAATGCCTGCAGACGGTGCTGCCTTCTGGATCGAGGGCACTAACACGGAGGGCTGGATCTATGGCGGCGACCAATACAATCCTGCCGAGGGTCAGGGTCTGACACTGCATTACTTGGCAGACAAAGCCGGCACCTACACCGGTAAGATCCGTTTCTATAGTTATGAAGACGAGAATTGGGAGATTGAGAGCACAAGCGTGTATATGACGATGAGTCTGACCGTAACAGACGAAGCCATTGTAGAGACCACCACCCCTTACGTACGCGTGAACTCCTTGAGCGAACTGGCAGAAGGTGATGTTGTTGTTTTCGTGAACGAAGGAGCAGGAGCCGTATGCGGTGCCATCAACGGGACTTACCTCAACGCTATCACAGAGGATGTAGATATCAATACCACCAAGCATGAGGCGATTATTCCTGAAGCAGCCCAGACATTCACGATGGCAAAGAACGGTTCGTATTGGCAATTCAATGCCGGTTCGTATCTTTTAGGCGGCAGCAGCACTTCTCTTACCTCCGGAACAGGGACAACCGATTGGACTATTTCGATCGCTTCCAGCGAAGCCACCATTGCTCCCAAAGAGTCATCTGCTACCATCCAATACAATAGTAACGCTCCGCGATTCAAACTTTACACCAGTGCGCAGACTCCGATAGCGCTATACAAGAAATCCGGCGAGGCTTCGGCGGTAGAGACCAGTCTCGAAGTAGAAGCCATCAACTTCGGCGAAGTAGAGATGGGCGAGACCGCAGAAGTGACGGTCAACTACACCGCCACCCACATGGAGAGCGAGATCCTCTGGGACATCACCGGAACAGACGCTGCGCTCTTCAGCGTAGAGGCTGAGGGCGACAACGAAGCCGGCACATTGACCATCCAATACAAAGGCGGCGCAACCCAAAGCAGCGTGGACGCCAAGGTATATGCCCTGTTCACCAATGCCAGTCTGGACGATGCGGAGGCTTCGTTCGACATCGCCATCAGTCTGGTGCCGACGACCGTTAAGTTAACGAACATTGCATTCATAGACGCTCCGACAACCATTGACCAAGGTCAGTCGATTGACATGAGCCAATACGTTGTTCTGACGCCGGATGACGCAGCCGACAAATCGCTGAACTGGACGACCGATCATGATTATCAGGGAGTTGTGGATGCCAACGGCGTGCTGACAGCCAAGCATGTAGGCGGTACGGTCACCGTGACCGCAACATCGGTTCGCGTACCGAGCGTGAGCGCCAGCCATACGCTGACGATCACCGTACCGACGATCACCGATTTCACCCTTTCGGAGACAGAGACCACAATGAACATCGGCGGCACGAAGACCCTGAGCATCACTGCTTTTGTGCCGGAATATGCGATGGCTTCGGCTTCCTTCCAGTCCTCCGACACCGAGGTTGCGATGGTGAACAAGAACGGCGTGATCACCGCCAAGGCTATCGGCGATGCCGTTATTACCGCCACCATCGGCGAGGTAGAAAAGAGCTGCACAGTACATGTAGTCGCCGTGACCGTCAACAGCATCTCCTTCTCCAATGCGGAAGCGAACCTGACGCTCGGTTCGTCGCTGCAACTGGCTCCGACCGTGGATCCGGCAGAAGCCGCTACGCAATACACGATCAGCTATGAATCGGACAACGAGGCAGTAGCAACCGTTGACGCAGCGGGCAAGGTAACCTCCGTAGCGATCGGCGACGCGGTTATCACCGCCACCATCGACAACCAAAGCGCACAGATCACCATCCATGTGGTAGCCGCCGCTACGTTCGCCAAAGTGACCGATCCGTCCGTTCTGGCAGCCAAAGATACCATCATTTTAGCAACAATCTACAATGAAAACGGTATCATAGCCGGACCGCGCGGTACGGACAACGCCGGCAAGAAGAAACTGAGCGTTCTGACCGAAGATGTGACTGTGACCGAGACAGAGGCATACGCAGATGAGGCATGCCGGTTCGTATTAGGCACCGAGAACGGTCAAAATGGCTACACGCTGACCATCGTTGGCGGCAAGATGATTGCAGTAACCAGCAGCGGCAACGATATTGTAGATGCCAACACGCAAAACTGCAAGTTCTGGGAGTTTGTGGCAGACGGCGGGAACGGTTATTTCGTCCGCAATCTGGGCAACACCAATGCAATGTTCAAATACCACGCCGGCAATGCGGCTATCAAGCCCTATAAGGCTGCTACCACAGGTGCCGTATATGTATATGCATACTACCGCAAATACGTAGAGCCGTCTCCGGCTACCGGCATGAGTCAAGTACCAAGTGACCAAGTACCAAGTACCAAGGTGCTGCGGAACGGACAAGTGCTGATCATCCGCAACGGCGAAACATACACAATAACGGGAATGAAAGTGCAACAATAACGCAATTTCTCCGCAAAAAACAAAAAAATCTCACATATATTTGCGTATGTGGGATTTTTTTTGTACCTTTGCACGATTTTTTGAGTATCAAGAAATTATATATCAATAATTTGGTCGCAAACGGCGACCGCAAATGACGAAAAAACAGATGAATATTGTAACAAAAGAGATTGCTCTCCCTGACGGACGAGTAATCAAACTGGAGACAGGCAAGCTGGCAAAACAAGCTGACGGCGCTGTGATGGCAACCCTCGGCAACACGATGATTCTCGCCACCGTCTGCTCCGCCAAAGATGCTGTACCGGGCACGGATTTCATGCCGCTGACAGTAGAGTACAAAGAGAAATTTGCGTCCGCGGGACGTTTCCCCGGAGGCTTTACCCGCCGCGAAGGCAAAGCATCGGACTACGAGATTCTGATTGCACGACTGATTGACCGTGCGCTCCGTCCGCTTTTCCCCTCCAACTATCACGCAGAGACGTTCGTTAACGTAACGATGTATTCGGCAGACGGGATCGACATGCCGGAGAGCATTGCCGGTCTGGCAGCAGGTGCTGCGCTGGCTTGTTCGGACATTCCTTTCGAGGGTCCGGTGAGCGAAGTACGTGTAGCGCGTGTGGACGGTAAGATGGTGATCAACCCGACCTTCGAGCAATGCGAGCACGCAGACCTCGAGCTCATGGTAGCCGCTACGTACGACAACATCATGATGGTTGAGGGCGAGATGAAAGAGGTGCCGGAGAGCGTGATGCTGGAGGCTATCAAGGCTGCGCACGAAGCGATCAAACCGCAGTGCCTCGCTATCAACGAGATGATGAAGGCTTACGGCAAAGAGGTGAAACGCGAGTACTGCCACGAGGTGAACGACGAAGAGCTGAAGCAGGCTGTACACGACTACAGCTACGCTCGTGCTTACGCACAGGCTACTGCTGCCGACACCGACAAGCACCACCGCGAGGAGATGTTCAGCCAGATCCGCGAAGATTTCAAGACCGAGAAAGCCGAATACATGGCAGCCCGCGCAGAGGCTCTGGGTGTCGATATCGACGAGATCGCTGCGCTGGTAGATCGCTATTATCACGATGTAGAGAAAGAGGCTATGCGTCGCGCCGTGCTGGATGAAGGCAAGCGTCTGGACGGCCGTAAGACGACTGAGATCCGCCCGATCTGGTGCGAAGTAGGTCCGCTGCCGGGTCCTCACGGAAGCAGTATCTTCACCCGCGGTGAGACCCAGTCGCTGAGTACCGTTACCCTGGGTACCAGCCGCGACGAGAAGATCGTAGATGAGGCTTTGATCCAAGGCACCGACAAATTCCTGCTGCACTATAACTTCCCGCCGTTCTCGACGGGTGAGGCAAAGGCACAGCGCGGTGTGGGCCGTCGCGAGATCGGTCACGGAAACCTCGCATGCCGTGCGCTGAAGAACATGATTCCGGAAGACTTCCCTTATACCGTACGCGTAGTAAGCGATATTCTGGAGAGCAACGGTTCCAGCTCCATGGCTACCGTATGCGCAGGTACACTCGCACTGATGGATGCCGGCGTACCGATGAAGAAACCGGTGAGCGGTATCGCAATGGGTCTGATCTCGGAGAACCAAGGTAAGAACTACGCCATCCTGAGCGATATTCTCGGCGACGAGGATCACCTCGGCGACATGGACTTCAAGACCACGGGTACTGTGGACGGTCTGACCGCATGCCAGATGGATATCAAGGTGGATGGGCTTTCCTATGAAATATTAGAGAACGCGCTCGCACAGGCGCACGAGGCGCGCATGTATATATTAGGAAAGATTCTGGAGTGCATGCCGGCACCGCGTGCAGACCTGAAGCCGCACGCTCCGCGTATCACTTCGTTCTATATCCCGAAAGATATGATCGGTGCTGTGATAGGCCCGGGCGGTAAGATTATCCAAGGTATCCAGGCTGAGACCGGTGCTGTGATCTCGATCGACGAAGACGAGAAGGGCGGCAAAGTTGAAGTAGCTTCCAACAACGGCGAACAGATGGCAGCCGCTATCGCTAAGATCAAAGCGATCGTTGCCCTGCCGGAGGTTGGCGAAGTGTACGACGCTGTTGTCAAATCGCTGATGCCGTACGGTTGCTTCGTAGAGTTCATGCCGGGCAAGGAAGGTCTGCTGCATATCAGCGAGATCGACTGGAAGCGCTATGAGACGATGGAAGAGACCGGAATCAAAGAAGGCGATCATATCCGCATCAAACTGCTGGAGATCGATCCGAAGACCGGTAAGTTCCGTCTGAGCGCCCGTGCGCTGAAAGAGAAACCGGAAGGTTATCAGGAGCCGGAGCGTCCTGCCCGCGCACCGCGTGGCGACCGCGACGGCGCACGTCTGGACAGAGGTCCCCGTCCTGAGCGGAGAGGACCGCGTCCCGAGAAACGATAAGACTAGTCAAACTAGATAAACTAGTTAAACTAGTTAAACTAGAAAAAAATAACGCCTTTTTGCGAAAGGGCGTTATTTTTATGTATGGACGAGGTTTAGAAATCGATCTTCCAGACCAGTCCGACGCCTTGGATGGTCGAGGCCTGGCGGAGCGAATATTTATCGACGGTATGGGTGTAACCTTTGAGCCGCAACTGACCGTCTTCCGTCAGAAGCACCTCCACATCCAGATCACCGAAGAACGGCTGGTTCGAGATATCATTATACCGATAGCCCACATTACCGTTTATCACCAGCCTATCCACCGGCTGCAGTTGGAACTGCGCCTCATATTCCTGGCTAGCCGAAGCGCCTTCGCCATCCGTACGAATCGCCACTCCGAGGGTGAGCATGTTGGTCAGTTTGGAGAGCCATGCGTTGATCTGACCCGTGACCGTAGAAGAGAGCAGCGAATAGGTGGAGTTCAGCGTCGTCGCGTACTGGGTATTCATATAATCCGGCGTGAAGAACCGCCCGAAGACCAGAAGGTAAATCACCTGCCTCATCAACATCTCGTCGGTATTGATGATCTGGCGCACTTGCTGCTGGATCGCCTGGTCCGAAAGCGGGAACTCCAAGGAGAACGAGAGAATCGGGTTATTCAGCGGTCCCGTCATGTGCAGACAGGTCAGCACCGGTATATTCGACCGCGAGGTAGCTAACTGGGAGGCATCGTCGCCAAAAAGATCCCGCAGGTTCGCGGTAACTCGGTATTTCGCCGTCACGTCCAGTTGCGGGTTCGAGGGATTACCGGAGAAAATAAGTTTAGACCCTTCGCCCACCGTAAACTCCTTACGGATCACATTGCCGACGGTATAAGAGAGCGTGCCCTGCTCCAGATCGTACGTTCCGAAGAGAGACACATCGCCGGAGTTGGTGTCATAAGACAGCTGCAGCGCACCCGTTCCCCGCGCCTGGATCATATCGCCGTTCCGTTCGCCCAAGACGAGTTGGAACAAAAGCAACGGGTTGAGATCCAGATTGAGTTTCACCAGACACCGCTCCGGTCGCGCCGTCTCGATCGTATGGTGGATCGTGTCTTCCGGCGCTATCTTAATCGTATCACCCGCCGACAGGAAATGAACGAACGAGGACTCATACGCCGAGGAAGCATTATCCAGCGAGAGGCGGAAATGGCTGTTCTTCGAAGTCCGCGCATCTGCCGCCACCACGATATTCGACTCATGCCCGGTGACATCCACATGTCCGGTAGCATAGACTTTACCGCGGAGCATCTCTCCTGGTTCGTCCGAATCGAAGACCAGTGCATCCGTGCAATCGACATGCAGCGCCAGCACAAAATCATGGAACTGGTCATGGTGCACCGCACCGTTAACCCGCACCGGATGCCCCTCCGCATCCGTCAGGTGTACATCGGGGAAGATGATCGCCGTCGTATCCATCAGGATCGAATCGGAAGCGATCGTGTATCGTGCGCCGGTCCACGGGAGTGTCAGATGGGCGTCATGCGCCTGCTCCTGGATCAAGACATAGACCATTTCTTTCTTGCCTCCCACTACCACATGGCCGGAACCGCGGCCGTCCAGATCACGCAGGACGGTAGAAGTCCAATGGTTAATAAAATCCAGGGGAACCGAGTCGGTCGTCATATCCAGATTCCACACTCCCGAACCGTCAAAGAGCGCCTTGCCGTCCAGTGCCACGTAGCGGTCTGAAGGCAGGTGAGGCTTATAGACATCGGCATGGAAAGCCAGCGAATCGGTGATATGCAGATCCACCTCTGCGGGACCGAAAATACAATTATTAAGCCCCATATCGTCGATATGTATCTGCGTGTTTATCTGCGGTCGGCGGAAGAGCGAGGTGATGTCTGCGCTGCCGGTAAGCAAGCCGTTGAACATGATCGTTTTTTGCGGCAGGATAAACGGCACCACATAGGACGCGTCAATCTTCTGCAGATCAACAGAGAGTGTGTCGGACGCTCTGCGCGATCCTACACCGTGCGCATAGAGGTGCTGACCGGCGCCCTCGAAGAGGAAATGATCGATGGCGAGCGTCGTATCCGCCGCACAATACGTCAGCCTACTCTCGCCCAGCGTATAGATCGAATCGCGGAGCATGACCGTACCGGGCAGACAGAAGAGGTCTATCAGCGGAGCTTTCTTATACCGGTCGAAACGGGTCAGGAAATGCAGGTCTCCGCCATAAGCCCCCGCCCGCTGCTCAGCCAGCATCGCCTGCTGTTTCTCGCGGATCGTCTGGGGTTCATCGGTCTCCTCCGGGCGGGTGATAGACGAAGAGAAAGCGATATGGGTCATGAGGGTGTCGCGGAAAGCCTGAAAAGCCAATGCCGTATGCATACTGTCCGCCTCCGCCGATATATCCAGAGCCAGTTGGTCACCCGGTGTATTCATCGCCACGGATATATTCCGAATGGCATGTCCGCCCGCTTCCACGCTCGGCGCATCGAACGATAAAGAGAAAGGCGAGTGGTTCATATCCCGCGGCGAGAGATCCGCTTCCGCGCGAAGAGAAGGATTGTCGGAAAGCGTGAACGGCGCATTAAACAGATGCTGCACATGGCTCAGCTCCGACCCGTCCGCACGCAGGCGGAAAGAGACAGGCTGCCATTTCCGGTTCGGCGCATCCACCGCAGCAGGCAAATAATGATTCGCCATAGCCGTGAAAGCCGGCACTATGTCCGCATAGCGGAAGACGCCGTCCAACTGGACATTCAGATAATCGGAGCGAAGAGTGATCGCCTTGCTGTTCGTTGCGTCAGCAGAGACAAGGAGCGTCATCTGCTTCATCAGCGCCGAGTCGCGCTGGGTAGCCAGGAAAAGCGAATCCAGCACCATGTAACCGGACACTTCGTCCACACGCTTGCCGTTCATATCCACCGCCAGCGCGAAAGAGGTGCGCAACGGGTTCTCCGCCGAGAGAGGCGACGTGTCGAAATGGCGGCAACGGAGATTGAAATTCACCTCCGGATCACGCTCGCGCAAGTTGACCACGCCGTCAAACGCCATATTCAGATGCGGGTCGTCGATTGCGAACTTACCTTGGTACCGCCTCGGCTGCAACGTGCCGTCGATACGCAGATCCGCATAGGTGTAGTTATTATACGTAACCTCCCGCGCATGAGCCTTCACCTCGCCGGAGAACGCCCCTTTGTCTATCTGTCCTTTGGAGGACATATCCAGCGTCACTTTCGCCAGTTTGGGCACATTCAGCATCTTACCCAGCCGGAAATTCCGTCCCACCACGCGTGCGTCATACTCCATGTGTTCGAAAAGCGAATCGGAGCGGAACGTGCCATCCGTAGAAATGGCTCCGAGGGCTGTACGGAAAGCGCCGTGGAGGGTCAGATCATGTAATTGACCCTGTGCCAGACCGCGGTAGTGGATGTCACCCAGACGATGAACCTCTTGCGGCAGACGGACGGGGCGTCCGTATAACTGCGAGAGGAAATCTTGGAGCTGGGCGGCATTGGTATGCACATCCGTCAGGTTCGCCCGCAAGAAGGGGTTTGTCAAATCCGGTAGTCCCGTAACAGAAATATCGCCCTCTATTATCTTTTTTCCGTTATAGCGAACCGCCATGTCTCCGAAAGCCAGCGAATCCACCGATCCGCTCACCGTTCCGGCAAGGCTAATCGGGCGCTGGAGCGTCTTCACCGCAGGGACGAACAACGCGATGTCTGACGGCACCAACTGCGCATCGATGTGGAAGGGGGCAGAGAGCTTCGCCTCCTTCGGCGACAAGCGCAGCGCTATTTCGCTGATATCCAGTTTCGACTGGGGCAGACGCGCCGACACCATCGGCACATTCAGCATACTGTCCGTGAGAATCACATGCGCATCCAGATCCTCCACCACCAAAGGCGACCGACGGTCGGATTTCTTATTGACCACAGCGGCGAGTTCCGTTATTTCCGCATCCAGCATCTGAGCCGAGAAACGATGCAGGTCCATATCCGCATGGGAGATCAGCGCCTCATAGTCCTCATACCGCAGACGGATATTGTCCAACTGCACGTCCTTGACGGCGATCAAGCTGTTGAAGGGGCTTTTCTCCTGCTGTTCTTCGGAAGCGAAAGCATCAACGAGGAACTGGTAATTCCACGTGCTGTCCGGCAGGCGGTGTACATCCGCCACGACGTCCTTCAGCCGCACATGCGAGAAGCGAATCTCCCCATGCCGTAGCGCGAGAGGCGAGAACTGGGCGAAGGCTTCACCTACAAAAGCCAGCGTGTCTCCCTGCTGATCCTCCAGATAAATATCGCGGATCGTCAACCGCGCCGGAAAGCGATACTCCACTCCACCCACTTGTGCGTTCGTGCCCAGCGCGCGCGACAGCTCCGCCGTAGCCAGCTGAACGGCAGCCGTCTCCACTCTGTCGCTCGACAAAGCAGCGAGAAACATGCCGCTGACCAACAGCACCGCGACAATCATCACACCCAATATGTACAACACGCGCTTCATCACATGTACATTTAGCATGCAAAGGTACGAAAAATATTTCGTACAGACAAATAAATCATTCTTTTTTGCATTTTTTTGCACAAAAATTTTGCCATTTCGAAAAAAAGCAGTACCTTTGCACGCTTTTTCCGTCGGAAGTGACTTGCTACGATGTCGAAAGAGCACATATCGTGCCTCTGGCGATTGCATTAGGCTGAAAGCTCAGAGCTGAATGCCGAATAGTAGTATATGCCCGATGTGTAATGTTGGAATCCATAAAAAAGAAACGAAATGGATTTGATTAAAGTAGCTGAGCAAGCATTTGCCGGCGAGAAAAAAGAATTCCCTGCATTCAAGGCAGGAGACCAGGTAACAGTTGGTTACCGTATCAAAGAGGGTAACAAAGAGCGTGTTCAGGAGTTCCGCGGTGATGTCATCTGCATCCACGGTAGCGGCGACAAGAAACGCTTCACGGTTCGCAAAATGAGCGGAAACGTCGGTGTTGAGCGTATCTTCCCGATGGACAGCCCCTTCATTGAGAGCATCACGGTGAACAAGTACGGTAAAGTACGTCGTGCTAAACTGTATTACCTCCGCGAGCGTACGGGTAAAAAAGCCCGCATCCAAGAGCGTAGGGTTAAGTAATGCTAAACGCAATGACCAAATGGTAAATGAAAACGTCCTTCGGGGCGTTTTTTTGTTGAAAAAAATTTGCATTTATCAAAAAAAAGCAGTACCTTTGCAGCGGATTTAAAAAGTAATGGCCATTTCGGAAATGCAGATTACAAATTTATAGGATATGCAATTCTTTGACAGAACACGGGAAACGGAATCCCTGCAACAGATTCAAAATCAGTCGTTGCAACATGCGCAGTTCACGGTGCTGACCGGTAGAAGACGTATCGGAAAAACGTCGCTTGTTTTTCATGCTTACAAGGAACAACCGTTCCTCTATTTCTTCGTAAGCAAAAAAGCAGAAAGCGAGTTGTGTGAGGGATTCCAGAAAGAGATGGAGACCAAACTTGGCATGCCGATGTTAGGGCGGGTGATCCGTTTTGCGGATATATTCGAATATACTATGCAGTTAGCCAAGCAACGCCCGATAACCCTCTTCATCGATGAGTTTCAGGAGTTCTTGAAAATCAATCCGTCGGTGTATAGCGACATGCAGCGGATTTGGGACATCAATAAGAATGAGGCACATATCAACCTCATCGTCGGCGGTTCGGTACAATCAATGATTCATAAAATTTTTGAAGACAAGAAAGAGCCCCTCTATAACCGACAGACGGCGATGATGAAACTGAACCGATTTACGCCTTCTGTGCTCAAAGAGATTCTCTATACCTTCAACGCGAAGCATACCGCGGACGATCTGTTGGCTCTATATAGTTTTACCGGAGGAGTTGCCAAATATGTGGAACTCCTGATGGAGAAAGGAGCAACTACACGACAGAAGATGATAGAAACCATCATTCAACCGGACTCGATATTCCTCTCGGAAGGTAAAAACCTGCTCATCGAAGAGTTCGGTAAGGATTACGGGATTTATTTCTCCATTCTTTCGGCTATCGCTACCGGACATAGCCAGCGAAGCCAAATAGAAGATTTGGTCAACCGGGAGATAGGCGGTTATCTCAGCATGTTGGAGGACACGTATGGTATTATCCGGAAACACAAACCGATGTTCTCCCAGACAAACAGCAATGTGCGGTACCGGCTTGATGATAACTTCCTTAGTTTCTGGTTCCGCTTCATCTTCAAGTACAATTATATGCTGGAGATTGATGCCTTTGATGCCCTGCGGGAAATTGTGGAGCGCGATTACGAAACCTTCTCGGGCAAGATGCTGGAACGCTATTTCAAAGACAAATTAATCGAGGAAAAACAATACACGCAGATAGATAACTGGTGGAGCCGGAACGGAGAAGATGAGATTGACCTGATAGCAATAAATGAGTTGACAAAGAAAGCCGTTTTCTATGAAATCAAACGCAACGAAAAAGAATTGGACTTGCCTCTGTTGGAACAGCGTACGAATACATTCCTTGTCGCCACACGGGAACTCAAGAAATATGCTATCTCTTCTGTGGGGCTATCTCTAAAAGATATGTGATTATCAAATTAGTAGTATTATAACATGATTTAATATGTTTCAATTAGAATCTCCATATAAACCAACCGGAGACCAGCCGCAGGCGATAGAGTCGTTGGTGGCGGGTCTGAATGCCGGTGCGCCTGCGCAGGTTTTGCTGGGCGTCACAGGTAGCGGAAAGACCTTCACGATCGCGAATGTGATCAAAGAGGTCAACCGCCCCACCCTCATCATGAGCCACAACAAGACCCTCGCGGCACAGCTGTATTCCGAGATGAAGGCGTTCTTCCCGCACAACGCGGTGGAGTATTTCGTCTCGTATTACGACTACTACCAGCCGGAAGCCTATATCCCCTCTACCGACACTTATATTGACAAGGATCTGAGCATCAACGAAGAGATCGATCGTCTCCGGCTTTCCGCCGTGGCAGCCTTGCTGAGCGGACGCAAGGATGTGATCATCGTCTCCTCTGTCTCGTGTATCTACGGTCTCGGCAGTCCGCAGGATTTCACCGCCAATGTAGTGGAACTGCAGCGCGGCGAGAAGATGCAGATGGACGACCTGCTCAAACAGCTCGTGGGCGCGCAATACGTGCGTAATGATATAGAACTGGCGCGCGGGCGCTTCCGCGTGAAAGGCGACACGATTGACATCGCGCTGGCGTATGCCGACTACATCGTCCGCATCGAGTTCTTCGGCAACGAGATAGATGCCATCCTCACGATTGATCCGATCAGCGGGCAAGTGATCGAGGAGTTTGAGCACTACAACCTCTCACCCGCAACAATCTTCCTCACTTCCGCCGAACGGATTGCCGCTGCCAAAGAGCAGATCAAAGCCGATCTTGCGAAACAGATTCAGTATTTTACGGACCTGGGCGAAGAGCTCTATGCCAACCGTCTGGAGGAGCGCGTCAAATACGACTTGGAGATGTTGGACGAGTTGGGTTATTGCTCCGGCGTGGAAAACTACAGCCGTTATTTCGACGGACGCGAAGAAGGTACGCCGCCTTACTGCCTGCTGGATTATTTCCCGGACGACATGCTGCTGGTGATCGACGAGAGCCACGTCACCGTGCCGCAGATACGCGGTATGTACGGCGGCGACAAAGCGCGCAAGGAGAACTTGGTCAACTACGGTTTCCGGCTTCCTGCCGCACGCGACAACCGACCGCTGAAGTTCGACGAGTTCGAAGCCAAGACCGGTCAGACCATCTATGTCTCCGCCACGCCGGACGAGTACGAGTTAAACCGCTCGGAGGGTATTGTGATCGACCAGCTGATCCGACCTACAGGGCTTTTAGACCCGGAGATCGAAGTGCGACCGACGGAGAACCAAGTGGACGACCTGATGGACGAGATCAGGACACGCATCCATCGCAACGAACGAGTGCTCGTGACCACCCTGACCAAACGGATGGCGGAGGAACTGGACGAGTACCTGCGGCGATACGGCATCAAGTCCGCCTATATCCATTCGGACATAGACACGATCGAGCGAGTCAAGATCATGGAGGACCTGCGGCGAGGCGAATACGATGTGCTGGTGGGCGTCAACCTGCTGCGCGAAGGACTCGATCTGCCGGAAGTGTCGTTGGTAGCCATCCTCGATGCCGACAAGACAGGTTTCCTGCGCGACCAGCGATCCCTGACACAGACGGTCGGACGTGCCGCGCGGCATGTGAACGGCAAAGCGATCCTCTACGGCGACAAGATCACACCGGCGATGCAAGCCACTATCAACGAGACCAACCGCCGCCGCACGATCCAGATGCGCTACAACGCCGAGCATGGGATCACCCCGACGGCAATCAAGAAAGAGATCAACACCTCTGCCCTTGCCTCGCTCTACAAAGATCCGGAGGCGGAGAAACAGCGCGTAGAAACAGCCATCCGCGAGAGCTGGAAAACAGCGGACTGGCAACACATGGACGCCAAAGCGCTGGAGAAAGCGATCGACAACAAACGCAAGCAGATGCTCGCTGCAGCCAAAGCAACCGACTTCGACATGGCTGCCCGTTTGCGGGACGAAATGCTGGAGATGCAGAACCGTTTACAGGCAATGCAAGGCTAAAAAACATCTTTTTCAGCATTTTTTCGCCAAAATATTTGGTCATTTCGGAAATTTGTTGTAACTTTGCACGCTTTTTCGACTGAAAAAGAAATACCTAGATAAACTAGTTCGACTAGTTAAACTAGAATAACTATTATTAACAAATTAAATTTAACAATTTACTACAATGGTAAATCATTATGAAGCAGCCTTCGTGTTAACTCCCGTTTTGTCTGAGCCGCAGACAAAGGAGGCTGTAGAAAAATTCGAGAATCTTCTCACCCAGAATGGCGGTACCATCCTGAATCGTGAGGAGTGGGGTCTGCGTCAACTCGCATATCCTATCCAAGGTAAAAGTTCGGGCTTCTATTTCATCCTTCAGTTTGATGCAGAACCCGCTGTAATCGCTACCCTCGAGACCGAGTTCCGTCGTGACGAGCGTGTAATCCGCTTCCTGACAACGCGTCTTGACAAGTACGCATTTGAGTACGCTGAGAAGCGTCGTAACAATTCTAAAAAGGAGGCTTAATCATGGCACAGAATGACGAAATTCGCTATCTGACTCCGCAAGGTACGGACCAGAAGAAGAAAAAGTACTGCCGCTTCAAAAAATCCGGCATCAAGTACATCGATTACAAAGATCCTGAGTTCCTCAAGAAGTTCCTCAACGAGCAAGGCAAAATCCTGCCCCGCCGTATCACCGGTACTTCGCTCAAGTATCAGCGCAAAGTGGCACAAGCCGTTAAGAAAGCACGCCACTTGGCTCTGCTGCCTTACGTAACCGACATGATGAAATAATTGTTAAACCGATTAACTGAAAGGAAAGAAAATGGAAGTAATTCTGATTCAAGACCTGGCTAATCTGGGTTTCAAGAACGACATCGTTAAAGTACGTGACGGCTACGGACGTAACTATCTCCTGCCGCAGAAGATTGCTATCATCGCCAATGACGCTAACCGCAAACAGTTGGCTGAGACCCTGAAACAACAGGCGCACAAAGCTGCTAAACTGCTGGCTGACGCACAGGCACTGGAGGCTAAACTCGCTGAGACGGTTATCGAACTCAAGGCTAAAGCTAACGAGGACGGAAAGATCTTCGGTACGGTTACCACCCAAAACATCTCTGACGCGCTCGCTGCACAGGGCATCACTATCGACAAGAAAGTGATCACCATCGCTGAGCCGATCAAACAACTGGGTGAGCACACCGCACAGGCTCGTCTCCATCGTGAGGTAAAAGCAGAAATCAAGCTAAACGTAGTAGCTGAGTAAACTAGAGTATTAATTGGCTATCAGCCATCAGCCGTCAGCCGTCTGAGAAAATCTGAAAGCTGAATGCTGAAAGCTGAAAGCAGAAAATCGTAGATTTTTATGAAAAAAGGAATTCATCCGGAGAACTACCGCGTAGTAGTTTTCAAAGATATGTCTGACGGTACTCAGTTCTTCAGCCGCTCTACTGCCGCAACGAAGGACACCATCGAAATCGACGGCGTTCAGTATCCGCTGATCAAGTTGGAGATCTCGAACACGAGTCACCCGTTCTACACCGGTAAATCGAAACTGGTGGACACCGCCGGCCGCGTGGACAAATTCTTGTCTCGCTATGGCAATCGCACACGCAAGTAATGCGAGAGTTTTCAAGGGGCGGACATCGGTCTGCCCCTTGTTGTTTTATTTTTTAGAATATCTCGATATTTCGACATCTCGCATATCGATATATCGATAACACGAAACAGCTATGCAAAACACATCTCTTTGGCGCGCACTCGGCCGCAACACCCTCATCTCTATCATCATCTTCGGAGCATTATTAGGACTTCTATGGCTCGTTGAGACCTATCTCCTCCCTTGTGGGGAGGCCGGGAGGGGTTTACTCC
>JAFTZQ010000010.1 GCA_017464475.1 Paludibacteraceae bacterium
TACCTGTACATGTTCTTTTCCGATGGTAGTCATTTCCTTCAACGGTTACATCGTCCTCTGTTCGTTGAATCTGGAGATGAATGGTATATGTCTTTTGATCCTTATTTGTTTCTGTGTTAGAATCTTCTGTGTATGTACCATTGATGATGACGGTATTGTCGCCTCTCCGAGTGACAGTAACTGCTCCCCTGTATTCTGTGTTATAGCCATCATACCATCCATCGTCTCCGAGGTAGTGCCAGAATCCTCTGCCTTCCACTTGAACATTACTTAAGTCCGGCGCAGCTTGATATAACTCAACTGAGTATGTTTTTCCATTTGAAAGAGCACCAGCCAGCGTAATGGTCAGTGCTTCGTTGCCTGTACCGCGACGGTCAAATAATGTCATGTTCCTCTCTGCTGTAACATATAGTTTGTACGTACCAGTTGCGGCACTAACCGTTTGCAGAGAATCCACTGTTAACCAAGTAGTGCCGAAAGAGTAATTGATATTATCCTTAGGTGCATTTGTCTGAATGGTAATTGTTTGCTTCAAATCGCTCTTAGCACCAAAAGACAGGTAAGATGTATCCACCTGTAACGAATAAGGAGGCATGAAGTGTGCTGCGTTCTCCCACAGGATAAACTCCCCAACTCCTCCGACATGAACAATAGGAGCGGCTGTGTGGGGTTTGGCTTCTAAATCATTATACGGACACTCCACAAAGAAACCTTTATTTATTCGATCTTTGGTCACTCTGGTGAGATCGAAATAGCCTATTTTCTTTACAGGTTCTATCGGATGAGCAGGTTTGTCGGGAACATCAAAGACACCTATTTCCACCCAACAATATCCCAAAGTATGCCCCAGTTCCGGCTTGAGTTGGATTTGTACACCTGTTTTATCATCATATTCAACCTGACTTGTCGGTTTAAAACGCGGAGCAAGTAAGACGGTATCTGTCAGGAATGACCAGTTCTTGTCAAAGAATTCGTACAAATCTACTCTCAAATCGTACAAAAGTGATGTTTTTTCTGAGATTTGGTTGTTTTTTTGCTGTGGTGTTCGCTTCGCTCGCGGCTTGTTGGTGCGGTAAACCGCTGGTCTTTCCCTCCGAAAGTAGAAAACACTTATAAAAAAATAAGGAAAAAACGCGCGTGCGCTTGCGTATGTCGGAAAAAAGTTGTATCTTTGCACGCTAATTTGGATAAATACGGAAAGTTTTGCAATAAATATGGAGAATTTTGAACAATTATGCCAGAAACGGCGGTCTATACGTAAGTATAAGTCCACGCCGGTAGAGCAGGAGAAAATAGAGTACATGCTGCGTTGCGCGTTGATGTCACCGAGCGCCAAACGGACGTGTCCGTGGGAGTTTATTGTGACACGGGACGAGGCGAAAGTGCGTGCGTTACAGGCATGCAAGACGTACGGAAGTCAGATGTTCGACACCGCGACAGCGGCTATCATCATTGCGCTGGATCCGACGCTGTGCCACAACACATGGATGGCAGACGGAGCGATCGCAGCGGAGCATATCTTGCTGGCGGCTTCGGAGCAGGGTGTGGGTGCCTGCTGGTGCCATATACACGAACGCGGCATAGAGACCGACGGAGCGGAAGACCGTGAGGGTGCGGCAAGGTTCGTACGCGAGTTATTCGGTATTCCGGAGGGGTACGAGGTGCTGTGCGCAATCGCTTTGGGCTATCCCGATGAGGAGCGGAAGGATTATGACCCTGCTAAACTCAAGTACGAGAAGGTGCATAACGAAAAATGGTAATTTGTAGTTTATAATTTTATGAAACCGATAATAGCAATAACAGCCGGAGATACGAACGGCGTGGGATATGAGGTGATACTCAAAGCCTTGCTGGAGGCACATGTGTTCGAGGTCATGCGCCCGGTCATTTACGGCAGCGCCGGAGTAGCGAAACACCATATTCAAACCCTGAGCGAAGAATACCGGAACATCAACTGGAATGTCATTTCCTCTCCGGATCAAGCCAAAGACGGTCGTTTGAACCTGATTTCGTGCTATCCGGACGATATGCCGGTGAGTTTAGGTGTTCCTTCGGAGACTGCCAACAAAGCCGCCAAAGCGGCTCTGGACCGCGCTTGTCTGGATCTGAAGAACGGCAAGGCGGACGCTTTGGTGACCGCTCCGATCAATAAAGAAGCGCTGAATAAGGGACAAAGCGACCAAGTACCAAGTACTATAGGACATACGGAGTATCTGGAGAAAACCTTTGGCGGGGAGAGTCTGATGATGCTATGCAGCGGGGCATTGCGGGTAGCGCTGGTGTGCAACCATGTGTCTATCGCGGACATCCCTGCGCAGATCACCGAGGAACGGATCTTAGCCAAACTGACGCTTCTGAACAACAGCCTCAAACGCGATTTCGGATTGGAGAAACCTCGTATCGCCGTGTTGGCACTCAATCCTCATGCGGGCGACCAAGGCTTATTGGGCAAAGAGGAGCAGGAGATCATTCTTCCGTCTATCGAGAAAGCAAAAGAGCAGGGTATATGGGCGTTCGGTCCGTATGCTGCGGATGGATTTTTCGGGAGCGGACATTTCCAGCACTTCGACGCGGTATTGGCGATGTATCATGACCAAGGTCTGATTCCTTTCAAGACTCTGGACATGAGCGGCGTGAACTACACGGCAGGACTGAGTATCGTACGCACGAGTCCGGATCATGGCACCGGATATGACATAGCGGGCAAGAACCAAGCGGACGAGCAGAGCATGCGCAATGCGCTGTATATGGCGATCGACATTCTGAAAGCGCGTGCCGAATACGACGCGAACACAGCCAACCCGCTGCCGTTCATCGAGCGCGAGGACAAAGAAGGTCGTCCGCGAAGAGAATTCATTGATTTTAAAACAACAAAATATAATGACAAGTAAAGAGATTAGGCAGTCCTTCTTGGACTTTATGGCGTCGAAAGGTCACCAAGTTGTACCTTCTGCGCCGATGGTGATTAAAGATGATCCCACGCTGATGTTCACCAACGCAGGTATGAACCCGTGGAAGGGTATCATCCTGGGTAACGATCCGATCAAATATCCGCGTGTGGCAGACAGCCAGAAATGTCTGCGCGTGAGCGGCAAACACAATGATCTGGAGGAAGTGGGACACGATACGTACCACCACACGATGTTTGAAATGCTGGGCAACTGGTCGTTTGGCGACTATTTCAAACAAGAGGCGATTGATTTCGCATGGGAGTACATCGTGGATGTGCTGAAGATCGACCCGTCGAACCTGTACGCGACGGTGTTTGAGGGTTCGCAGGAGGAAGGTCTGGCGCGCGATGACGAGGCCGCTTCCATCTGGGCGAAACACCTGCCGGCAGACCATATTCTGAACGGCAACAAGCATGATAATTTCTGGGAGATGGGTGAGACGGGTCCTTGCGGTCCGTGCAGCGAGATCCATGTGGACAGCCGAAGCGCCGAGGAACGCGCCAAAGTGCCCGGACGCGAGTTGGTGAACAAAGATCACCCGCAGGTGATCGAGATTTGGAACATCGTCTTCATGCAGTTCAACCGCAAGGCGGACGGCAGTCTGGAGCCGCTGGCAAAGAAAGTGATCGACACCGGTATGGGTTTCGAGCGTCTGGTACGCACGATCCAAGGCAAGACCAGTAACTACGACACGGATGTGTTCCAGCCTATGCTGACGAAGATCGGGGAGATCTGTCATTGCGAATACGGCAAGGACGAGAAGACGGACATCGCCATGCGTGTGATCGCCGATCATATCCGTACGATCGCTTTTGCTATCACGGACGGACAGCTGCCGAGCAACGAGAAAGCGGGTTATGTCATCCGCCGAATCCTGCGCCGCGCGGTGCGCTACGGCTACACGTTCCTCAATATGCGCGAGGCGTTCCTGTACCGGCTCGTGCCGCAACTGATTGACGATCTGGGTGAGGCATATCCGGAGCTCGTCAAACAGCAGGCGCAGATCGTGCCGGTGATCAAGAGCGAGGAAGAGGCGTTCCTGCGCACGCTGGACAAAGGAATCGGTCTGCTGGACAAGCTGATGGAAGAAGCCAAGAAAGCCGGCAAGACCGAAATCAGCGGTGTGGATGTATTCACGCTCAAAGATACTTACGGTTTCCCGCTCGACCTGACGGAGCTGATTCTCCGCGAGAACGGGTTTACGACCAACGAAGAGGAATACAACCAAGCGCTGGAACACCAGAAATCCATGGGACGCGAGGCGAACAAACAGGATCTGGGCGACTGGACCGTGCTGGCGGAAGGCGAGACCGAGTTCGTCGGCTATGACGAACTGGAATGCGAGACGAATATCCTGCGTTACCGCCAAGTGAGCCAGAAAGGCAAGACCTTCTACCAAGTCGTGCTGTCCAAGACGCCGTTCTACGCCGAGATGGGTGGAGAGATAGGCGACACGGGTTATTTGCAATTGGACGATTTGCGATTTGCGGTCATTGATACCAAGCGCGAGAACGGTCTGCCGGTACATATCATGACCGAAGTGCCGTTTGTTACCGGCGGTGTTGCCGGAAAAAGTGGCAAGCTAACGGCTGTAGTAGATGCAGAGAAGCGCCAGGCGATCATGTGCAACCATACCGCAACGCATATCCTGCATTACGCTTTGCGCCAGGTGCTGGGACAACACGTAGAGCAGAAGGGTAGTCTGGTGACCGCCGACAGCTTGCGTTTCGATTTCAGCCATTTCCAGAAAGTGACGCCCGAAGAGCAGCGCGAGGTGGAGAGAGTGGCGAACCAACTGATTCGTCAGGACTTCAAGCTGGAGGAGAGCCGTCATACGCCGATCGCTGAGGCTAAAGCAATGGGTGCGATGGCGCTCTTCGGCGAGAAATACGGCGATGACGTGCGTGTGATCAAATACGGTCCGTCGATTGAACTCTGCGGCGGCTGCCACGTGGCTTCGACCGGAAAGATCGGTTCGGTTCGTATTGTGATGGAGACCAGCGTAGCTGCCGGTGTGCGCCGTATAGAGGCGGTGACCGCGGCGAAAGCGGATGAGATCTATTACGCCCAGCAGGATATGCTCACCGGTCTGCGCGGACTATTCAACAACGCACCGGATCTGGCAGGCGCGATCCGCAAGTCGATCGAGGAGAATGCCGGTCTGAAGAAAGAGATTGAGCAGTTTATGACAGAGAAGATCGAGCGTTTCCGCGACGAGCTGATCCACCGCGCCGAGGACTATAACGGCATCAAACTGGTTCGTCTGCAGGGCGAGATGTCACCGGATATGATCCGTGGCGTAATGCCGCTGCTGCGCGGTAAGTTCACGGATGTGAAGTTCGCCGTAGTGGGAGCAACCCAATTTGAGGGCAAGCCGACGATCTCGGTGTTCCTTAGCCAGCCGCTGGTGGACGAAGGCAAGAACGCCGGCGCGATGATCAAGAGTGCTGCCAAGCTGATCCAAGGCGGCGGCGGCGGTCAGCCGTGGATGGCTACTGCCGGAGGACGCGACGTCAACGGACTCAATGCTGCGATGGAGGAGCTGGTGGCTGCGCTGAATTGAGAATTGATAATTGAGAATTGATGAAACTGCCTACGTCATATCTGCCGGAGAAGGTGCGGAGCGCTGTCCGATTTCTAATCGTCGGCACTTCGGGTATGTTTTTACAGACATGGTGCTTCATGGCTGCGCTCTATTTCATGGCGTATCCGGAGAAGGGTTCCGCGCTCTATTATGTGGCGTTCGGAATCGGCTATGTGCTGGAGATGATTCCGAATTATCTCGTACTGAACTGGTACACCTTCGGCTCCAAGCCGGATAGCAAGAATGCCGGCGGTTTTCTGCTGGCACGCGCGATCAATGTAGTAATCCAGTTCGGTTTGCTGCCGCTTGCGATAGCGCTTCTTCCTACATGGAGAGACGACCTGATTAGTTACATAGTTATCTTCATCGGCGGATGTATCAATTACCTGATTTGTTTGGTTTTCTTTAAAAAGAAAGAATCATGAAAATATACCGCGCGAACATTATTCATACCCCGACTCCGGGTAAGTTGGAGATCATTCCTCACGGCTACGTGGTCGTTAAATCGAACGGACTTGTAGAAGGCGTCTATACCGAGCTGCCGGAGAACATGGACTGGCGTCGCCAGGTGATGGATTTCGGCGATAAGTTGTTGATCCCTGCGTTCAATGACCTGCACGTGCATGCGCCGCAGTACCGTAACATGGGTCTGGCGCTCGATCTGGAGTTGCTGCCGTGGCTGAACACCTATACGTTTCCGGAGGAGAGCAAGTACGCCGATCCGGAGTATGCACGTCGGCTGTACAGACGCTTCGTGCACGAGTTATGGATGCAAGGCACCATGCGTTCGGCAGTCTTTGCTACGATCCATCCGGAGGCGACACGTATCCTGGCGGACCTGTTTATCCAAGCCGGAATGGGTGCGTATGTAGGATTAGTAGGCATGAACCGCAACAGCCCCGACACGCTGCAGAACACGACCGCCGAAGTGATGGAAGGAATGAAGATGCTGAAGGCGCACTTGGACGAACACGGCAACGGTCTGGTGGCTCCGATCATCACGCCTCGGTTCGTACCTTCGTGCTCGGACAAGATGCTCCGCGCAATGGGTGAGTTCGCTGCCGAGACGGGTCTGCCGGTGCAGTCCCACTTGTCGGAAAACCGTTCGGAGATCGACTGGGTGAAAGAGCTGGAGCCGGACTCGACCTGTTATGGCGACGCATACAACCGCTACGGTCTGTTCGGTCAGACGCCAACGCTGATGGCGCATTGCTGCTACACCGACGGCGAAGAGATGGAGTTGATGCGCAAGAACGGCGTGTATGTGGTGCACTGCCCGATGTCGAATAGCAATCTGTCTTCGGGTATGGCGCCTATTCGCAAGTTCTTGGACGCAGGAATAAAAGTGGCACTCGGTACGGATGTATCTGCCGGACACCATTTGTCAATGATGCGAGTGATGCAATACGCGATCCAAGTGTCCAAACTCAATTATGCCCAGACGAAAGGCGATATGTCGTTCCTGAGTCTGAGCGAGGTGTTCTATCTGGCGACCAAAGGCGGCGGTTCGTTCTTCGGCAAAGTGGGATCGTTCGAACCGGGGTATGAGTTCGATGCGCTGCTGATAGACGACACGTATCTCAATTATGACCAATACACGCTGCCGCAACGTCTGGAGCGGTATATCTACCTTGGAGACGACCGCGATATCAAGCGTCGTTTCTGCCGCGGAGTGGAGTTGAGCGAGCCGGTGTTTTAAGAATTGAGAAATAATCGTGCCCCTGAGGGGCTAAGAATTGAGAATTGAAAATTGAGAGTTGAAAGGGTCATAGAAGGCTTGGCGCTGGAGGAGTACTTGGCGCTGGAAGCGGAGCGGGTGAAGACGGTTCAGACGCCGGTGCTGTTCACGTGGATCGTGGAGCCGACGGTGATCTACGGCAAGCACCAGATCCGCGAGCAGGAGGTGAATGACCGTTACTGCGAGGAACATTCTATCCGCGTTGTGCAACGGCAGAGCGGGGGAGGATGTGTCTATGCGGACCGGGGAAACCTGATGATCTCTTATATCTCGCCGTCCACCCACTCGCAGGAGGTGTTTGAACTTTTCCTCCGGATGGTAGCGGGAGCGCTGAATAGGATGGGCTATCCTGCTGTAACAACGGCGCATAATGATGTGCTGGTGGGAGACCGCAAAGTGGCAGGAACGGCTTGTTACACCACGCCTACAGGCACGGTGGTTCATGCCTCGATGCTGTATGAGGTGGATATGGAGGCGCTGGAGCGGGCAATCACCCCTTCGGCGGAGAAATTGGAGAAACATGCGGTGGCGTCGGTGCGGCAACGAGTGCGAAACCTCCGCGAGATAAAGGATTTAGGAACAATGACAGAGTTTAGAGAGCGAATAGAAAAAGAGATGGGGCGTCCCTCGCTTGTGATCTTTGATCTGGACGGGACGCTGCTGAACACGATAGACGACTTGGGCTATGCCTGCAACCATGCCTTGGAGGCGTGCGGTTTTCCGACCCATGCCATCGAGGAATACCCGCGGCTGGTGGGTAACGGAGTGAACAAGCTGATCGAACGTGCGCTGCCGGAAGGTCAGAAGGACGAAGAGACGGTCCTGCGCGTGCGTGCGCATTTCGTACCTTATTATAACGCGCATAACTGCGACTACACGCGTCCGTATGACGGCATTCCGGAGCTGCTGGAGAGTTTGAAAGCCCGCGGCTGCATGCTGGCGGTAGCGAGCAATAAATACCAAGCGGCGACGGAGAAGATCGTATCGCATTTCTTCCCGGGAGTCTTTGATGTCGTCCTCGGCGAGCGGGAAGGAGTGCCCCGCAAACCTGATCCGCAGATCGTACGGGATATAGAGGCTAAGTTACAAAGGGATCAAGTACCAGGTACTTACTCTGTGCTCTATGTAGGCGACAGTCTGGTGGATCAAGCGACGGCAGCGAATGCCGGAGCGCCGTTCGTCGCCTGCTCATGGGGATTCGTGGCGCGAGAGAAGCTGGAAGAAGCCGGCTGCGAACGCATCATAGATAATCCGATGGAACTGCTATGTAAATGCGGAAATGTATAAATGTAAAAATCTATAAATAGTAGTATGGAAATTTCTTTGCGGGCGCAGTCCATGCCGGAAAGCCCGATCCGAAAATTAGCAAAGTACGCCGATGCAGCCAAGCTGGCAGGGGTGCATGTGTATCACCTGAATATCGGTCAGCCGGATATCAAGACCCCTCCGCAAGCCATGGAGGCGGTGAAGAATTTTAACCAAGAGATCTTGGAGTACTCGCCTTCGCAGGGCTTGAAGTCGCTGCGGACGAAGATGGTTAGTTACTACGCGGAGTACGGGATCGACCTTTCGCCGGACGAGATTATCATTACCGCCGGCGGTTCGGAGGCGATCATGTTTGCGTACATGTCTTGCCTCAATCCGGGCGACGAGATCATTGTGACCGACCCTTCGTACGCCAACTATATGGCATTTGCAATCTCGGCGGGTGCTGTCGTCAAATCCGTCAAGACGGATATCAAGAACGGGTTCAAGTTGCCGCCGGTGGAGGAGTTTGAGAAGCAGATTACGCCGAAGACGCGCGCAATCCTGATCTGCAACCCCAATAACCCGACGGGCTATCTCTATACCAAGCAGGAGATGCGCCAGATCCGCGATCTGGTGAAGAAATACGACCTGTACCTGATCTCCGATGAGGTCTATCGCGAGTTCATCTATACCAAATCGCCGTATATCTCGGCTTGCCATCTGGAGGGCATAGAGGAGAATGTGGTGCTGGTGGACAGCGTGTCGAAGCGTTATTCGGAGTGCGGCATTCGTATCGGTGCGCTGATCACCAAGAACAAAGCGGTGCGCGAATCGGTGATGAAATTCTGCCAGGCGCGGTTGAGTCCTCCTCTGTTCGGTCAGGTCGTCGCAGAAGCGTCCCTCTCTACGCCGGAGGAGTATATGCAGGAGGTCTATGACGAGTATCTCACCCGACGTAATTTCCTGATAGACCAATTAAACCAGATTCCGGGTGTTTTTGCCCCTGCGCCTACCGGAGCATTCTATGTGATGGTAGAGCTGCCGGTGGACGATGTGGAGAAATTCTGCAAGTGGTGTCTGACCGACTTCACTTACGAGGGCGCGACGATCATGATGGCTCCCGGGACAGGTTTCTACACTAATCCTGAGGACGGACGCCACCAAGTCCGCATGGCGTATGTGCTCAATAAGGAGGATCTGGCGAAAGCAATGATAGTCCTCCGCAAAGCCCTTGAGGCATACAACGGATAAATATGTAAATGAAAAAATACGGAAATATGGAAATGATAAAATACGTTGGCTGTGACGATGCCGAGTTGGATTTGTTTGAGAGCCAGTACGAGTTGCCGGAAGGCATGTGCTACAACAGCTATGTCGTGCTGGGAGAAGAGAAAGTAGCAGTAATGGACGCGATGGACGCGCGTTGCTGCGAGGAGTGGTTAAGGAAGGTAGAGGAGGCGCTTGCCGGACGCAAGCCGGACTACCTCGTTTGCCAGCACATGGAGCCGGATCACAGCGGCTCGATGGGTGCTTTTCTTGCCCAATACCCGGAGGCGACCGTTGTGTGCTCCAAGCAGGCAGTCGTAATGATGAACCAGTTTGGGATCGAAGCAACAAATGTGGAGGTAGTAGGCGAGGGTAGTGCGCTCGATCTGGGCGGTATGACGCTGCAGTTCATCGCTGCGCCTATGATCCACTGGCCCGAAGTAATCATGACCTATTGTCAGGAGGAGCAGGTGCTCTTCTCCGCAGACGGTTTCGGTAAGTTCGGTGTTTATCATGCCGACGAGGACGACTGGGCTTGTGAGGCGCGTCGTTACTATTTCAATATTGTCGGCAAATACGGCATGCAGGTTTCCAATGTGTTAAAGAAATTAGCTTCCCTCCCTTGTGGGGAGGGTAAGGGTGGGGTTTCCCTTATTGCGCCGCTGCACGGACCGATGTTGGAGGGCGAGAAGAAAGACGAAGCGCTACGTCTGTATTCGATCTGGAGCGCGTATGGCGTGGAGACAGAGGGTGTGCTGGTGGCATACGCTTCGATCCATGGCAATACCCGCCGTGCGGCAGAGCAACTCGCCGAAATACTGCGCCAAAAAGCTGAAAGCCGAAAGCTGACGGCTGACGGCTCATTCAAAGTAGCGATTACCGATCTTAGCCGCGACGACATGGCAGAGGCGATTGAGGATGCGTTCCGTATGAACCGGCTCGTTCTTTGCTGCGCTACGTACGACGGAGATATTTTCCCTCCGATGCACATGTTCCTGCATAAACTGCGTCTGAAGGGCTATCAGAACCGCCGTGTGGCATTGGTGGAGAATGGTTCGTGGGCACCGCAGGCGGTGAAGGTGATGCGCGAAATGCTCTCTACCTGCAAGAATGTAGAGATCGTTGAACCCACCGTCACGATCCGCGGCTCGCTCAAGCCGACGCAAGTGGCTGAACTCGAAGCACTCGCCGATGCCCTCTTGGCATAAACTATATGGTATATTGATCTGCCTGTTACTATTGGTCCAAACGGCTCAAGCCGCACTGACCATCACTTCCAACGGCGCAGATATGTCGGATAGCATCTTATCGGCTGTCCGCTCTCACGATACGGTTATCTTGGACGGCTCGAAGGGCGAGTTTGTCTTGGGACACACCATGGTATTCAAACACTTAACGAACAAAACGATCATAGGTACGCATGACGCCTGTCTGCGTACCCGTTTTCGTATTACGCCGGAGATCCGCGCCATGTTAGACAGTGCGGATATCATGCGTTTCTCTACAGCAGGAGAGGGTGGAGTGCTCTCCAACGGCATGAGGGTACGCGAGCAACGGGAACTGAAGACCCGCCAACTGTTTATCGACCGTTTCAATGACCCGGAAGAGTCTTTCCGTTCCTCCGGAGGCATCCAACTCTCGCATTGCCGTAATGTCACAATCCGCGGACTGCGGCTGCAGGGACCGGGGGCAATTGATGTAGGCGGCAATGATCTCTTGGGCATGGATCATTCCGCCCGTATATTCATTGATAGTTGTGTCTTCATGGATGGCATGGACGGCAATCTGGATATCACTTCGCAATCCGATTCAATCACCATTTCACATTGCTATTTCGGCTATTCGGAACGCAGTTACGACCACATGAACTCGAATCTTATCGGTGCCGCCGACAGGGTAGAGGCAGACAGGGGCAAACTGCATGTCACGTATTCTTATTGTACATGGGGAAAAGGTTGCCGCCAGCGCATGCCAATGGTTCGTTTCGGTACTATTCTCCTGGATCATTGCCAGTGGGAATGTACCACGGAACACCCGGCAGTCGATGCCCGCCGCGAAGCCACCGTCATCATCGTTTCTCCTTCTTTCGGTCCCGGTATTAAGATCCCTTACCGCTGTGCCCCGGATGCACAATGCATTGTTCGGTAAAATCATCTTTCTCTTTTGTCGCATATTTGCGGCAACTTCCCTAAGATCCTCCTTCTACGGCGTTCCCACCGCCTTTTTTGTACCTGCTTGTGATAAAATGTGATCTTTGACGTATTGGATTACCGTAAAACCTCAAATCACCGAATAAATTTCCATCAAATCACCGAATAAAATTTCCTCAAATCACCGATTTTTTTTCTAAAACATTTGTGTATTTTGTCTAAAGCCATAAATAGAATAAATTTAGAGCATCAACTTAATAAAAGCGGTAATCCAAAGCGGTTCACCGCTTTTTCGTTTTATAATGGGGCGAAAGGATTATCCTCCCCACCGACCGATGAGCAAGAGAAGACCGTGAAGCGATTAAGGCGCACCGAGAATGTCCGGTGAACATTCGAAGGAGTAAGTGCGCCGCGCGAGTTCGCAGAGCGAACGTAGAAATCCTTAAAGCCGAGACAACCGAGAGAAGAAAAATAGTATAAAAATGATGTACGCTCTTGCGTATGTCATTTTTTTTATGTAATTTTGCAGCGCAAAATCAAAGTTTTGCAGTATTTAGCTCACGCTGAGGGTATATGTCTTTCGGGATGGGGGGTAAATACGGACATATTGAAAAAGGCGTTCATAAAAACCTAATGAAAGATAAAACTGACATAGTTTCGACTCAACAATTCGATGAAGTGATTCGTCTGATTCAGCATACTCGATCGGAGATTTTCCGTACAGCCAACTCTCAACTAATCGAGTTGTACTGGCAGTTGGGTGCATACATGTCTAATAAGATTGAATCA
>JAFTZQ010000011.1 GCA_017464475.1 Paludibacteraceae bacterium
ATGTTTATTGCTTTTGAAGGCTTTTACTCGCAGAGTTGCGGAGTTTGATGGTAAAAACTATCCGAAAGCTTGCTTGCGAGGAGTTTTTACCGGCAAATTACGCATAGAGCGAAGCTCAAAAGCCTTCAAAAGGGTTTATCTTTGTTTATTTTCTTAAAAATATCAAATCTCAAATGTCAAATGTCAAATGTCAAATCTTAAATATGCTCTTCCACCCCGCGGAAATGCACATTCAGCTCATGCAAATGCTCCAGCAGCACACCCAGCGGCGTTCCTTTGGTCATTTCGGCAAAAGCGTTCACATCTTTCGGGAAGCATTTGCCGCCGTAGCCGTATTTGCCGTCCGGTCCGGGAACATAAGTGTGCGTGTCGTTGATATAGCCGGACAGCAGAATACCCGTATGCACTTTGCGCCAATCTGCCCCCATCTGCTCGCAATACTCGCGGCAGGCGTTGAAATACGTCACTTTGTACGCGCCGAACACATTGTGCATGTATTTGGTCAGCTCTGCCTCAAGCGGCGTCATGACGGTAAATTTCTTGCCGACAAAAATCTTGGTCAGCAGTTCCTGTGCGCCCGTGAAAACCATCGTCTGCTTGTTGAAGTCCTCGATAAAAGTACGCTCGGTCAGGAACTCCGGCATGTAGCAAACCTGATGACCCGTTTCGCGACTCAGCATTTCACTTGTGCCCGGAAGAATCGTAGTACGAACAAACACCGGCACGTCCGGCAGGTTTTTGATCAGTTCTTTCATCAGCGTCAGATCTTGCGTACCGTCTTCTTCTGTCGGCACGTGAATCTGCAGAAAAGCGATGTCAATACCGCTCAAATCATCATTGTAGCCTTTGTACGGATCGCTAATGAACAGTTTGCATTCCGGGTTGTTGTTCTCCAACCAGTTTTTCAGGGCTCCTCCCACGAAGCCGCATCCAATAATTCCAACGTTAATCATGTTTGTATTTGATTTTATATTTTTTGTTTCTCCTGTTCCTCAGAGTAATTACCGTTAAAACGGAGTTTTAGCGCATTACGAAGAGAGAACCCGCGTAAAAAAGCCCGCAAAGATACAACATTTTTTTTATATACGCAAGTGCGCGCGTACTTTTTATAAAAAAATATTTTTTTTCTCATTTTTATATCCAAAAACACCCTCAAAAAGTGTATATATACTATGTATATATACAGTAAATGTCTGAAAATGTGCGTAGTGCGTGATAAGTGCGTGATAAGTGCGTGATAAGTGTGAGATAAGTGCGTCATAATCGGGGTAACTTGCTATAACCTGAATGTTTTTGGGCACCCCTCGGTTTGCACATGTCAACTTTTTTTACTACCTTTGCGCCGATTTTGCCTAAATACGGCTTTTTTGACTAGTTTCCCTAGTTTGACTGGTTCTACTAGTTCCACTAATTTGTCTAGTTTGACTAGTTCTACTAGTTCCACTAGTTCGACTATAAAACAACTAAAATTAACAATAAACAATGAAACATTTCAAATTGTGGAATACGCTTTGCGGATGGGTGGTCTTTGCCATCGCAGCGGCAACGTATCTCCTGACAATGGAACCCACTGCCTCCTTCTGGGATTGCGGTGAGTTTATCTCCAGCGCTTGGAAGCTGGATGTCGGTCACCCGCCCGGAGCACCTTTCTTTATGCTCATGGGGCATTTCTTCAGTCTTTTTGCACCCGACACAGCCCATGTGGCGATGTGTGTGAATGCCCTTTCGGCGCTCGCAAGTGCCTTCACGATCCTGTTCCTTTTTTGGACGATCACAGCCCTTGCGAAGAAACTCGTCGAGCCGGACACGCTCTGGAAAGGCATTGCCTTGCTCGGAGCAGGAACGGTTGGAGCACTCGCTTACACCTTCTCCGACACCTTCTGGTTCTCGGCGGTGGAAGGCGAAGTGTATGCCTCTTCGTCCCTCTTCACGGCGGTCGTCTTTTGGCTCATCCTCAAATGGGATGAGCAGGCGGACGAAGAAGGCTCGGACCGTTGGCTCATAGCCATCGCGTACCTCATGGGTCTCTCCATTGGCGTCCACTTGCTGAACCTCTTGACCATTCCGGCTATCGGATTAGTCTATTATTTCCGCAAGTACGACTTCTCGTGGAAGGGACTTATCTATGCGTTCCTCGCTTCCTGTCTGGTCTTGCTGGTCATTCTGTATGGTATTATTCCTGGCTTCCCGACCGTAATCGGTTGGTTCGAACTCCTCTTCGTGAATGTCCTCGGCTGTCCGTTCAACACGGGTATGTGGATCTGTCTCGTGCTCACCGTAGCACTTCTCACATGGGCGATCCTCTATACCAAGAAACGCTCGGACATCGAGGCTGAAAAGGAGCAGGGCAAAAACCTCTGGCGTTGGCTCAATACCGCTACGCTGATGCTTACCGTCATTCTGATCGGTTACAGCTCATACGCAGCGTTGGTCATCCGCTCTGCGGCAGATACTCCGATGGACCAGAACTCCCCGGACAATGTGTTCTCGCTCAAGTATTACTTGAATCGTGAGCAATACGGCGATCGTCCGCTTTTCTACGGCCAGACCTACAATGCGCCGGTCGAACTCCGCGTAGAAGGTAACATGTGTGTGCCCGTGGAGAAAAAAGGACATGCGCAATATGCTCCGGCTCCTAAAGTAGAAGGTGAAAAAGACCATTATGTCATCACCGGCTACAAAACGGACTACGCCTATATGAAGCAATTCTGTATGCTCTTCCCGCGCATGTATTCCTCCCAAGGAAGCCATGTCCAGGCATATAAAGAATGGGCGGATGTCAAAGGAAAACGGGTTCGTTATGAATACTGCGGACAGCAAAAAACGGATTATTGTCCGACCTTCGGAGAAAACCTCCGTTTCTTCTTCCGCTACCAGGTGAACTTCATGTACTGGCGCTATTTCCTATGGAATTTCGCCGGACGCCAGAACGACTTACAGTCCTATGGCGAGATTACGAAAGGAAACTGGATCTCCGGTATTCCGTTTATCGACAATGCCCTCTATGGCGACCAGGATCTGCTGCCGACAGAGCTGAAGGAAAACAAAGGACACAACGTCTATTATTTCCTGCCGCTCTTGCTGGGAATCATCGGTATTGTATGGCAATGTGGCAAACGCGATAAAGAAGGAAACGCAACGGGTTGGAAGAATTTCACGCTGACTTTCTTGCTCTTCTTCTTAACGGGTTTGGCAATCGTCATGTACCTCAACCAAACACCTTATCAGCCGCGTGAACGGGACTACGCGTATGCCGGTTCGTTCTATGCGTTCTGTATCTGGATTGGTTTGGGTGTCCTCGCTCTCGTTGATTGGATTAATAGTGCCTTGAAGAGCGAGAATGGCAAAGCTGTTGTGGCTGTATGTGCAAGTATTCTTTGTCTCCTTGTTCCTGCTCAAATGGCTTCGCAGAACTGGGATGACCACGACCGTTCGCAGCGCTATTCATGCCGCGATTTCGGAGCAAACTATCTCAAGTCCTGCGAGGACAATGCAATCCTCTTCTCCAACGGAGATAACGATACTTTCCCGCTTTGGTATAACCAAGAGGTCGAAGGCGAAGGAACGGACAAACGTGTCTGCAACCTCTCATACCTCCAAACCGATTGGTACATCTCGCAAATGAAGCGTCCGTACTATGAGTCCGAAGCACTCCCGATCTCTTGGGAATACAAGGATTTCATGCCCGGCACGAACGAAATAGCACGTGTCGATAACCGTCTCGGACAACCGATTTCGGTAGAGAAGGCGTTCAATTTCCTCCGTTCGGACGATCCGCGTACCAAGACACGCGAAGGAGAGAACTACCTGCCTTCCGATCAACTCTTTGTGGAGACTCCGGACGGCGAACAGATCTTCTTCCAAAAGAAACGGATGTACACGCGCTCGCAGATGATGATTATGGAAATGCTGTCCACCAACAAATGGCAACGTCCGATGTACTTCTGCGCAACGGTTGGAAATGACTACTATCTGGGTCTCGAGCCTTGGATGGAACTCACCGGACTCGCATACCGCATTACGCCGACTCGCAGTCGCGACGGGCAACCGCGTGTCAATTCCGAGAAGATGTACGAGAATATGATGCATAAGTTCCGCTATGGAAACATGAATATCCCCGGAATCTACATTGACGAAAACCTCATGCGTATGTGTCGTACCCATCGAATGATGTTTGCGCAATTAGCGGAGCAACTTCTGCGTGAGAACCAACGCGAAAAAGCGCTGGAGGTATTGGATTACGCGGAGGAGCAACTTCCGGGATATAATATCTCGTATGACTACACTTCCGCTTCCATGGCTTCGATGTATTTCATGCTCGGCGAGAACGACAAAGCGCTGGCAATCATGGACGAAGTAGCAAAAACCAGCGTGGAATACCTGCGTTTTGCGGCTTCATTAGATCGCCAGCAACGCCGTGTCATGGAATCGACCACCAATCGCGAAGCAGCGATCCTCTCCTATGTGCTCCAGACGTGTGAGCGCTATAGACAAACTGAGTTTGTAGATAAATATTATCAAGATTACGTTTCGTATGTTAACGATTAATAAAATCCCTGTCTTGCTGCTTACCGGTTACCTCGGTAGCGGCAAGACAACGCTTCTCAACCGTATTCTGACGAACAACAAAGGCATTCGTTTTGCCGTCATCGTCAACGATATAGGAGAAGTCAATATTGATGCCTCGCTCATTCAGCAGGGCGGAGTAGTGAGCCAGAAAGACGATTCGCTCGTTGCGCTCCAAAACGGTTGTATATGCTGTACGTTGCAGACCGACCTTATCAACCAACTGCATGAGTTGGTGGCTCAAAAAGCTTATGACTACATTGTCATCGAAGCTTCCGGTATTTGTGAACCGGGACCGATTGCGCAAACCCTTTGCTCCTATGCACAGATGGTTCCGCAATTTGCCCAAGATGGTATGCCGGTGCTCGATTGTATCTGTTCCGTTGTGGACGCTCTGCGTCTCCGCGACGAGTTCGAAAACGGCGATAAACTGCGTTATGTCACCAAGGAAGAAGACCTCGCTGCGCTGGTTACAGAGCAGATTGAGTTCTGCAATATTATCCTCTTGAATAAGGCTTCCGAAGTGAGCGAAGAAGAGTTGGCGCACGTCAAGGCGATTATTCGCGCCATTCAACCTACCGCAGAGATTATTGAAACAAACTTCTGCGATGTCCCCTTTGAGAAGATCCTCAACACCGGATTGTTCGACTTCGACAAGGTCGCTACTTCGGCTACTTGGATCCAAGAAATAGAGGATGCCCGCCATCACCATGACGACGACGATGATGATGAGCACGAAGAACATGAACACGAACATGAAGACCATGATCACGATCATGAGGAGCATGAACACCACCATCATCACCACCATGACCACGATCATGAGCACGGCGAGCATGACCATTTGGCGGAATATGACATTGAGACCTTTGTATATTACGCGCGCAAGCCTTTCGACCTCGGTATGTTTGATGAGTTCGTCTCTGCGCATTGGCCTCAAAACGTCATTCGTTGCAAAGGTATGTGTTATTTTGCCGAAGAGTACGATATGTGCTATCTCTTCGAGCAAGCCGGACGTCAATTCAATCTTCGTAAGGCGGGAGAGTGGTTTGCTACGATGCCAAAAGAGGAGTTGATGCAACTCATGGCAGACGATCCGCAGCTCCGCAAAGATTGGGATGACCAATACGGAGACAGAATGCAGAAACTGGTCTTCATCGGTCAGCATTTGGACAAAAAAGCCATTACGGACGCGCTGGATAATTGCCTGCAATAATATCCCATGAACCTGCTGATGCTCATATTATCGGTCGTCATGACTTGGACGGTAGATTCCAAAAACTCTGTTTCGGGCGAAGGAACTTATCCCGCTACCATGACTGCGACATATTCCTGCTCGTACCAGAAAGGAACCGTGCGTGCCAATGACACCGCAACGATCACTTTCTCCAATATGGGCGGAATGACAATAGAGCAAATAGAGGTCTATCTGAAATCAAATAAATCAGCAGGTTCTGGTATTATTACAGTGGACATGAACGGTTCATCCGTTGCAACGATAGAGGGTTCTTTGAAGGATTGGGTGGGGCTTTATGATAATACCAATTACCATCCATTTTCCTTGCTCCAAACCTCTATAAGTGACGTGCGTGAACTTTCCGTTTCTTTGGTTGGAACGGCCAACTCGCTCTATATCGAGAAATATGTCATTCAATACACACCCGCTTCAGTTAAATCCGTTACGCTGATGAAAGGCAATACCGAGTACGCTACGTTAACGGAGAAATCAGCCGGAGCAGGTGTGATATTGCCTGACATGGCGGATGAAGGAAACTGGAAATTTGCCGCATGGTCGAGAAATCATTTCTACCAGATTTCTACTATGCCTGATTCTTGGATCCTTCCCGGTAGATTTTACCCTGTGGAGAAGGATACATTATGGGCGGTATATGCCTATGATATGCCCTATAAAGAAGCATTTGCCACCACGCTTTCCGATGGACTGTATCTATATGCGGACACCACCCGAATGATAGCGATGAGTGGAGCGGTTTCTGACGGAATTACTGAAAATGCAGCGGTAAATATCTCTGATCCCTCGCAGGTCTATGACATCACTTTTGATGAGATTTCCGAAACGGCAATCATCTACCATCCGGCAACCAATACTTATATTGGTTATAATGGTCTTTCTCTTGCCAACGAAGCTTCCTTGTGGAAAGTCTATCATAGCGGAGCAACGACGGCTTTCTATATGCAATCCGACAATAAGACATATATCCTCTGGCCGGATTACATAAAGCAAATTTATGTAAATGACATCAACGAGTTTATACCTTGCGCTGCATTAGTCAGGACAGACAATCTTTCCTCCTCTCCCACGGTTTTGATCTCTGCTGAGCCATTAATGGAAGAGCCGGTTTTCACTTGTCATCCGGAGAATGGAATGGGGATAGAGAATGCTATCTCGCCGCAACAAAAGGAGTATAATCTTCCGATAGGAAACTACCGATTGATCATTCGTAACGGACAGAAATTCATGCAAATACAATAAATAGTAATACCTAATGAAACGAATAATTAACCCTTGGACCACTATGCCGGAATACAACTGTTACGGTTGCTGTCCGACCAATCCGATAGGAACGCAGATGCGCTTTTTCGAAGACGGAGAAGACATCGTTTCGATCTGGCGTCCCACCCAAAACCACCAATCTTGGATCAACACCCTTCATGGCGGTATTCAGGCGGTCCTCTTGGACGAAGTGTGCGGATGGGTGGTCTTTCATAAACTGAAAACAGCCGGCGTAACGGCTAAAATGGAGATGCGCTACCATAAACCCGTCTCCACGCTCCAAGATTACATCAAACTGCGTGCGTACCTCAAGGAAATGCGCCGCAACATAGCGCTCGTGCAAGGCGAAATCTATTCCTCCGAAGGAGAACTTCTCTGCGAATGTATTTGTACCTATTTCACGTTCTCGCAAGAAAAAGCGAAAGCGGAAATGGGCTATTTACCGTCTAATACCGAAGAAAAAGATTACACATGGGAAGAAGCATTGAATTTGTAGATCGTAGTGGTTCAGACTGCTACAAATGGGATTCCGAGGAAGCCCAAGGAACGCTGCCGCTTTGGGTGGCAGACATGGATTTCAAAGCGGCAAAGCCGATTCGCGAAGCGATGCAGCGACGTTTGGATCACGGCGTGTTTGGCTATTCGATCGTGCCGCAAGCTAATTATGACGCCGTAGCATCGTGGTTCAGCCGCAGACATGGTTGGAACGGCATCACCCGCGACAATCTGCTTTATACGACCGCAGTTGTACCTGCCATCGCGGCGATTTTCAAAGCCCTGCAGGACCGTAAAGCCACCCGCTGCACTCCGTTGCGCGTTCTGACATTCACGCCGGCGTATAACTGTTTCTTTGCCTGCATTGAGAATATGGGCTGTACGTTGGTGCCTTCGCCGCTGGTGGTGAAGAATAACAAGTACGAGATCGACTGGGAGGACGTGGCCGCGAAAGCCAAAGAAGCGGATGTTTTCTTGCTTTGCAATCCTCATAACCCGACCGGACGAGTGTGGAGCCGGGACGAGTTGGAGCGGCTGGCGTCTATCATGCGCCGCGAGAACCTCTTTGTTCTTTCCGATGAGATCCATTGCGAGTTCGCTTTCCCCGGACATCCTTATACGCCGTTTGCTACGCTTGCGCATGACGACGCCGAGTATTGCGTTTGTCTGTCTGCCAGCAAGGCGTTCAATATCGCCGGATTGCTTTGCGCTACGATTTTTGTGCCCAATCCGGAGTTGCACGAGCAGATCAACCACGCTTTGGAGGTACACGAAGTGAACGGACTGAATCCGTTTGGCTTGGTGGCGCAAGTGGCGGCATATAATGAGTCGGAAGAATGGCTGGACGAGCTGAATGAATATATCTATTCCAATTTCTGTTTCCTGCGCGATTTCTTGCACGAGAACCTGCCGATGCTCGTTCTCCATGAGACGGAAGGAACATACCTCGGATGGGTGAATATATCGGCTCTCGGCATGTCCTCGCAGACTTTCTGCGAGCGCCTCTCAAAAGAAGCGCACGTCCTTCTCAATCCGTCTGAGATGTACGGCGGCGAGAACTATGTGCGGATCAATCTGGCTACCTCGCATGAGGTCTTGGACGAAGCTCTGCAAAGAATGGCGGACTACATCCACACGCTCATTTGATCTTGCGGATGATCGTTAATCCGTCTCGCAAAGGGAGGATGACTTGCTCAAAGCGGTCGTCCTCTTTTATTTTGTCATTGAATGCTCTCAGTCCTAGAGTTTGTTTGTCTTTGTCGTACGCCGGCTCCACGATATGTCCGTCCCATAGGGTATTATCCGCCAAGATAAATCCACCCACAGGCACTAAGGGATAAACGGCATCGATGTATGCGCAATATTCCCGCTTGTCTGCATCTATGAATACTAAGTCAAATTGAGAATTGAGAAATAATCGTGCCCCTGAGGGGCTAAGAATTGAAAATTGAGAGTTGAGAATATTTATTGCGTCTCCGATCATTAATTCAATCCGTTCGCCGAGCGGCGAGCGCGCCAGATTGTGCCGGATGGTGTCTTCCAATTCGTCGTTATGCTCTATGGTAATCAGTTTGCCGCCTTTTGCCAATCCTTCCGCCAGACAGAGCGCGCTGTAACCGGTGAATGTACCGAGTTCCAAAATCCGCTTCGGGCGGATCATATAACTGATCATGCTTAGCGCGCGCCCCTGCACGTGCCCGCTCAACATGTGCGGGTTTAATATATGAACGTGCGTGTCGCGTGTAATGGACTCCAAAACCTCATTTTCAGGCGAGGTATGATTCGAAATGTATTCCTCAAGTGTCATTTTGTTACTAAATTTGCTGCAAAAGTACAAAAAAATTTGCATATGTCCAAAAAATATTGTAATTTTGCACACAATTTAAAATCATTTGACGATAGAAATGGAAAAAATTGACGAGTTAGATCGCAAGATTCTGAAGATTATTACCCAGTCTGCGCGAATCCCATTCAAGGATGTAGCGGAGCAATGTGGCGTGAGCCGTGCAGCGGTACACCAGCGCGTACAGAAGATGTTTGACAATGGTGTCATCACCGGCTCCAGCTACCATGTGCAGCCGAGGATGTTGGGATATCAGCTCTGCGTGTATATTGGTATCACAATGGAGAAAGCCTCGATGTACAACCAGGTCATTTCGGCGCTTCAGGAGATCCCGGAGGTCGTGGAGGCGCAATATACGCTCGGCGCATTCGGTATTCTGATCAAAGTGTATGCGCATGACAACGAGCATCTGCTCTCGCTCTTGAACACTAAGATCCAAGCAATCCCGGGTGTAGCGGATACCACTACTTTAACGGCACTCTCGCAACCGATCTATCGTCAATTACCGATTGAAATTTAATATGGAAAGAGTAATTAGCGGAATACGCCCAACGGGCAATTTGCACCTCGGTAACTATTTCGGGGCGGTGAAGAGTTTTGTGAAGATGCAGGACGAGTATGATTGCATGTTCTTTATTGCCGATTGGCACTCCCTTACGACGCACCCGACGCCGGAGAATATTCGCAATTCGGTTAAAACGATCCTCAGCGAGTATCTCGCGTGCGGTATTGATCCCGAGAAAGCGCCTATTTATGTGCAATCGGATGTCAAGCAAGTGCTGGAGCTCTATCTGTATCTGAATATGAACGCTTATCTGGGTGAGTTGGAGCGCGTTACTTCCTTCAAGGAGAAAGTGCGCAAACAGCCGGATAATGTGAATGCAGGTCTGCTGACGTATCCTTGTCTCATGGCGGCAGATATTCTGATGCACAAGGCGGACAAAGTGCCGGTGGGAAAAGACCAAGAGCAGAATATGGAGATGGCGCGTCTCTTCGCCCGTCGATTCAACCGAATCTACGGAGTGGAGTATTTTAAAGAACCCGCTTCTTTCCATTTCGCAGACAAAGCAGTCAAAGTGCCCGGACTCGATGGAACAGGCAAAATGGGTAAATCCGAAGGCAACTGTCTTTATCTCTGCGACGATGAGAAAACGGTGACCAAGAAGATCATGCGTGCGGTAACGGATCAAGGACCGACTCAACTCAACCAAGAGAAACCGGAAGTGATCCAAAATCTCTTCACGCTCTGTGAGTTGCTTTGCGGGCCCGAGGCAACGGAGTATTACAACGACCTCTACAACCGAATGGAGATCCGCTACGGCGATATGAAAAAGCAGATGGCGGCAGATGCCAACAAACTATTGGCACCGATTCGTGAGAAGATCATCGCTTATTCGTCCGATGAGGCGTTGCTGGAGCGAATCATGCGTCAAGGAGCCGAAGCCGCGTCCGCCCGCGCAGAGAAAACAATAGAAGAAGTACGAGAGATCATTGGCTTTAGAAAGATCTGATGTCGAAGAAGTTTTACATATTGTCCTTCGTTCTATGCCTTGCGGCATGCTCGTCCACTCATTTTACCGTGGATGACGCATACCATTGGGAGGAGCGCTCTGCGATAGCGACTACTACGGCTACGCCGGAAAACCCGTCTAGTTCAACTAGTTCTTCTAGTTCTACTAGTTCTGGTCCCTCCCTCGAATACACCAACGTCCAAGACACCACCATTACTGTCCGAATCAAACGATGAGAAATATCCGGTACATATTAACCTTGGTACTTGGTACTTTGTCCCTTTGTACTTGGTCTCAGGACTACGCTCGTCTCTCTGAGCGGACGATCATGGGAACGGCGCGCTATGTCGGTATGAGTGGAGCGATGACGGCGATCGGAGGTGATCCTTCGTCTGTCTTGGATAATCCTGCCGGTTTGGGACTTTACCAACGGGCGGAAGCGATGGTCACTTTCGATGGCACGTTTGATTACACGCGGCAAAAAGGAGCGGAGGGACGGAGTTACAGAGGGCTGTTCATGTGCCCGCAGGCTTCTCTGATTTTCCATTTGCCTAATTTTACGCCCAACGCGACCGGCATACAAGGACATAATTTCATGCTCAGCTACCATCGCTTGCAGTCCTATTCCCGTACGTTCAACGGCTACGGAGCGAATGAAGCATCGCTGGGTTCTATCATGCCGGCAATCAATATACCGTTCTATGCGGCAGATCAAGTGGAGTCCAATTCGTTGAATCTTCGCGAGAGCGGATATGTCAATAAATACAGCTTCAATTGGGCGCTCAATATCGCCCATAAATGGTATGTCGGTTTGGGTCTGCATATTCAGGATTTCATCGTTGTATCCGAAGCCAATTATGTAGAAACATTCGCCGACCGAAATGCCGAAGGCGCAAAATATTACAATCAAAACCGTTCTTCGCTGCAATTTGCGGGCGTCGGATTCTCTGCTTCTGCCGGATTGATTTATCGTCCGTTGAAGTGGCTTAGAATGGGTTTGAGCGTCGAGGCTCCTTCGGTGGGAAACATGCGTACTTATACTTCCGGAACATTCTCTGCTTTGACTGATTCGTTGCGCAATTCGTATGCGCCGGATTTGACCAATAGTGATCGTTCGTTCCACATGCCGCTGCATGTCTCGTCCTCTGTCGCTTTCCAAATCGGTGCGTACGGAATGCTGAGTCTGCAGTATGATTACCGCAACCAGCTGAAGGAAACACCTGTTCATTCGTTGCGTGCGGGACTGGAAGTTATTCCTGTAATGGGCATGTATATCAATGCCGGGTATGCGTATGAGAGTACGTTCAAACCTGCAAATGCTCCTGTGGCGTTAGACCCGGATTTCAACCGCCAGGATGCGTATTTCATCCATCCGCGCAATACCCAATATGTCTCTGCGGCAGTGGGCTACCGCGGACCGAATGTGATCGTTCAGGCGGCGTACCAATACCGCTGGCAGAACATCAACCTTTTTGCCCACGAAGCCGCAAACCCATTCGACATACATACCGATACACACCGCATAGTTGTTACTATCGGCTGGCATAGAAACTAATGATTTAAGAATAAAGAACGCAAGCGAGCGTCCGTATAACAAAATAGGAACCGGAAAACTCATCAAAAATCAATTAACCGAGTGCAAATGCTTCACTGATGGCGTGCCGGTACTCTACGCCGAGACCCCGTGCATTGGATTAGTTTACATTCCTAATCCCCGGGTAGCGATGAGGTGGCCGGATTACAAAGGAAAAAGCAGGCCTCAAATCCTATTCTCTGGAAGTTTTCTCGAGTAAAAAAGTTATACGGACGCTTTTTTTGTGCCCTTTTGTCTAAAAATATTTCTTTTCCTTGCATATTCCAAAAATTCTTTGTACCTTTGCACCCGCAAAGGTTTGAATACCTCAAGCCGTCGCTTGCTGACGTAAAACAGCAAGGACATATTAACAAGCATTACTATTATTCACATTCAAGAAAAAAGTCCGGAAAACTGATTCTTGTTGAATTGGGTAATTGCATTTCACGGAAACCGAAAGAGGTATTCCGCTACAAACAAAGTAATGTTCACGCTTTCGGTGTGGGCGTATCTCGTTTGTAGGCGGGTTTCTTTCCGGACTTCCCGTGAATGTGAGAGAAAGGCTCGCACCTTTTTTGTGCCCAATTTGCGATTGATAGTTATGCGCAATTAACTATCAATTATGTTACAAAAACTGTCATCCTGCCGTTGGGATCTGGCTTTTATTGATGAAAGTCTAGACGAAATCCTCTCCGGCAAAACTATCCATCTAACCCACGTTACAAATCCTTTCTCGGACGAGTATTGGTTTGCCGATCCATTTATTTTGGACGTTACGCCGGAGTATATTTATGTTCTGGCGGAAGCGATGCCAAGCACCATCCACAAAGGTGTGATAGCTAAATTAACTATTGCACGCCATTCGATGACCATTACGGCCGTAGAAGTTATTCTCGAAGAGCCATGGCATCTCAGTTTTCCGAATATTCTGCGCAAAGACGGGCATATCTATGTGTACCCCGAATCCGCGTATGGCAAGAAACTCTATTTGTATGAACTAATCGAAGATAAGCAAGGCAAAACCACGCTCAAACGAGTTCAAACACTCTGTGACGATGTGATTTGGGACACGGATATAACTGAACTTTTCGGCGAACCTTTACTTTTCACGGCGCGCCAAGATGATTTTCACTTGGACATTTACCGCTGGAACTCAGCGCAAGACCGCTATATCTATTCCGAGTCCATAGAAAGTGCAGAACAGAATATGCGCATGGCAGGCTCGTTCTTCGAACACAAAGGCACGATTGTTTATCCCTCGCAAATCAGCACACCTTATGTGTATGGAAAAGCCGTAGAATTGCGTCAAATCAGCCTCCAAAACGGCAAGTGGGAACTAAAAGAAATACGTACCATTAACCACCCTGAAGGCATTCTATACAGAGGTTTGCACACTTTCAACACCTACAAAGGGCTGACCATTGTAGATATGAACCAATACAATCATTTTGCAGGACTTATCATCGGCAAATTGGTTGAATTTAAGAAAATGCTAAAAAACGTCTTGAAATAATTATGGACATTCGAAATCATAAACATATTATCGTTTCCGGTGATACGGGAAATGCTCTTGGCATAGTGCGTGCTATAGCGGAAGGAGGAATCAATCCTATTTTGATATATTTAGTGGAAGATACTCACTTGCCTTGTTTGATTAAAAGCAGGTATCTCACCACCGTTCACCGTGTCTTTTCTTATGAGGAAGCACTTGATCTTCTAATTGATCTGTATGGGAATGAACCGCAAACACCTTTTGTTTATACGTGTGACGATTCGATCGAGTCTCTCGTGGATAATAGATATAATGATTTGTCGGGTAAATTCTATTTCTTCAATGCCGGAGAGGCGGGACGCATAAACAAATTCATGAACAAGCATGAGATTTGTTTGGTCGCAGAGAAATGCGGATTTCGAATCCCGAAGCAAGAAATAGTGGATACAGGTGTGCTTCCTACTACATTGAAATATCCTGTTATTACCAAAACGCTGATGTCCATTATGGGCTTATGGAAAGGAGATGTGTATATTTGCCATAATGAGGAGCAATTAAAAGAAGCCTTCACGAAAATCCAAAGTCCCAAATTATTGTTACAAGAATATATCTATAAGCAAAACGAATTAGCGATTCAAGGATTCTCAATAGATGGTGGCAGGGAAGTCTATTTGCCTTATGGTATATCGTTTTTTCGCTTTTCGAATGAAAGCTATGGCAGTTACATGTATTGTAAACCTCTTCAAGACGAAATATTGATCCAACGTGTGAAGAATATCATTAAGGAATGTCATTATACCGGATGTTTTGAGGTGGAGTTTCTTATTGACAAAGAAGGAAACTTATGGTTCTTGGAAGTTAATTTCAGGTATTCATTTTGGAATTATGCAGTTACGTATGGTGGCGTAAACTTCCCCTTGACTTGGGCGAAATCAGTTCTTGACAATCACATTAACATCCCTGATGAAAAGGATATAAAACAATATTTTACAGCGATGAGTGAACCCAGCGATTTTGGTCAATCAGTAGCGACGAAGAAAATTTCTATCTTTAAATGGCTGAAAGAGGTTCATAATACGGATATGCTATATTTCTACAATCCCAATGACCCGTTACCTGCATGGTCTTTCTGGACTCACAAGATTCTGCGCAAAATAGTTCGTATCATAACGCGAAATAAAAACATCAACAAGTAATTCTATGCCTACCTTCCTGCCATCTGCATAGCTTAAGCCTTTCCTTCTGCCTTTCATTTTCGACCTTTTTACCTCTCAAAAGGGGGTGATTAGGGGGTGATAAGGGGGTGATTACGGGGTGATTAGGGGGATATTCGAGGTACGTCATTAGGAGAAAAGCGCAAGAAAAGGTCGCAAAGAAAAGTTTCTCCCAAATCCGGTACAAAAGTACAACAAAAATTCCATATATCCAAATTTCGGCTTCGTAAAAATATACATTTTTTGAATAAAAACGCGCGCGCACTTGCATATATCGAAAAAAAGTAGTATCTTTGCAGCCGATTTGTGTAAATAGCATAATGGCATTGCGAAAACACTATTATTGAAAATAATAAATTAACAAATAAAATGGCAAAAAAGAAAGAAGAGTTCGTGAAACAAGACGAACAATTAGAAGAAGTAAATGAAGCGCTGACAGGCGCAGGTAAATGGATCGAGGATCATGCAAACCTCCTTACTTGGATCGTTTGCAGCATCGCAGTTGTTGTAATGGGTGCAATCGCTATTAACAACTACGTGATCAAACCGCACGCACAGGAAGCAAGCAACGAGAATGCAAAAGCTGCTGCTTACTTCATGGCAGGCGATTTCGACAAAGCGCTGAACGGCGACGACGCTGAGTGTATCGGTTTTGCGGCTATCGCAGACGAGTACAAACACTATCAGCAGGGCGAACTGGCAGCTCTCTATGCAGGTATCTGCTATTTCGAGAAAGGCGAGTACGAAGAGGCAGCCAAGTATCTGAAGCGTTTTGACGCAGACGATGTGAACATCGATCCGGCTGCTCATCAGTTGCTCGGTGACGCCTATGTAGAGCTGCAGGAGTACGGCAAAGCCGCTAAAGCATTTGAGGCTGCTGCTGCATCAGGAAACGAGCTGATCGCTCCGATGAGCCTGAAGAAAGCAGGTCTCGTTTACATGCACGAGGGTCAGAAAGCAAAAGCTCTCAAGGCTTTCAAAGCAATCAAAGAAAACTATCCTTCTTCCGCAGAAGCACAGGACATCGACAAGTACATCGCTGTTGCTGAATAAATCTAAATCGTACATTGTATGACTACGGATTTATCGAAATATGATGCTTCCCAACTGCCTAGCGCTGATGTTCTCGGACGTCAGCGCTATGCGATTGTAGTGGCGGACTGGAACAGCGAAATCACGTACGCGATGGCGCAAGGCGCAATCGATACGCTTGTCAAACACGGCGTGCCGGCGGATAATATAGATATTATCCATGTGCCGGGAGCGGTGGAGTTGACGTACGGAGCTGCGCGTATCACCAAAGAGGAACGCGTGAACGCCGTGATTGTCATTGGCTGTGTGATCCAAGGCGACACACCGCATTTTGACTACGTGTGTCAGTCTGTGACGCAAGGCGTTGCGATGCTGAATGCGCAGGGCAAAGTGCCTGTGATTTTCTCGGTTTTGACGACCCTGAACAAACAGCAGGCGTTGGATCGTTGCGGCGGCAAACTGGGAAACAAAGGTATCGAAGGAGCCTATACAGCGATTCGCATGGCGAACCTGTGAAAGGTGAAAGGTGAAAGGGGAAAGGGGAGATGGCTAAAGTCTATAAATTCGGCGGAGCATCGGTGAAAGATGCAGACGGAGTTCGGAACGTAGAGCGGATCGTGCGACTCGCTCTGCAGGACTCGTCGGACGGTCTGATGGTCGTCGTTTCGGCGATGGGAAAGACTACAAACGCGTTAGAGCGCGTGGTGGCTTTTCTCGATGCAGGCAAAGAAGAAGAGGCTTTGGCGCAATGGGTGGATATCATTGATTTCCACGTAGCGATCATGAAATCGCTGGGTCTGCAACCGGGTTCCGACATTCGGCTACAGGGCGAGATTCCATACGACCCCAACTGTTCGTACGACGAGAACTACGACCAGATCGTTTCCTTGGGTGAGATCATGTCCACCCAGATTGTAGCGGTTTATCTGCTCAAACAAGGTCTGTCCGTCGAATGGTGGAACATGCCGAAACTGCTTCGTACGGACGACACATGGCGCGAGGCGAAGGTAGATAACACCGCAAGCAGCGCAGTTATTCGCGCAGGGTGGGATCGACCCAGACGACCACAAGTGGTCGTAGCGCAAGGATTCATCGGCGGAACAGCAGACGGACGGCGTACCACACTCGGACGCGAAGGATCGGACTACACCGCTGCGTTGCTTGGCAATTATCTGGATGCCGAATCGGTTACAATCTGGAAAGATGTTCCGGGAATCCTCAATGCCGATCCGCGTATCGAGCCGGAGACTGTTTTGATTCCTTCTTTGCGATACATGGACGCGGTAGAGTTGGCGAACTCCGGTGCGCAAGTGATGCACCCGAAGACCATCCGACCGTTGGAAAACAAACATATCCCGCTGCTGGTAAAGCCTTTTGACGATCCCACGGCGGAAGGTTCGCGCATAGCGGACGACGGAGTGGGACCGATCGGTGTGCCGGTTTATATCTGGCGCAAGAACCAGATCCTGATTACCATGAGAGCAAAGGATTTTGCTTTTGTGCTGGAGGAGAGCCTGAGCGAGATATTCGATATAATTCATCGTCATCGTCTCAAAGTCTCGCTCATCCAGTCGTCGGCAGTCACGATTTCTGTATGCGTGGACAATACGCGTTTTGTGGCAGATGCCATCAAAGAACTGCAAACACATTTTAACGTAACCTATAATGAAAACCTCTCGTTGCTGACCATCCGCGGCACAACGCCAGAGATATTAGCTCACGCGCAAGCCGGCAAACAGATTATGCTGAGCCAAACGACGCGTCGCACCGCGAGATTAGTAGTTGTTGAAAACCATGGAAAATAACACAAATTACCTGAGAGCCTATTTTACGCTGGATTATTGGCGTGAGTTGTTGACCGATTTTTTGCACGCAATGGGCACTCTTAAATTCTGGCGCGAATTGCTGATTATGACCGCCGGAATGAGCGTCGGAGCTGCCGCAGTGTATTATTTTTTGATGCCGAGTCATCTGATTGTGGGATCGATTTCCGGTCTGTCCATCGTGCTGAATACAATGATGAACGGCGATGCGGACACCTTCTCCTATTGGGTAATGGGAATCAATGCGTTTCTGCTGTTGCTGGCATTCCTGCTGATCGGCAATGAGTTCGGCGCGAAAACGGTCTATACGGCGATGATCTTAGGTCCGCTGACCCAAGCGTGGGACCGTATCTATCCGAATTATAATTTTACCCACCAAGCGATTGATGCGCCGGAGATCCTGTCACAACTGCAAGCCGGACAGACCGTTCTGGACGCGCACGGCAATCCCTATATATTAAGTCGCGCGGGCGAGGTAATGGAACGAGTGAAAGATAGTGTGATGAGCGGCGGTCTCGGAATGGGCGATGTGTGGTTTGACCTCATCTGTTTCGTACTTCTGCTTTCGATCTGCCAGGCACTCTTGTTCCGCATCAATGCCTCTACCGGAGGTTTGGATATATTGGGCAAAATCGTGAATAAATACCTCCATTTCGACATAGGTACTTCGGTAGCAATCGGAGGTGTGATTATATGCTGTACTTCGTTCTTTATCAATGACTTCCGTATGGTAGTGATTGGTATTCTCGGAACATGGATTAACGGTCTTGCGATCGATTATTTCACCGCATCGCTCAATAAGCGCAAACGAGTTTGTATCGTTTCCAATGAGCCGGAGCGAATCCGTGAGTATATTGTAAAAGACTTGGTTCGCGGTTGTTCGCTTTACAAAGTGGAAGGCGGCTACAGCGGCGAGGAACATATTGAGATTCAGTCGCTTCTGACCCAAGAAGAGTTCTCGGATGTGATGGCGTTTATCCGAAATAACAAGATCAAGGCCTTTATCACAGCCGGCAACTGCTCGGAGGTGTATGGACTCTGGATCCGGCATAAGAAAATAAACGGCAAAGTGCAAGCCGTTACCGAATAGCAAATTACATATAAAATACTAATATAATGAAACCAACATTGTTTATTTTGGCTGCCGGAATGGGTAGCCGTTACGGAGGCCTCAAGCAGATGGACGGCCTGGGACCGAATGGGGAAGCAATCCTTGACTACAGCGTGTATGACGCGCTGCGCGCAGGATTCGGGAAAATTGTGTTTGTGATCCGTAAGGATTTTGAGGAGGATTTCCGTCGTGTGGTATTGAGTAAGTATGAAGGCAAAGTGCAGTGCGAGCTGTGCTTCCAGTCGGTGGACAAAGTGCCGGAGGGAGCTACGTACAATCCGGAGCGTACCAAACCTTGGGGAACGAATCACGCCGTTCTGATGGGGCGCGACCTGATCCACGAACCGTTTGCAGTCATCAACGCAGACGATTTCTACGGCAAGGAATCGTACCAAGTGCTGGCTGATTTCCTGCGTTCCGTAGAGGGCAAGAAAGGTCAGTATTGCATGGTCGGTTACCGCGTTTGCAACACGCTGAGCGAGAATGGATCGGTTAGCCGCGGTGTTTGTACAACCGATGCAGAGGGACATCTGACAGACGTGGTAGAGCGCACCCAGATCGAGGACAAGAACGGTACGATCGTCTTCACCGTGGATGGCGTGGACACTCCGCTCGACCCGCATACTCCGGTTTCAATGAACATGTGGGGCTTTACTCCGGAGTATTTCCAATACAGCGAAGAGGCTTTCCGCGCTTTCCTCGCTGAGCACGGACAGGAACTGAAATCGGAATTCTATATCCCGACGCTCGTCAACCAACTGATCGGCGAAGGCAAAGCTACCTGCAAAGTGCTGGATACGCCGTCCAAATGGTTCGGCGTGACCTATTCTGAGGATCGTCCGCAAGTGGTAATGAAAATCAATCAATTAATCGCAAAAGGAGAATATCCTGCTAAACTCTTCTGATCATGGCACGAATACTTGTAACCGGTGGAACCGGATATATCGGCTCGCATACAACGGTGGAGTTGATGCAGCAGGGCTACGACGTGACCATCGTAGATAATTTAAGCAATTCCTCGATTGATGTATTGGATGGTATTGCAGCGATTGTAGGCAAGAAACCGGATTTCGCCAATATCGACTGCGGCAATTTTATCGATCTGGACGCGGTCTTCAAGGACTATCCAGACATCGTCGGAGTGATCCATTTCGCAGCCAGCAAAGCTGTTGGTGAGTCGGTGGAGAAACCGTTGCTCTATTATCGCAATAACTTAGGAAGCTTGGTTACGCTGCTGGAGGTAATGAAACTCCACCGCGTGCAAAACCTCGTTTTCTCTTCTTCCTGCACCGTTTATGGCCAGCCGGACGCTGCGCATCTGCCTGTAGATGAGACCGCTCCGATCCAGAAAGCGCTTTCGCCATACGGCAATACCAAACAGATCAACGAAGAGATCATCTGCGACGAAGCACATGCGGATAAAGACCTGCACGCAACGATCCTGCGCTATTTCAATCCGATCGGAGCGCACCCGTCTGCATGTATCGGCGAGTTGCCGAACGGTGTGCCTCAGAACTTGCTGCCGTTCATTACGCAGACCGCTGCAGGACTGCGTCCGGAGCTGAAAGTATTTGGCAATGACTACAACACGCCGGACGGATCCTGTATCCGCGATTACATCTACGTAGTAGATCTCGCGAAGGCGCACGTAAAGGCGATTGACAGAATGTTGAATGCCAAAGACCGCGATCAAGTGGAGGTCTTCAACCTCGGAACAGGAACCGGTCTGAGTGTGCTGACGCTGATCAATGAGTTTGAGGCTGCTACAGGCGTTAAGATTCCTTATACGATCGTTGGTCGCCGCGAAGGAGATATCGAGCAAGTGTGGGCTGCGCCGAGAAAAGCGAACGAAGTGTTGGGCTGGAAAGCTGAAACGCCTATTCGCGACGTACTCGCCTCCGCTTGGAAATGGGAGAAGCACATCCGAAATATCAAATAAATCGTACTTCGTAAATCGTCAAATCGTAAATCATTTAATGCTGTATCCTTTTAAATTCACCCCGCAATTCTTCCACAAACTATGGGGAGGTCATACAATCGAGAAATGGTATGACGACGTGCCCGCCGACTATGAGAATGTCGGTGAGGCATGGGTCATATCGGATGTAGAGCGCTTTCCGACCGTTGTGGCTAACGGACCTCATACCGGCGATTCGCTGCAGGATCTGCTGGAGGTCTATATGGATGAATTGGTCGGGGGAAAGGTATATGAGGTCTTCGGAAATCATTTCCCGCTGCTGCTGAAATTCATTGATGCGGTGGATGATCTCTCGATTCAGGTTCATCCGAATGATGAGTATGCGCTGGAGCATGAGAAGTCGCTGGGCAAAACGGAGATGTGGTATGTGATGCCGGCTCCCGGAAAATCGGCAGTTTATCTGGGTTGGAACAAGACCATGAATGCTTCGCTGATCCATGCAGCGATAGCGGATGGTACGCTGGCGAATCACCTGAAGCACTATGATGTGCGCGAGGGCGACGTTGCGTATATTCCCACAGGAACAGTACATGCCATGTGCCGCGATACCATTGTGGCGGAGATCCAAGAGAATTCGGATATCACGTATCGTCTGTACGATTATAACCGGGTGGGGAATGATGGACGCATGAGACCGCTCAAACTGAATAAAGCGATGGAAGTGATGTCCTTTGAACCGATGAAGGAAGCCGCTGTGACGCATCCGGAACCGGTTGAGAACGGAGCGGTGAACCTGAAGAAATCGCCGTATTTCACGACCAATATCCTTTCGCTCTCAACGCCCGTTCAGCGCGATTACATGCCGCTGGATTCGTTTGTCGCCTATATGTGCGTGGAGGGTGAGTGCAAAGTTACAGCCTTGGATGGCGAAGTGCCGCAGTCAGATCTGTTCACCAATAATGAGAACACCGTCTCTATGCGTGTCGGCGAAGCGGTTTTGATTCCGGCGTCGCTCAACGACATCGTAATCCACCCGCAGGGACATTGCAAACTGCTGGAGATCTATGTGGATCTCTAGTATCCTAGGGTCCTAGAATCCTAGTATCCTAGTAATAAAAAAAAGAGGCGCATGCCTCTTTTTTTATTGGAAGAAACTGAAATGTACGCTGCCGTACGTGCGCGTTTCTACATGTCGCGGGTGCGTAGTGAAATCGGTGTCCTTGCCATGCTCGATTACTAACCATCCGTCGGGTTTGAGAATCGAATCTGTCTCCTCCCTTGAGGGGAGGTCGGGTGGGGTTCTTAATATCACGTCCGGCAGAGTGGGGAGCTGCTCCAGCGCATAAGGCGGATCGGCGAAGATCAGATCGTATTTCGCACGGCACGAAGAGAGGAATTTGAATACATCGCCGCGAATCAGACTGAGATTGCGGATCCCGAGTTGCTTGCAGCAGGCGATGATCCAATTCTGCTGCACATGCGCCAACTCCACGGCGGTCACTTCGCGCGCTCCGCGGCTGACGCACTCCAAGCCGATACCTCCTGTTCCGGCAAAGAGATCCAGCATATCAATCCCCTCAAAATCCATTCGGTTATTGAGCAGGTTGAACAGGCTCTCCTTGGCGAAATCGGTTGTTGGTCTCGCGGTGATATTTTTAGGGGGCGACAATCGCCGCCCCCCGTATTTTCCAGAGATGATTCTCATTATTCCCAGTTACCTGCGTTGTTGTTCGGCGCATAGATATCGCCGACTTTCAGACCGGTGTAGTGCTCCAGCTTCTTCTCGCGGTCAATCAGGTTAACCAATTCCTGTTTGTTCAAGTCGCCCAGATAGCTCTCGAACGGAGCGCGTGCCTCAAACAGCGGAACGCGGATGCCTTGGCTGGTCTTGTAATCGTTGTTCACCTCAATCTCGAAACGCAGACCATTGCTGTAAGGGATCTCCACGATCTGGTCAATCGTTTTCTCGTCATAAGCGCCTTTGTAGAGCGAGAGGATCATGTTCGACTCGATGGTATCACGGCGGAAACCTGCCAAACCATTGCTGATGACGTCCTTGTCGTTCTCCCAGATATAAGCATACAACGCATCGTTGCTCTCAAACTGGTTCTTCTTCAGCGCTTTTTTCTTCGCCTCGTTCAGGATCTTAACTGCTTTTGTCTCGGTCAAACCTGCCTCTAACTGCTTGTCGGTCAGACTTCCTTCCTTCAGCACCTCTTTCTTCGGAGCGGTCTTCAGAAACATCAGCAGGGTGTCATAACTGGCTGTAAATGAACCCTTTTGGTGGTTGTACTCCACCTCCGCCGTACGCAGATCAACCAGATGCTTGATCACGGCTACTTCGCGCTCGGCGCGCGTGTTCTCAAACTTAATAGGGGTTGTGACGCTCGTTACGCAGAAATAGCACATCACTACTGCTGCAACGCTCAGCGTACAAATCAGAATTAATCGTGTTGCTTTCATTATAGCTTAAATTTAAATAGTTTGCACAAAAATCGCTGCAAAGGTACAAAAAAATTTGCATATGTGCAAGAAAAATCGTAAATTTGCAGCGTTTTTTGCGTATTACTCCCCTTATGGGACAAAATGAACGAATATGGAAGATAGCAATAAAGTCCTCTTTTCGATATTAAACGAACGTCTGGAACTCCTTCGCCAATTGGACAAAGAGGGTGATTCGGATCGCCGCCGTCATATAGCGCGCGAGACGCAGACGCTGCACGCTCCGATGGCGCACAGGCTCGGTCTGTACCAGATCAAAACCGAGATGGAGGACCTCTCGTTGAAGTTTCTGGAGTACGATACCTATAAATATATCGCGCACGCGTTAAATGCGAAAAAGGCGGAGCGGGAAGAGTACATCGCCCGTTTCATAGCGCCGCTGGAGGAGAAACTGAAGGCAGAGGGATTTGTCTTTACCATCAAAGGCAGACCCAAGTCCATTCACTCGATCTACCATAAGATGCAAGCGCAGCATTGCGATGTGGACCGTATCTATGACCTGTTCGCCATCCGTATTATTCTGGACAGTCCGCTGGAGCGCGAGAAAAGCGACTGCTGGCAGGTCTATTCGCTCATCACCGACATCTTTCCGCCGAACCCGAAGCGTCTGCGCGACTGGCTTTCTGTGCCGAAAGAGAACGGTTATGAGTCGCTCCATACGACGGTGCTTGGACCCGACAAACGATGGGTGGAAGTGCAGATTCGTACCAAACGGATGGACGAGATTGCGGAGAAAGGGGTTGCCGCTCACTGGTCTTACAAAGGTGTCAAAGGGTCGATTGTACAGCATTCCGGCGACGTCTATGTCTTCACTCCAACGGGCGATTTGAAGCGTCTTCCGGAGGGTGCAACGGTATTGGATTTTGCGTATTCCATTCACAGCGAAGTTGGTGCACATTGCGTCGGCGGTACTATTCGTAATCAAAATGTCTCCATTCGCCAGAAGCTGGAGAACGGCGACCAAGTGTCTATTCTGACCTCGCCAAACCAGCATCCGAATGCCGACTGGCTGACGTTCGTTGCGTCCACCAAAGCGAAGAACAAGATCCGGCAGGCGCTTAAAGAGATTGAGTATAAATCGGCAGCGGAAGGAAAAGAGCTGATCGAGCGGAGGTTCAAGAACTGGAAACTCGAATACACCGAAGCGGACATCACCCGAATGGCAATCAAACTGGGTTATAAGGCGGTGTCGGATATGTACCAGTCGCTGGCTACCGGCAAAGAAGATATTCTCCATCTGCGCGAGGTGTTCCTGGAGAAAGACGAAGAACCGGTTATTCCGCGTGAACATACCGAGTACGTGGATAAGAGCGAGTTAAAGGGCTTGGCAATCGAGGTGGATATGAATGTCAAGAATGTGGACTACAACCTCTCGCGTTGCTGCAATCCCGAACCCGGAGACCCGATTTTTGCGTTCGTTTCGGTCACCAAAGGAATCCGGATCCATAAATGCGATTGCCCGAACGCGGATAATATCCGCGAGCGCTATCCGTATCGTGTACTCCCTGCAAGGTGGGCTAAAAAATCCTAATTATCAAATTATCAAATCTTCAAATCTTCAAATCTTTTGTCTGATTATCCCTCCATATTATTAGAGCAAGCCGTAAACCAGATGGCTTCGTTGCCCGGAGTAGGGCGGCGTACGGCTTTGCGGCTCGTGCTGCATCTCTTGCGTCAGTCCGACCAAGAGGTGGAGACTTTTGCTAATGCCTTTCTGCGGCTCAAAAAAGAAGTCGTTTACTGCAAGGAATGTCATAATATCTCGGACACGGAGATATGTCCGATTTGTAGTTCGGCGCGCAGAGACCATTCGACGATCTGCGTCGTGGAGAACGTCCAGGACGTTATGTCCATTGAGAACACGGGACAGTATAACGGCGTCTATCATGTGCTGGGAGGGGTGATTTCGCCGATGGAAGGGATCGGACCGAAAGATATTGAGATTGATTCGCTCGTAGAGCGGGTGGCGAAAGGCGGGGTCGATGAGATCATACTCGCGCTACCGACCACGATGGAAGGAGACACCACCAATTTCTATATCTTCCGCCGCTTGCAGAATGCACAATCTTCAAATCCTCAAATCTTTGAATCTTCAAATCTTAAGATCACCCAGATCGCCCGCGGTGTGGCGGTGGGCAACCAACTCGAATATACCGACGAGATCACGCTCGGGCGGTCGATTGTAAACAGAACGGATTTTAACGGATAAATACTATGGAAGAAGAAAAAGTAATCAAAACCCTCAATCTCTATTATTACGGAATCATGGTCTTTACGCTTATTATTTTAGGCGCAATGTATTACCTAACATCCCGTCCGGATTTCGAGCCGGTAAGCCCGATGGAGCAGGTAGGAATGATCCTGCAGTATGTGGCAATCGGACTGACGCTGGTGGCGATTCCCTTTGGTTTGTACCAAATCAAATGGCGCAAACCCGATACCTTGGAGAAATACAAAGAGGCGGCATCTGTCCGTATCTGTATGGTCGGGATGACTATGCCGATGAATATCACGATGTATTATCTCTTTGGCTGCTATAAACCGATGATGTGGCTGGCGGCAATGAGTGCCATTGCGTGGTATTTCACAAAACCGACCCTCGGCAAGATGGAGCAGGAGATGAAACCCAAAGACCCCAACGCCGAGGATTATTAAATCTTCAAATCTTCAAACCCTATGATAATAGCTTGTGATTTTGACGGTACGATCGTGACGCACGAGTACCCGAAAATAGGCAAACCCATTCCGTTTGCCATTCAGACCCTGAAGAAACTGCAGGAAGAGGATCATCACCAGATCATCCTTTGGACCGTGCGTGAGGGTGAACTGCTGCAAGAAGCCTTGGATTACTGCAAGTCCAAAGGCTTGGAGTTCTATGCCGTCAATTCCAATTATCCGGAGGAAGAGCCTGAACATCATACGCCGCGTAAATTAGTGGCGGATCTGTGGATTGATGACCGTAATTTAGGCGGTCTGCCGGACTGGGGTGTGATCTATAACATGATCCACACCGGACATCCGTTTGAGCCTGCGCCGCAAGGAAACATGGAGGATCTAAGCCAGAAGAAAAAAGGCTTCTTTGCCCGTTTGTTTGATTAATCTTCAAATGTTGCGTTTACGCAAAATAGAACCCTCTGACCTGCCGTTTCTCTATCAATGGGAGAACGATGCGGCTTCATGGGCGGACGGAGCGAACCATAACCCCTTGTCCCAGCAGGACTTGCGGGATTATATCGCTTCCACCACCGGCGACATCTACAAAGACGGACAACTGCGGTTGATTATATGTCTAAATGACCCAATAAATGACCCATACGGCGAAGCAGATCGTATGAACGAAGTGAATAAAGAAATGGTAAATGACCAAATGGTAAATGGAGCGACCCTCGGTTGCGTTGATCTTTTCGATTTTGACCCTCGTAACCGCCGTGCAGCCATCGGCATGTACATTGCGCCGGAGTACCGTGGCAAAGGAGTAGGGCACGAAGCCCTGAAACAGCTGGAGGCTTATGCCTTTGATTTCCTGCATCTAAGGTGCCTATATGCCGTCATTGCCACGAATAACACCCCTTGTTCCACTCTCTATTCCCATGCCGGCTATACGCCATCCTCTGTCCTTTCCGCTTGGACCTTGGAGTCCGACGCGGTTATTTGGATAAAAACGAACAAAGAAAAACACAATAAATAATATAAAATATGGCACGAGTATTCATATCCTACAAACGGGATGACAAGGATCTTGTTTTTCCTATCAAGGACAAAATCGAAGCTACGATCGGCGAACCTTGCTGGATCGACTTGGAAGGAATAGAGAGCGACGCGCAGTTTGCCAAAGTGATTATTGATGCTATTGATGAAGCCTCGATTTTCCTCTTTATGTACTCAAAACGTCATTCGATAATCACAGATTTTGAGCACGATTGGACAATCCATGAATTGGGCTATGCAGAGGATGAGAGGAAAAGGATAGTTTTCTGTAATATAGACAAGACACCATTGACCAAATGGTTCAAGTTGCTGTACAAATATAAGCAGCAAGTAGATATGACTTCGCCGGAGGACGTGGAGCGCTTGCTGGAGGATCTTCGGGAATGGCTGGGTGTGACTAATACACAAGTAAGACAGCCTAAACAAGAGCCAATAGTTTATACCGAAGGATTAAGATACGAATACAATGAGCAGACAAAGGAAGCGACAGTAATAGGCTTGGGTAGTGTGGTGGATGAGAAGATCGTTATACCGCCAACTATCCTGCATGACGGGCGTACTTACCGCGTAACCAGCATTGGAGATCGTGCTTTCTTCTGTTGTAGAGGTTTGACCTCCGTGATAATTCCTGATAGTGTAACAAGCATAGGAGCTAGTGCTTTCTATTGTTGTTCTAGTATGACTATTATGAAGATTCCTAATAGTGTCATAAGCATAGGAGATAGTGCTTTCTATGGTTGTATAGGTTTGACCTCTTTGAGCATTTCAAATAACGTCACAAGTATTGGAAATGAAGCTTTTGCTGATTGCAGCGGTTTGACCTTTATTGATGTGGATGCAACCAATCCTAAATATCGTTCTGTAAATGGAGTATTATTTAGCAAGGATATAACGAAACTTGTGCAGTTCCCAGGTGGGAAACAAGGTGCATATACTATTTCAGACAACGTCACAAGCATAGGAGATAGTGCTTTCTATGGTTGCACAGGTTTGACCTCTTTGACGATTCCAAATAGTGTCATATGGATAGGAAATCATGCTTTCTCAGGTTGCAGTAGTTTGACCTCTTTGAGCATTCCAAATAACGTCACAAGCATAGGAAATAGTGCTTTCTCTGGTTGCAAGAGTTTATCTACTGTGACGATTCCCAATAGTGTAACAAGTATTGAAAAGGACACATTCTATGATTGTAGCAGTTTGACCTCCGTTACAATTCCTAATCGCGTCACAAGCATTGGAGAGAGGGCTTTTGATGGTTGTAGCGCCTTGACTTCTGTGATGATTCCTAATAGCGTCACAAGAATAGGAGTTTGTGCTTTCTATTGTTGTTCGAGCTTGTCTTCTGTGACGATTCCTAGTAGTGTCACAAGCATTGGAAACAATGCTTTTTACGGTTGCGAGAACTTGAGTTTTTTGACTATTTCAGACAACGTCACAAGTATTGAAAAGGAAACATTCTATGGGTGTAGCAGTTTGACCTCCGTTACAATTCCTAATAGCGTTACAAGTATTGGAGATGGTGCTTTCTTTTATTGCAACAAGTTGACCTCAGTGATTATTTCTAATAATGTTGCAACTATTGGAGATGAGGCTTTCGCTTATTGCGACCATCTAGCATCGATCACCATTCCACCTAGCGTAACAATCATTGGTAATAATGCATTCCCTTCTACATGCAAAGTTATTCGGAAATAATTGTATTTTTAAATTCAAACAATATAAAATATGGCACGAGTATTCTTATCGTACAAACGAAAGGATAAAGATCTTGTTTTTCCTATCAAGGACAAAATCGAGGCAGCGATCGGCGAACCTTGCTGGATCGACTTGGAAGGAATAGAGAGCGACGCGCAGTTTGCCAAAGTGGTTATGAACGCTATCGCCAAAGCGTCCATTTTCCTGTTTATGTACTCGAAATGTCATTCGGAAATTACGGACTTGGATCACGACTGGACAATTCGTGAATTAAGTTACGCGGAGAAAAAGGGAAAACGGATCGTGTTTTGTAATATAGACAAGACGCCATTGACAGATTGGTTCGATTTTATGTACCCCTACAAACAGCAAGTAGATATGACTTCGCCGGAGGATGTGGAGCGCTTGCTGGAAGATCTTCGAGAGTGGCTGGGTGTGACTAATACACAAGATGAACGGACTAAGCAAGAACCAATCGTTTATACAGAAGGATTAGCCTATGATTACAACGAACAGACTAATGAAGCAATAGTCAAAGGTATAGGAACGGTAAAAGAAGAAAAGATCATTATACCACCAACTGTACAATATCAAGGACGGACTTACCGCGTTACGAGTATTGGAGACAAGGCTTTCTTTGGATGCAGCGGTTTGACCTCTGTGACGATTCCTAATGGCGTCACAAGCATTGGTTATAGCGCTTTTCATGGTTGCAGTGGTTTGACCTCTGTGACGATTCCTAATAGCGTCACAAGTATAGGAAAAAGTGCTTTCTATCAATGTAGTGGTTTAACCTCTGTGATAATTCCTAATAGTGTAACAAGCATTAGAGGTATTGCTTTCTCGGGTTGCATCGGTTTAACCTCTGTGATAATTCCTAATAGTGTCACAAGCATTGGAGATTGCGCTTTCTCTGATTGCAGAGGCTTGACCTCTGTGACGATTCCTAATAGTGTCAAAAGCATTGGAATTTATGCTTTCTCTGGTTGCAGCAGTTTGACCTCTTTGACGATTCCACCTAGCGTAACAAGCATTAGATATTGCGCTTTCCATGGTTGCAGCAGTTTGACCTCTGTGGTTATTCCCAATAGTGCTACAGAAATTGCTTTTAATGCTTTCCCGAATACATGTAAGGTTATTCGTCAATAATTGACATGTTTTAAGTCAGGAGATGGCAAATTTGATGCGCAGGTATAAGAATAGTCCTGATATAGTCCTGATATATAGACAGTTAGAGTGGGGGTGAGGAATCGCCCTCACTTTTTTTTGCGAAAATGTTTGCACTTTTTTTGCGAAAATGTTTGCATATTTGCTGCAAAAGTAGTACCTTTGCAGTCCAATTCGCTAAACAACACCATGCCATGATCTATCGCTCCATAAATATGATTTTCGAACCGTCCGGGCTGCCTGCTCCTACCGAGGAAGAGGTGGTCTTTGAGGCTCGTGAGATCCTGCAAAGGAGCGGTTGGGGCGTGCCGCTGATTGAGCGGTTACGCCGGATCGCAGACCCCTATTGGCGCGAGGCGCTGGCACGCTGTCTGATGGAGCAATGGCGCGAGCTGGTGCGGGACAAAGACGAACAGACCTATTACTACGACATGGACGGCGCGATCCGGCTCTGCTGGGCGGACGCGGAGAGCGATTTCTGGCGCATTATCCGAAAAAGCACCAACGAACAAGCGGAGGCGGAGATTGCCGCGGAAAAACAAAAGCCTGAGACGGAGAACAAACCTGCGGAAAAGACCGATGAAATAGCCCGAACACGCCACGAGGGCAAGCAGGTCTTTGTCACCTATAATATTCAAACACATAACGGACCCATCATAACAGACAGCCATGTCAATATACATCAACCATCATAACGGACCCATCTACGAGGGTTGCAACGTCACCATCCACAACGGAAAAGCGGAGACCGTCTCCCCGAACACCGAACGTCCGGCAGCGTCCGCAGAGGACGTACAGGACGTACAATCCGCACCCATAGCTTGTTCCGAAAAGGAACAAGCACAACCTCGTTTTGCGCTGCTGACGGCGCAGTGTATCCAAGAGGGCAAGGCGGAAGCGGTGGAAGCGGAACTGAGAAGTGCGGCAAACGGCTCGGCGGCTAAGTTAGTTGCTGCCATCCGAACGAATGAAGCACTGGGTTATCTCGACACCAAAAACATGAGTTCGCAGGCGCTCTATGACGCTCTAAACGCCTATTTCGGGCTCAAATACAGCGTCCGCAATTTCACCAAGTACCGCCGATAATAGTTCCGATTAGTTCCGCAATAAAGTTCGGTTTAGTTCCTTTTTAGTTCCGAATAGTTCTTTTTAGTACCATAAAGCAGTCACAATTTCCGTGGCTGCTTTTTTTGTACTACTTTTGCACCGGATTTCGAAATCCAACCCGGCGCTGGGTTATTTGTTTAACACCTTTTAACCCACTCGCACGGCACGAGCTGAAACAACGCCGAACCATTATGACAACCAATTTTGATGTAATTGACCAATTTTTCGCTGCGCAAGTAGCATGTAACGAATCCGAAGCAACGCTGAAAGCGCTTCGTCCGCAGGTGGAAGCCGCTGTGCAGGCGCTCATCAAAGAGCAAGGCAAGCCGTCTAATTTCACCGGCACGATCGAGTACCACGGCTTCAAAATCATCGTCAGCCGTCCGAAGTCCTTCACATGGGAGAAGAACACCAACCCTGCCATCACCTCCGACCCGAACCACGCGATCTACGTGCAGCAACTCGCGCTCCAGGAGCAGATGGCTGCCCAACTCAAAGACCTCCGTGCCGACATCAAACGTACGGCGGAGAAGCTTGAGAAAGCCCACCCCGAGAGCGAGAGTATCAAACATTCGTTCCGCCTGACGATCATGGATTGATGGTTTAGCTCCGCGAAGCCCTAAGCCATTCGGATAGCGTTTATACCCTTCGGGGTAATGGCTCCCCTGCCAACGTACTTTTGCGTACCCATTCGCAAAAGAACGACCCCGATAGGGTATAAACAACATCCGCGCTGACGCGGAGGGCTTCGAATGTTATCAAAAAAGGAGCAGGCTAAACGCGGCAAAAAGAAAGCCGATAAAAGAAAAGAAGCAAAAGAAAATTAAAAAGAAAAAAATTGATGATGACGTTATCCTATGCTATACTCATCATCAAATAATAAAAAATTATGAATGATGAAAAAAGCTCTTTTGATTATATGTGGAACCTGCTTAACCCTCCGCGAGAGTTCCACAATATGCGCACCAAATGCGAAACGACCCTCTGGAATGCGCTCACTATCCACATGCAGCATCGCATTTATCGTCTCATCCGGGACAAGAAACGGCGCGGTGAAACTATCCAACCAAATCCGTGGTACGCTATCGTCAACGCACGGGATGCAGAGCCGACTAACTATAACGGTGATGCTCGCGTGGACGAAATCGCCAAGACAACCCCAATGGTCGTCGCGTGGTACAAAGAACGGGCAGGCATCTACACCCTGGAAGAAGCACTTGCCCTTAACCTCAACATCATCAGAGAATTTAAACTATTAAACAATTAAGAACAATGGACTACCCATTATACGACATCCCTTACCTCGTGCGAGATCCAAATGAGTACCGGATGTCGGAGAAACGGCATCAGATTGAAGTACGCAATCAGGCGGTGGTGGATGATTATTTCATCGCACGAGACAAAGGCGCTTCGGCGAACGAGGCACGAGAGGTCGTGGCTACGAAGCACGGAATAACCGAGAAACGGGTATATATCATCGTCAAATGGTTCTTCAATCAGGCAAGAAAAAGGCGAAAATACGATTTTTTGGAAAAATTTTTGCCTCTGGAGGAACACTAAAGTTACTTTCGTATTAATTTTGCAGCGGATTTTGAGAAAAGATCCGCTGTTTTTGATGTCGCTATCGTCTCGTATGTGTCTCGTAAGCCGCTCGTATCGCGTTCGGCAACGGAGATGCCGGACACAGAACAACGAAAAGCGAAAATAGGCAGGAATGCCGGAATATGCAGAAAGAGGAAAAACGGCGGAATACCGCCGAGAACAGAACAATATTTATTAACCCATCCGCCATGCATAGGCGGATACAAAAAACTTAAACTTTAACTATGAGTAAAATCAATTTGGAATCGCCGTTTACGGCTTTTCGAGGCAAGATCTGCAAGCACTCGAAGATCATCTTTGCCCAACGCGGGCAGACCCAGTACACCAGCCAGATTTGCAACCCGCGAACCAAGGCTTACAGCGAGGAGGAAATCGCCCGGCAGGGTAAGTTCAAACAGGCGGTGGCGAACGCGAAAACTGCGCTGGCGGACAGCACGCAGAAAGCGGCTTACGAGGCAGAGTACAAAGCACAGAGCAAGTACAAGACGCTGAGAGGGTATGTGATCGCTATGGAGTACGCGAAATTGTAAGCCCCCCTCAATCCCCCCCCCGTAGGGGGAAGAAAGCCGGATAGTATCCGGCACAATGGACGTTGAGAGGCTCTGCGGAATACCGCAGAGAACAGGACAAAGAAAGGCTCGGGGCTAATGCTCCGAGAAGCTAACGAAGAAAGAAAACACAACTATGAAGAAAGTATTGATTATGACAGTCATTATGACGAGTATCGCGATGGTGAGCTGCAACGTGACGCGGGTGATTACCAACGAGAGCCAGTATGTGCAGAGAGGGGATACATCGGTCGTCATTCAGACGAAGACCATCGAGACCTACGATGCGAGCAAGAAACTCTGATCTTTGAAAGTAAATAAACATAGATAAACACTTTTAAATGCTTTGAGCTGCGCTCTATGTGTCCTTAGTCGCTAAAAACTCCTCGTGTGCAAGCACCCGGATAGTTTTTATCAACCAAGACCACACCCTTGCGGGTAAAGCATTTAAAAGCAATAAACATAAATAAAATTATTTAGTTGGTCCAAAATTACACAGATTAAACGAATTGCATGCTACACGCTGCATAGTTTATTTATGTTTATTGCCTCGGGCGTTTGTACTCCGCAGGAGTGTAGATTTGGTTGATGGAGCGGCATGGGAGCTTGCTCACAAAGACGCTACAGCGAGCAAAGATACAAGAGCCCATCGGGCTACAAACGACAGAGGGGTTTATCTTTGTTTATTTACTTAAAAGGAAACATTAATTAACAAACCATTAAACCAACCTTAACTATGGGAAAAGTAGTATTTGAAGACCCGATTCATCACATCTCGGGCAAGATCGCGAAGAAATTTCGCACGATTTACAATTACATGAAAGCCACCGGACTGAAGTACACTTCCG
>JAFTZQ010000012.1 GCA_017464475.1 Paludibacteraceae bacterium
CCGATTCTTAACAGTTTGCTTACTGCATGAGCGGATTCGCCGCTTTGAAGCATTTTTAACGCTTCCATTTTGACCTCCAAGGGCACTTTCTTTCTCATAATAAATCAATTAAAGTGTCCAAAAAACGGGGTACACTACAGCTTGTGATTAGGTTACTAACCTATGAATCACCTAAGTATCACCTATGAATCACCTAAGAATCACCTAAGGTTGACAGCATGTAAACCGGGTGCAAAGGTACAATAAATAATCGGAATATGCAAATTTTAGAGGGAGAAAAATGAAAAAAACGGAGAAAAGCGGGCGATGGACGGAGGGCGGGCGATGGCATCGCCCTGAAATGGACGAAAAGGACGGCAGAGCGGGGAGAGAGGACGGCAGAGCCGTGCCCAAATACGATTTGGGCGCAATAGACAAAGAACGAAACAGCGGAAGAGAGGCGGAAGCGGTAACTCGCGCAAAAATGCGCGAGAATGGAACAAAAATCGCTCTTTTATTTGCATATTTGCAATATTTGTAGTAATTTTGCAGAAAATTACGAGAGAATAATAAAATAGCCATCATTCATGAAAATAGCTATCATAGGAGCAGGGAGTGTGGGGACGAACCTGCACCACGCTTTTGAACTCAAAGGAATCAAGACCGAACTCATACACGGAAGACCGCTGACAGCCCCAAAGACGCCAAAACCCCTCTCCGGATTGTTCTACGGACAGCCACTGGCTGCCCGATCGAGCAGAGCTCTTCACCCGCTCAAGGGAGAGGGAATTGTAGATGGGGGAGGAAACGAGCCTGCGGTAAATGACCAAATGGTAAATGGTTTTGATGTGTATATCTACGCCATCGCGGATCAGGCGTTGCGGGAAGTGGTGAGTGTGATTCACGCGCCCAAAGCCCTTCATTTGCATACCTCCGGGACGATGCCGATAGACGTTTTCGGTGAGGACAAACCGCATGCAGGAATCCTGTATTTCTTCCAGAGCTTCAGCCGCGATGTGCTGATTGACGACTGGAGCGGAATCCCTTGTTTCATTTCGGGACGCAACATAGACGACATTGCGGCGATCTATTCGTTGGCTCAGACTCTGACGAGCCGCATCTACGAAGCGAACCAGCATGACCGCGAGCGGTTGCATATAGCGGGTGTTTTTGCGAACAATTACACGAACCTGATGTACCGTATTGCCGCAGATATACTCAAAGATACGCAGATACCTTTTGAGGCACTCTTGCCGCTGATTGACAATACCGCTGCGAAAGTGCATAAGATGGCTCCGAAGGACGCCCAGACCGGTCCTGCGCAGCGCGGCGACGAGGCGGTGATGGGGCACCATGTGGAGGTGCTAAAAGAAGCAAAACCCCACCCGGCCTCCCCACAAGGGGAGGGGGAAAGGCCTATAGAGGGGGGAAAACCCAGGGGTGATGTCTTTAGTGCGGAAGAGATGTGCGAAGTGTATCAAGCGCTCGGAGCGTTAATCGAGAAAAAGCATATTCATCCAAAGCCGAAAGAGGAATAGCTATCGTGCCCTCAATCTGCGGTAACTCATTCACCTTATGAATAATAAAACGCGCGTGAAGACGCTGGTGGGAGAGGGTGTGGGTACATTCATAGACCGCGTTGCTGTAGGACCGCTTCGCTGTAAGACCGGCTTTGCCTGTAGGACCGCCTGCGGCTGTAGGATCATTGTTTAGTTCCTCGCAGGGAAACTCATAGAGGTGGTACCAGATGTCTTTCGGATTCTCGCGACGGTGGATTAAAGTATAAACTTCTGACGGCTGATGGCTGACGGCTGACGGCTTCAAATAGATATGGTAATCGAACCATCGGTCGCGCACTTTGGGTCGCGGTTTGCGGACGGGCAGTAAGTCTGCCGTTCCATGTGCATAACCCAGACAGAATTCGGACAGAGGACAGGTTGCGCATGCGTCGCCTAAAACGGGCGTGCAGTAGAGCGCACCAAACTCCATGATTGCCGAATTGAAGAGCCGCGGGTTCTCGCGGTCCAGCAGTTTCTCTATCTCTTTGTGGAACAATTTCTTACCCGCCGAAGTATCGAAGGGTTCGTCTATGTCCAGCAGCCGCGCCACGACGCGATATACATTGCCGTCCATGGCGGGATAGGGCAGGTTGTACGCGAACGAAGCAATCGCTCCTGCCGTGTAGTCGCCTATGCCCGGCAAGGATCGGATTTCCTCAAACGTCCGCGGAAAAAGACTGCTATCGCCCGTTGCAGGCGAAGCCTTTTCTACAATCTGTTGCGCCGCTTTGTGCAGGTTTCGCGCCCGGCTGTAGTAACCCAAGCCTTGCCATTCGCGCAAGACCTCCGCTTCGTCGGCTGCCGCCAAGTCCTCCACGGTACGCCAACGCGCCAGAAAACGGCGGTAGTAATCGAGCCCCTGCGCAACCCGCGTCTGCTGGAGGATGATTTCGCTCAACCAGATCGCATAAGGGTCCTCCGTTTCCCTCCACGGCAGGTTCCGGCGGTTCACTTCATACCAAGCGTATAAATGGCTATATATGAGCTGTTTAGACATAAATTCAGTTACAATTTGGTCATTTAGCATTTACAATTTGAAAAAATCGGCACAAAAATACAAAAAAATTTGCACATGTCCAAAAAAATATGTACCTTTGCACGCTTTTTCGGATTTTTTGGATCCGCAAGACAGGAAAAATATAACGAACATAATATGACAAAAGCAGAATTAATCAACGAAATCGCCATTAGCACCGGTTATGACAAACGTACAATCGGTTTGATCGTAGAGGGTGTTATTGACAATCTGAAAGGCTCGATGATCAAGGGCGAGCCTGTTTACCTGCGCGGTTTTGGTAGTTTTACCCTGAAGACCCGCAAAGCCAAAGTAGCACGTAACATCCGTGCAAAATCCACAGTAGAAGTACCGGAGCACTCGATTCCGTATTTTAAACCCGCGAATGAGTTCAAGGATCAGGTACGCGACGTGAAGATAAAAAAATAACATTCGTATAACAATATTTAAATCAAACAATTATGCCTAACGGAAAGAAGCATAAGAGACACAAGATGTCCACGCACAAACGTAAAAAACGTCTGCGTAAGAATCGTCATAAGCATAAGTAATTGACGATCGTCATTCAGCTTTGTGGCGCTAAACGGACCCTGGTGTGGGTCGGTTTGCCACAAGGCTTTTATTTTATTTAAACACCCTAATTTAGTATGAAAAGCGAATTAATTGTGGACGTACAGCCGCAAGAGATCGCTATCGCGCTGACAGAGGACGACCGACTGCAAGAGGTCTCCCGCGAAAAACGAAACCAAGACAATTTCGCAGTGGGAAACATCTATTACGGTCGAGTGAAAAAAGTCATGCCGGCGCTGAATGCGGTTTTTGTGGATGTGGGTCATGAGAAAGAAGCTTTTCTGCACTATTTGGATTTAGGTTCACAGTTTCGTACGCTGCAGACATTTGTCACCAAAGCCGTTTCGGACCGCCGCCGTGTGCCGGTAGTCACCAAAACACCGCGTCAACCCGAAGTGGGCAAAGAGGGACAAGTAGCCGACGTGCTCAAGGTGGGCGATCCTATTCTGGTTCAGGTTTCCAAAGAACCGATCAACACCAAAGGACCGCGTCTGACCGCAGAGATCTCTATCGCCGGAAGAAACATCGTCCTCATTCCCTTTGCCGACGGCGTCATGGTGAGCCAGAAAATTAAACGCGAGGCAGAACGCCAACGTCTGAAACAACTGATGCTATCGATCAAACCTGCGGGTTTCGGCATCATTATTCGTACTGTAGCAGAAGATAAACGTGCCGCCGAACTGGACAGCGAACTACGGCTTCTCATGGAGCGCTGGACTCAAACGGTCAAGACGCTCCAGCAGAAAGAACCGGTGAGTCTCGTGAGCGAAGAAATGGGACGGACACTCGGTATTATCCGGGATGTGCTCAGCCCCGATTTCACCTCCATCCAGATCAATGATGAGGAGATTTATCAGGAGGTCTGCGATTACTTGGCGCTCATCGCACCGGAGAGCAAGAAGATCGTTAAGTTCTACAAAGGCGACAAACCTATCTTTGATCATTTCGACATTACCCGCCAGATGAAGGTGGGGCTCGGAAGAACGGTCGGTTTTAAGCATGGGGGCTACCTCATCATCGACAAAACCGAAGCACTATTCTCCATTGATGTCAATTCGGGCAGCAAGAAACTATTCGAGGACCAGGAGCAGAATGCGTTCCAATTCAATATGTTGGCGGCGGATGAGTTGGTGCACCAACTTCGCCTGCGAGACATCGGAGGCATCATCATCGTCGATTTCATCGATATGGATGACAAGGGACACCAGCAGCAGTTGTATGAATATGTGCGCAAGCTGATGGAACGCGACCGGGCGAAGCATAACGTGCTGCCGCTCAGCAAGTTCGGTCTGATGCAGATCACTCGCCAGCGCGTTCGTCCGGCGGTAGAAGTGGACGTGACGGAAGTGTGCCCCACGTGTGGAGGCAAAGGAAAAATCCAGTCTTCCATTCTCTTTACCGACCAGATAGCGGAAGCATGTGCACACATGTCTTCCCACTATGGAAGGGGTTTGAAACTGCATCTACACCCGTACGTTTATGCCTATGTGAACAAAGGTTGGTTCGCCTCCCTGCGCATGCAGTGGCAAATCCAGTACGGCGTGAAGATCATGGAAAATCAAGCGCTCGGAATGCTCGAGATGCGATTCTTTGATGCCAAAGGAAACCGTCTCAAGCACACAGAAGAACCTGCTCCAGCCAAAGCAGAGAAGTAAAAAAAAAGCCCGCAACCGCGGGCTTTTTTCGTCTCTCAATTCTCAATTCTCAATTCTCAACTTCCTCCCCTTCTACTTCCGCCCCGGGAATATAGCGCTTCAGCACACGCGCCACGCCGGTAGTCCAGTTGTTGATCGAATCCTGGTCCATCTGCAGACCGCTGATCATGTGGACCACTTGGTCGATCGGCATACCATACCGCAGCACGCCGGAGATGAGGCTGGCATAGTTCCAGAACTCGCGGTCGAACTTATAACTCAGTCCCTCCACGGTCGTCTTGAACCCGCGGGTGTTGACGAACTGGAAGTCATAGCGCTTCGAGCCGTCCTCATTGACCACTTTGATGATCTTGCCTTTGGTGACGCTCTTGGGTAACGCAATACCCATCTCATCGTCCGCCAAGCCGGTGAAGATCTCATACGGACGACCGTCTTTCAGACCGACAAAAGCGATCCATTTATCCTTCTGGTTCTGAAACCGCACGACGTCACATTCCAGCTCCGTCGGGCGCTTTAATAGGGTATTGTTACTTTCTGAAGAATCCATAATCTTGAATCTTTTTCTCCTCCCTTGAGGGGAGGTCGGGTGGGGTTATTGTATTGTTATCTTGGCGGAGCAAGAGGTCTCTCCGGCTTCGTTCTTCTGCTGGTATTGCACGCCGTCCGGCGTCAGAAGGTAGCATGTCTGCAGCTTCTCGCCGAGCATGGCTTCTTTCTGATAGTTGATGTCCAGCCGCACGGTCTTGCCGTAGTAGTTTGGCAGGTACGCGTCCGTCATGGCTTGCAGGTAACGGCAGGAGTTGCAATGCCCGTTGTAGTCGATGTCCGAATAGGCCACTTTGTGCGTCTCGCAGCCGGTGGGTTCAGGGATCGTGGTCATGCGCACGCGCGGCATCTCAATCACTTCGCCGTCCACGCAATCCGCGAACATCGGATCGTCGAAGAGGTTCACGATCTCGCGTTTCTCCAAGTCCAGCACAGCCCAGACACTCTTGCATTGCCCTATTAAGATCCATTCGTCCGAGGTCTGATTGTTGGCGTCTGACGGCTGATGGCTGATTTCTGACGGCTTCGCATAAATGCGGAAATCACGTGTGCTCAGCATGTGTGCGTTGCTCTCGATCCATGTCTCGAAACGCACTCTCTGGCAATGCGTCGGCAGTTGGTACATCTCTACGGAGAGCCTCGTCAAGATCCATGTCAGCCCCCGCGGGTGCAATGCCGCGATGCCGAATCCCAAATCGTCCGCTACTGTCCCTGCCACTTCCAGCAGGTAGTTCTCCAGGTTGAACAGCCGCAACTTCTTCTCCCCGTCCACCTCCTGGTACTTAATCTCGTATTCGTAATTGTATTTCATAATTCAATTTTAGCTTTCAGCCTTCAGCTGTCAGCTTTCAGAAAAACGGCTGCAAAGTTAGTACTTTTTTTTGAATTATGCAAGTTATACGACTTTTTCTTCCTATTTATTTGCGTATATCAATTATTTTATGTAATTTTGCGAGCAAAATTGAAACGTATATGCGTACAACAGGTACGAAGCGGTCGAATGAATAGATAAAAATGGCTAAACTCCAGGAAATAGTTGTAAAGGATACTACCATCCGTTCTTTTTCGCAGAATGGATGGGATTATATCTGTATCACGGATATAGCCCGGCAGAAGAATACAGAAGATCCCAACGCCGTAGTCGGCAACTGGATGCGCAATAGAAATACCATTGAATATCTTGGAATTTGGGAGGCATTAAACAACCCGAATTTTAACCCCCTCGAATTCGAGGGGTTTAGAAGTCAGGCAGGCTTAAATGCGTTTACTTTATCCCCAAGTCATTGGATAGAATCCACTAATGCAATAGGAATTGTTGCTAAAGCGGGTCGTTATGGCGGCACATTTGCTCAACGGGATATAGCATTTAAGTTTGCCAGTTGGGTTTCGGTTGAGTTCGAACTCTATTTGATTAAGGAGTTCCAACGTCTCAAAGAAGAGGAACAAAAGGCTATCGGATGGTCCGCGAAACGCGAGTTGGCAAAGATCAATTACCATATACATACAGACGCTATCAAGGAGCACTTAATACCGGAAGAGATTGATCCATATCATCGTTCGCTCATTTATGCCAACGAAGCGGACGTACTCAATGTGGCGTTGTTCGGAATGACCGCCAAAGAGTGGCGCGATGCCCATCCTGAAGACAAAGGTAATATCCGTGACTACGCAACGATTAACCAATTAATCTGTCTGAGCAATATGGAGAACCTGAATGCAGTTTTTATCAACGAAGGTCTGCCGCAAGGCGAACGTCTTCAGAAACTCAATCAAATAGCAATCCAGCAAATGACCGTGCTGGAGAATGTGGAAAGCAAACATATATTGAAAGCATAGCACCGCTGACACCGACAGCGTAAAAAACGGTGACATAAATAGGCGCAAAGCGTTGCGCCACTGTTAAGCGTTATAAGCCAACTTGATTGTTTGAAACCCTAGACAAGTTCACAAACATCATTTATTCTTCAAGCATGGTTTATGCACGCTCACGTATTAGCGTGAGTTTTCCGTGCATTTATTTGAAGGATAAAGGTAAGTCTAGGACCTCAAACAATCAAATGAAGCGAACGAAAGCCCGCGCTTTTGTGTGCGTATATATAAACTAATTTATTAACATTCAAACTTCAATTATTATGAAAAAGGTTAAACTTACTCTCGCAGCCCTGGCTGCCGTAATCCTTACTTCCTGCGGAACGTACACGTACCAGGAATCCACAGCGCGTTTTGTAGAACCTTCCCGCGCAGGATTTGTAACTCCGGTAGTAGCGGACATGGTGGTACAGGAAGCTGCCATCTCCCATGAAGTGGAAGTCTTCGCCAAACTCAAGAAACGCGAGATCAATCAGATCATGCGGGCAGAGATACAAGGTGTAGAATCGCCGTTAGTGCTCAGTTGGAAGAAATACGCCCTCGCTGAGACACTCAAGAAATTTAAAGCAGACGACATCGTATCGCCTACTTTCGAGATTGCTCCGAGCCGCATGAAGAAAGATGTATTGGTTATTACCGTTACAGGTCATTTGGCTACATATCAAAACTACCGCAAGGCAACTCAGGCGGATGTAGAACTGATGAAGCCATTCCTGGAGCAAAAGAACGAGGTTAATATGAAGGCGGGTATTATTCTTCAACGCGTTAGATAATATACAACTATGAAACGGATTATTTTTATACTGCTTGCAGTAATGGGTTTGTGCTGCATTGCGCAGGCGCAAGTCGGTGTTTATCGTAGCGGTTATGGCGTAAGCAAACAACCCAAAGACGTCGGTCCTATTAGCCGACAGGGATTTATCTACTATTACCACAATGACCCGATGACATATGCAGAGATGGTCAATTTTGTGAATAGTAATTGCGAGCGTGCGGTGCAATACCTCAAGACACAGCGCAAAATAGAAACGGCAGGATGGGTTTTATTTGGCTCGGGACTTGCGATTACCGTAGCCGGGGCTACCATACTTGGTTTTAATAATGAAGATGGAGCAGGAATTGGACTTGTTTGTTTCGGTCCGGTCACCACGGTTTTGGTCGGTGTACCTTTGTTAATTGCTGCCGATGTGAACAAACGCAACGTCTATAAGGTCTATAACACATGGTGTGGCTACAAGGAGTTGGAGCAAGAGACCTCTTCACGCGAAAACAACTCCGTGGAACTCCGCCTTCAATCTTCTTCCAACGGTCTCGGATTAGCACTTTCGTTTTAACGATTATTTTGTAAAGCGGATTATACACCGAAACGGGACTTTATACGCCAGACGGGCGACACAATGTGCCGCCCGGCTGTTTCTATTAATTCTCCATTCTCAATTCTCAATTCTCCTTCAGCCAGCGGTCGAGCCAGTTGCGGAACTCGCGCTGCCAGAGGATGCCGTTCTGGGGCTTCAAAACCCAGTGGTTCTCGTCCGGGAAGATAAGGAGTTCGGCAGGCACGCCGCGCATCTTGGCTGCATCGAAGGCTGCCATCGCCTGGTTGGCGAGGATGCGGTAGTCTTTCTCGCCATGGATACAGAGGATCGGCGTGTCCCATTTGTCCACAAAGCGATGCGGGCTGTTGGCAAACGTACGCTGGGCAATTTTGTTGTCTTTCTCCCAGTATGCACCGCCCATATCCCAGTTGGCGAACCATTTCTCTTCGGTCTCCAAGTATTGCATCTCCAGATTGAAGATTCCGTCGTGAGCGATGAAGGCTTTGAACCGTCCGTCGTGGTGACCTGCGATCCAATAGACGCTGAAACCTCCGAAAGAAGCACCGACGCAACCCAGATGGTCTTTGTCCACATACGGCTCCTTGCAGAACTCATCGATCGCCGTGAAATAATCCTTCATGCACTGACCTCCGTAGTCGCCGGAGATCTCTTCGTTCCACGCCTTGCCGAATCCCGGCAGACCGCGTCTGTTCGGCGCAACAATGATATAGTCGCCGGCGGACATCATCATAAAGTTCCAACGGAAGGACCAGAACTGGCTCACCGGACTTTGCGGACCGCCCTCGCAATAGAGGATCGTCGGATATTTCTTCGCGGGGTCGAAATGCGGCGGATAAATGATCCATGTCAGCATATCTTTCCCGTCTGTGGTCTTCTGCCAGCGCGGCTCAACGGTCGAACGCTCGATCTGCGAATAAATATTATCGTTCTCGTGGGTCAGCTGCTCCAGAAGCTGGTTGTACGTGTCAAACGGCTGGTCGTAATAGATCTCCGTGTGCGCCATCTGCTCATGGTCTTTGCGCAGCCATTCACGGATGTCCAGATGGTAAATCTCGTTCGCCTGACGCATGGAGTGACCGAGCAGATAAGCCTGGTAATCCGTCACATCGCCCAGACCCAGATCCCACTGACCGTCCGTCAGTTTGGAAGTCCAGCCGTCGAGGGTGACGCGGTAGAGCTGGACGGTCGCTTGTTTGCAGGCGGTGAAGACCAGCGAGGTGTCGTCAATCCATTTGTATTCATCGACGTTGGTGTCCATGGAACGGCTCAAGAAACGCTTCTCGCCTGTCTCCATATTGAGCACCATCAGCCGGTTCTCGTCGCTCTCATAGCCGTCGCGCGCCATGGATTGCCATGCAATCCACTTGCCGTCCGGCGAATAGGACGGGTTGGTGTCGTAGCCTTTGTTCTCCTCGGTGATGTTCTTATGCGTGCGCGTACGTAAATCAAATAGGTATATGTCGCTGTTGGTGGAAACGGCGTATTCCAGTCCGGTTTTCTTGCGGCAGGTGTATGCGATCTCCTCGTTGTTCGGGTTCCATGCCAGCTGCTCAATGCCGCCGAAAGGCTTCATCGGGCTCTCAAAAGCGGTGCCTTCGAGGATGTTATACCCTTCGCCAAGTTTGGCGGATTTCATCCGCTCGCCCTCACCGAAATACTCGGTCTCCAACTCGCATACGAAAGGCTGCGGCGCGGTTTCTGTCCACTCGTCCCAGTGTTTGTACATCAGATCCTCGTGCATGTGACCCGTTGCCAGCGGCAGATCCGGATATTTGTCCGCGGTCGAAGGAACGGTCTTCACTTGCTTGACCAGAATGATTTTGTCGCGCATAGGGGAGAGCAAGAAACCCTCAATGTCATTTATCATTTCTTTATTCACTCCGTTCATACGATCTGCTTCGCCGTATGGGTCATTTACCATTTGGTCATTTGGCATGACTTCCACTTCCTCTTTGTCGCGGCGGATAAAGAGTTTGCCGCCTTTGAGGTAAGCGAGCGCACCGCTGTTGCCAAACCAAGCCGGTTCGTAACCGACGAACTCATCGACCACCGCCATGTTCTCAAACGGATTGCAGATGCGGATCCATGTCGTGCTCCGGTTCTCCTCCACGGAATAATAACTCACGGTGTACGCCAGCAGACCTGTCTCTACATCGCTCTTGACGCTGCCGATGCGTCCCATCGCCCACAGTCCTTCGGGCGTCAGACGACCGCCTTCAATGGTGATCTGCGGTTTCGTGATCGGAGCTTTCTGCTCCGCTGTATTCTCTTTCGCGCAACTCGCGCCAAGGATTGTCACGGCTGCCATAATAATTACCTTCCAGGTTTTCATAATAATGGTATAATATTCTTTTCTTTTTTTTTTACCCTCCCTTGAGGGGAGGGAAGGGTGGGGTTATTTTACACACACGTATATCCTCCGTCCACGGGGAGTGCCACGCCGGTGACGTAGCGCGAAGCGTCAGCTGCAAGGAAGCAAACGGCGCTGTCCAGTTCGCCCTCATGTCCGTAACGCTCCATCGGAATGACGGTTTTGGCATAGTTAGCGAAATAGTCGCTCTCCAAGGTCTCTTTGGTCAGCGGAGTAATGAAATAGCCCGGACAGATGGCATTGACGGTAATACCGTATTTGCCCCATTCGGCAGCCAGCGCACGGGTCATGTTGACCACACCGCCTTTGGCTGCATGATACGGAGAAGCAGGCGCAATCTTATTGCCCACCAGACCGTACATGGACGCGATATTGATAATACGTCCGTACTTATTCGGGATCATCGCCTTCTTCGCTACGGCGCGCGCTACGCGGAACGAACCGAAGAGGTCAATCTGCATCTCGTTCTCAAACTGGGCATCGGTGATGTCCTCTGCGGGTGCCACTGCTCCTGTACCGGCATTGTTGACCACAATATCGATCTTGCCGAAATGGGCGAGCGCTTCGTCCACCATTTTCTCCACCGCTTCGGTGCTCGTAATGTCGCATTGGATCGGCAGCACCTCTACGCCGAAGGCTTGCTCGATCTCGTTTTTCACTTCCACCAGTTTCTCATACCGCCGTGCGATAATAACCAGTTTGCTACCTCTGGCTGCAAGGGCTTTTGCCATCTGCACGCCTAATCCTCCGGAGCAGCCGGTGACCAGTGCCACCCGTCCGCTCAAATCAAAAATGTCATTTGTCATCATAGTTCAATTCAAAATTTGCGTGCAAATTTACTGCTTTTTTCTGACATACACAAGTAAAGTAGCAAATTTATTCAATAATAATTTGCATATATGCAAAATTTGTTGTACCTTTGCAGCCGGAAATGTACATCACACCATGACGTTTGAACGGTTAGCCCGAAATATTGAAAATATCCAAACGGCTCTGCAACAGCAAGCCGCTCACGCTGTCAATCTGTCTTTGACAGCTCGCAACTGGCTGGTAGGTTGGTATATAGTGGAGTATGAGCAGAACGGCGAGGATCGGGCGCAATATGGTGAAGCTTTGTTGAAGAATCTGGCAAAACGGATTCACATGCGCGGTCTTGGAGAAAGGCGCTTATATGAGTTCCGTTTGATGTACAATGCGTACCCGCAATTAGGCGAACAAGTGTTGCCTTTCGTATTGAAATTCAGCGACAAAGATATTTTGCGGTTGCCAACCGCAATTTCTGATAAAACAGATGATACCTCGATTTTGCGGTCAGCAACCGCAATTTCTTCGCCCGCAACAATAGAGCCGTGGCAAACGCCTTCCGACAAACTGTTTAACAGCCTCTCTGCAACACATTTGGTGTTTCTCGCTAATATCAAGGAACCGCTCAAACGCGCTTTCTACGAGCACGAGGCTATTGCCGGCTGCTGGACAATCAAGGAACTGGACAGACAAGTCTCTTCGCTCTATTACGAACGAATGGGTTTGTCCAAAGACAAGCAACTCCTTCATAAGACGGCTACCAAAGGTCCTACAATCCGTCCGCAGAATATTATCCGCGATCCGGTTGCTTTGGAGTTTCTTGACTTGCCGGAACAAGTCGCTTATACAGAGACAAAACTTGAAACGGCTATTCTCAATCACTTGCAACAGTTCTTGCTGGAATTGGGGAATGGTTTTTGTTTTGAAGCACGCCAGAAAAGGATATTAATAGACGGAGACTACTTTAAAGCGGATCTGATTTTCTACCACCGTATTCTCAAATGCCATTTGATTGTCGAACTGAAGACCGACCGTTTCCGTCATGAGTATGCGTCCCAACTGAATATGTATCTTAATTATTTCCGTCATGAAGTGATGCAACCGGATGACAACCCACCCATTGGATTGTTGTTATGCTCGGACTACGGGAAAACTACAGTGCAATATGCCACGGAAGGCTTGGCAGACAGTGTTTTTGTCAGCAAATACCGTCTCCAACTCCCTACCGAACAAGATATAGAAAAGTACCTGGAACAGAATAAATAAAATACTCGTCCCTCTCCGAGCGGTGCTTTCATGCACTCAGGGAAAGGAGAAAATGACATAAAATATAAAGACAAGCGCAAGCGTGCGCTAATTAAATAACAAAGCATTACTATTATTTCGCGTTCAAGAAAAAGGTCAGGAAAACTAATTTCTTAACAGAATTAGAATAGTTATGTTCACGGAAGAGTTAGAAACTTCCTTGTCTCATCATAATACACTGATGTGTTTCGGTGTGAGTATATCTATGATGAGACGCGGGTTTTATTTCCTGACCTCCCGTGAACGCGAGTAGATATACTCACTTTTCTTTTTCTATCTAGTAGAAATTGATAGTTATGCGCCAAAAAATAACTATCAATCATGTTACAAAAAATCAAATCTTTCCTTTCGCAAGGCAACCGCGCACAATGGTGCGTATTCATTCTTTTTGCATTTACCATTTTCATTAAGGGTGTACTCTTTCATTGGAATTGCTTCCATTCGGTTCTTATCGCCAGTTTGTGGCACACTCCGGCTGAGTTTTTCCGTTTCTGGGGAGGCAAACTCGTTCCTGCACTATTCTTAGCATCTTTTGTATTTCTTTCAAAGAAAAATTGGTGGACAATAATTGCTAATTTTATTATTGATATTTGGCTGATTGCCAATATGTTTTACTACAAAGCGAATTCTTTATTTCTTTCGTATGAAACGATGAAAATGGCAGATAACATGAGCGGATTCTGGAGTTCACTTTATTCTTATTTAGGTTGGGATATATACATCTTTTTAGTCCTCTCTTTGGTCTATATCCTTTGTTTCCTTCCCCTCAAGAACATCATTAACCATCGTAGCGCGATCAAGTTCTTTAGTTTTTTCCTATTCTCCATTTTCCTATCTGTCTTCGATAATATTTGCTATGCAAAAGTGATGAATAAATGGGAGAACACAAATGAGGCTATAGCGCAGGTTCATTCGCAGATGTTGGCCGCAGAACGATTCACTAATTATTATCCTTTTGGACACGTAGTTTATTATGCGGTGGGAGAAAGTTGCGTGGACTACAATGCGTGGTCATATACTTATGTCAAGGATTATTCAATATTAAGTTATTTTCCTGCAACATTTATTTTTAATTGGCTAAGACCCGCCGGAGAAATAATTCCGCTTTCCGAGGCTGATATCCAAATAATAGAGCCGTTTTTCTCTCAAAAACAAGACTCCATTTGTCCGAACTCCAACTTGATTTTCATTCTCTTTGAAAGCATGGAGTCTTGGCCCTTGGAAGAAGTATGCGGCTACCATTTTATGCCGAACCTTACTGCCCTCTTGAACGATCCGCATGTGCTTTATTGCGACAAATTGAAATCTCAAGTCAAACACGGTAACTCTGCCGATGGGCAAATGATAGACGCAACCGGACTTTTACCCATTTCCAATGGAGCTGTTTGTCGCCTATACGCAGACAATAAATTTGCAGGCTATGCAGAGTGTTACCCCAATGCCGCAATAGTAAATCCGGCTCCCGGATCGTGGGGACAATCCAAAGTGACGTTCGGATATCAATTCAAGGAACTAATAGAACCGCAAAGGGGAGAACATTGGGAAGATCTAGAGTTGATGAAGCAAATGATCAATTATGCAGACACTACTGAAAATCCATTTTGCGTATTAGGAATTACTGTTTCATCACATGTTCCTTTTGCTTATGGCTCTAATCATCCTAAATATACGATAGACGGCATGCCTTTAATCATGTCTGCGTACCTTAATTGTCTTCATTTTACGGACTCATGTATCGGCGAATTATTCCACGCTGTGCAGACCAACGAAAAACTCAAAGACAATACAACAATTGTTATTTCCGGAGACCATACTATTTTCCGTTCGGTAAACGAAGAGTTTGACGTATTTGCGCAAAAGAATGGTATAAACATGCAGACCACAAAAACTTATACACCGCTCATCATTTACTCTCCAAATATTTCTAAAAACATGCAAGTTACAGACACATGTTATCAAATGGATATTTACCCGACCATTATGCATTTGATCGGCTGTGAGGATTATTATTGGAAAGGTTTTGGAGTGAATCTCATGGACTCCATAGCGCGTCATAACCGTCCTATTTCAGAGCAAGAAGCCTATGAACTCTCCGACAAACTCATTCGAAGTAACTATTTCGCACAATAATATTCCTTTAGGTTAGATAGTGGCGCGAGAGTGGCTTGAGAGTGGCTTTTTACTTATTCTTAACAAAAGGAACTTTTTAAGTTCGTTTCAAGATCGCTTCAATCGGCAGAGGTCGCGCTGACCCTGCGCTGCTCTTGGGATGAGTTTGGAGTAATACACGAATCTTAAAAATCGGCAATTTTGGAGGGCGGAAAATGGCGATTTCGGGTGGTCTATCGTCGGGTACGTGTCTCGTACGTGTCTCGTAAGTGGGTAGTAAGCCTGCCGTGCGTGTCCAAATCTTAATAATCGGTAATAATAATTTACGCAAAAGGAAAAAATATTTGCACATGTCGATTTTTTGTTGTAATTTTGCAGCGTAAAATGCGTGAATTATGAAAATTCAGTTCTTAGGCGCGGCACGCGAAGTGACCGGAAGCAAACATCTGATCACAACCGATTCCGGGCATACCATCCTGCTGGATTGCGGTATGTACCAAGGTAAAGGAGCAGAGACAGACGCGGACAACAGAGACTTGGGTTTCGACCCGGAGAAGTTGGATTGTATCATCCTCTCTCATGCCCATATCGACCATTCGGGACTCATTCCGTATGTGTTCAAGAAGGGTTTCCGCGGCGACATCTATTGCACGCACGCCACGCGCGACCTGTGCGCAATCATGCTGGCGGACACGGCTTTTATCCAAGAGCAGGACGTCAAGACGTATAACAAAAAGATCAACCGCCAGCACCCGCACAAGGAGAAGGGCAAGAACTATTTTCTGGAGCCGCTCTATACCCAGCAGGACGTGGACCGGGTGATGAAGCATTTCGTTTGCTACGACTACGACCGGCGTTTCCGCGTCTTTGACGACGTGCTGCTGACCTTCACCAATTCGGGGCACATGTTGGGCGGCGCGATCTGTTCGCTGGAAGTCTATGAAAGCGATCAGCCGTCAGAAATCAGCCGTCAGAATGATGGTTCAAAGCGCTGGAAACGCTTGGCGTACACCGGCGATATAGGACGCGCACACAGCCATATTCTGCCGAGTCCGATGCTCTTTCCACAATGCGATTACCTGATCTGCGAATCGACGTACGGTGACCGTTTGCACGACGAAGAGATTGTGACCGAGCAGCAGTTGTTGGGCATCGTGAAGGACACTTGCGAATACCGCGGAGGCAAGCTGCTGATTCCTTCTTTCTCCGTCGGGCGAACGCAGGAGATCGTCTATGTGCTGAACAAACTCTACAACGAGCAATACCTGTCGAGCCGTATTCCGGTCTATGTCGATTCGCCGCTCTCGACGAACGCCACCCATATCTTCCGCATGTACCCGCAATACCTCTCGGACGAGGTGCGCGACACGATGCAGTTTGACGATGACCCGTTCGGGTTCAACACCTTGCGGTACATCACCGACGTGCGGGAATCGAAGAAGCTGAACACCGACGACAAGCCGGCGATCATCATTTCCGCCAGCGGTATGTTGGAGGCAGGACGAATCAAACACCATGTGGCGAACCATATCTCCGACCCGCGGTGCACCATCCTGATAGTCGGTTATTGCGAACCGACCACGCTCGGCGCACGCATTCAGGAACCCGGACTCAAATGGATTTCCATCTTCGGCTTGGACCGCAAGATCAAAGCGCAGATCACCAAGTTGGAAGGCTTCTCCGGTCATGGCGATTACAAAGAAATGATTGATTACCTCACCCGCAGCCTGCAGGTGGACCAAGTGCAGCGCGTCTTTGTGGTCCATGGCGAGCAGACGGCGGCGGAGACCTACAAAGGACATTTGCACGACGCCGGATTCCGACATATAGAAGTGCCGGAGAAAGGCGAAACCGTAACTCTTTAATACAGACGAATATTAGTTGTTTATAATATGAAAAAGGTATTTATTGTTTGTGCCCTCATGGCACTTTCCCTCTCTGTTTCCGCCCAGCTGGCATGGGACACGGAGTTTGTACAATCCGATTTTAACAACGCCCAGACGGTGATCTCCAAGACCGAGAATGTGTCTTGGAACAACGGCGTGTTCGGCGCTCTGGCGCATCTGGAGATAGGTAAGATAGTGGTTTCTCTGCCTTTTGTGGGCGGCGATCCGTATTCCGACGAGTGCGTCGTGGCGCTGCCGCAGGTAGGTATCGCGGAGAAACTGTATTTCTCGTGGCAAGGCGCGTCCAACGGCACGATCACGATCTATCAGTCGCCGGACCATAACAACTGGCAGCAGGTTTTCTCCACCGAGGGAAACACTATTGCTGCGGCGAAGGCTGATTCGGCAACTCTCTCTACCTCAACGCGTTACATTAAGTTCGCGGCTTCGGGTTTTACCGCTGCTGCGATCAGTAAGATCCGCGTTTCGGAACTCAAGAGTCTCAGTGTGGGACTGGAGGAATGGGAGCCCGCAGCAGCCATGGTGGACGACCCGGTGGCGACCAAGAATGTGACCGTTTCGTGGACCAATATCGTGGCATCTGTCACCTCCACGGATCCGCATTTCTCTGCGTCCGTAGAGACGGTCGGCCAGAAGAACCTGATTGACCAAAAGACCACAATCACCCTCTTCTATTCGCACGAGGAAGCGGGCTCACATTCCGGCGAGATCATCATTTCCGGTGAAGGTCGCGAAGCACGCATCGCAGTCTCCGGAACGACCTCAAAATACGACCAGACGCTCTCTTGGCCGCAGACACTCACGGAGTGTATCGCAACGGATGAACTGAGTTTCAATGCTTATGCTTCGTCCGGTCTGGAGGTTGAGTATCAGACCTCTGATCCTGCCATCGCAGAGGTGGAAGGCAACGTCCTTCGAATCCACAGCTCCGGCACAATCACGATCACGGCTACCCAGCCCGGAAACTATAAATACAACGCGGCTAACTCCGAGCAGAAAACCCTTGTCATTCATAAGGCAGATCCGGCGATTAGTCTCTCTGTAGATGATATCATATATGGCCAGCACCTGAGCGAAGCGGTTATTCATGAACTGATCGGCGCGGTTCCGGGTACGCTGACGTGGATGAACATCGATGCCGACACGCTGCTCAATGCCGGAGACTACACACTCTCGCTGCTGTTTACTCCGGAGAATACTGCGATTTACAATGACGCTACGATGCCTGTAGCGCTGCATGTCAATAAGGCGGTGCAAACCATCCTTTGGGAGGAGCAGGAGACCGACCTGACGGTTGGAACACCGGTTCTCTCGACCGCTACACTCTCGTCCGGAATGGAGATCACGTATGCTTATACGGCGTGCCTGCTCTCGATAGAGGAGGGTATTATCACCCCGGAGAACGAAGGCGAAGTGACGGTTATTGCGTACCATCCGGGTAACGAAAACTACCTGCCAACGACGGTGATCATGCAGACATTCACCATCCAGCCGTCCGGAGATGAGACGCCGACCGCGCTGCCTCAACTGAGTCAAGAACAACTTCGTTCAGCGGCTAAATTCATGCACGCAGGAAATGTATATGTTTCCTTCGGCGGACGCATCTATGATGCCAATGGAGCGTTGTTGAAATGACAAAAGTGCTGCTTTTTGACCTCCTTTTGCTAAAAAAACGCAAAATATAGCATAAATATTTGCTCATATCAAAAAAAAGCAGTACCTTTGCACTCGCTTTTGTGCGGCGGGTAGTAGTTCTCAGCCACTTCGTTCTGTCGATTTACTACCCGATGTACAAGGTAAACGGGTAGTAGTTCAGCCCGGTTAGAATGCCTGCTTTGGGAGCAGGAGGTCGTGAGTTCGAATCTCGCCTACCCGACAAAATGGAGTCACGTCAAGTGGCTCCATTTTTGTTAAATTGTAAAATCATTAAATTGTGCGCTACAAAGCTATTTTTATAGATATTGACGACACCCTGCTGGATTACATCCCTTGTTGCCGGGAAGCTTTTGACGCCGCGATGCGAAATCTTGCACCCTCTCTTGAGGAGAGGGAAGGGGAGAGGTTGTTCCATCTCTTTTTCGAGATCAGCGGTCGGCTTTTCTCGGAAGCCAAGCATGGCAAACATACGATTGCGGAGGTGATGGACCTCTATCCGAAGGAGTTCATTGCGGCGATCGACTACCCGGAGTCGGCGGTAGATCCCTTCAAGCATGCTTTTCGTGCCGCATGGGGCGAGACGCATACCTTGGTGCCGGAGGCGAAAGAGATGCTGGATATATTGCATGCCAAAGGTTACCGGCTTTTTGCTGCGTCTAATAGTTTCGGACATCTGCAGCGCCGCCGGCTGGAGAGAGCAGGTATTCTGCCGTATTTCGAAGATACTTATATCTCCATGGACATCGGTTATGACAAACCTGACATCCGTTTCTTCCAAGAAGCGCTCCACCGCTGCGGCTTGCAACCGAACGAAGTGCTGATGATCGGCGACTCCATGACCACCGACATCCTCGGCGCACAAGCCGCCGGAATAGAAGCACTCTTCTTCGACAGACGGAACAACGCGTCACTTTTGGAACTAATAAAAGAACTATGAACAGATTCACTCTTGGAAAAATAATTAAATTCTTTCTGCATTGGCACTACGAAGTGCGAGTAGAGGGCGAAGAACTGCTTCGCGACGACTCCGTGCACCTCGTTCTGCCGAATCATACCGCTTACATGGACCCGCTGATCCTGTTCAGCGAATTATGGTGGCTGCCGATCAGCCCGATGGTGGACGAACTTTTCATGCGTCATTGGTTGTACGGCCGTGTGCTCCGGCTGGGGGACGCGATCGAAGTGCCGGATCTCAACAAAAGTGCCATGAGCCGCGAAGAAGGAGCTGCTGCGGCTTCGCAACTCAGCCGAATAGCGATCGATAGTCTGGCTGCCGGCAAACAGATTTGTTTCTACCCTTCGGGGCACGTGAAGACGATTGACCGAGAAGTCATCGGAAACCGCCGCATGGCGTATGAAGTCTGCCGCGAATTGCCCGCAGGCGTGCGCGTAATCCTATGTAGAATGCGCGGGTTGGAGACCAGCCGGTGGTCCAAACTCAAACCCAAGAGGTGGAAATGGCGTCGCACGGTCACGTTGCATTTTGAGGATCATACGGATGAACTGCGCGCCTGGGCGCAGACTCTTGACCGCAGATCATTCAATGAGAAATTGGAAACTTGGTATAACAATATCGAAAAATAAAACACATATTGTTGTATATGGCATGCTTTTTGTTGCCAATAACGCGGCTTAAAATATAGCGAAATAGTATGACAAACAATACAAAACACCGGATTTTGAACAAAGGGCTGCTTGTCCTTTCAATTTTCATTTTTCAATTTTCCCTTATGAAGGCGGCTGACACCACCTATTATACGCTCCCTCAATGCCGCGATCTGGCGCTCTCAAAGGGTGCATCGTCGCAATCGCAGCAGGAGTTGCTTCTGGCTGCCAAATACAATCGTCAAGCGGCGCTGGCGGCTATGTTCCCTAAGTTCACAGCCAATGCTTCATACATGTGGAACAGCGCGAACGTGCATCTGCTCTCCAATACCACCGAATTCACGTTCGGTACCGCCACGGTCAATCCGGACGGAACGGCTTCGTGGGCGTGGAAAGATCTGCCGTCGATGACCCTCACGGACGATGCCGGGCAGTTTATCGCCGACGGATACAAGATGCTGTATGACAAATTGTCACCTGACATGCGTCAGATTTTTGTGGCGCACGTGGGCGTGACGCAGCCGATCTACGTCGGAGGGCGGCTCATACAAATGTACAAGATTGCCAAAGCGTCCGAGACGATCGCTTCGATTCAATCGGAGGCAAAACATGACGATATCATCTACGGAGTGGATGAGGCCTACTGGCGCGTGGTGTCCGTCTCGAAGAAGAAAGAGTTGGCGGAGCAATATTACAAACTTCTTTGCCAGCTGGAGACGGATGTCAAAGAGGCGCTGGACGAAGGGCTGGTGACGCAGTCGGACTTGCTCAAAGTGACCACCAAACGCGGCGAAGCAGAGGTGAAGAAACTGCAGGCGGAGAACGGTCTGACGCTTTCCAACATGGCGCTCGCGCAAGTCTGCGGGCTGCCGCTGAGCACGGCTTTCCGGCTGGATGAAAGCGGTTTGAGTGAGACCTCGCTTCCTGTCGATTCAACGGACGCAGAAGCTGCGGTTGCCGGCAGGTCGGAGATACAATTGCTGGAGCAGGCAGAGAAAATAGCCAAATCCAATGCCAAACTGATGGCAGCCGGCTTGCAGCCTAATATTGTCGCTTCGGCGGGGTACATCTATTCCAACCCCAATGTGGAAAATGGATTTAGCAATAAATGGGACAGCAAGGGCTTCTTCTCTGCCGGCGTGGTGGTCAATGTGCCGATCGCGCATGCGGACGATATCCTGCGCTACAAAGCTGCCAAACATGCCGCAAATGCGATGGCGCTCAAAACCGAAGAGACGCGCGAGTTGCTGACGCTCCAGACGACCCAGGCGAACCAGAAACTGGCGGAGGCGCAGCAGAAGATTGCCCTCGCACGCCTTACTCAGAACAACGCCGCCGAGGTACTCCGCATGGCGCAAGAATCCTATGAAGCCGGTATGATCACCGCCTCCGAACTGATGCAGGCGCAGACGGCGTGGCTTGCAGCGGCTACCGATCTTGTTGACGCCGAGGTGGAAGCCAAAACAACGGAAACACAACTTCGTAAATATTTAGGAAAACTATAGTTATGAAACACCAGAAAGAAGGAAGTCTGCTGTTTGGTCTTGTCGCACTCCTCACAGTAGTCGTTATTGTTGCGGTCGTGGGTATTCTGGCTTTGCGGCCGGAGAAGACACTCATCCAAGGCGAAGCCGAGGCTGCGGAGTACCGCGTCTCCGGCAAAGTGCCCGGACGTATAGAGATGTACCTCTACGAGGAGGGCGAACATGTGAAAAAAGGCGATACACTCGTGGTGATCTATTCGCCCGAAGTGGAAGCCAAGAAAGCGCAGGCACTCGCTGCACGTGAGATGGCGGAAGCGGTGAACCAGAAAGCCAAGAATGGTGCGCAACGTGAGCAAATCCAAGGTGCGTATGAGATGTACCAGAAAGCCAAAGCCGGCGAGGAGATCTATCGCAAGTCTTACGAGCGCGTTCAGCGGCTCTATGACAAAGGAGTGGTCAGCGCGCAGAAACGCGATGAGGTAGAGGCGCAATACAAAGCAGCTGAAGCTACCGTCAAAGCAGCCCGCAGCCAATACCAGATGGCGTTAGCCGGTGCCCGCGAAGAGGACAAAGCAGCTGCTGAAGCCCAAGTGGCGCGAGTGGATGGTATCCTCCAGGAAGTAGCGGCTGCCGAGGCGGAGAAATACCTTCTCTCGCCCTGTGATGGTGAGGTCTCGGAACTCTTCCCCAAAGTGGGTGAATTGGTCGGACAAGGCTCACCGGTGATGTCTATCGTCGATCTGAATGACGTGTGGTTCACCTTCGCCGTGCGCGAAGATATGCTCTCCCGTTTTCCGATGGGAAGTGTCGTCGAAGTGACCATTCCGGCGCTGGGAAACAACGTCAAATATCCGCTTACGGTCACCCATATCAAAGCCATGGGAACGTACGCTACATGGCGTTCCACCAAGCAAAACGGAGGCTACGATGTCCGCACGTTTGACGTCAAATGTCGTCCGACGACTTCGATCCCTAATCTTCGTCCGGGTATGACTGCTCTCGTTGCAGAATGAAAATCATTCTTCAAAATATATGGCGTGTGCTGCTTCGCGAACTGAAGATGATATTCGCGCGGCCGCTCTATCTGTTTGCTTCGGTGGGCGTCATGCTGCTCTCCACATTCTTCTTCCTGACCCTCATGAAGGGTGGGGCGGCGGAGAAAATGCCGATGGCGGTGGTTGATCTGGACCAAACGACGATCTCCCGCCGGCTTATCCATGAGATGCAAGCCACACCTTCCGTGGACATCCAACTCATCACCAACTCTTATCCCGAAGCCCGCCAAGCCATGCAAAATGGCAAGATTTACGGCATTTTTGTCATCCGCGAAGGTTTCTACCGCGACCTCGTTTCGTTCAAACGTCCGCAGATTGATTTCTATGTCACGAACGCCTATACCGTAGGTGGCAACACAACCTACAAACAGATGCTGACGATGGCGAATCTGGTCTCCGGTGCGTTCCAGCGCGAGGTCTTGCGCAAGAAAGGGCTCACGGACGATGTGATCATGCACCGTATCCAGCCGCTCGCCATCGAGGGACACATGGTCGCGAACCCTTGGGGCAATTATTCCATTTATCTGGTCAGCACAATCCTGCCGGGTATCTTGGGGCTGGTCTGTCTCATGCTCACCATCTTCGCCATCGGTTTTGAACTCAAAGCGCGCACGTCGCACGCTTGGCTCCGTGCAGCCGGAGGTAACTATACCATTGCGATGATCGGCAAACTGATTCCGTACACGCTGATCTATCTTATTCTCGGCATCGGCTGCCATCTGATCCTCTACCGCTTCGCCGGTTTCCCTGTCTATGGCAGCACAGGACGGCTGATGTTCGGTCTGTTGCTTTTTATCCTGGCGATGGAGGCACTCGGAATCACGATGATCGGTCTGCTGCCCACGCTCCGCGACGCGCTCTCAATCGGTGCGCTCTATTCGATGCTGGGCTTCTCCCTCTCCGGCTTCACATACCCCCAGATGGCGATGCTGCCGCCCGTCAAAGCGCTCTCCTATCTGGAACCGCTCCGGCACTATTATCTCATTTATGTCAACGAAGCGCTCATGGCTGCCCCTGTTGAAAACAGCCTTCCGAATGCACTTGCCCTCACCGCCTTCATGCTCGCCTCGCTCTGCGTCGCGCCGCGGCTCCATAGGGCGTTGGTCTATTGGAATTACCCTCTGAAATAATTCTCAATTATCAATTATCAATTCTCAATTTTTTCCATCGTGTCCGAATATAAATATCCGATAGTAAAATCCTTTGTCACGGAACTTCAGCGCATCTTCCGCGATCCGGGTGTGGTCGTCATTTTTATCGTCGCTACGCTGGCTTATCCGTTGATTTACAAAGCGCTCTATTGGAATGAGCAGATCAACGATGTGCCGGTTGCAGTAGTCGATCTGAGCAATTCGCCCGAGAGCCGCGAGTTCCTCCATCGATGGAACGCTTCGCCGGACATTCGGCTCACCCATTCGTGCGCTTCTATGGCGGAAGCGGAGAAGCTCCTGCGCGACCAGAAGGTGCATGGAATCATCTATTTCCCGCGCGATTTTGAGCGCCAACTGGCGGACCCGCTCGGCAAGGCGCATATATCGCTTTATTGCGACATGTCCTCGTTCCTCTATATGAAAGCGATCTATCTCTCCTGCAACCAGGTCATGCTGGAGTCCATGCGTAATATTCAGATCGACCGCTACGAGCAGATGGGCATGGACAAAGAGTTCGCTTGGGCGCTCGTCCAAGACGCACCCTATTCCGAGACCGCACTCTTCACGCCCACAGGAGGCTACGGCTCGTTCCTCATTCCGGCGGTTCTCATGCTGATCCTCCACCAGACGCTCCTTTTCGGCATCTGTATGCTCGGTGGAACGGCAAGGGAAGAGAATGACGAAAACTACTCCTTCGCCTCGCTCATCGGGCGCGCAGGCGCGTGTTTCCTTATATATTTCGCCTTGGCAGCCATCCTGCTGGGCTTCTTCCCGCGGCTCTTCGGCATACCCCATATAGGCGCAATAGACGATATCCTGCTGCTAATCGTGCCCTATCTGCTGGCAATCATTTTCTTCTCGCTCTGCGTCTCGGTCTTCATCCGAAACCGCGAATCGGGACTCGTCCTGCTGATCTCCACGTCGCTCATATTCCTCTTTATGGCAGGTATCTCATGGCCCAAAGAGATGATACCTGCGGCGTGGCGTTACCTCTCTTATTTCATCCCTTATACATGGGGCGCGCACGCCTTCATACATATCAACTCCATGGGAGCCTCGCTCTTGCATACCAACGGATTCGCTGCCTCTGCTGCCACCGAATGGATTGCACTTTGGATCCTCGCTGCATTCTATTTTATCATGGCGAGCGGACTTTTCTATATCCGCAAAAAACGCGTTTTGGCAAATAAATAAGTTTTTAGCCACTTTAATTTGCGTATGTCATAAAAAAGTAGTATCTTTGCAGCCCAAATACTAATACGATGACAAACGAAGAGATCGAATCACGGGCTGCCCGCGCCGTGGATTTATTCAAACAAGGCTTTAACTGCTCCCAGGCGGTCTTTGCTTCCTGCGCAGATTTATATGGTATTACGGACGAATCGCTTGCCCTGCGTTTGGCTGCTTCTTTCGGTGGCGGAATGGGCAGAATGAGGCTCGTCTGCGGTGCCGCGTCAGGTATGTTCATGCTTGCCGGCTTGCACAATGGTTCTGCTACGCCCCATGATAACACAGGCAAAAAGGAGAATTATGCCTTCGTCCAGCAACTCGCAGGCGATTTCAAATCTCGCTACGGTTCTCTCATCTGCGCCGAACTCTTAGGTCTTGTTCCCAAGAATACAACACCCTCCCTTGAGGGGAGGGAAGGGGTGGGGTTCTCTCCCAAACCCGAGGAGCGCACCCCGGAATATTACCAAAAACGTCCCTGTTCCGAGATGATCGCAGAAGCGGTACGAATCTATCTCCACGCAATAAATGATAAAATGAGAAAATGTGTAAATGACTAAATGGTAAAATGAATAGATATTTTTTAGCCATCATAGGCGGTGGACCTGCAGGTTATACCGCTGCGGAGAAGGCTTCCAAAGCCGGAAAAGACGTCATTCTCTTTGAGCAAAACGCCCTCGGTGGCACCTGTCTCAACGTGGGATGTATTCCTACCAAATCGCTCCTCTACGGCGCGAAACAGTATTACAATGCCACTCACGCGCAGAAATACGGTGTCTCCGCGGAGAACGTTACCTTCGATTTTGCCGCCATGCAGAAACGCAAGACCATCGTAGTCCGCAAACTCGTAGCGGGTATCAAAGCCCGTCTCAACAACGACCATTGTACCGTGGTCAACGGCGCAGCAACCGTCCTTCCTCCCTTGGCTCCCTCTCTTGAGGAGAGGGCGGGGGGAGAGGTTTGTGGGGTTTTGGTTTCATGCGGAGACCAAACCTACGAAGCGGAGAACCTCATGATATGTACCGGCTCAACGAACTTCGTGCCGCCCATTCCAGGCATCAAGGACAATCCTGCCATTTGGGATTCGACCGACGCACTCGCAGCGACCGAACTGCCGGCCTCCATCATCATCGTGGGTGGCGGCGTGATCGGAATGGAGTTCGCGACCCTCTATCACGAACTGGGTGTGCCGGTGACGGTTATCGAAGCCATGCCTTCGATCCTGCCGAACCTCGATCCCGAAGTGGTACAAATCCTCCTCGATAAATACCGCAAAGCCGGCATCCAAATCCTCACTTCCACCAAAGTGGAATCCATCGACGGAAACACAGTTTCCATTTCTAGTTCTTCTAGTTCGACTAGTTTAACTAGTTTGACTAGTGACAAGATTTTAGTGAGTGTTGGTCGTCGCGCGAACCTGCAAGGCTTGGAGGCTTTAGACGGACTCGAATTCAACCGCGGCGCGATCGTCGTGGATGAGTTCTGCAAGACTAACCTTCCGAATGTCTATGCCTGCGGCGACGTCACGGGTAAGATCATGTTGGCGCATGTTGCTTCGCGTCAAGCCGAAGTGGCTGTCGGACGCATGCTCAAAGAGATTCCGCTCCAGCGTATCGCGTACAACGCTATCCCGTCTGTGGTCTATACCAACCCCGAAATAGCGTCCGTCGGAATTACGGAGCAACAAGCGGAATCGATGTCTATCCCCGTAGAGGTGCACAAACTCCCCATGACCTACTCCGGACGATTTATGGCGGAAAACGAAGGCGAGACCGGGCTGTGCAAACTGATTTTGGATGCCAAGAACCACTCTGTCCTTGGCGTACATTGTATCGGCAATCCCTGCTCGGAGTTCATCGCTGCGGCTTCGTTCGCCGTACGTATGGGTTACACCGCGGCGGAGTTCCGCCAAGTCGTCTTCCCGCATCCTACAGTAAGCGAGATCTTACACGAAACAATCGTTTGAGCAACGCGAAATAAGAACTAATCTAATAACATCATATCATGAAGAAACATTGTTTGACATTTCTTGCGCTCCTCTGCGCAGCGCAAATGGTGTTAGCCGCGGCGGTTACAACGCCGGCTAATATTCCGTCCTATTATTCAGCTGTGGACGGCAAATCCGGCAGCAACCTCTGGTCGGCTGTCAGCTCTGTTACCAACAAAGGCTATTCCTCCATCGGTTACAGCGGCTTGTATAGTGCCTACCTCAAGACCGACGTCTATCCTGCGGACTCGGTCGGTAAAGCCGGTAAGATATGGGATATGTACGGCGAATGTGGCTTCTCTTCAGGTGATAAATGCGGTAGTTACAGCGGCGTGTGCGACTGTTACAACCGTGAGCACTCGATCCCGCAGTCGTGGTGGGGGGGAGGTACCGGAGGAATAGGAAACGACATCTTCCATGTACTGCCTACAGATGGTAAGATTAACGGCGTCCGCTCTAACTATGAGTACGGAGAAGTGAACGGCGGTACGAACTGGAATGGCAACAAATACGGCTCGGCGGGCTCTTGGGCTACCGATAAAAAGACTATCGCTACTGCCGCTAATGAGTCGGTGAACGGTTCCGGCAATGTGTTTGAACCCAAAAACCAATACAAAGGGGACTGGGCACGCGGTATATTGGGCGTGCTCGTCAAATGGCAGCAGTCGAACCTCACAACCAGCAATAATTTCTTCTCCGGCACATACACCGCTTCCGGCTATTATGGCTTGACTAAAAAAGCCGTAGTGCTGCTTATGAAATGGCACCGCGAGGACCCGGTCTCGCAAAAAGAAATTGACCGTAACAACGGTATCCAGCAGACCCAGGGAAACCGTAATCCATTCATCGACTATCCCTATCTGGCGGAATATATCTGGGGCGAGCACGCGGGAGAGACGGTTGACATGGCGAAACTGATGCCTTCCACCGATCCTTCTTTCGTTCCCGGAGTCAGCAACGGCTGGCGTGATAGCTCAACGCCTGTTGATCCGCACTCTGATGTTATCAGACATGGTGTCACATGGTCTGTTAACGGAGAAGAACTCCGCACAGACTCCGTAGAGGAGAATAAGAATATCACGGCGTTGCCGGCTGAACCCGTTTCCTGCTCGTCCGAGAGCAACGTCTTCATGGGCTGGACCGACGCACCTATTGCCGGCATTCAGAACGAAGCTCCCGAAACGCTCTATAAACTGATCAGCGACTTCCCGGAGGTAACAGCGGATGTCACCTATTACGCTGTCTTCGCCCAAGCGACCGAACAAGCAGGGGCTGCTCCGGCTACTTATACCTATAGCGCGGATAGTAAAGAGGGCTGGACCAATACGGCGACCACCAAAGGTTCATATTGGCTCCTCGATCAAGGCAAAGCGCTTACCTCTCCGTCTGTGGATCTCTCCGGCTTGAATTCCATCCAAGTACGCATGCGTACGTACGGCGGCACGCAGTATGATCAACTGCAAGTCGCAGCGGGAAGCGATGTACTTACCACCATCGAGGCTACGAGTGGAAGCACGATGAACGCTTACGAGTGGACCAATACGCAATCGCTTTCCGGCAACTCGCCGATCACCTTCACTTGCTCCAACGCAGGCAGCGGTAAGGGTATAGGCTTCGAGTCTGTCACCATCAATGCTACCGGTGCAGGCGTTACCTATAGCAATTACCTCACCTCGTGCGATGGAGACCACACGGACATCGAAAATGAGCATATTTCCATCCCAACGCACAAAATTATGCGCGATGGACAACTTCTCATCGTTATTGGAGACCAAATCTACAACATAATGGGTCAAAAAATCCAATAAACCCTTCCTGAGTGACTAAAAATCACTCGCACTACGCCCCAAACGGCAAAAACGGCAGATTTTTTGAAGAATTTGCCGTTTTTTCTTGCATATATGCGAAACTTGTTGTAACTTTGTGCGTTTTTTGAGAAATCGAAGATTTCCCCTAGATAAACTAGTTCAACTAGAAAAACTAGATAAACTGGAAAAACTATTATATACTATCTAAAAAACACAATCAGCATGGCAGAAAACAAAGTAAACATGTTGGCGGATTTTGCGCCGGTCTCCACCGAGACTTGGAAAGCCAAAATCATCGCTGACCTGAAAGGTGCCGATTTCGAAAAGAAATTGGTATGGCGCACGCCGGAAGGATTCAACGTGCAGCCGTTCTACCGCCGTGAGGACCTGAAAGGGCTCAAGACCACCGTCTCCGCCCCCGGTCAGTTCCCCTACGTCCGCGGTACGCGTACTAACAACGACTGGGCTATCCGTCAGAACATCTGCGCCTGCAAGAACGCACGCAAGGCGAACGAGAAAGCCCTCGAGGTGCTCAACAAGGGTATCAACTCCCTCGGTTTTTGTCTGGACAAAGAGAAGTTGACCTACCATTTCATCAAGACGCTGCTCAACGGTATCGCCGCTGACTGCATCGCCATCAATTTCTCCATCTGCGCCTGCGCTGCGCCGAAGCTCGCGAACATCCTCGTGCGCTACTACGGCAGAATGGGCTACGATGTGAAGCACATGGTAGGCTCCATCAATGTGGACCCGATCAAGAACATGCTCGTGAAGGGCAAACCGCTGACCCGCGAGCAGGTATCGGCTAAGATCGCCGAGGTGGTGAAAGCCGCCAAAGCGCTGCCGGGTTACCGCGTAGTGGGGGTTAACAGCGTTGTGCTCAATAACTCCGGCGCGTACGCTACGCAGGAGCTCGCTTACGCCCTCGCTTGGGGTGCTGAGTACATGACGATGCTCACCGAAGCCGGTGTGCCTAACTACCGCGCTGCCAACGCTATCCGTTTCAACATGGGTATCGGCGGCAACTACTTCATGGAGCTGGCTAAGTTCCGTGCGGCGCGTCTGCTGTGGGCAAAGATCGTAGAGGCATACAAAGCGCCGATCTTCACCACCGCCCTCCGCAATGCGGCTAAGATGAACGTCAGTGCCGAGACCAGCCGTTTCAACATGACTATCTTCGACGCGTATGTGAACCTCCTCCGCACGCAGACCGAGACGATGTCTGCTGCTCTGGCAGGCGTGGATGAGATCACCGTCACGCCGTTCGACATCACCTATGAGCGTCCGACGGATTTCTCCGAGCGTATCGCCCGCAACCAGCAGCTGCTTCTCAAAGAGGAGGCGCACTTCGACAAGATTGTGGACCCTGCTGCCGGTTCGTATTACCTCGAGAACCTGACCGCCTCCATCGCTGCCGAGGCTTGGAAGCAGTTCCTTGCTATCCAGGAGCAGGGCGGCATGTACCGGATGGTTTCCGAAGGCAAGGTACAGGAGCACATGGCGGCAAACCTCAAAGCGCGTCTCAACGACGTAGCCAAACGCAAAGAGGTGCTGCTCGGTTCCAACCAGTTCCCGAACTTCACCGAGAAAGCCGCTAAGAAGATCAAAGCCGACGCCGGTGCTTGCTCAAGTATCTGTACGTGCAAATCGAAACCCCACCCAGCCTCCAACTGTTCCCTCTCCCTTGAGGGGAGAGCCGGAGAGGGGTTATTGCCCACCTTGCCAGTTGCCCGTGCTGCCGAGGAGTTCGAACAACTCCGTTTGGAGACCGAGGGTGCCAAGAAACAGCCCGTTGCGTTCATGCTCACCATCGGCAACCTCGCTATGCGTATCGCGCGTGCGCAGTTCAGTTGTAACTTCCTCGCGTGCGCAGGATACAAGGTCATTGACAACAACGGCTTTGCCACTATCGCCGAAGGTATCAAGGCGGCTCGCAAGGCGAAAGCGGACATCATCGTCCTCTGTTCGTCCGATGACGAGTACGCTACCCTCGCGCCGAAGGCATGGAAGAAGCTCCAGAACGCCAAAGAGATCTTCATCGTTGCCGGTGCTCCGGCTTGCATGGAGGATCTCCAGAAGCTCGGTATCACCAACTTCATCCACGTCCGTTGCAACGTCCTCGACACCCTCAAAGGACTTAACTCGCAGTTACTGAAGAAATAAAATGGTTCACAAATTAACCAAATTAAACGAATAAAAATTTGCTACATTTGCTAAATTTGCGAACAAAAAAGAACAATATGGAGCAACAATATATTTATAAGGAAGAGTGCTACAAAATTATAGGAGCAGCAATGGAGGTTCATAATGTTCTTGGTTGCGGATTCAAAGAAGCTGTATATCAAGAGGCTTTAGCCAAAGAGCTTTCCCTGTGTGACATTCCTTTTGAACGAGAAGTTACTCTGCCCGTCTATTATAAAGGCGAGTTGCTACATACAGACTATCGTCCTGATTTTGTTTGTTTTGATAAGATTATTGTTGAATTGAAGGCAGTAGAATATTTAGCGGATGAGCACTACTCGCAAGTACTATCGTACCTTAGAGCAAGTGGTATGCAATTAGGAATACTAATCAATTTCGGAGAGGTCTCCTTGAATTGCAAACGTATTATCCGACCTGATCATTGGCAATAAAAAAATTCGTTTAATTTGTTAAATTTGTGAACAAAAAAATATTACATCTATGAAACCAGATTTCAAACAAATAGATATCAAGCAAGTGGCTGCAAGTAAGGTCTTGGACCCGAACACCGCCGACTGGCAGACGCCGGAGCTCATCGACGTCAAGCCTATTTATACCAAAGAGGACCTCAAAGGCATGGAGCACCTCGACTACGTGTCCGGTATCCCGCCCTTCCTCCGTGGCCCGTACAGCGCCATGTATCCTCTCCGTCCTTGGACCATCCGCCAGTACGCCGGATTCTCCACCGCCGAAGAATCGAATGCATTCTATAGAAGAAACCTCGCCAGCGGACAAAAGGGATTAAGTGTAGCCTTCGACCTGCCTACCCACCGCGGCTACAACGCCGATAACATGCGTGTGGTAGGTGATGTCGGAAAAGCAGGCGTGTCTATCTGCTCGCTGGAGGATATGAAAGTCCTCTTCGCCGGTATTCCTCTGAACAAGATGTCCGTCTCCATGACCATGAACGGCGCCGTGCTGCCGATCCTCGCGTTCTATATCAACGCCGGACTCGAGCAGGGTGCCAAACTGGAGGAGATGGCAGGTACC
>JAFTZQ010000013.1 GCA_017464475.1 Paludibacteraceae bacterium
AAATGCGCAGCCCCCGAGCCTAATGGCTCTTGCGCCCAAGTCCCTGTATGCCGGTCAGTAAGCAAGCTTCCTGCCGTCATTCATGCCCTTGGTCTCCATCGATTGCCTAAATAGGCACCGATGGGCTGCTTACAAAAATATAAGAAAATAAGAAAAATCTATGCAGCGCGTAGGTCGGAGTAAAAGCCTTCAAAAGCAATAAACATAAATAAATTTTTCATTTCAAATAAAATAAAAACATTGCTAATTTGCAATTATGATCATACGAAGTAAAGCACCTTTGCGGCTGGGATTAGCCGGTGGCGGGACGGACGTGTCGCCCTATTCAGATTTATATGGTGGAGCTATTCTGAATGCCACTATTTCGCTGTACGCCTATACGACGATCGAGCCGCTGGAGGACGGCAAGATCATTTTTTCTTCGCCCGATGCGGGTTTGGAAGAGGTGTATGATAGTTGCGAAGAGTTGGACACGAAGGGTTATTTTGTGCTCGCCAAGGGCGTGTATAACCGCGTGGTGAAGGACTTTGCGCACCAGCCGCTTTCGTTCCGCATCACGAGCCATGTCGATTCGCCTGCCGGAAGCGGTTTAGGCACGTCCAGTACGTTGGTAGTCAGCATTTTAGGAGCTTTTGCCGAATGGCTGAAGTTGCCGTTGGGCGAGTACGATTTGGCACGGTTGGCATACGAGATCGAGCGGATTGATTTGCAGATGGCAGGCGGCAAGCAAGACCAGTACGCCGCTACGTTCGGAGGGTTCAACTATATGCAGTTTCTGCAAGACGACAAAGTGATCGTGAACCCCTTGCGGATTCGTCAGCGGTATCAGGACGAGCTGGCGCACAATTTGCTACTCTATTACACCGAGACGAGCCATGTCTCCGCCGAGATCATACAAGGTCAGATTGACAATGTGAAGGCGAAGAACAACAAGTCGATCGAAGCCATGCACCAGTTGAAAGAACAAGCCGTTTGGATGAAAGAGAGCCTGCTGAAAGGCGATATAGACGCGATCGGCGAGATCCTCCATTTCGGCTGGGAGCACAAGAAAAAGACCGCTTCGGGTATTACGAACCCGCTGCTGGACGAGATATACAAAACGGCTGTTGAGGCAGGCGCGACGGGCGGCAAAGTGAGCGGCGCAGGCGGCGGAGGATTTATGTTCTTCTACTGCCCGGGCACCAGCCGCTACGCTGTGGAGAAAGCGCTTTGCGAGAAATTCTCCGGTCAAGTGAAACGATATGAATTTACCCAAGAAGGACTGAAAACATGGACACTATAAGACGCTCGATTGAAGCGAGTATTGCGACGAAGCAAGAGATTTTAGCCAACCCTGCCTTGCTGAAAAGCATTGAGGCGGTGGCAGAAGTGATGGTGAAAGCGTTGCGCGAAGGCAAACGGATCCTTTGGTGCGGCAACGGCGGCAGCGCAGCTGATGCGCAGCATTTGGCGGCAGAGCTGTCGGGACGTTTCTATTACGACCGTCCGCCGCTTAATTCGGAGGCGATGCATTGCAACACGTCGTACCTCACCGCGGTCGCGAACGACTACGGTTATGACCTGATTTATTCGCGCATGATCGACGGCGCGTGCAAGCCGGGCGATGTGCTGGTCGGTATTTCGACGTCCGGCAATTCGAAGAATATTTGCAATGCGTTTCGCAAAGCGAAAGAGTTGGGCGTGATCACAATCGCCATGACCGGAGCGAGCGGAGGCGAGATGAAGGAGTTGGCAGATTTCCTGCTCAATGTGCCTTCGACCGACACACCGCGCATTCAGGAGAGCCATATTATGCTCGGACATATTATTTGCGAGATTGTAGAGGCTCGCATGTTTCCCCGTGTTTAGCGAAGCTATCATATTAGCCGGTGGTTTCGGGACTCGTTTGAGCCACGTGGTGAGCAACGTCCCCAAACCGATGGCGCCGGTGTACGGCAAGCCTTTTCTATGCTATCTGCTGGACAGGCTCGTCGATGCCGGTATAGAGCGTATCGTGCTTGCCACGGGCTATAAACACGAGGTAATTGAGTCCTATTTCGGTACTTCGTACCGCGGTGTGGAGATCATTTATTCGCAGGAAGAGACACCACTCTTCACCGGTGGCGCTATCGTGCAGGCGGCGCATAAGTTGGAAACGGACCATTTTGTGGTGCTCAACGGCGATACCCTTTTCGATGTTGATTTTGAGGAACTTGCGCAGGCGCATGAGCGTCAGAATGCGTCAATCACGATCGCCCTTCGGGCGGTAGAAGACACTTCGCGCTACGGCGCGGTCACTTGCGCAGAAGACGGACGGATCGCGGCGTTTAATGAGAAAGAGGCGAGCGCCGGAGCAGGCGTGATCAACGGGGGGATCTATGTGATCAACCGTGCGTGGCTCTTGGGGCAAGAGTTGCCGGGTAAGTTCTCTTTCGAGAAAGAGTTGCTGCAACCGATGGCGGGCAAAGAAGCGCTCTACGGCGTAGAGTTCCATTCGTATTTCATCGACATCGGTGTGCCGGAGGACTATTTCCGCGCGCAGCGGGAGTTCAAGGCGCTGTTTCCCGCCGATGAGTTTCTGTTTCTCGACCGCGACGGCGTGCTCAATGTGCAGATTCACGGGGATTACGTACGTTCATGGAGTCAATGGAAATGGATGGACGGTATGCCGGAGCAGCTTGCCGAAAGGGCGAAGGAGTATAAGCGCGTTTTTCTGGTCACGAACCAGCAGGGCGTGGGCAAAGGGCTGATGAGCGAAGCCGATTTAGCGGATATTCACCGGCACATGCTGGAGGAGGTAAAGGCGGCAGGCGGACGGATCGACGGGATCTATGTCTGCACGGACTTGGAGGGCAGTCACAGCCCTTGCCGCAAACCCGCTATCGGCATGGCGCTGCAGGCGCAGAGGGATTTTCCTGAAGTGGATTTTCACCGCTCTGTCATGATCGGCGACAGTGTATCCGATATGTTTTTCGCGCGCAACGCGCAGATGCGGGCGGTCTATATTTCTAAAAAAAATCCCATGCCGGAGGAGGTACGGGATGTTACGGATTTAATTTTATAGCTGTCAGCTATCAGCTTTCAGATGTCAGCTATCAGCTGTCAGCTATCAGCCTTCAGAAGTCAGATTTCAGTTTTCAAAGGCATTGAAGCCTTGCGCTTTGAGGCCTATTTCTTCGCCGTTGCGACCGATGAGGTTGCAGCCATATTCGGGTTTGGTAATATGCCCGATGATATAGAGGTCGTCGATCGGGATGAGCTTCTCGTAGTCGTCGATGGAGCAGGTGAAGAGCAGTTCATAGTCTTCTCCGCCGTTGAGTGCACAAGTGACGATATTGAGATTCATCTCCTCGGCGAGCGCGGCTGCTTCGTAGTCGATCGGCAGCTTGTCCTCATAGACGCAGCACCCCACTCCGGACTGGGAGCAGATATGCAGTAACTCGGAGGATAAGCCATCGGAGACATCCATCATTGCGGTCGGCTTGACGCCCGCTTTGCGCAGGGCTTCGAGGATGTCGCGCCGCGCTTCGGGTTTGAGTTGGCGCTCCAAGAGGTACTCTTTGCCGGCGAAAGCAGAAGCCTCAGAACCCCTCTCCGACTCTCCCCTCAAGGGAGAGGGGGTATTGCCATAGTTGGTAGAACGATGCACCATAAGCTCTCTCTCCAGCAGTTGGAGACCCATGTACGCCGTGCCGAGGTTGCCGGAGACGCAGATGAGGTCGTTCAGTTTGGCACCGTTGCGATAGACGATGTCTTTGGCTGCCGCCACGCCGAGGCAAGTGATGGAGATCGTCAGTCCTGTCATAGAGGAGCAGGTGTCTCCGCCGACGAGATCGACGTTATACCGTTCGCAGGCAAGGCGGATGCCTGAATAGAGCGCCTCGATGTCTTCTACCGAGAAACGCTTGGAGATACCGAGCGAGACGGTAATCTGGGTCGGCGTGCCGTTCATGGCGTAGATGTCCGAGAAATTGACCACCGCGGCTTTATAGCCAAGGTGTTTGAGGGGCACGTATTCCAAGTTAAAATGAATGCCTTCGAGCAGCATGTCGGTCGTCATGAGAACGCGCTTGGAGCCGAAGTCCATGACCGCGCAGTCATCGCCCACGCCTTTTTTGGTGGAAGGTTGGACGTGTTTGAGATCCTTTGTCAGATGTTTGATGAGTCCGAACTCACCGTATTTGGAAATTTCTGTCATAATAATATAGTTTTCAGTTGTCAGCCATCAGTTGTCAGAGGTCAGCTTTCAGGCCTGTCAGTGTATAGAGTTGCTCTCCGCGCAAGATGTAGAGCGTGCCGTTGCGCAGCAGCTTCTGCGTTCTTACTTCCGAATGCCGGATGCTCTCTGTTGCGGTTACCGTTTTCTTGCGCGCAAGGCGGATGGATGCAATGCCACCGTCGCCGCTGCTTTGGGCGGAGACGACAGAGAGCATAAAAGGTTGCGGCTGCTCTACCACCAAGGTATTACCGGCTACCAGCAACTTGGTTTTGGAGCCAAAGGACTCTCCGTTGATATAGAATTTCACTTCTCTTTCTTTGCTCGCCATGGAGGTGAGGACGACGGTATCGCAGGCAGGGAGGAAGAGTTCGACGTGGGTCTTTCCCGCAATCTCACGGCTGTAGTCCTCGTCAGTCTTGGAGAAGCGCCATTTCTTGGTATCATCCCACCCGTAAGCACTCTTGACCCAACTGCTCTCGGAGCCATCAAAGACGATCAGGGTGTCCGTGAAAGCGACAGGTGTTACGGGCTGAAAATCAGTAGTATTAGTAGCGGTTGAGCCGTTCAATGCCGTGATCGTAATTTCATTCCCGTTTTGCGTCCAAGCGGCTCTTTCGGAGAGGATGTAACTCTCCACCTCGGGCACAGGATCGCCCTGCATATACCATCCTCGGATGATGTTTTCTCCCTCGTTGATAAAGGCATAATAGCCGTTGGAGAGCACCACTTCGTTGATCGCTTTGGCAGACGAGTCCACGGGTTGCGGTTCCACCTCGGGTTCGTCAGGCGTAGTTGCGTTCCAGCGCGTGTATTGGTAGATCGGCGTGTCTTTTTTCGAATCGGAAGTGGTGTAGAAGACGGAGTCATTGAGCCAAGCAAGGGACTCACCCTGTTCTTCTTTCTGGTATGCCGCGATCTGGACCGGAAGACGGGTGGCGGTAGTTGCGAGCGACTCATTATTCAGACGCTCCCAGAGGAGGATATAACTCTCATTCTTGATTGCCATCCATTTGCCGTCAGGGGAGATGTCGCCGCCGTTAGCAAGTTTGAACTTGCTGCCGTTGCCCAGCGCACAGACCTCCGTAAGACGTTGCACGGCAGAGCCGTAGTCGGTGCGGAAAGGCAGTTTGTAAAGATGACACACGCCGTCCACCTTGTCCGCAATATAGAACATCTGCTCTATATTGTCGTACATAAGGGTCTCGGTGTTATGGGCTTTGTTGTCCGGATAGCCGAAACAGATGGTATTTACAGTGATGGTCTGGGAGCCGGAAGTGACGGTCGGTTCCTCAAAATAATAGATGTAGTATTGGTCGTTGAAAGCGAGATCATTGTCTCCGATAGCCCCAACGAAAAGGTAGTTCTTGTTGTCATAGACGCCGGTAGCTATGTCTTCCCAGTCGTCCCGTGAGTTATTGGGGGTAGTGAGATTAAGTGTCATGGCGAGCGTACCGGCAGGTGTGATGGCAATGATCTTGCGACCCGAACCGGTGTTCTCGTCTCCGTGCGCCCAGAGGAATCCGGGTGTGGTGCGCGAAGCAGCGAGCCCGCTGATCTCCTTCAGGTTGCTTTTCAACTGGGTACCACATTGGGTGCGCGTGAAATCATTATAGAGCGTCAGCGAGTTGCCATCGTAATTGATTCCGCTTGCCGCCCATACTCCGCCACTCATGATGATGGCGATAAGAACCAAACTAATCTTTTTCATCATGTCAGAAAAGAAATTGCGCACAAAGGTACTGCTTTTTTTGCACATACACAAAAAAAAAGCGCACAAAAATGCGCTTTTACTATTCAAACAGCCTCAAAGGAGGTCAAAACTTCTGTGCTCCGTAGCCGGCTTTGGCGCCGAATAGTTGCAGCGCTTTGCCGAAGTTATAGCGGTTGCCGTACATCGACACGCGGATGGTCTCCGAGCCTTGCATGTTCATGCCGATGGCGTTGCGGAACTGGTTCGCAGCCGAATTGCGGTCGAAAGAGGACGAGGACACCACTTTGAGGGTGGCAAAGCCTTTGAGGTAGTCCTGGTCCAGCGCCTTGATGAAGGAGTCACCCTCTTTGAGTTCGAAGTTACCTTCCACTTTCGGGATCAGGCTCTCGTCGAGGTCCTCAAACTGCGCCACTTTGACGTTGGTCCATTTGCCGCCGCCGGTAGGAGGCAGCTGCAGGTCGGCTGCGTTCATGAAGAAGGCGTTGTCGTAGATATTCGTCACGCGTTTCGCCTCGATAGGCTTGTCCGGACCGCTGAGCACGTGCGTACGGGCGATAGCAGCCATGTTGTTGCAGGCGAAGATATTATGATGGATGTCGCAGTTGATTTTGGTCATGCACTCGTAGCCGTAGCCCATATCCGCCATCTCTTTGTCGCGGCACCATGAGAAAGCAACCGTGTTGTGGTGGAAATTGACGTGGCATGCCTCGCCGTTCTTGTCGCCTCCGTCGATACGGCAGGCGCCGTAGCGATTGGAGATGAACACGTTATTGCATATCTCCACCTCGCCGCAGCGGCTGCCGAACTGGAGCGCAAAATAGACGCCGTTGGCGAAGAGGCAGTTGCGGATGATCACGTTACCGGCAATCCAGCCGTCGGAATGGAAGATCTGGTGCTCCACTTGAGGCGGGATAGCGTCCTCGATGCGGCCGGTCTCAAACGCTTTGGACGGACAGCCGAACTTCGGATCGGAGGGGTCTGCGGGTTTATAGACATTCTCGAAACCGAGGTTGAAGAATATACCGTCGATGACGAGTGTGCCTTTGGGCTTTTTCGCCATCACATCGTCC
>JAFTZQ010000033.1 GCA_017464475.1 Paludibacteraceae bacterium
ACGACCTTGCCAAGGTCGGGGTCGCGAGTTCGAGTCTCGTTTTCCGCTCTTTTTTTTTGCCCAGATGGCGGAATTGGTAGACGCGTGCGTTTCAGGTGCGCATGCCGCGAGGTGTGCAGGTTCGAGTCCTGTTCTGGGCACACAAAGCGTTCTTTTGAGCGCCGCGATGCTAACGTGTCGCGACGCGCAGGTGGTGAAATTGGTATACACGCTACTTTGAGGGGGTAGTGGTCGCAAGATCGTGTGAGTTCGAGTCTCATCCTGCGCACAAGGGTTGAAAATCAATAAGTTACGCGTGAGACGCGTAGAAATCGACCCAAAATCTGCCCAAATGACTTTCACAGCTGTGGAAGTCATTTGTCGTTAATAACATTGTTTAACTTTTTTTCTCCCGCCAATCAGAAAAGGTTGGCGGAAGAAAAAAAAGTACTATGTTGGTTCAAAATTTTGGAGCCCTAAGACAATTTGTTCCCGCAGAGCTCAAACACAATTCTAAAGGTTGGTACATCGAGTACTACAAGCTTAACCCTATCGTTCAAGACTTAGAGCGCGTTCGTATTATGATGAACCGCGAGCGTAAGCGCTGCAAAACTCTTACTGAGTTCAAATTGCATACCAGCGCTATTATTCTTCAAATCAACAATCAACTTGCTGCCGGTTTTATCAATCTTCAGCAAAACATCCCTGCCTACGGAATCGGTACGCAGGAGAGTTATACGGGTGATAATGTTCGCTTTTACACTCCGTTGGAGCAAGTAATTGACCTGTATGAAAAAGATCGCTGTGGTGAGTTGAAAGAAACAACTATGCGCAGCTATAGTTGCTTCTGTAAACAGTTTAAGCAATGGGTGCATAACAACTGTCCATCCATTGCCGCTTCCGTTTTCTCGCAGACACAAGCAAACCAGTACATGGAGTTTGTGCTTCTTGGTAACAACTCGAAAGGCAAGAAGTCTGTTCGCAAGAAAATAAGGGAAGATCGCGTGAGTCCGCGTACGTACAATAATAATATAAAGCTTGCGCGCGCGTTATTCAGTTGGGCGATGGAAAAGAGTTACGCCCGCATCAATCCATTTGAACACCTCAAGCAAAAGAAAGCGCAAGGTAAAGATCGTACCATTATCCCGAAGGAAGTTCGCGACCGTATTGTAGCTTACTTCCAGGAAAAGAACCCTGCATTCATCATCGTCATGCAACTGGTGTATAAATCCTTCCTGCGTCCGGTAGAGATCACTCGCGTCAAGGTGGAGCAGTTGAACTTCGAGAAACACTGTATCGAAATGAAAGGCTCGCAGAAGAAAAACGGCAAAGACCATAACTGCCGTATGGATGATAAACTGGAGGCTTTATTACGTGACCATATTCGTGGAGCCCAACCAGATGATTTCGTCTTTGGCGCCGGCACATGGAAACCGAGCAAGACTCCTGCTGCTTCACACTCATTCACTATCATCTGGGATCGAATGAGAGAAGCGCTGAAGTTGCCAAGAGAGTATCAACTCTATTCTCTCCGAGATAGCGGAATAAACAACCTATTGAAAGCTGGTGCAACCGATTTGGACGTCGTTCAAATAGTTGGCCACAGCGACCTTAGCATGACTTTCCGCTATGCTAATCACATTGATGAGAGCCTTATTGAACGTATCAATAAGATAGCTCCAGAGTTCTAAATTTGCATAGTTATACCACGCTTTTTAGGACGATTAGACCAAACGAACATCGTGAGCGTTCGTGTAAAATATAGGTCTGACGCCCGAAAAGCGTGGTATAATTGTTTAATACGGTTTCGTATTTCTACGATTTTCCGGAAAAACGCCTATTTTTCGCTATTTCCAAAACCCGAGGAACAACAAGTAATTACAAGGGGTGAGCCCACTTTTTAGTACTCATTTTGTTCCGGTTTTCGCTATTTGTCCGGTCTACAAAATCGTAACTCATTGATAATAAGCCAGATAGCGACGAAAGATAGCAAAATCTTTCGTCTTTTCCCTCTGGAGAGCCCCAACCGCCCTGCTATATCGGCTCATTTGAGCGAGTCTTGCAAAGCGGAATATGCAGACGCAAATTTCTAAATTAGGACTGCTCTCGACCTCAAAGTAAAGGTCTCCATAAATACAAGAGTGCCGAAGTCTGCACGCGTTAACATTTTCAAAAGTCTGCTCATAGCAACGACATCAAGAGTCTCTTTTTTTTACACATCAAAGGTCTTCACTTTATGCGACTTCACAAGTCTCCTTTTACGCGCAGACCGTGTGAGTCTTCATCAATTCCGTTAACCCCAAAAGTCTCCGTGTGCCTACTCAAACCGCAAGTCTCCAACCGCTCCGCGCACCTCAAAAGTCTGCTCGCGCTCGCGCGCCTTTGAAGTCTTACATAAACAAAACTACCGCACGTTTCATCACGAAAAGCGCGGTAGCGACGGAAATGGGACACTCAAAAGTGATTTAGATAGTAAACAGCAAACGCCTCACACCTCGTTTGTGTATTATAGTAACATCCGTTCTGCCAGCGGTACGTACCATGTACGGACTTCATCAGCGGTGGGAGTATGACCTCCGGGAAAATAGAATGAATGGTTGTAGTGCTCCAAGAAGAGCGGTTCAAAATGCGCCAAGGTATCTTGTTCACCAAACAATGCCCACACTTGGTCTTTGAATTGAGGATTGCAGTTGTCGAATTGTGTAGCCTCCAGAGCAGCGAACTCTTTTACCAATTCCTCATCAATCACAAAAGATTGGTGTCCGTCCTTGCGTGGCGATTTGTATTCGTGTTGACCTACGCGCTGCATTAGAAACTCCGACATCTGAAAATGCGGATTACCCAGCAAAGCAGGGATGCCAACGACCGGAGCAATCATCTGCGCGTAGAAAGCGCCACAACTATTCCCTATCAGCAAGTCGGGCTTTTCTCTGTCAATCAGTTCGTGAATGAAACAGAGCGCGTCCTGCGGATGCATGGGTAAGTCCGGTGTCAGAACATCGGCACGCCCTGCGAATGCTTCACGTAACGCAACAGCAGGAACACATTGTCCGCTTGCATAAAAGCCATGTAGGAATAGTATCTTTTTCATTTCACTCGCAAGGTCTTTAGCAAAGCCTTTTGTTCGTCCGTGATACGGAAACTCTCAACGGCTTTCTGAATAGTTTTGTTGTGCGTATCCTTCTCCAAACGATGTTGCTCAATATAGGGCAGCGTGGCATCCCATTGTTTGGCGAGCGCCGTAGCAAAAAACCATGCCTGCATCATGCGGATGTAATACTCATCGCTCTTAATGGATTCAACCCATTCTAAGTACTCCGGTTGGAAAACATCATCTAAGAAGTAGCGCATCAGCGTGCATATTCCAAAGCGTTTCGTATAGGTGTGCTTGCACCTCATCCACTTGCGAATGAGCGGTAACAGTTCTTGCGTATGCTTCTTAAAACATCGAGGTGATAGTTGGTCGCACGTCGCCCAGTTATCCACATATGGCAGAAACTGCTCCAGATTAGCGATACAGGTGTTGAAATCTTTCTCTTCCGACAAGATAAACGCGTGCAGTTGGTTCTCGTCAAAATAGCGATGTGGCAAACTATGCAAGAACTCTTGCGCAGCAGGAGTCTTGCAGATTTGCTTCGCCATTTTGCGCAAGTCCGGCGTCCGCACGCCGATAACCGTCTCGCGTGGCACTGTCGGCAATAACTTGCTTTGGAAGTCAGCATATGCCTGGTCTTGCAAAGCAAAGAGTTTTGATTGTATGTACGCAGATCCGTCCAGCCGCATGATCTTCACCAGACGGTCGTCGCCAAGGTAAAGATGGCTGCACAGATTGAATGCGCCTGTATCACGGAAGCCGCACTTATGCATCACACGTTCGGAGGCAGGATTATCCACAAAGCAATCACACCATAGCACCTCGAAATGCTGTTCTTGAAAACAGTAGTCAATCATCAAACGCAACGCCTCCGAGCATATACCTTGATTCCAATAAGGCTTGGCAACCCAATAGCCGACCTCTGCATCATGCTCGCCGATAGTTATATTGCTTTCTCCATACAAATAATAGCCCATACAGCCCATGGCTTCGCCTGTCTGTTTGAGTTCAATCGCCCATGTATGATCATTGTGAAAGACCGTCTGGATTATCTCCAGACTTTCTTCCACGCTCTTATGCGGTGGCCATCCGGCACGAGGTCCTACATCCGGATCAGAAGCATACTTGAATAACGCTTCTGCATCACTCTCCTGCCATGGGCGCAATATGATTCTGTCTGTTTCCACGCTTATATTCTCGTCATGTGATATCCCATGCACTTGAGTGTTTCTCTTAGCTACCTTGATATTTGGTAAAGTTATATTTCTCGCGTAATTGCTTTTGCTCTTCTGCCGAACGGGAGGTAAAGTACGCTTTCCATCCCGGACAGAAATTGATGTGCCATCTCCAGAAACGCCCTAACGCAGAGTTAGGTTTTGCGTCGTAGTGTGCACGAAACTTACAATTTTCACATGCGTGTGCCAAAATACTGAATATTTTATAATGATTCTATTCGTTGGTCTTTTCTATAAGTGCCACATGCCCGGAGGATTGTTGTAGGAGCACTCGTCCGTTTTGAACAATACTTGTTTCGCCGCTATACGCATTCCGCACATGCTCGCCGTCGGCGAAAGGAACCGGTATAGCTTTCGCGGTTTGCGGGTTCAAAGCGATAACTATCGTATCTTCGTCCAAGGATCGTATTACCGTAGTGGAATTCAGCATAGTCTGTTTTCCTGCTCCTACTGCCGAATGATCTTTACGAAACGCGCACAACTTCCAATAGTGCGCCATGAGGGTGTCATTAGGAGCCGACCAATCGTAATCGCTGCGGAACCCTTGCGCAGCATCCACATTCAGTATCGCGTCAGACGTCTTGCGACCTACCTCGTCACCATAGAAGATCTGCACCGCTCCGGGGGATAGCAGGAAACAGGTCGCGCACTTGTCCATATGCGCCATGTCCGCTTCGCGGAAATAAGCATTGTTCAGGTACGAGAACGGATACCATGTGTACCCTGCTGCCTGCCACACCGACATCGAATCGCTGTATGCCTGCCAAGTCTGCGCGATTGTGGTCAGGTTGCCATCCTTCGGGAAGAACATATTCACCATGCTATTGAACCCATTTTCTTCGTACAACGGCAGACGGGTGATATAGGCATCATCGTAGTCGCCGGTAAACATCACTTCGTCCGTCCACTTGGAAGCCGCCTGCTCGGGATGTTTGGCACGCCATCGGTTCAGCGCCTCGTTGCAGGCGTCATGCAGTTGTTTCCAGCGCCACGGGTGCACATAACCTACCACATCGCAGCGGAAACCGTCTATACCGAATTCCTCCACCCATGCCGCGATATACCGTATCACATAATCATCCGGCGCCAGCGTGGTGTCCTTTCGCAAGGCTTTCATCGCAGGCCACGTCCACGCATCATTGCCGTTGCCTTCCCGTTGCCATTTGCGATGTAAGAACGCAGGAAGTTTGACAGGTTCGGTCTTTTCTGTCAAATAATCCGGCAGGCCGTACAGGGTCATCTGATACGGGTCGTCCGTCTCAGCCGGTCGGCGCAACCATTCGGTGGTGTACCAATCGGGCTGGTCATACATTGCCGCTAACCACGCATCGTAGTTAATGTCACGACGATGCTCCACCGCTGCTGTTTCCGTATCAATACCCGGCACCGTAGCAAATCCTTGCTGCAACGCATCCAAGTACGTCGGATAACCGATATCGTTGATGTTGGCTCCTTCCATCACGCGGATACCTTG
>JAFTZQ010000004.1 GCA_017464475.1 Paludibacteraceae bacterium
ATTCTTAACAGTTTGCTTACTGCATGAGCGGATTCGCCGCTTTGAAGCATTTTTAACGCTTCCATTTTGACCTCCAAGGGCACTTTCTTTCTCATAATAAATCAATTAAAGTGTCCAAAAAACGGGGTACACTACAGTTTGCCTTCCTCTACCACTAGCACAATCTTATCTGCCAACGCAGATAGGTCTGCGTCAGAGAACAAAATGGCAGTATCGTTTTTCGAAAGTTCGGACTTCATATTGTTGTAATTTTTATTTCCGCCTAATGTTGTCTTATGCCATAGGCGGATTTTTTTTCTTTCCCAATGTGTTCGGAAGCACCAGTCGGGACAAGGGACGTAATTTGTTTTGCCATCAGCTGGCGTTTAATGATTTTGCGCTGCAAAATTACACAAAAAAAATTATATACGCAAGAAAAATCTGCACTTTTCATGCAGATTTATAGATTTTGCAGAATATGGCAGACTAATTCGTCAATAGATGCTTTGCCGTCATTATTGACCACAAGGAGATTGCTGATAGCTGACGGCTGACAGCTGACAGCTTTCTTTTGCGCCTGTATGCGGGCGCGTACCTTATTGATATTCTCTTCTGTCGCTTCGCCGTGGTAGTCTCTTTGGAGCGTTCGTGCGATTCGAACTTCCTCCGGCGCTTCCACCAAAATAATCCGATCGCATATCCCGTCCAAGCCTGCTTCATACAGGATCGCCGATTCGAAGAAAAAGAACTCTGAATGCTGAATGCTGATAGCTGACCGCTCAATATCGGCCTTTACTGCCGGATGAACAATCCCGTTCAACTGCTTCAGCAGTTCCGGCTCCGCAAAAACGCGGCTTGCCACATAAGCGGTATTATAAACCCCATTAACAAACGCTTCTTTGCCGAAAAGGGCAATAATATGTTGCTGCACCTCTTGATCCTCGGCAATAATCCGTTTCGCTTCTTTGTCGCAGTCATAGATAGCATACCCTCGCGCCGCAAGTGCGCGGGCGATGGTGGACTTTCCACTTCCTATGCCGCCTGTTATTCCTATAATCATAATCGGTCTTTATTCTTTCAGCCCGCAGGGCGGTCTAAAATTGGAAATATATAAACGGTTGCATGTCCGCCGTGACGAACTGATAGATTACAACAATCGCTATACATACCGCAATCACCATCAGCCATAGCGGCATGGCGCTAAAAGCCAGACGATACCGCCTTTTCCAATTGGTCGGCAGCCAGTGAATGACCATTCCGGCAACGAACATCGCTACCACCCATCGGTATTCCCATAGAAAATCAGGAATGATGGCATTGCTCCACGCGCCGCCGATCTGGTTCACCATATTTTTTGCCGTTGCCCAAGCTACCTCATTTGCCGTAGCCGGATCCAAGTTGCTGGACGAACGGAAGAACAGACGCGTGAAAGTGATAAACGTGAAAGTCTGTATAACCGCCCAGGCAGTACTTAAACCATTTGTAATCCGGTTATCTGATCCTTTGCATAAGTGATACACATACCGGACAGTCGTACCAACCCAGATGATACTTGTCCACACGGCGAAGAGCCGCCAAGCAGGCAGGTTCGTGTAATAGACTGCCAGCCAAAGACCGCCGCAGAGCAGACTGATGCACACCATTCGGACATGCCAATTCATGCCCCGCCAGATCTTCTCCACAATCATTCCTATTCCGTTGATACCGCCCCAAATAATGAAGTTCCAGCTCGCACCATGCCATAAACCGCCTAAGACCTGCGTGATAAAAGAGTTCAAGTTCGCATAGAGCAACTTGCGCCTTTCGACAGATGCCTTTTGGCTAATCCATTTGTCCCATACAAACACGCCGGTCATAAAGACTCCAAACGGCACAAGGATCTGCCACCACCAGCCGGTGAGCGCCGCAGAGACAAAAGCAATCAGGCTGAGCCAGAAATACGTACCAAACCCGATCTTTCTGTTGCCGCCCAACGGAATATACAGATAAGTCTTCAGCCATCGCCCAAGCGACATGTGCCACCGCCGCCAGAACTCCTGCGGACTTTGCGATTTATATGGGCTGTTGAAGTTCATCGGCAGATAGAATCCCATTAGCATGGCTACGCCGATTGCAATATCCGTGTAACCCGAGAAATCCGCATAGACTTGCAGCGAATAGGCAAAGAGCGCAAAGAGGTTCTCGAATCCGGAGAACAGAAGCGGATTGTCAAACACGCGGTCAATCAGGTTCACCGCCAGGTAATCCGACATAATGATCTTCTTCGCCAAACCGTTCAATATCCAGAATACCGCTACTCCGAAGACCCTTCTGCTGAGGCGATAAGGCTTGTAGAGCTGCGGAATAAACTCCTCTGCACGAACAATCGGACCAGCCACCAACTGCGGGAAGAACGATACATAGAACCCAAAGTCCAGAATATTCTTTACCGGCTGGATTCGCCCGCGATAGACGTCCGCCGTGTAGGAGATGACTTGGAAGATATAGAACGAAATACCCACCGGCAGCACAATCGTGTCCACGCTGAAACGTCCCGCTTCGGCGAAGCCGTTGCCGATGTACGCGAAGATATCAAAGACCTGAAAACCTGTTCCGAACAGATCATTAACCATGTTCGTGAAGAAATAGGCGTACTTGAAATAAGCCAGCAGCCCAAGGTCAATGACTACGGAGAGGGTTAAAAGAGAAAAATCACGCTTAGAGCGGGGAGAGGCTTTCCCTCCCTCCCTTGAGGGGAGGGCCGGGGAGAGGTTTTTCGCTATAATCCAGTCGGAGAGAGTGACGAACGCCAGAATAAGCAGAAAGAGTCCGCTGGTCTTATAATAGAAGAACCAACTGACGAACAGCAGATAGACGTTGCGCAGATGAAGTCTGCTCTTTCCATCTGCCGACTTGCCGCTCATGATCAGCGCAAAGAGCGAGAATACCAACGCAAAGAACGCCCAGAAATAAAACTGGGTGAACAGCAGAGGGCTCTCCGAATTAAAGGCTAATATGTGGGTGATAAAATCCATTCAACTACTGCATTGCCGGCTTTGCGGGCTCCGGCTCTCGTAAAATGTACGCCGTCTGAACCTGCCAAGCCGATCTCTTGCCATTTCAACATACTACCAGCTCCACCCATCCAGCGGTAAAGACTGAAATAAGCGATATTCTCTTCCAATGCCATTTTGCGCAATAACCGATCCATATAAGGCACCATCGGGTATGTGGTCCATTCGCCTTCTTCCTGGGTCAGCATATCGCTTGGACCGATAAAGAGGATAGACGCTTCCGGCGCGCAAGCTTGCAAATAGCGCACTTGGTCGCGCAGACCTTTCACGATGCCGGAGATCGTGCCGGGGTTTTTATTGAAAGGAATAGCATTGCCGCCATACTGCATGATAATCAGTTTGACATTCTCGCGGCGATAGAAAGTGCTTAACTGCGCGCTGTCGATCTTCTCAAACACCAGACCGAGGCAGCCGCGCATCGGGATATTATCCACAATAACGCCTGTTTCGCTCTGTTGCGAGAGACCATATACGGCTCCGCGACCGGACAGTTGCACCGTATCTCCGGCAAAAGTATAATGGACAGACGTGTCTGCAAACACGCGCCAATGACTATATCTTGCTGTGGGGATCAGAGGAGTGACGATCGCTGTGATCTCTTCGCTGCCTTTGACCAGACTGTCGTTCATAACCGCCACTTGTCCCATTACACCATATAGACCATCCGTCCGCTGGTCGTGTTTCGGACCATAGACCAAGTACCGTCTGGGACCTTGTGCCGGAGCGGTAAACCGTCCGTTCATGCGCAGCTCCTGACGCACAGAGAGAGTTGGAATCGTTTGTGCCAAAGGCACGAGCCCCACACCTTTTCCACCATATAGCGCCTGCAGTTTCTCCCGTATCTGCTGGCTCATCCGGTCTTCCTCAATCTGGCTGTCGCCATAGTGTACCACACGTACCACCCGTTCGCTACTCTCCGCCAGCGAAGCATAGAACGCAGCAAGGAACATACGGCTGTCTGTGACCGAATCGACTGACACTTTGGGAATAACAGGGGACGCTATAGTATCTCTGACCTCTGTGCTCTCTATGTTCTCTGTGCTATCTGTGCTATCTGTATTCTCTATGCTATCTGTATCGTAGCTCTCCCTCCCTTGAGGGGAGGGTTGGGGAGAGGTTAGCACCTCCGCAAGGGTAGGCCAGCGCAGGTCATGGGAGCCGAACGAGATACGCCCGGGCAGCACAACACACAGCGCTGCCAGACAAGCCATCACAGAGGCGATGAAGAGAAGAACTCGATAGGGACGCATAGTTTATTTCTTCCAAAGAGCCCTGCTGAACAACAAGAGAACCGTGAAGATCTCGAGACGGCCGATGAGCATGACGAGTGTCGCCGTCCATTTGGCTACCGTCGGGTAGTCCGCATATGTGCCGGAGGGTCCGAACTGACCGATCGAGACACCTACATTGCCGATAGCCGAAACGGCCGTACCGATCGCTTCGTCGAACGCTACGCCCGAGGCGCAGAAGACGAGGACAGCCACTACGATGATAGCGATATAGAAGAACATAAACGCCATGATATTACTGGTGGTCTGCTCGCGCAGCGTGCGGCCGTTGAAGCGCACCGGGATCACTGCATTGGGATGGATGCGGCGTTTGAGTTCCGCTACCGCCGACTTGGCGAAGATAGCGATGCGCACCCATTTGATACCTCCCGCCGTCGAGCCCGACGAAGCGCCGGTGAACATCAGGAAGAAGACAAACACCCACAGCAGTTTCGGCCAGGTCATATAGTCGCTGGCGGCAAATCCCGTACTGGTCATAGCCGAGCAGGTCATGAAGAATCCTTTGCGCAGCGCACGCTCTGCCGTAGCGAAGAAATTCTCCAGTTCGACGATCTTGCTGACGTCGTGCTCGATACCGTAGTGAACGAAAAGACCTATAGAGAGGAAGAGGGTAGCAGCGCCTACCGCGATGGCGTACCACCGCGACTCCTCGTCATGAAAGAGACGCTGCGGCTTACCGCGGAAGAGATAAATCAGTTGCGTGAAGTTGAAACCGGAGAGGAACATGAATGCCGCTGTGGTCCACTGGATAGCAGCGTTGTCGCCGATCATACTGTCGTTTCTCGTAGAGAAACCGCCGGTGGAGATGGTACTCATCGAATGGCAGATCGAGTCGAAAAGACCCATGCCCTCGAGGTGCATCAACGCCGTTTGAGCGACCGTCAGACCGATATAAGTGATCCACATATGTTTGGCGGTGTCGGCGATGCGGGGGCTCAGTTTTTCGTAGCTGACGCCCGTCACTTCGGCGCTGTAGAGCTGCATGCCGCCGAGACCGAACATAGGCAGGATAGCGACGGAGAGGACGATGATACCCATACCTCCGAGCCACTGCATCAGGGCGCGCCAGAGGAGGATCGAATGGGTCACCGCCGTCACATCGCGGATGACGGTAGCGCCCGTCGTGGTGAAGCCCGCCATGGTCTCGAACCAAGCGTTCGTCAGTTCGGGCAGCGCGCCGCTGAGCCAGAAAGGCAGCATGCCGAAGAGCGAATAGACGATCCAGACCGTAGCTACGATCACATATCCCTCGCGTTCTCCTACGTGTTTCTCCGCCTTCCGTCCGGCAAGCAACATCCACCAGCTGCTGAGCCAGGTGATGGCGCTGGACACGATCCAAGCACCCATATCGGCTTCGTCGTACCACCACGCAGTCAGCGTAGGCACCAACATGAACAGAGCCTCGAGGGTGGTTAAAACGCCCATGGTCTTGAAGACCAGCCGCCAGTTGAAAGTTCGTGTCATTTGAAGAATCGCTCTAGATGTCTGATTACATGGCTCTTGCAGAAGACTACCACCAGGTCGCCGGAGATGATCTCTGTGTCGCCGTTGACGAGAATCCCTTCTCCTGCGCGGACGATACCGCCTATGTTGGCTTCCTCCGGCAGGGAGAGATCTTTCACTTTATGCCGCGTGATAGTGCTGCCCTCTTTGGCGTAGAACTCCACAATCTCGGCATCTGCGCTCGTCAGATTATGCACGCCGCGCACGGAGGCATCAAGCAGCATCTGGTAGATATAGGAGGCGGCGATGGTCTTTTTGTTGAGCACGGTGCCTATATCCAGACCTTCCGCCATCGGGATATAATCGAGGTTCTCCACCTCGGCGATGGTCTTGCGGACACCGAAACGCTGGGCAGCCAGGCAGGCGAAGATGTTCGCTTCGCTGCTTTCTGTGACGGCTACGAAAGCGTCCGCATCCTGAATACCTTCTTCCTTGAGTACGTCCATGTCGCTTCCGTCGGCATTGATAATCAGTGCGTTCGGTACTTTCTCGCTCAGGATGTTGCAAAGATCACGGTCTTTCTCGATGATCTTGATATTCATCTCGTCCGTCAGCTCGGTAGCCGCTTTGCGGGCGATTCGTCCGCCGCCGAAAAAAATGATATTCTTGATCTCTCGTTTGTTCTTGCCGAGTTCCTCCCGCATGTATTCCATCTCCTCTTTCGGGCAGACGCAATAGACCATGTCGTTCACTTCGACGGTGTCGCTACCGCGGGGGATGATCGTCTCCTGACCTCGTTTGATAGCTACGATGCGGTATTTGCCATGATTATACACGCCGGACGAGAAGGGTTGTCCGAGGATCTTGGCCGTCTCGCGCACCTTGATCACACACAGCTCCAATGCGCCTTGTCCCAACTGGAGATGATATCGCATCCAGTTAGTGCGGAGGCTGGCTTCGATCTCATTGGCGGCGAGCACCTCCGGATAGATGAGGTGGTTGAGACCCATCTCCTCAAAGAACCGTTTGTTCTCCGGCAGGAGGTATTCGTAGTTGTCGATACGCGCGAGCGTTCGTTTGGCTCCCAAGGAGTTGGCGATAAGACACGCCGTCATATTCTCCGTTTCATGCGGAGTGACGGAGATGAACAGGTCGCATCCCTCTACGCCCACTTCGCGCAAGTCGCGGATAGAGGTGGGGTTGCCCACTTTGGTCAACATATCATAGTTGGCGCTGAGGTCTCCCAGCCGCTCCTGGCTCTCGTCGAGCAGACTGATCTCCATCTCTTCGCGGCTCAGCAATTTAGCCAAGTGCGTGCCTACTTCACCGGCACCTGCAATAACGATTCGCATAGTCCTTCTTTGTCTAATTTAAGCATATGATAGAGCTCTTTGGTAGAGCCGTGTTCTACGAACTGGTCGTTCACACCGAGACGAATGACGCGCGGTGTGTAGCCATGGTCCGCCATCCATTCCAATACAGCGGATCCTAATCCTCCTGCAATCATACCGTCTTCGGCGGTCACGATGGTTTGGTATTTCTTCCCGACTTCGTGCAGGACCTCTTCGTCCAGCGGTTTGAGCCACCGCATATCGTAGTGCGCAAACACACCTCCCTCCCTTGAGGGGAGGGTCGGGGAGAGGTTTTCTATCGCTTCCGCCATGGTGTTTCCTATTGCGCCGATGGTCAGCACGGCTACGTCTTCTCCGTCCCTGAGTTTGACGCCTTTGCCGTACTTTACTCCCTCCCTTGAGCGGGTGAAGAGCTCTGCTCGATCGGACTGCCGGTGGCCGTCCGTAGAACTCTCGGGGGTGGGGTTTGTCCTTCCTCTTGGATATCGAATCGCCACAGGTCCGTCCAGCTTCTCCGCAAGGGTGAGCATCTGTTTCAGATCCTCCGCTGTGCGCGGAGCGCAGATCTGTATGTTCGGAATAGGGCGCAAGTAAGAGAGGTCGAGCAGTCCATGGTGGGTAGCGCCATCGTTGCCGACGATACCTGCGCGGTCGATACAGAGCACTACGTGCAGGTTTTGGAGCGCCACGTCATGGACGATATTGTCGTATGCCCGTTGCAGGAAAGTGGAGTAGATGTTGCAATAAGGAATCATCCCTGCTTTCGCCAAACCTGCGCTGAAAGTGACCGCGTGTCCTTCGGCAATGCCGACATCAAAGACGCGATCCGGCAGCTCTTTCTGCATGATACTCATGCTACATCCGCTGGGCATAGCGGGCGTGATACCCACGATCTTCTCGTTCTGTTTCGCTAACTCCAAGAGCGTCTCGCCGAACACTTCCTGCCATAGTGGCGGAACGCTGACAGCTGACGGCTGAAGGCTTTGCCGCTCCCCTGTCTCCACATTGAATTCGCCCGGGGCATGCCAAACCGTTTGGTCGTTTTCCGCAGGCGCATAACCTTTGCCTTTCTTGGTGATGATATGCAGCACTTTGGGGCCGCGGTGGTTCTTGATCTCGCTCAGGATACGCACGAGACCCACCACGTCGTGTCCGTCTGTCGGACCGAAATAGCGGATGTTGAGACCCGTGAAGATATTACTGCTTTGTTTGGAGAATACCGCTTTGAGGCTGTTGTTGCGTCGCAGCATAGCGCGGCGTTTATGTTCGTCCACCAGATGCAGTTTTGCTGCAATCCGGTATAGATTCCATCTCCAGCGGTTGTATCGTTCGCTGGTCGTCAGATCGACCAGGTATTGGGTGAAACCGCCTTTGAGCGGGTCAATCGCCATGTGATTATCGTTGAGGACGATAAGCAGGTTGTTTTTGTCCATCGAGGTGTTGTTCAGTCCCTCGAACGCCAAGCCGCCCGTCATCGCACCATCCCCAATAATGGCGACCACATTGCGGGTAATTTTTAAGTTTGAATTTTTAATCTCGAATTCATTCCCGATATCTATGCCGAGTGCGGCAGAGATAGAGTTGGAGGCATGCCCTGCGATGAAGGCATCGTATTCGCTCTCCGCCGGATTGGTGAAAGGCGAGAGCCCTTTGAACTGCCTGTTGGTATGAAAGCGGTCTCTCCGTCCGGTGAGAATCTTATGCGCGTACGCTTGGTGTCCCACGTCCCAAACCAGTTTGTCGTTCGGCGTATCGAACACATAGTGCAAGGCGACGGTCAGTTCGATCGTGCCTAATGAAGAAGCCAGATGCCCGGGGTTTTTGCTGAGCGCCTCAATGATAAACTGTCTCAATTCCGCGCACACCGACGGCAATTCCTCAAGCGGTACTTTCTTCAAATCCGCCGGTGAATCAATCTTATTGATATATCGATATTCCATCTCTAAATCATTTCTAATTCATCTCTAATTCGTCTCTAAATCATCTCTAAATCGTCCCATACGCGCATACTTACGCAATTTACGGCTGCAAAATTACTGCTTTTTTTGCATATATGCAAATAAATTAGTGTTTTTTTATAAATTAGTTTTTTTTACATATTTCGGCACATAGCCGTCCTTTACATAGCCGTCCTCTTCGTCCTCTTCGTTTTGTTGGCGGGACTTCACTTCCGCCCTTTCTCTTTCTTCCCTTTCTCTTTTCTTCCCTTCTCCTCCCCTTGAGGGGGAGGGTCGGGGTGGGCTTTGCATGCTGTCATCTATTAGTGATTCTTTAGTGATTCATAGGTGATTCATAGGTGATTCATAGGTGATTCGTAGGTTAGTAAGCGAATCACAAGCATACCTCAGTATGTAGTGTACCCCGTTTTTTGGACACTTTAATTGATTTATTATGAGAAAGAAAAAAATCTCATAACCGCCCCATGAACCACGTTCAGACGCAATAAACAACGAAAAAAAGCATAAAGATTTGCACATGTCCCCAAAAAGTAGTAATTTTGCAGTCGCAAAAGTTATTTATCATGAAATTATCTGAGATCAAACAAGTTATAGGGTCGATTGCCCATGTGGAAGGACCGGACGAGCTGGAGATACGGCATCTGAGTATTGATAGCCGTCAGCCGTCAGCCGAAGATACGTTGTTTTTTGCGATCAAGACGGCGAAGAACGACGGAGCAAAATACATCCCCGACTTGCGGGAAAAAGGCGTGCAGGCTTTTGTAACCGGCGATAGTATAGCTGCGTTGCAGGCACTCGCGGCGCATGTGCGGGCGCAGTTCAAAGGAACCGTGATCGGTATTACCGGTTCGAACGGAAAGACTGTGGTGAAGGAATGGTTGTATCAGCTGCTCAAAGACGACTACACCATCATCCGTTCGCCCAAATCGTATAACTCGCAGATCGGCGTGCCCCTCTCCGTCTGGCAATTGGAATCATACCTCTCTCCCTTGAGGGACGGTCTGAAAAAGCCTCTCCTTTGCCTCTTTGAGGCTGGAATCAGCCAGCCGGGCGAGATGGAGAGACTGGAACCGATCATTCGTCCGACCATAGGCGTAATCACGTACATCGGGCACGAACATGACGAGAACTTCGTCTCGCTGGAACAGAAACGAGCGGAGAAGATGAAACTGTTTGTTCACTCGGAGCAGATCATCGAAGATCCGACGCACCAGAACGTGCGGACGTGCGCGGCTGTGATGCGGGCATTGGGTTACGACGAGGAGTTGATCGCTTCGCGTATCCTGCACCAGACGCACGAGACGGTGCTCAAAGTGAACCTCTCTGCGCTGGTGGAGAATGTGCGCTATTTCCGCGGGTTGCTGAAGCCGGAGACGAAGCTGACATGCATGGTAAAAGCGTTCGCGTACGGAGCAGGAAGCGTCGAAGTGTCCAAAGCGCTCCAAGCAAGCGGAATGGTGGATTACTTGGCGGTCGCTGTGGCAGACGAAGGGGTAGAGTTGCGCAAGGCAGGAATCACGCTGCCGATCATTATTATGGATCCCGAAGTAGCTGCGATGGACTTGATTCTGGAGAATAACTTGGAGCCGAACGTCTATAGCCATCAGTCGCTGAAGACCGTAATCGCAGCAGCGGAGGCAAAAGGGCTGGAGCATGTGCCGATTCATATCAAGATCGACTCCGGCATGCACCGGTTGGGTTTCTACAAAGAGGATATTCCTTGGCTGCTGGAGAAATTGAAGGCACACAAGGCTGTGCGCGTGGCGTCCGTCTTCTCGCATCTGGCAGGTAGCGACGAAGCGCAGTTTGACGCGTTCACGATGGACCAGATACGCTATTTCGACGACTGTGCCGAGACGCTGATACATGCACCCTCCCTTGAGGGGAGGGGTGGGGAGGGGTTCCCTATTTTAAAACATATCCTCAACTCCGCCGGTATAGAACGCTTCACGGACTACCAGTTCGATATGTGCCGTTTGGGAATCGGTCTGTACGGTTTCTCGTTCGCCGGAGCGAAGCTGCGCAATGTGTGTTCGCTGGAGACGACCATCCTGTCCGTCAAGACGGTCAAGGCGGGCGAGACGATCGGTTACGGACGTCACACCAAGCTGGAGGAAGACCGCACGATCGCTGTGATCCCAATCGGTTACGCCGATGGTTTCGACCGGCGCTTCTCCAATTATGGCGGCGAAGTGTGGCTGCGCGGCAAACGCTGTCCGGTAGTCGGCAACGTCTGCATGGACCAAGCTATGATCGATGTAACCGGAACAGATGCACGTCCCGGAGATCCGGTGGAGGTCTTCGGCGAGCACGTGACGCTGCAGGAACTCGCCGATAAATTAGGAACAATTACCTACGAAATTTTAACTTCTGTCAGCCGCCGTGTCCAACGTCTCTATTTCTACGAATAAACTGACCATCGGCTATGTTGACAGAGGTCGAAAACCATCAGCTGTCAGCCGTCAGAAGATAGTGCAAGCCGATCTCACTTTCTCGCTCTATGAGGGCGAGATGGTGTGTATGCTGGGCCCGAATGGATGCGGCAAGTCCACGTTGTTGCGCACCCTCGCAGGGCTACAGCCGGCGCTGGAGGGAAGCTATCAGTTGTCATCTAACTCAGACCTGCATCAGAAAGCAGAAAAGAGTGTGGCTCTGGTGTTGACGGAGCGGATGTCGATGGAGAACACGACAGTACACGACGTGGTCGCGATGGGTCGGTATCCCTATACTTCGTTTCTGGACGGACTGTCGGACGAGGATGAACGGATAATTGAAGCGTCATTGGAGCATGTTGGTTTCTCTTCCCCCTCCCTTGAGGGGAGGGACGGGGTGGGGTTCTCTTTCTTCAACGCCCATTCGGACGGTGAGAAACAGCGGATCTTGATAGCTAAAGCGTTGGCGCAACAGACGCCGATCATTCTCTTGGACGAGCCCACGGCGCATTTGGATCTGCCTCACAGGATCTTAGTGCTGAGGCTGTTACGCCAACTGGCGCACGAGCAAGGAAAAACAGTCCTGATCTCGACGCACGAACTGGATCTGGCTCTCACGTTGAGCGACCGGATTCTGCTGATGACACCCGGCAAAGGTGTGCAGTTAGACACGGCGGAAGAGTTAAAAAAGAAAGACGCTTTTACCTCAGCTTTCGGCATGGATATCTTCCACCCGCTCGGCTAAGAAAACAGTGGGTTTGCCTGCCACTCGGCATGCAATGACATAGGCTGTACCTCCGTCGCGGAAGTGCAGCTTTTTCTTTAACTGCTCCGGTGTAAGCGGGTAGTTGCGGGTGAGAACGTTCGCTTGCTTATCTTTTGCCCCTTTAGGGGAAAGTTGGAAAGGGGCTTCTTTTATGCGCCAGACGCGTCCGGGGAAGTTCTCTACGAGAGTATTGGAAGTGTATAGATGGGTGTTCGGATCCAATTTCTGTAACCCGAAACGCGCGGCAATAAGCTTGTACGCACCGGCTTTGAGGATAGCAGCGTTGGGTTCATAGAGAAAAGCCCCCTCCAACTCCCCCTGAAAGGGGAGAGAAATTGCCTCTCGCTCTTCCTCTCGAGTGAAAGTGAATGCCTGCTCCTTTTTTGATAGATCGATGGCGGTAATCGTCGGTTCAGTCTCTCGAAAGTTCGATAAATCGGTATATCGATGCATTGATATATCGGTATTCCGACTCAGCAACAAAACCTCTTTCACTTCGTTCTTGACAGCTACGATATACACATCCCAAATGATGCCTGAATGCTGAGTGCTGACGGCTGACAGCTCTTTTATCGCTTGCGTCAAGTCCAGCATCGGCGAGAGTTTGAGTAGAATCCGTCCGTCCGGGTCAAGGTGGGTCAACAGCGAGGGCAATAACTCTACGACATTGGGAGTGCAGTCCGCCAGCCGGAAGACTTTGCCGCCATGGCTGTCTCGCCGCGCAGGGTCGAGGAAAATTAAATGGACGCCCCCCTCAATCCCCCCATGGAGGGGGGAAGATAAGAATGCTTCGGCGGAGGTGTTATGGACGGAGATATTTTTGTGCGCGAGGGCGAAGTTATGCGCGGCAATGCGGCATAGTTCGGCGTTTTGCTCGACGTAGTCGGTGTGCGCGAAGAGTTCGGAGAGAAAGAATGTGTCCACACCGTAGCCGCCGGTTAAATCAAGACAAGTACCATTGGACCAAGTACCAAGTGCAATTTGCGCTTTATATCGGGCGGTGAGTTCGGAGGAACATTGTTCGCAGGAGAGACGGACGGGATACCACCAATCGTCTATGGCAGCAAAAGTGGGTAACTTGTCGGCTGTTCGTTCGCGCCCTTCGACTTGCTGCAAAAACCACCGCCATTCCTCGTCGGAGAGATGGCGATAGCGGTCGCGTTGCAGCGCAAGTTGCTCAATGGATATGTTGGAGTGCTGCCCCACGGTAGTAATAAACTAATATTTCTTCGTAAGTCTTGCCTTCCGTCGCCATGGCCGCTGCGCCTATTTGGCACAATCCTGCGCCGTGACCCCAACCGTGACCGCGAAGTACGAAGGACGAAGGTCCTTTCTCCACGTCGAACCAAGAGCTATAGAGGCAACTGCGGCTAAGCCAGAGGCGGATTTTGAGCTCTTTGCCGATAATTTCGGTATGCTTGGTACCCACTATTTTGAGTTGGTAAATACGTCCCGAAGCGCCTCGTTTGAGAGGTATAATGTCTAGGATTGACCCGAAGTCGATACCAGATTTAGAGCGGATGATGTCGCCCAGCTCTTCAGCGGTATAGGAGACCTTCCAATCGTGGAAATCCGTGGTCTCTTGGTCGTAGTCATTGAGGGATGTCCGAAGGACGGAAGTACCATTTACGAGGGATTTGCGAATGTACGCAGGGTTGCAGTACGGACATTCGACGGAGCGGATATAGGGCACGTTGATGTCTTCCCAGCACGTGCTCCAGATCTCGGTTTTTCCTCCGCAGCACTTATGATAGCGGCAGTCGCACACTTTGCCATCGTACATCAACACTTGTCCGGCAGTCGCCCGCACGGCTTCTACAGCGCGTTCGCTCATCCGTCGCAGCCCTTCGTAGCGTTGGCAATGGTCGTCGGCACAGACATGAAACCCTTCATGACTGGGGTTTTCCATTGCGCGAATAGCCCAAGAGCGGGAAATGATCGCGTGCGCTTTGAGCAATTCCATCGGACTGTTGGCGTTCATTTCGGAGGAAATGACCGAACAGAGGTAGTCCTCCAGATCAATGGTGTTGATGGCTGTTTGGGTACCGTCCGGGTTATGACAGATCTCCAGCGTGCCCGCGAACTCTTGGTCCTCGTGCCGGTCCCAATGAAAACCGATGCCGATCCGCACGTTTTTCAGCACGAACGTGTGTTCCCGCTGCTCAAAATCAATATGAGGGGCGGTAAGGATGCCAATGCGGATATTCATTATTCTTTATTCCTTATTCTTTATCCGCGCAAGGAGTTCCCATGTGCGGAGGCGGTCTTTGTACCAGTTATTGCGATTCATGGCTACGATGTCGCAGTTGGCGTCGGAATTATCTTCCCACCGGCGGCAGTTATAGAGCACGTCATAAATGCGTCCGATTTGCCAGTCGCGGCTGATGCGCAGTCCGACGGCGTAGTCTTCGCCATACTTGGTGGTGGGGTAGTTGATCGACCGAAGAAGCGGTACATAGAATCCTCGCGGTGCACCTAATCCGTTGATTCGCAATGCATTGTTGCGTCCGTTCTCGTCTGTCCATTCGCGGTGGTCAATCACGCCAGGAGGCAAAATCTCGCCTGCCATGTTGGTCAGTTGGTACGTGCCGATCACCATTCCGTATTGACCGGACTCGAAAGCGTCAATGAATTTCTGGACGGTGTGCTCGTCGAAATAGGTGTCGTCGGAGTCCAGTTGGATCGCATATTTACCGCAACGCGGGTCGTGGATCGCTACGTTCCAATTGCCGCCGATGGCATGCCAAGTCTTGTCCTGGGGGATGACAATAAGGTCTTTAGGGTCATTAAGGGCTTTAAGGTCGTTCAGGATGTCCGCCGTGCCGTCTGTGGAGTTGTCATCGACGACAATGACGTTGAATGAGTAGGGTTTGCGCACTTGCTGGGAGAGGGAGGAGCGGACGGCGTCGGCTATCGTGCGCGCACGGTTCTTACAAGGAATAATGACCGAAGCGGTAACAGGGAACTCTCCTGCTTCCGGCAAGGGTTGGTATTCGCCCGGCGCAAGGTATGCTCCGATGCGTTTGAGATGGGCTGTGACGCAGGCTTCCATCTCAATCTGAACGGCTCTGTTGCGCGGATCAACGTAGTCAAAGAGTTTCTCTCCGGACTTGCGGGTGTCGGTCTCCACTTCGTAATAGAGATATTCGGGGATGTGGAGAATTGAGAATTGAGAACTGGCTGGCACGGAGACGGAGGTCATAAAGTCCGGCGTATTCGTAGTCCGTGTCCATTTGTGCGACGAGCGCTTTGAGTTTAGCGGTGTCCCACAGGAGCACGGCTCCGAAATCAAAATCGTCGCGCAGCGCACCGGCTTGGTAGTCAATGACCGGCGCTTCTGACGGCTGATCGCTGATGGCTGATTTATGAAACCGGTTGGCATAGACCATGGTTGCCCCGGTCATTTCGAGGACTTGGATCATTCGCTCCTGTCCCAGATAGACCCACTCGATGTCGGGTTTGAGACAGATGAGAGTATATTTCTCTGATGCTTTTTGGGCGATCTCACGGATCGCAGCGGTCGAACAAACGCGACCCGGCAGATAAAAGGTATTGATCATTCGGTAGTTGGGATTATGGCTGATTTATGGAATTCTTTGAGTCCCTCGATGGGGTCTTGCATGATAGCACCCAGCGGTAAGCCTTCAGCCGCCATGGCTTCCTCCAAGATCGGGCGGTAATAATAGGCGATCGAACCTACGAAACCGACCTCTGAGTGCTGATGGCTGATGGCTGACGGCTCGAAATACTGCTTGAGGTTGCGGCGGATAAACTGCACGAAGTGGTCATAGACGAGGGCATGAATGCGCGGGTCCTCTATATGGTCGGCGCAGAAACGGGAAAGTTTCGCCAAGAACCGGTTCGGGAACGGCTGGCGATAGACTTTCTCAATGATGTCCGCCATGGAGGTCTGGTATTCGGCGAAGAATGCTTCTTTGAGATCGTCTCCCAATTGATTCTTCAGCAGATCTCCTACGAGCCGTTTGCCGAGCACGGCAGCTGACCCTTCGTCGCCGAGGATATAACCGAGAGAGGGAACAGCCCACGCTATGTTCTCTCCGTCATAGAAACAGCTGCCTGATCCGGTGCCTAAAATGCAGGCTACTCCGGCGCTGCGGCTCAGCAGACCTCGCGCTGCGCCCAACATGTCGGACGCGACGAACACTTCCGCTTTCTTGAAGATCGCCTCCAATGCTTTTTGGACAAACACTTTTTTCTCCGGCGTGCAACCCGCTCCGTAGAAGAAGACATGGGTGAGTGTACCCGCCCAGAGGAGCGAACTGATCTGGGGGAGAAGTTGGTTCGAGATGCTGTTCTGCATCGCAATAGTAGTCTGGAAAAGCGGGTTGATGCCGTCCGTAAAGACGTCGGAGCATTGCCCGCTCGCGGTCACAAGACACCAATGGACTTTGGTACTTCCGCTGTCGGCAATTAGAATCATATGGGTAGCAATTTAATGTTCGTGTCTGTCCAGAAAACCGCGTATATTGTCAAAGGCTGTTTCTCCGGAGAGGTTTGATTCCTCGATGTCGTTAAGCGCCGTCTGGAGAGCAAACACATGCGGGTCGCATTGCACACGGGCTTCGGAAACAATACGCTGCACCTCCTCCTGCTCCATGTCGTAGCCTTCCTCGTTGAGGTAACTCATCATCTCGGCGGCTATATATTCGTCCCCATCGGGACCGCACAGGCTGTTTAACAGATTGCGGAGCAAAAAAGCATAACGCGGGTCTCCGGCATCCAGACCCAACCGGCGCACAGCTCTGTCGGCTATCCGGTTCAAGACATACTCAAACGCATCATCTTTTTGGGACATAACACTCAAATTTTGCTGCAAAATTACCGCTTTTTTTTCAAATACGCAAATAAAGCGATTAAAATCGCTCAAAAATTTGCGTATGTCCGATTTTTATCGTAAATTTGCAGCGCAAATCAGCCAATTAATTAAAAACTTATCATACCATGACAAATTTCAGCACACAAGACCTGGAGCAGTTGCAGGCTCGAGGCATTTCAGTAGAGAAAGCGGAAGCGCAGTTGGAGTGCTTCCGAAACGGTTTTCCTGAGTTAGACATCGTCGCTCCGGCATCAACGAAAAAGGGTATTTTGGCTCCGAAGCGTGCCGAGCAGGAGAAGTATATCGAGGCATGGCAGGAGTACCTGAAAGAGGGACATAAGATCCTGAAGTTCGTTCCTGCTTCCGGAGCAGCCAGCCGTATGTTCAAGAACCTCTTCCAATACTTGGAGGACGGCATTGAGACGCCGTTCATTCAGGATTTTCTGGCGCACAAAGACCAGTTCGCTTTTGGTCCGCAGTTGGCAGGCAAAGAGGGTCAGGAGGCGGTTCGTTACCTGCTGAACGACATGCACTATGGCGAGCTGCCGAAGGGTCTGCTGCTGTTCCATAAATATCGCGATGGGGCGCGCACGCCTGCGTTGGAGCACTTGGTGGAGGGTGCGCAATATTGCGTAGCACCGGCGAAGGACGGCGAGAAACCGACCGTCTATCTGCATTTCACAGTGAGCCACGACCACCTGCCGCTTTTCCGTCAGCATATAGCAGAGAACTTGCCTAAGTTCGAAGCCAAGTACGGCGTGAAATACGACGTTACGTTCAGTGAGCAGTTGCCGAGTACGGATACCTTGGCGGCTAATCCGGACGGTACGCCGTTCCGAACGAAGGACGGTAAGTTACTCTTCCGTCCGGGCGGACACGGTGCGTTGATCGAGAACCTGAACCAGCAGGACGCCGACATCGTCTTTATCAAGAATATAGACAATGTGGTGCCGGATCGGCTGAAGAAAGACACGATCCGCTACAAACAGATCCTTGCGGGTGTGTTAGTGACCGAGCAGAAGCGTGTCTTTGAGGCATTGCAGGATCCGAACCTGAGCGACGAAGAGCGTGCGCGACTGAACCGACCGATCCGTGTATGCGGCGTAGTGAAGAACACCGGCGAACCCGGTGGCGGTCCGTTCCTGGTACGCGAGGCAGACGGCAGTATTTCTTGTCAGATCTTGGAGTCCAGCCAGATCAGCGATCCCGAACTGATGAAACAGAGTACCCATTTCAATCCGGTGGATCTGGTATGCGCTATACGCGACTACGAAGGCAAACCGTTTGACCTGCCGTCGTTCGTTGATCCGCAGACGGGCTTTATCTCCAACAAGAGCAAGGACGGCAAGGAACTCCTTGCGCTGGAGTTGCCGGGTCTCTGGAACGGTGCAATGAGCCGCTGGAACACTATCTTTGTCGAAGTGCCGGTGAGCACGTTCAACCCCGTCAAGACGGTGAACGACCTCTTACGAGAGCAACATCAATAAAAAGTCAGCTGGTCCGTCCCCCCCCAAAAAAAACAAGCGTCTCAATAATGAGGCGCTTGTTTTTGTTCCCTCCCTTGAGGGGAGGGTTAGGGTGGGGTTATTTCACTCTTACGCCGGTGGCGTTGTAGATCGTGCCATTCGGACGGACGATGTAGAGTTGTCCTTCGTGCAGGATTTTCTCTCCCCTTGAGGGGGAGTCGGAGGGGGTTTCTATTCCCCAGAGGGCGTTCGGATCCTCGTCGTACATACCTACGTGGTCGCGGATCGTGCCATAGGTGGAGAAATTGAACGAGTTGCAGAACATCTCCATGAACTTACCTACATAGGTCTTGCCGTCCGATCCTACCAGACGGAACGAACCGGTGTAGTAGCCGTAGGCATATCCGCTCTCTGCTTTCTCCTCGTCATAGCCGTCGAACTGGAGGCGGAGCTCAGCGTCTGTAGCCATGATGGCATCTTCTTGTTTGCCGTTGACGTTAATATAGCAGCTCTCTGCGTCAATACCGCCGCGCGCTACATTATACACGCCGGAGATCGCACGCTCTTTGTCCGTATAGATCAGGAAGGTCGGCATAGGATAGCCTGTTCCGCCTGCCTCATTGGTAGCGAAAGTGATGTACCATCCGTACTTGCCGGCAGGGAACTGAGCTACGTATTCATCAAGGTAAGCAGCCTCCATGCCCCATACATCCATGACGATTGCGTCCTCCGGAATGTCTGCTGCTTTGGAGACGAAATCAGCACCGGCGATGGCGTTGGAAGCCTCGAAATAGTTTCCGTTCTCGCCTTCGTTGAACGCCTGTACCGTCCATGACCAGGTGCCGTCTTTCGGCATTGTGGTCGTTTTGGATTTGCCGTTGACGGTGAGGGTGGCGTAGAATTCGCCGTCGCAGAAGAGGGTGATCACATACCGGTCGGCGGTGGAAGTGGCATCCCAAGAGAAGGTGACGTTGTCCCCGCCGAAGACTTCCGCCTTGAGGTTGGTGGGTTCGAAGTTATTGACACCTACGGTGAAAGAAACCGTTACCTCCGGTCCTAACGGGTTGTTGTTTTTGTCGATCACTTGCACGATAGTGGTGTACGACAGCCCTTCCTCTACGTTGACGGTCAGCGGGCTCTCGGGACGGGTCTTGGTGTCGAGGTTGTCGTAAGCAACGGTCTCGCCCGCCCATACGCGGACATAGACGCGCTCGCCTTGTCCGAACTCGGGCGCAGTCCACGAGAGAGTGGCGGTGGTCTTGTCGTCGGCGACAGAAACAGCCAGATCGGTCACTTTCTTCTCCACCAGCGTGAAGGGGATAGTAGCCAGTACTTCGCCTGCGGAGTAGCCTCCGTCAGTGCCTTGTACCAGCGCCATCACTTGGATCTGGTAGGTGCCGGGTTTGAGACCCAGAACAGGCGAAACGGCGGTTCCGATATTGATCACAGAGCCAGCCCACGCGTCGCCACGCATCATACCGTCTTCGTCCACATTGAGGATCCATTTGGTGGAGCAATAGTATTTGTTCTCGTAATCTTCGTCCTCGGAGAAGCCGATGCCGTCCTGATAAGCGAACCGGTCGCACTCTTCGGTGGTCGGGGTGATGCCGGCAATCAACGTACCGTTGGCGTCTGCCAGACCGATAGCGAAGGCGGTGTTGTTATAGGAATACCAAGTGAACGAAGCCTCGCAATAACTCAATGCCCAGATACCTGCGTCGGGAATATCCTCATCGTTCAGGTCCACATTGGCTGCTTCGCCGATCTTGGCTACTACGAAATTATCGAGCGCAAAAGAGCAATAGTCGCTGGTACCTCCGGCGAAGCGGAAGGCGATGAACTTCGCGTTCGCGGGCAGATCCTCCAGAGAGATGGTCACATGCTGGTAGGTGAGCGATTTGGCGAGCGTTTGTAGGGAGACAAAGGTGGAAGCCTTGTTGGGGTTGGTCATATATCCGATCTCGGGCGAACCGCAGGTAGCGTCGGTCATGCTGGTCTTGTAGTCGAAGGCTACCTCGAGGGTGTTGAGCGCTTCGGTGAAGGTCGGCATGGCGAAAACCTGTTCGCTGTTCGGACCGCCGCCCAGCGCCTGCAGGTGTGCCTGACCGTTGACGGTAGAGGCATTGCCTTCGTCGTCATAAGTCTTGTCTTTGACCACGCTGAGCGTGCCCTTGGTTGCGACTGTCCAGCAATCGGGCTCGGCTACATCGAATCCGGAACCGGTCTGGTCGCGGGTGAAGGTCTCAATCCATGGAATAGCGAATGACTCGCAGGGGGTCTTGAATGCTATTCTCGGCGCGAGGCTCTGCTCGTCTGAGGAGCAGTAGGAGCGAACGTAGAAGACATAGTCGGTCTCCTCGTAGAGGTTGTTGAGCGTCGCGGTCTTAGCCGTCACAAGCGTCGCTGTAGTCCAGTCTGCCTCTTCGCTGTCCTCTACCAGCACGTATTGGTATTGGGCTGCGTCGCCTTGCCATGTGAAAGTGGCTGAATGGGCGTCCAAATTGCTCAGAACGATGTCGGAGGGGTTCTCGCAGGAGGAAGTGCCTTTGAGCGAAACGCCTTTAATGTCAGTAAGATAAATCTTGTCTGCATCATTCGCTTGGTGAAAAGCAATGTAGATAGAACTACCCTGATACGCAGAAAGGTCAATGGTGTACTCTTTCCACTCGCTTTTCCATAGTTGGTGTGCTGCGTCGCCTTTTTTAGTAGAAGTGTAGTACGTGTCTAACACCTCGAACGAAGTGACATCAGTCCCCGCCAGAGATACCTCAATACGTAGTTCTCCATTAGATGCGTTGTCACCAATCATAGCGGAGAATTTTAGATCCTCTCCTGCTGCCGGTTTGAGTTGAGGAGTAATAAGATACCCATCTCCCCAACCGTAGTTGCCGGGAATCATGGCGCATGTTTTACCCGCTTTAGCGGTCTTTGACCAAACATTGCCGGTTCCTCCGTTAATAACGGTCCATCCTTCGGGCGGGAAACTCTCGCCCTCAAAGCCTTCATTGAGTTGCTGTGCATAGAGACCTGTGCTGAGCAACACGGCGCACAAAAAAGAAAAGAATTGTTTCATATTTGTCCTGTGTTGAAGTTTAATCACCCCAAAAAGCCTGCAAAAATACAACATTTATTTCATTTGTGCAAGTGATATTGACAAAAACATAGAAAAATATTGCATTTTTGTCGAAATGCAACATTAATAAGGACAAATCCGTGGGTCTTCCGTGGTTGTTTCGGGTTACAGAAACGTGACTGCCAACATCAAGAAGTCTGAAGGCTGATGGCTGACAGCTGAAGGCTGAAAGTCTTAGTCAAAACACCACTTGATGCCGAGGCAAGGGTTACACATAAATCCTTTGCCGATGAAATTATAACTGAACTCGATTTCGGTACCAATATTCAGGTTCGGACAGTTGAACCATCGTCCGACGTTGTACCATAGTTGCGGTTCGGAGATGAAAACAAACGATTGCTTCGTCGGGTCGGTATAGGTGCTGTTTTGGTAGTCCGGCACGAGCAGTTTCTGTCCCCATATATCGAGGAAGCCGGAGAAGCGTAGTCCGGGCAGCGTGCAGAAATCGTCGCAGCCCCAGACGAAGGTAAACTGTAAGGGGATTTGGTTTCCGGCTTGCCGGATCCATTGACCGCCTGCGTCCTTGTACTGCCACATGTTATACTCGTCCACAACGTATTTGAAGAGCAGTTCGAGGTTGAAAATATTCTTGTAGTCCGCTGTATGGAGGCAGTAGTTCAGTCCGACGAGCGCGGCATGGTTGATGCCGTAGCCTCGGATGTCTCCGATCAGGTCTTTGTAGAGCCCCAGACCGCCGTTGTATTCCACTTGGACGGACAGGTCTTTGGCGGGCGTTTGCGACCAGAAATTGAGACACCGAGCGATCTCGAAATAGCCCATGAAAGGTGTGTTCTTCGGGTCGGAAGGGTGGATATTATAGTCCAGATCGATGAAAGCGAATGTATTGCCCCAGGGATCGGGATAGAAGAGTTCGAGCGTCGTAGTGACGCGGTTGGAACGCTGGTTTTGGCAAGCCGTTCCGCGCGATCCGAAGTCGTAATAAACTTGCAGGTTCGTGCCTGCACTCGCTATGAGCGAGCACAGACACAAACCTACGGTCACTATGAAAGTCTTACCTTTCACCTTTCAATTTTCACCTTTCACCTTTCAATTTTCGCGCCCAGTGCATTGTAGCGGACACCGTTGCGGATGATGACTACTTGCCCGTCCTCAATGCGTTTGAGGGCTTTTGCTTCGTCAGCAGTGTTCTCAATACCTTCGCCAAAGAAGATCTCAATAGAGCCTCCCTCTACAGTCTCAGCAAGGTCAATTTCCGGCAGTTCCTTATCGGGATCAGCAGCCTTATAGTAACGCTTCAATGCAGCGGTAACAGTTACTTTGCGACCGATAGTGAGGAGCGCAGCCTCTTCTGCCGTTACTTTGACGCGGTAAGCCTCGAAATCGTAGGTCGGGTTAGCCATGTCGTCGGTCATGAAGAAGGAGATGTTGTTGTACTGCTCGCTGTAAGCGATAGCGATCGAGTCCACATAGCCGGTTACAGCATAGAGATCGTCTGAAGTAGCACCTTTTTCCATAGCCATAACAGCAGCAACAGCTCCTGCTACATTCACTTCGTTGATTACGATTTCCTCTTTGCTCTTCTCAATCAACTCAATACGACCGTTGGAGATCTCAATTACACCACCATAGTTGTACAGTTTGCCGATTACAACAACGGAGTCGCCTTTGCCGAACTCTGCTTCGTCAGCGGTACAGTTGTAGGGTTTGAATACTTGGTCACCGCAAGCCATTTCGAAGGTGTGCTGACCGTAGTTATTCACGGCATCGGTGCCCTTTACACGACCGTAAACGCGGAATACCTCAGCCGAGTAGTCTTTGTCATTGAGAGAAGCACCTTCTTCCAACGCTTCGCAAACGGTAGCGTTAATAGTGTCAATCTTAACCTCTGCGCGCTCCAGGATAGCGACATCGCCGTTCTTGATCTCGGGAGCATTGTTGTAGTTCATGATTTTGCCGGTAACGGAGATCTTGTCGCCGACGTTCAGCGCCTCGTGTCCGGGCAGGTTGCACCAGTAGCCCTGTACTGTTTTCTGAGATCCTTTGCTGTCGTCCATCCAGAAAGTCTGTTGGTCGATCGAAGCGTCGGTACGGGAAGGGCTGATGGCACCATTCGTGTTGGTCACATAGCCTGTCACGGTGTACACGGTTTCCGTTTCGCTACCGGATTGAGCAGGCATCAAAGTGACTGCTTCTGCACAAGTGATCGATTCTTGAGCGTTGATGCTCATTGCAGCAAACAGGATTGCTGCGAGAGAGAAAATCTTTTTCATTTGACTAATAATTTTGATTAATTAATAGGGTAAATTATTCATTGTTTTCTTCCTCTGCGGGTTCAGCGAGCAGAAGATTTTGGATTTCCCATGTGGGAGCGGAAGCGACGTCCACGCCGTCGATGTCCGTGTCGTAGCGGAAGGCGATGACGATGGTCTTGCCGTTGTATTCGGAGAGGTCAAAGATACCGGAGCTCTGGAATACCCAGTTGCTGCCGTCCGGCAGGTCAGCAGGCCATGCCAGTTGTTTCCATTCGGTGGAAGTCACATCGCCGGTGTAGTTGTCGGTCACCATGACGTTGAGCCATTTGGGGTTGTTGGTGACATCGCCGTAGCGCACCGCCTGATCAAACGTCAGTTGCGGTTTGACGCTCTTCTTGAGCCGTATATTCGGCGAGATGAGCCAGTCTTCCACACGGTGGTTCGTGCCGCTGACATAAGCCGAAGCGGTCATACCGTACGCCGCTTGGTAACGCCAGATATAGTTCAGTCCGTCCAGCGAGACATGTTGGATCGTGAACTTACCCGGTCCTTCGCCCACGAACTTCGCCTGCAGGTACGTAGATATATTCGCCATCCACGCATTGTTTTTGCGCTCGAAGGACATGGTCTCGGTAATATAGCCGGTGGTCAGAATGAACTCGGTGCCGTTGACTACCCATTCGTCTGCCGTAGCGCCGTTCTTGCCCATGTACGCCACGAGATAGATCTCTTTGTCGGCGGCATAAGGATAAGTCGCTTGCAGGTACTTGAGAATGATGCCCATGTCTGTGATCTGGCTCACTCCTGCGGATTCATAGATCCGTTGCGGCAGTGCGATCGCAGCTTTCAGTTGCTCGTTGGCGTAAGGAGCCCATCCGTCTGCGGTCAGTTGGTAGATCGCATTGACGGTCTCGAAATGTCGTGCTTGTCTGGCTTTTCTCGGAGCCGAAGAAGGATTAGCCGGGGTGTGGCTGACATAGACGGCGTCGAGGATCTGCGGTTCGCCGCTCTCCTCGGAATAGCGTCCGATGATAGTGATGGCGTCGCCGGTCTGAATACCTTTGTCTTTCCAGACTTTGTTGCCGTCCTCGTCGGTCAGACCATAGACGTAGATACTTGCTTCGCCGTCCACCATGTAGAAACGTCCGGAGATAGTGGATTTGACTTCGCCTACATAGCCGCTTATCTGGTGTTTCTTCTCGTCCGGGAAGGCGAGTAACTCGCTGAGTGTCAGTTCGTACGGCAGGAAATCCGACAACTCCGACGGATCGGGCTCGTCTTCGCTATATACATAAGAGATCAACGCGATCTGTCCTTCTTTGGCATTGGCTATCTTGCCGCTCAGGAATGCCGGAATGCCGGTCACCGTAGCCGGAGTGAGGTAGTCCGCTCCGCGTTTCTGCCAGATGGTCTCGTAGTCGTTTGTGGTAAGGGCAAAACCCTGTGCGCCGGTGAACTCCTTGACGCGGCTGGATTTGCCTTCGCGCATCGTATAGAGCACATCGCAGGTTGTACCATTGTCCAAGTACGGGAACTTGCTTTGCATCAATGCCGGTACGTACATGTCCGCTGAGGCGGTTTCTGTGAACGATTTCTCGGTAGCGATAGCCATCAACTCTTTCAGTCCGGTGGAGTCCGTAGGATCGAGCGCAAGGGCTTTCGCTTTGTTCTCCTCAAAGGTAGTCAGCAGTTTGTAGTCATCGTCGGTCAGTTCGTACGTCATGCCGGTACGTACATCGGTGATCTGCGGATCGCCGTTGCCCATGTATTTCTCATCGAAATAGTTCTCGCACGAAGTACCGAGAGACAAAGTACCAAGTACCAAGGCTGCGCCTAAAATATAGTTTGCTTTCATAATCTTCAAATTTTCAAATTATCAAATCTTCAAATTATCAAATCTTCAAATCTTTTAAAATTGTAATTTAAGGCTGATGTTCCATTGCCTTCCTTTGTTGTAGAAGAAATAGATGTTGTCCTTGGTGTTCTCCGAAACGGTTGTAGTGGTCGTGCTGGCGGACCATGCTTTCTCGATGTAGTATTGGTTGAGCACGTTGGTCACGTTGCCTCGGATGGTAGCGCGGATCGGTCCCATGTCGAAAGCATAGCTGGCTCGGAGGTCGAGACTGCCGCCCAGCGGACAGCGGTACGGCTCCACGATGTTCATCACTTTGCCCGGGGTGAGGTCGCTTCCGGAGAAAGCATAGTAGCTGTAGTTGCGGTCGTACAGCGTGTATTCGCCACCGATGCGGAAGCCTTTGAACGGCTTGAAGAGAATACCGAAGTTAGCCGTGGTCTGTGCCTGACCGCCGACGTGGATACCCTTCATGTTCACTTTTGCCCAGAAATGGTCAGGTGCGCCGATCTGGGTCACTTGTCCGTCTGCGGTCATAGGCATGCCGTGTTCGTCGTAGGCGTAACCCACTACGGAGTCGCGATCCCATTTCCAGTCGCCGAGGGAGACCATTGCGCTGATCTCCAGCCATTTGGTCGGACGAACCTTACCCTCGAACTCCAGTCCCATGTGTCGCGCGCCCACGCCCGTCATATTAAGGTAGTAGTTGGTCACTTGGTCGTTGAGCGTACCGTATTTGGTCATGGCTTTGTCCATCCATTCGGTGAAGTAGCCGTTCACGTGGATCGAAGCGTATTGGTTCTCAAATCCGTAACCGATCTCGACCGAAGCGATCTGCTCGTTGCGGGCTTGGTTGTTGATGGCGTTGGACGTGCTGACCGACATGTATATATTCTGGTATTTCGGCGCACGGCTGATGTAACCGGCATTGATGAAGACGTTGTGCCATTTTGCGAACTTGTAGTTCAGACCGCCTTTGATCGTTCCGCTCACGCGTACAACGGAGTCGCGCGCGGTAACATTATTATAATAGTAGCGGTCGGTACGCCAGTTATGGTTGAAAGAGAGCGAACCGTTGATGAAGGCGGAGAGATTGTTCTTGCTGTATTCCAGGCTACCGAAGATTCCTTCCTGCACGATCGTACCGGTGTAGTCGCGGTAGGCGATGTCGCCAACTCCTAATTTCTCGGTCACCCAGTTGATGTCCGCCGCATTGGGGTTGTTGGCGGGATTGACTTTGCTACGCGTAGCGTCGATATAATAACTGCCGCCGAAGAGGTCGCTTACGACCGCTTGGTGAATACCTTGGTAGTAGCGCACATCGACACCGGCTGTCAGTTCGAGGCAGTCAAGGAATTTCTTGTCGTACGTCGAGACGAGTCCCACCCAGTTATGGTAGTTACGGTTTTCGCAGATGACGAGTTCCGAACCGGACTCGGAAGCAGCGTTGATCTCTTGCACCATGCCGTAGTCAAACATACCGGTGACGGGGTCGCGGAAGGTAGTTGTGATCTGACCGTTCGCTGCTCCGTTGGTGAGGTCGCTGTACGAATAAGCCGAACCGTAGCCGTTCTCCGCCGTGCGTCCGAAACCGCGTCCGATGGAGACATAGGCGGTGGTGGAAAGGCTGCTGAGGTCGTCGATCTGCCAGATATGGTTGAGGCTGATCTGCGGCTTGTGGTATTGGTTGTAGTTCGTTCCCGCTTGTTTGCCGTCGCGTCCCAGACCGTAGGAAGGGTTGTATCTGCGGCGGTCCATACCGGACGGCATGTATTGCGCCACGCGGTTCCACTCCGCGAGCGTCAGCGCGCCGTAACGTCCTGCCGGACGGGTCCAGTGCCACTGCGGCGCACCGAAGCCGGTGAGCGAGAGCTGGTGGTTTTCGTTGATGCGTTTGGAGATGTTGGCGAAATAGCTGTATCCTTGGAAACTTGTTCCCTGGATATATCCGTTACCCCAAGTGCGGCTACCCATGACGGTGATCGCCCAGCCGTTTTTCATCAGACCGGTGGAGACGGAGAATAGCACTTTGTTGTATCCGTCGTTTCCCATGGCGTAGGAAAGCGAACCGCCTTTCTTGGCGTCAATACCGCGGGTGACGATGTTGATCGTACCGCCGACGGAAGGCGCAGACAGTTTGGAAGCACCCATACCGCGCTGGGTCTGCATGACCGAGGTCACGTCGCTCAGACCCTGCCAGTTGCTCCAATAGACCGTTCCGCCCTCCATGTCGTTCATGGGCACACCGTTGATCATGGTCGCTACGTTGGTGTTGTCGAAACCGCGCATCCAGATCTCCGAGTCACCCCAACCGCCACCTTGACCGTTGGCGTGCACACCCGGTGTGTTCTTGAGCACTTCCGGAAACTCCTGACCCGCCAGACGCTCCTCGATCTCCAGCGCCGTCACTTGGCTCACCGCCACCGGCGTTTGCTGGGTACGCGCCATCTGACCCGTGATCGTCACGTCTTCCAACGCAATCGCTTCCGGCTCCAGACGGATGACGCCGAGGTCACCTTTCTTCGCGCTGATCTCAAGGGTCTTGTAACCCACATACGACAACTGCAGGGTAGCTCCGGACTCCACGTTCAGCGTGAAATTACCATCCAGATCGGTGGTGTTTCCGTTGGTGGTTCCGACTTCCAGAACCGACACGCCGATGAGCTCCTCACCGGTCTTCGCGTCCCGAACGCTTCCTGTCACTTTCTGTGCTTGGGCGAACAGACTACACGCCCCGAATAGGCACAGCACTAAGGGAATAAATTTTCTCATAATAAATTAAAATTATCAATTATCAATTCACAATTCACAATTCACAATTCACAAAGGGCTCTATGAGTTTGGTACAATGTTTTAAGATCCGTACTTTCTTTTAAGTTTGTACTAAAGCCACCAGGACGCTTTGTACATTGTAAATTGTACATTGTGCATTGCTATAGATTTTTATTTAGCCACATCGCAAGACGTATTCCGGCGATGTAGAGTTGCCGCTCCATGGGCTGCCGCCAGGTATAAATATAATGGTAGGTGTTGCCGTCCCAGATCTGCTGGTATTGGTAGATGGACTCGGTCATGTGGTAGCTGTCGATGAGCAGCTGCTCGTCGCTTTTCTTCTCGATCTCGCGCTTCATGTCTCCGTATTCGTCTTGGATCATCTGAGCGTATTCGGTATAGCTATATCCTTGACTTTCAATGATTTTTGAGTCCCAGACGGCATGCAGGTTCGTCTCACGTCCGAACCATTTCATCTTCACCATGTTACCGCCTTTGTCGTCCATGTGTGCAATGTGCATCGGGCAATAACGGTCTCCGTTGAGGTGAATGATAAACCGCAGAATGTGTTCCTCGTTGATCGGATCCACTTTCTCGCCCGCCATCTCGATCTCAAGGCTGTCCAGCGCGCGGAAGAGGTTTCCTCCCTCGGCACGGTAATGGGTCAGCGCATCAGCCACCAGACTGTCGCTCATGCCGGCATCCAGATCCTGGAAATGCCAGCCGTCTTTGATGCTCTGCGGGTAGATGTTATCGCTCTTGATCTCGTCCGCCCAGTTAGCGTAGTAGATCATGCCGCGTTTGCCCACGATCTTGTCCACTTTCTTTTTGGTACTGCATTTGAGGTTGTCGTAAGCGATTTTCGCAATAATCCGGTGTCCCTCTTGTCCCCAAGAGAACGCCGGCACGCTGTGCATGCTCATACCAATGAAGCATACCAGCACATAGAGAATTTGTCTTTTTATCATAGTTTACTTATTATTTTCTAGTTCTACTAGTTAAACTAGTTTATCTAGTTCATCTAGTTTTCTTCGTCATTTTCGGCGGGGTTAGACGACTTTGCCGTCTTCCCGTGTTTGAACAACAGATTCACCACCATGACCGCTGCTGTTCCGATGATGGCTTCGGCGAACATACCGACTCCGCAGAGACATCCGATCGCTGCGGCGCACCAGACGGTAGCTGCGGTCGTCAGTCCGCGCACTGTGTCGCCGTGCTTGAAAATGATACCTGCGCCGAGAAAACCGATGCCGGACACCACTTGGGCTATCACACGCGAATTATCGCCACCCAAAATGGATGGCGACATTAAGACATATAACATACTTCCGATGACGATGAGGGAGATCGTTCTGCGTCCGACCGCTTTGCCGTGCAGCTCGCGCTCCATGCCCATCAAATAGCCCAGCGCCGTTGCCAACAGAACCTTTGTCAGCAACCCGATCCAGTCCGTTTGAATAAAAGTCTCAATCATAGAATTTTCCCCCAGAGATTGAAATCGCCTGCAAAGGTACAACAAAAATTGCACATATGCAAGCCTTTGGGCATTTTTTGACAAAATAAAATGCAATTTTATCTGTTTTGCACAGATATATAGTGGCTATGCTTGCATAAGACAATATGTATCTGCGCAAAACAGGAAAGCCATTAGGCTTGTCAAAAAATGTCCGCACTTGCTTCTAATAAAATTGTCTTTAATTGTTGACCAATATAAAATAATTGTTGGATAATTTTGGGTAATTTTTGACTTATAAAAATCCGTCTATTGACTTTGTTTATTGCGTCCAAATCTGATTTGGACACGGCTTCGCCGTCCTCTCTCCCCCGCTCTGCCGTTCTTTTCGTCCATTTCAGGGCGATGCTATCGCCCGCCCTCTTTCCTCCCTTTCCTCCCCCATTAGGGGGCCGGGGGGCTTTCCTCCCTCCCCTGAGCGGGTGAAGAGCTCTGCTCGATCGGACTGCCGGTGGCCGTCCGTAGAACAACGGGGGTGGGGTTAGTATGCTGTAACCTATTAGTGATTCTTTAGTGATTCTTTAGTGATTCTTTAGTGATTCATAGGTGATTGGTTAGTGATTCATAGGTTAGTAAGCGCCTCACACTATAATCTCAGCGTCCCCATCGTATCTTTTCCAGCCGCTTTTTTACTCCTTTTTTCGCCCTCCTGAGCGCAAAAATGCACAAAACTCTTGCATATCTCAAAAAAAAGTAGTAATTTTGCAGGCTCAAATGTACGTGCGTATGAAAAGGAACATGAAAAGACTGTTAATTTTTATTGTTTTGTGCATGCCTGCGTGGGCGTTCGCGCAAGCAGAAGGTCAAGCAACTCCGCCTTATGGGGAGGGTGCTAAGATCTGGGTGAATGACAGCTACGAAGCCGTTGCGCCTGCGGAGGCGACGATGTACGGGCTGGTCAAGAAAGTGGACACCGCGTCCAATACCGTGACCATGCAGTATTATACGAAAGCGGAGGATCGCTTGCGCTCCGTACAGAAACGCGTGGCGACAGGAGAAGGGCAGGGTTTGCAGAAAGGCAAACAGCTCTATTTTGACGCAGAGGGCAAAGTGGAAGCCATGGAGATCTACACCCTCGTGATCGAGGAGCGCAAGAGCGTGGTGCCCGGCACGCCTCCGACCAAAGCGCGCAGCCGGCTGGCGCAAGAGACATATCTCTATCCGAACGGCAAGACCAAAGAGGAAGTGATCCTGAGTTACAAACCTGCCAAATACGGCGCAGAGGGCATTTTCTATACCCGCAAGTGCTATTACCCCGACGGAGGGCTGCAATACGAGGAAACAATGGACGAGAAGACCACCAACCTGACGACCGTTTATTACAACGAAAAAGGCAAAGTAGTGAAACGTCCGAAGCAGAAGTTCGAACCGTATATGCAGATGCCGGAGTTCCCGGGTGGACAATACGCGCTGGCGGAGTTCCTTTCTGCGAACGTCAAATACCCGAAGATCGCGCAGGAGAACTCTATCCAAGGACGCGTGATCGTGCAGTTCGTGGTTGCCAAGGACGGCAAGATAGAGAACGTGGAGGTCGTTCGCACAGGCGGCGATCCTTCGCTCGACAGAGAGGCGGTACGCGTGATCAAGTCCATGCCGAGATGGCAACCTGGCAGACAGAGAGGCAAGCTTGTACGCGTCAAATACACCGTGCCGGTGAATTTTAGATTGCAATAAATATCACAACATCAACATATTATGATTAAAATTACTTTTCCGGACGGAAGCGTCCGTGAGTACGAAAGCGGCGTAACGCCGCTGCAGATTGCGGAGAGCATCAGCTCCCGCCTCGCGCAAGATATCTTGTGCGCCAGTGTGAATGAGAAAATTGTAGAGTTGAATTTCCCGATCGAGGAAGATGCAGCAATCAAGTTGCACAAATGGGAGGACGAGGAAGCGAAACACGCTTTCTGGCACACGTCCAGCCACCTGATGGCAGAGGCATTGCAGGAACTCTATCCGGGCATTCAGTTCGGTATTGGTCCGGCGATCGAGAGCGGATTCTACTACGACGTTATGCCGCCTGAGGGCGTAGTCATCAACGACACCTGCTTCGCAGCCATCGAGAACAAGATGATGGAGCTGCGCGCGAAGAAAGAGCAGCTGGTGAAGAACTCGATCTCCAAAGCCGATGCACTCAAAGCGTTTGGTGACAAAGGTCAGACCTACAAATGCGAGTTGATCTCCGAGTTGGAAGACGGACATATCAGCACTTATACGCAGGGCGCGTTTACCGACCTCTGCAAAGGTCCGCACTTGCTGAGTACGGAACCGATCAAAGCGGTCAAAGTGCTCTCCTGCTCCGCGGCTTACTGGCGTGGCGATGAGAAACGTCCGATGATGACCCGTATCTATGGTATTTCCTTCCCGAAGAAAGCGATGTTAGACGAGTACCTTGCGCTCCTCGAAGAAGCGAAGAAACGCGACCACCGCAAGATCGGTAAGGAGCTGGAGCTGTTTATGTTCTCCGACATGGTCGGAAAAGGTCTGCCGATCTGGCTGCCGAAAGGAACTGCCCTTCGTCTGCGTCTGGAAGATTTCCTGAAGAAGATCCAGAAACGCTACGGTTACCAGCAGGTGATCACGCCGCATATCGGCTCCAAGCAGCTGTATATGACTTCGGGTCACTGGGATCACTACGGCAAAGACTCGTTCCAGCCGATCACCACGCCCGAGGAAGGCGAGGTGTATATGCTCAAACCGATGAACTGCCCTCACCACTGCGCGATTTACAAGAACAGCCCCAAGAGCTACAAGGATCTGCCTTTCCGCTGCGCGGAGTTCGGTACTGTCTATCGCTATGAGCAATCCGGCGAGCTGCACGGACTGACCCGTGTACGTTCGTTCACGCAGGACGACGCACATATCTTCTGCCGACCCGACCAGGTAAAGCAGGAGTTCATCCGCGTCATGGAGATCATCAATATCATCTTCAAAGCGCTGAACTTCGAGAACTACGAAGCGCAGATCTCTCTTCGTGACCCCAACAACCACGAGAAATATGTGGGTTCGGATGAGATCTGGGAGCACGCAGAGAACGCGATCCGCGAGGCTTGCAAGGAGATGAATCTGCCCGCACGCGAGGAGACCGGAGAAGCTGCATTCTACGGACCGAAACTCGACTTCATGGTCAAGGACGCACTCGGTCGCCGTTGGCAACTGGGTACGATCCAAGTGGACTACAACCTGCCGGAGCGTTTCGAACTGGAGTACACCGGTGAGGACAACCAGAAACACCGTCCGGTAATGATCCACCGTGCGCCGTTCGGCTCCATGGAGCGTTTCGTAGCCGTGCTGATCGAGCATACCGCAGGTAAGTTCCCGCTCTGGCTCACTCCTGATCAGGCTGTCGTGCTGCCGATTTCGGAGAAGAGCAACGAGTACGCATGGAAAGTGAAAGAGATGCTGGAGGCACAGGACGTTCGCGTCATCGTAGATGACCGTAACGAGAAACTGGGACGTAAGATCCGCGACAACGAACTGAAACGTATTCCGTACATGCTGATCGTGGGTGAGAAAGAAGCAGAGCAAGGACTCGTTTCCGTTCGCCAGCAGGGCGCCGAAGAGAAGGGCTCTATGACGATCCAAGAGTTCGCAGACTTCATCAACAATACCGTACGCGAACAGATGAGCGCGTATTAAAGGGACGAAGGGACAAAGTACAAAGTACAAAGGACGAATTACGAATTGAGCGTCAGTAAAGCGCAAATAAAACAGGTTCGGTCGCTGCAGCAGAAGAAATTCCGCGATGAGCTCGGGCTCTTTGTCGCCGAAGGCGATAAGTGCGTGGAAGAGTTGCAGAAAGGCTTTGAGTTGGTCTCCCTCTACCGCGAGGGAGAGAACGCTACGCGTGTGGAGATCGAGCAGATGAGCGGTCTCCAAACGCCTCAAGGCACCATTGCAATCTTCCGCAAACCTCTCCTTCCTTTGGCTCCCTCTCTTGAGGAGAGGGCGGGGGGAGAGGTTTTGTTGGTACTCGACGGCGTGCAGAACCCGGGGAACTTGGGCACGATCATTCGTACCTGCGACTGGTTCGGGGTGCACGACATCGTCTGTTCGCGCGACACAGCGGACTGCTTCAATCCCAAAGTGGTGCAAGCTACGATGGGAGCACTCACCCGCGTACGCGTTCATTACACGGATGTAGCCGAATGGCTGAAAGCCGTCAGCTCTCAGCATTCAGATGTCAGAATATACGGCACGCTCTTGGAAGGAGAAGACATGTACGAGGAGTTGTCTGCCATCAGAAATCAGTTGTCAGCTGAAGGCTCAAAGCTGAAGGCTGAAAGCTCTATTATTATCATGGGCAACGAAGGAAATGGTATTTCGGAAGAGGTGCGTCGTTTGGTGACGCACCCCATTCGGATCCCTTCGTACCCCAAGGGTGCAGAGACATCCGAGAGCCTCAACGTGGCGATCGCAACCGCAATCGTTTTGGCAGAATTCAGAAGAATGGAGAATTGAAAATCCGGCGGCACATATTACCGATGCTGGCGATGGTGATGGCGTTGGCTTCCTGCAACACGACGAAATTCGTGCCGGAAGGGCAATACCTGCTCAATAAAGCCAAAGTCAGATGCGTGGACGACAAGAACGTCTCCGCCGCCGAACTACGCGGCTACTTGCGCCAGAAGCAGAACACCGAGATCTTCGGTTTCTGGAAACTGCAACTGCATGTCTATAACACCGCTCCTTCGGATACCACCTCCAAAACCAACAAACGCCTTGCGCGCAATGCCCATAAGATGGGTGAAGCGCCTGTGATCTACGACGAAGAATTGACCCGCATCAGCATGCAGCAACTGCGTCAGCAGATGAATAACATGGGCTATTTTCACGCCGAAGTGGACACCCAGAAAGTGATCAAGGACCGTAAGATCAACCTCACTTATCTCATCACCGCCCACCAGCCCTATATGATTCGCCATTATGAGGTGGACATCCCCGAACCGGCGGTGCGCGCCATTGCGATGGATGAGCGATGCAAAGTGCATGAAGGGGAACAGTTTTCTACCGCCGCCTTGGACGAAGAACGTGAACGTATTGCGACTACCCTGCGCAACAGAGGTTATTTTTATTTCGAGAAATCCATGCTGGAGTTCACAGCCGACAGTTCGCTGAACACCCACCAAGTGGACGTGCGGATACATTTTGCGCCATACGTGTCGCAACTCGATTCCGCTTCGCTCAAGAAACTACGCACCCAATATTCCCTGCGCAAGGTCTATTACCAGATTGATTACGACCCGAGCCACCTGCCGGATTCGGTGGTGCTCAAGCGCGATAGCGACAAATACGGCAACGAGTACAGCTGGACGGGAAGACGTTTCTTGCGCAAGAACGCGCTCCGTCATGCCAGCCGCATGGTACCCAATAAACGGTACGCCGAATGGCGCGTCGAGCGCACGTACGCCCGAATGAACGCACTCGCTCCGGTCAAATATGTGGATATAGCCTTTAATCCCGCAGGAGACAGCCTGCTCGACTGCTATATTACGATTTCGCGCGGCAGGCTGAACCAGTTTGCCGTGGAGGTGGAAGGAACCTATAGCGCCGGTGACTGGGGCGTGGCTGCAGGAGTCAATTACACCAACAAGAACATCTTCAAGGGCGCCGAAGTGCTGACTCTCGGTGGTCGTGCGTCCTATGAGTGGCGCGCCAACGGTGGACGAGCGATCGAAGCCAAAGCGGAGGCAGGGCTCCTGTTTCCATCCAACGTCAAGATTAATATTGCTTATAACTACCAGCAACGGCCGGAGGAATATACCCGGACGATAGCCAATGCCGGTCTGAGTTATATCATCCCTCGCACGCCCGGTAGCCGGTGGACCCACCAGTTCAACCTCGTGGACATCAACTATATATACGTGCCATGGATGTCCGACCAATTCAAAAACCAGTTCATGGCGAAAGCATCGGTGCTCAAATCCAGTTACGAGGACCATTTCATCCTCGACTGGAGTTATACCGGTACGTTCACTACGCTCAATCCCCGTTTCCCCAACCGCTCGTATTTGCAACTGGCGCTCCGCGCAGAGACGGCTGGAAACCTGCTGTATGGTCTTGCCAAGGCTGCATCTTTACCGCAGAATGAGTCGGGCCAGCACATGTTATGGAAGATCCCCTTCGCCCAGTATGCCAAGGGTGATATTAACTTCACTTATCATGGTATTATCACGCCGGCGCACCATTTGGTGGGACATATAGGGCTGGGCGTGGCGGTTCCTTATCTCAATGCCTCCGTCCTGCCTTTCGAGAAACGCTATTTCGGTGGCGGTGCTAACAGCATCCGCGGATGGCAAGCGCGCACCCTCGGACCCGGTACGTTCCGCGGAACAGGCAACACCATGGTCTATGACCTGCAGGTGGGAGACATCAAACTCGACCTCAACCTCGAATACAGGTTCAAAGTGCTGACCTTCCTGGAACTGGCGGCATTCCTTGATGCGGGAAATATATGGACCATCCGGGATTACGAATCCCAACCCGGTGGCGTGTTCCTCTTCGACCAGTTTTACAAACAGATAGCTTGGAGTTACGGAGTGGGCATCCGCTTTGACCTCTCGATCTTTGTCTTCCGTGTCGATTTCGGTGTCAAACTGCACGACCCGAGCCGTATAGCCGAAGGCAAACAGTGGCGTACCGCTCCGAACGGCTTGGGATGGAAGGACGACATGACGTTCCACTTCGCTATCGGACATCCGTTCTGATAGCTGAATACTGAATACTGAATGCTGAAACCCTGTATGATACATAATGTCTTGGAAGCCGGTTGCGACGAAGCGGGACGAGGACCGCTGGCGGGCAGCGTCTTCTGCGCGGCGGTGATCTTGGATCCCGACCATGCCATGCAGGTGCCTGAGTTCGCGGAACTCAATGACTCCAAGCAACTGACCGACAAACAGCGCTATGCCTTGCGCCCTGTCATCGAGCGGGAAGCACTCGCTTGGGCGGTGGTCGAAGTGAGCGCACAAGAGATAGACGAACGAAACATCCTCCAATGCTCCATCCTCGGTATGCAGCGGGCGTTGGACAAGCTGACCATCCGTCCGCAACACATACTCGTGGACGGCAATAAATGGAAACCCTACGTGCCGGAAGGTGAACTGCTGGAGATTCCGGCGCACACAGTCGTCCACGGCGACGCTACCTATATGTCCATCGCAGCCGCTTCGGTCCTCGCCAAAACTTATCGGGACGACTATATGCTGCGGCTGCATGACGAATACCCCCAATACGGATGGGCGTCCAACAAAGGCTACCCCACGGCGGAACACTACGCTGCTCTCCGCCAATACGGACCCACGCCCTACCACCGAATGACATTCAACCTGAAAATATAAACAACAAATCACAAATAACAAACCACTATGTTTTTCAATCGCAACATCCAAGCGCAGGGCGGCGAGGCTCGTCCGCGGCGCAGAGTAGGCTGCCTCGGGGGCTGCCTCATCTTCTTTGCTGTCTATTTCATTTGTAGTGCCATCCTCGGATGGATCATGGGCAACATGTTCTCGTCCTCTACCGTCACGCTGCAAGACAAATCCGTCTATCGGCTTCAAATGAAAGGAACGCTCGTTGAGCAAGCCCAAGAAGCCAACCCCTTCGCTTCGCTCATGGGCTCCGTGCCGTACGGCTCGTACGCTCAGGAAGAGACGGTTGGTCTGGATGAGATCCTCAGTAACATCCGTCTGGCTAAAAATGACGACAAGATCCTCGGTATATGGCTTGACGGCGCAGAGTTAGCCATGGCGCCGGCTTCGGCGAAGGCTATTCGCGACGCACTCTTGGACTTCAAGTCTTCCGGCAAATGGGTGCTTGCTTCGGCTAAAAACTATGGCCAGACCAACTATTATGTTGCTTCGGTAGCCGACCGCATTTGTCTCGACCCCACCGGCGCGGTGGAATGGAATGGTCTTGCGGCGCAGAAGATGTACTACACCCGCGTCATGGAGAAGATCGGTGTGGAGATGCAAATCCTCAAGGTCGGTACGTTCAAATCGGCTGTAGAGCCTTTCTTCCGCACGTCTATGTCTGACGCCGACCGCCAGCAGACCATGGAATATATGAGCGGCATCTGGGAAGAGTATAAATCGGCTGTCGCCGCTGCCCGCCATCTTTCGGTGGACCAACTGGACGCGCTGGCAGACCGTTATATGGGACTTCAGCCTGCTCAAGACCAGATCGCAGCAGGGCTCGTGGATACCATCGTTTATACCCAGGATATGGACAGCCTGCTGCGTGTCTATACCGGCACGAAGGACTATAATATGATCACGACCTCCAAACTGGCACAGGTGAAACGCCCGGAGTCCAAGGCGAAGAATAAAGTGGCAGTCCTCTATCTCGAAGGCGAGATCACCGACGAGACAGGAGACGGAATTGTGGGAAAAGACGTGGTGAAGACCCTCAAGAAGATCCGCAAGGACGATGAGGTCAAAGCCCTCGTTCTGCGCGTCAACAGCCCGGGTGGATCAGCCGACGCCAGCGAACAGATCTGGCATGCCATCCAAAATATAAAAGCGGACAGTATTCCTGTCGTCGTTTCGATGGGTGACTACGCGGCTTCCGGAGGATATTATATTTCCTGCGGCGCAGACTATATCTACGCCGAACCGACTACGATCACCGGCTCAATCGGTATTTTCGGTACAGTGCCTAATGTGTCCAAACTGCGCGAAAAAGTGGGTCTGGACATCGACGGTATTGCTACCAATAAACATTCGGACCTTCAGGGTAACATGGTTCTGAAAGGTATGAACCCGGAGGAGCGTGCCCTGATGCAAACCATGGTGGAGCGCGGCTATGACCTCTTCACCTCCCGCTGCGCTGCCGGACGCCATGTGGAGCAAGACTATATCAAGTCGATCGGCGAAGGGCGTGTATGGCTCGGAACCAAGGGTAAGGAAATCGGTATAGTGGACGAGATGGGTAATATAGACGACGCGATTACCAAAGCCGTTGCCCTCGCCGGACTGGAGAACTACCGACTTACCTATTATCCGGAGAAAGTGGATCCGTATGAGGAACTTCTCAAGATGCTGGATAATACCACCGAAGAGGAACGTCTGGTGATGAAAGTGCGCGAGTTCTGCTCCAAACCTCGTGTCATGGCGCTCATGCCCGAAGTCACTATTAAATAAAGCTGAATTCTGAATTCTGAATGCTGAATGCTCTTCACATCCCGCTCTCTTGGCTCTACGCCGCAGGTGTGGCGATCCGCCATGTCCTGTATGACAGGCATCTCTTGCCCTCCTTCACCGTCTCGGTGCCCACGATCTGCGTGGGTAACTTGGCGGTGGGGGGGACAGGCAAGACGCCTATGACGGCATATATAGTCCGTCTCCTCTTGGACCGCGGTTACCACCCTGCGATCCTCTCGCGCGGGTATAAGCGTTCGTCGCGCGGCTTCGTCATGGCGGATCAGAACGCTTCGGTCGAAACGATCGGCGACGAAGCGATGCAGCTCCATCGCGCTTTTCCCGAAGTGCCGATTGCGGTGTGTGAGAACCGCGTACGCGGAGTCAAACAGCTCCGCCGCCAGCTTTCGCATCTCGACGTGGTCGTCTTGGACGATGCCATGCAGCACCGCGCCCTGCGACCCGGTTTCACCGTCCTACTGACCGCCTATGATCGACTTTATATAGACGACCACATGCTCCCTTGGGGCAGGCTGCGCGATCTTCCCTCCAGAGCGCTGACCGCAAACGCGGTCGTTGTGACCAAATGTCCGGACACGATCCGTCCGATAGACATGCGCGTGGTGGATAATAGGCTCCATCTGCCGACATACCAGCTGCTCCATTTCGCCGGCATTCAGTATCCCCCTATGGAGGAAAAAGGCACGCCGCTTGTTCTATGCGGCATTGCGCAGCCTCATTACCTCTTTGACCATGTGCGCGCGCAATACCCCAATGCGCAACTCCTCGCTTTCCCTGACCACCATAACTATAGCCCCGCGGATGTAGAGACTATACTCGACCGCGCGAGTCGGTGCGACTGGGTGCTTACTACCGAGAAAGATCTCCCCCGTTTGCAGGCTACTGACCTCCTTGAACGGTTGGAGCAGCAACATATACGCCTCATCGCGCTCCCCATAGCGGTACAGTTCTACACGCCCCAAGAGGCTTTTGATCGTCAGATACTTAGATATGTCCATGAATCTCTCCGCCAATAATATCCTCCGTCGCTTCGTCTCGCCATATAGAGGCTTGATGGCATTGAACATCTTGTTCAATATGCTCTCCACGGTGCTCTCGCTCTTCTCTTTCGCAGCGATCATCCCTGTATTGCGTATTCTGTTCGGTCTGACCTCTGTCGAAGTGCAATGGACCGACCTCTCTTCCGTTCATGGTTTGCAGGAGACGATTGCGGCGCTGCGAACTAACCTCTATTGCCTGCTGAATGACCAGATTGCACTGCACGGCGCGAGTTTTGTCTTGCTTCTCTTGGGGGCTTTCTTGGTTCTTATGACCGGACTCAAATGCGGAGCGGCATGGCTGGCGAACTATTTCATGGTGCCCATCCGAACGGGTGTCTTGCGCGATCTGAGGCAACAACTGTATGATAAGATTCTCTCGCTGCCCATGGGCTATTTCACGGAGGCAAGGCGCGGAGATGTGATCTCCCGCATGACGAATGATGTCTCCGAGGTCGAGGCGTCGATCATGTCTGCTTTGGATATCCTCTTCAAGGATCCGATTATGATCTTCGTCTATCTCATCACCCTCTTTGTCATCTCTTGGCAGTTGACCCTTTTTGTGCTCCTTCTCATGCCCCTTTCGGTCTTCCTTATCGGTCGCCTCGGGCGCAGCCTCAAGCGTGCTTCTACGCGCGGACAGGAGCAGAACGCAGAGATCCTTTCGTCCATCGACGAGACCCTTCTGGGGCTGCGTGTCATCTTGGGGTTCAATGCCCAAAATAAACTGCGTGCGCGGTTCGAGACGTTGATCAATGCCACCCGCGCTACGTTCAACCGCATCAACCGGCGTTATTACTTGGCGCACCCTCTCTCCGAGTTCCTCGGTACAGCCCTCATCGCCATCATTCTGTGGTTCGGCGGACTGCTCATCCTCTCCGACCATGCGATGATAGACGCCTCCACGTTCATCTATTATCTGGTGATCTTCTATTCGATCATCAATCCGTCCAAAGACCTCTCGAAGGCTGCCTATGGTATTCGCCGTGGCATGGCGTCTATCGAGCGTATTGACGCGCTCCTTGCGGCGAAATCGAATATCGCCGAACCCGAGTCACCGCTGCCGGTCGCTTTTGAGCGCGCGATAACTTTTGATCATGTCTCTTTCTCGTATATCCCCGAGCGCGAAGTGCTCTCGGATATCTGTCTGGAAGTGCCTAAAGGCAAGATGGTCGCTCTGGTCGGGCAGTCCGGCAGTGGCAAAACGACCCTCACGGACCTCCTGCCGCGCTTCTATGACCCCTCCGAAGGCGCTATTACAATAGACGGAGTTGACATCCGCCGTTTTGCGACCCGCGACCTGCGTTCTCTCATGGGCATCGTCTGCCAGGAACCTGTCCTTTTCAATGACACGGTCTATAATAACATCACTTTCGGTGTGGACACTTCGCTTCCTGCGCCGTCCGGCATGACGTGGCAGCAGGCTGTGGAACAGGCTGCGCGCATCGCGAATGCACATGAGTTCATCGCCGACATGCCCGATGGCTACAACACCGTCATTGGCGACCGCGGTTCGCGCCTCTCCGGCGGGCAACGCCAGCGACTCAGTATAGCACGGGCGATCCTCAAGAACCCGCCGATCCTCATCTTGGATGAAGCTACTTCGGCGCTTGACTCCGAGTCTGAACGGCTCGTACAAGAGGCGTTGGAGCACCTGATGAAAGACCGCACGACGCTCGTTGTAGCCCATCGCCTCTCTACCATCCGCCACGCCGACCTCATCTGCGTCTTGCATGAGGGACGGATCGTGGAGCGCGGCACCCACGATGAACTATACGCCCTCGGCGGCTATTATACCAAACTTGTAGAAATGCAGCAATAAATCTCAAATGTCAAATCTCAAATGTCAAATAGCAAATCTCAAATAACCAATGCAAAACCCAAGGTTTTGCTCGGCATGTCCGGCGGCATAGACTCCACCGTCTCTGCCATGCTTCTGATGGAGCAGGGATATGACATCGTGGGCGTTACGTTCCGCACGTATGATAGCATCAAGGAATCGTGCCTCGCCAAGGAGAAAGGTTGCTGCACGATCGAGTCCATTATGGAAGCCAAGCACAATGCCGAGCGAATGGGGTTTGAGCATCATATCGTTGATTTCCGCGACTCTTTCCGCCGGTGCGTCATCTCTAATTTCATCGATGAGTATATGTCCGGTCGCACGCCGAACCCGTGTGTCTTGTGCAATCATGCCATCAAATGGGGGGAACTCCTTCGTGTGGCGGACGCGATGGGCTGCGATTTTATCGCTACCGGCCATTATGCGCGGATCGCCGAACGCGACGGACATGTCTATCTCACGGCGGCTGCTGACACCCATAAGGACCAGACTTATTTCCTCTGGATGCTGACCGAGGAGCAGCTGCGTCGCACCCTCTTCCCTCTCGGAGATCTCACCAAAGACCAAGTGCGGGAGATTGCCCGTTCGCACGGCTATGAGTCTCTGGCGAAGAAGCGCGAGAGCCAAGAGATATGTTTTATCCCCGATGACGACTACCGTTCTTTCCTGCGCGCGAGCGTGCCTGATTTTAATGAACGCGTGCACGCGGGCGAGTACGTGGACGCGGAGGGGCATGTCTTGGGCACTCATTCCGGTTTCGTCAACTATACCATCGGCCAGCGCAAAGGGCTTGGTATTGCGCTCGGACATCCGGCGTACGTCACCCATATTGACGCCGTGTCTAATCGTGTCACGCTCGGCTCGAACGAAGATATGTACGCTTCTTCGCTCCGTTTCCGCCTCGTCACGCCGTTGCGGCCTTACCGTCCCGACCAACCTCTGCTGGCGAAGATTCGCTATCGTACTTCGCCCGTCGAAGTAGTCATACAAAAAAACACCCCTCCCTTGAGGGGTGAAGGGTTTTGCCCGATTGAGCGTCCAGTGGACGGTCATAGAACCTCTGGGGGAGAGGTTTGTCTGCAATTCACCTCTCCTGTCTGGGGCGTCACCCCCGGTCAGTCGGTCGTCTTTTACCAAAACAACCTACTCATCGGCGGCGGTATAATAATCAACTGATTACTTTCCGAAATAACGCTTGAACAATCCTTCGAAACCTTTGCCGTGACGTGCTTCGTCACGAGCCATTTCGTGTACGGCGTCGTGGATAGGATCGAGACCTAACTCTTTTGCGCGCTTAGCGATATTGAGTTTGTCTTCGCATGCACCTGCCTCAGCCATCATTCGTTTCTCCAGGTTCGTCTTGGTGTCCCATACGACTTCGCCTAACATCTCTGCGAACAGCGATGCGTGGTCTGCCTCTTCGTACGCATATTTGCGGAAAGCAGCTGCGATCTCGGGATAACCCTCACGGTCAGCTTGACGAGCCATAGCCAGATACATGCCTACCTCGGTAGCCTCACCCATGAAATGTGCGCGCAAACCGTTCATGATCACTTCGTCCTTAACGTCCTTGGCTACGCCTAACACGTGCTCGCACGCCCATTGGATCTCGGCATTCTCGTCTGCCACTTTCCATGTTACTACTTGTTTGCATTGCGGGCAGCGTTCCGGTGCCTCTGTGCCCTCGTGTACATAACCACAGATCGGGCAAATGAATTTCTTTACCATAGTGTTAATTTTTTAGGGTTAATATAATTAATTAAAAATTGGCAATGTTTTTTTCTTAAATAATTCTCAATTCTCAATTTTCTGAATAATATCCTCCGCTCTGCGCAGCGCAAAATGGATATTTGCGCATATATTGTGCGGGTCCATCTGCTGCTCGATCCCGCCTTGCAGCAGTTGTTTGTGAACGTGGTCGTTCACGCCCGACAGGATGATGGTCATGCCTTCTTTGTGCGACCGTTGGATCAGCATAGACAGGTTGTGCATCGCCGTCGAATCCACGAACGGCACTTTTCTCATTCGGATGATGCGAATCGGATATTTCTCGCTGCTCACATGGCTCATCACGTCGTCAAAACGGTTTGCTATACCGAAGAAATACGGTCCGTCGATCTCGTACACCTCTACGCCCGCAGGGATCGTCAGGTGCTCCAGGTTCTGTCCGCTCTCCGTGTCTTCGTTCGGATCGATCTCGTCGTGGAAAGTGCGGATATGCGTTGCCTCGTTCGTACGCATGAGGAAGAGAACCATCGCTAATAAGATACCCACTTCGATGGCTACCGTCAGGTCGAAGATCACCGTCAGGAAGAAGGTGATCAGCAGCACCCAAAGGTCACGGTTCGGGTGCTTGATCAGTCCTACGATTGTCTTCCAGCCGCTCATCGAATAAGCGACCATGATCAGTACTGCCGCCAGACAGGACATCGGGATCATTCCTACCAGACTGCCCATGAAAAGCAGCACCATCAGCAGTACCGCGGCATGCACTACACCCGCAATCGGGCTGCGACCGCCGTTGTTGATGTTTGTCATAGTGCGGGCAATAGCACCCGTCGCAGGAATACCGCCGAAGAACGGCACAACGATATTTGCCATGCCTTGGGCAATCAATTCCGTGTTCGAGTTATGCTTGTCGCCGATCACGCCGTCCGCCACCATCGCTGACAGCAGGCTCTCTATCGCGCCTAACATAGCGATCGTGAAAGCAGCGGGGAAGAGTTTCTCTATCGTGCTGATGATTGTTTCGCCTTCCGCTACCTCAATGTTGGGTACATGCGGAGCAGGTATGCCGTGAGGCAAAGTGTATAGGTCGCTGATCGTTTGGATACCCGCTACGCCCCAGCTCTCCGGTGCGTACCGTTTCAGCGCCCAAACCGCTGCCGTCGCCAGTATGATTGCCGCCAGACTGCCCGGAATCTTCTTGGTGATATACGGCATCCCGATACATACCGTCAAGGAGAATACACCCACTCCGAAACTCCACCATTCTACTTGAAAATGCGACCCGTAATAGAGCCATTTCTCGATGAAATTAGCCGGCACGTCGGTTAACCCCAGCCCGAAGAAATCGTTCATCTGCGTGCTGAAGATCGTCACGGCGATACCTGCCGTGAAACCGACGATCACAGGATAAGGCACAAACTTAATCACGTTTCCTAACCGCGTCAAGCCCATGATAACCAATATGATACCTGCCATTACTGTGGCGAGCATCAGCCCGCCTAATCCGAACTCCTGGATAATACCGTAGATGATCACAATGAAAGCGCCTGTCGGACCTCCGATCTGCACTTTGCTGCCGCCAAAAACCGATATGATCAGTCCCGCTATGATGGCGGTCACTAATCCTTCCGTCGGACCAACACCTGACGAAATACCAAAGGCGATTGCCAACGGAATAGCTACAATTCCCACGATGATACCTGCCAAGGTATCCTGACCCAACCGGCTACGTGTGTACCCGCGCAGCGTCTGAAATAACTTAGGAGAAAATACTTCTTTAATTGAATATTGCATACATTCGTAAATCGGGTGCAAAGGTAGTACTTTTTTTTGAGATATGCAAATAAAATCGTCCCTTTCCCTCTTTTTTCTTCGTTTGCCTCCTTTTTAGCCCCTCTCTTTCTCCCCCTTTAGGGGGCTGGGGGGCTCCTTCATCCCTCCCCCCATAACCCCCTTTTCTATACAAAATGAAAAAAAAAAGCATTTTTTCCTCAAAAAATTTGTCCATCTCAAAAAAAAGCAGTACCTTTGCGCGATTTTTCGTGTAAATATGCGAGGAATCCCCAAAATCGAAGAAAATATAAAATATATACTACAATGTCAAAGATTTGTCAAATTACAGGCAAGAAAGCCATGGGCGGATGTAACGTCTCGCACTCGAAGCGCCACACAAAGCGCACCTTCGATGTGAACCTGTTCCGCCGTAAGTTCTACTGGGTAGAACGCGATGTATGGATCGAGCTGAACGTGAGTGCAGCTGGTCTGAGAACTATTAACAAGATCGGCCTTGACGCAGCGCTCAAACAGGCTGCCGAGAAGGGCTATCTCTATTAACGAAAGGAGCTAAACTATGGCAAAGAAAACTAAAGAAGCCCGCGTTCAAGTAATCCTTGAGTGCACCGAGCAGAAAGCCAGCGGTGTTCCCGGAATGTCTCGTTACATTACCACCAAAAACCGTAAGAACACTCCGGATCGTTTGGAACTGATGAAGTACAATCCCTATCTGAAGCGCTACACGCTCCATAAAGAGATTAAGTAATTAACCCCTAATTAGAAAGGCTTAGAACTATGGCAAAGAAAGCGGTCGCAACCCTTCAAACCGGTAACTCCGGACGTGCGCACTCTAAGTGCATCAAGATGGTTAAGTCGCCGAAAACAGGGGCTTACATCTTCCAGGAGGAAATCGTTCTCAACGAGAAAGTACAGGAGTTCTTCAAGTAAGTCACTGGACGAAAATTGAAAACTGAAAGAAAAATGACATACAAATTTGCGTATGTCATTTTTTTTGTGTACCTTTGCACTCGCTTTACAAATGACCAATGGCAAATGACCAAATGGTAAATGAATAAATCGTAAATGATATCATGTTAGGCATCGTAATCAATCCAAAGTCGGGCAAGCGCGCCTTCCGCGCGCAACGTATCTATCTATGGAAATTGCTGCGCAAACGCCACCTGCCTTTCGTATATAGGTTGACGAAGTATGCGGGTCATGCCACGGAACTTGCACGCGAGTTGGTGGAGAAAGGGTATGACGAGATCCTCGTCCTCGGCGGCGATGGCACCCTCTCCGAGGTGATCAACGGCATCATGCGATCCTCCCTCGACCCCGAGCAGCGGGCGAAAATCCAAGTGGGACTCATGCCGCGCGGAACGGGAAACGACTGGGGTAGGTTCTGGCTCCTCACCAAGAACCATAAAGAGAGCCTGCGGCGTTTCTTCGAGGGCGAAGGACATCCTATCGACATCGGCTGCGTCACCTACCGGCGAAACGGCATTGCCCACCACCGCTATTTCATCAACTCCGTCGGCTTCGGCGTCGATCCCCTCTGCTGCAAGAAAGCCGACACGCTCAAATACTACATCGGTTCCCACCACGTCAACTACCTCTTCGGTCTCATCGCCGCGATCGTGCAGCATAAGAGCCAGCACATGATCTTGACGGTGGACGGCAAGGAAGCAGTCAACGACCTGCTTTTCACAATGAACATCGGCAACGGACCTTTCTCCGGCGGAGGAATCAAACAGAACCCCGAAGCCGATCCCGCAGATGGCATTTTCCATGGTATGTTCGTTCGCAAACCGACGTTCAAACAGGTGCTCAAAGCCCTGCCGAAACTCTATAACGGCAAACTGACCGAACTCCCCTTCGTCTATCCGATCGTGGGCAAAGAGATAGAGATCAATTATCGCAAGCATATCCTCATCGAGGCGGACGGTATTCTGGAGAACTTCATGGGACCCTGCCGCGTCACCTGCATCCACCACGCCCTCCAATTCAGATGCTGAAATGATATTCTCAAACTAAAATTTATAATTCCTCATCTCCCTCCCTTGAGGGGAGGGACGGGGTGGGGTTGAATCGTATATGCAACAGCAAGGCTCCAATAGACTTTATACCCGCATTCAGGACGCGTCCGGACGGACGGTTATCCGCGTAGAAGGCACCAACCGCGATGAGAACCGCGCCTTCATCTATATGGCGCGCCATTTCCATGACTTGGGGCTCCCCGTGCCCGAACTCTATTGGGTCAGCGAAGACGAAATGACCTATACCCAGGAGGATCTGGGTGACACGCTCCTTTTCGACGCTATCCGTCACGGACGCGAGACAGGAGTGTTCAGCGATGAAGAGCACACCTTATTAGAACGCACGATGCGCGCACTCGCGCACGTGCAAATAGAGGGAGCAAAGTCCTTCGACTGGTCCGTCTGTTTCCCCGTTCCCGAGATGGACGAGCGGTCCATCCGATGGGATCTCAATTATTTCAAGTACTGTTTCCTCAAAGGCACCCGGCTCGAATTCTCCGAACCCCGTCTGGAGGACGATTTCGATACTCTGACGGCGAAGATACTCTCTCCCTTGAGGGGAGAGCCGGAGAGGGGTTGGTTCCTCTACCGCGACTTCCAGAGCCGTAATGTCATGCTCAAGGACGGGCAACCGTATTTCATCGATTTCCAGGGCGGACGCAAAGGACCCACCCAGTACGATGTGGCTTCCTTCTTGTGGCAGGCGAAAGCCAATATACCTGCCGCTCTCCGCGAAGAACTAATTGACGCTTATCTGGATGAACTGCATAAGCTTCAGCCAAGCTTGGCTGAACAGTCATGGCGCGCGGCATTGCCCCATTTCGTCCTCTTCCGCACGCTCCAAGTCTTAGGCGCGTACGGCTACAGAGGCTATTTCGAGCGCAAACCCCATTTCTTGGAGTCCATCCCCAATGCGCTGAAAAACCTCCGCGAGGTACTAAACCAACTCCCCGAATACCCTTACCTGAATGAATTGGCAGAGAGTTTGTCTTTGAGCCTTTCAAATCCAAATCTTTCTCCCTCCCTTGAGGGGAGGGCTGGGGAGAGGTTGCTAACAGTTACCATCTACTCTTTCTCCTTCAGACGCAGTATTCCTGCGGACACCTCCGGCAACGGCGGGGGCTATGTCTTCGACTGCCGTTCCACCCATAACCCCGGCAAATACGAGGAATACAAGACCCAGACCGGTCTCGACCAACCGGTGATTGATTTTCTGGAGAAAGACGGCGAGATACTAACTTTCCTGAACTCCGTCTATGCGCTGGTGGACCATCATGTAGAGCGGTTCCTCGAACGCGGTTTCAACCACCTGCAGGTCTCTTTCGGTTGCACGGGCGGGCAGCACCGCTCCGTCTATTGCGCCGAACATCTGGCTGTGCACCTCAAGGATAAATACCCCGTCCGCATCCACCTCATCCACCGCGAACAAGGCATCGACCGTAACTTATAAATAGTAACTTCATTAATATGAAAGCAATGATCTTTGCCGCGGGCTTGGGCACGCGCCTTAAGCCGCTCACCGATACGATGCCGAAGGCGCTGGTGCCGCTGGCGGGCAAACCGCTGCTGCAATGGCAGGTGGAGAAACTTCGCGACGCAGGCATCACCGACATCGTTGTGAACGTGCACCATTTCCCGGATCAGATCATTGACGCCGTCCGCGCAAACAACGGCTGGGGCACCAATATACGTATCTCCGACGAACGGGATCAACTGCTGGACACCGGCGGCGGACTGCGCAAAGCATTTAAAGACGGACTCCTTGGGACTGACGAACCGGTCCTCGCCTGCAATGTGGACATCCTGTCCAATATAGATATTCCCCACTTGATAGATACCTATACCTCCGCCCCCTCTTCCTCCTCCCTTGAGGGGAGGCGGGGTGGGGTTTCCCCCTCCCTTCTGGTGGTCAGCGAACGACAAACGCAGCGCTATCTCTGTTTCAACGGGGAGGATTTATTATGCGGCTGGACCAATATAGCGACCGGAGAACAGAAAGGATTCGACGGGCGGCATTTGGCGTTCTCCGGCATGCAGATACTCAATGATGACACGCTCTCCCGCTTGCAACAGATAGATGAGACGAAATTCTCGCTGATACCTTTTTATCTGGAGATCATGAAAGAAGTGCCTTTGCAGGCCTACGTCCCGTCCGGCTACCGGATGATGGATGTCGGGAAAATAGACCAGATAACTGAAGCAGAGCTTTTCGCAGAGAGCCTGAAATAAGAAGAAAGGACACCCATCGGATGTCCTTTCTTGTGTCCCCCGAGGGGCTCGAACCCTCGACCCACTGATTAAGAGTCAGTTGCTCTACCAACTGAGCTAGGGAGACAATAAACAATGCTTCTTTTCGAAAGCGGGTGCAAAGGTACTGCTTTTTTTTGACATGACCAAATATTTTGGCGTTTTTTTTCAAAAAAAATGCATACCCACTCTATTTGATTATTTAACCCCGGACTCAGTTGCCGATCTCTTGGACGCGTTGCTCGAAACTGTCGCGCTCGCCCAGAGAGGCATTCTTCATCTTCACGCGGTAATTACTGATTGTATTGGGGCTATAACACAGCAGCTCCGCTATCTTGGCGCTGCTGGTTATACCCAATAGGATTAGCGCGAAGATGCGCAGCTCGATGGTCATTCGCTCGCCCGGTTTGGGCGTGAGGCGCGCTTCGGGCTTCAGCAACGCATTGAAATCTTCTACGAAAGTACCGTACAGCGACAGAAACGTGTCGTCGAAAGAACGGTAGAAATTCTCCATCTCACGGTTCATAAACGCCGTAGGGTCTTTCTCTCCCGCCTTGCGCGCCATGGTGGTCAGCCGGCGGATATAGTCGCTATAGACCTCCAGATACCGGCATATATACTGCTCCTTGACCTTGTTGGCGTCCTTGAGCTGGTGGTTGATGAGTCTCTGCTGCTCGTTCATCGCCTCCATCTCCTTGTTCAGCGCGTGCAGCCGGCGGTTATGGCGCAGCGAGAAGAGAATCCCGATCGCCAGTACCACTAAAGCCACCGCCAGCGCGGAAAGACCGATGATAAGCATGATATACGATCGCCGCATGTGGTTCTCGTAACTGCCGCTGATCTCGTGTCCCAGCGCATAGGTCTGGATGAAGCGGGTAGGGGCGTTGAATATGGAGGCATTGGTCAGCGAATAGTCGCTGAAATGGAAGGCGCGCTCCAGATCGCCGGATTCGTAACATTCTTTGGCTACCAGCCATGACGAACCGTTGTCGGTGATGCCGCAGCGTACGTCCGCGATAGCGGAGCGGGTGAGCCACTCGATGCGTTTGCGGTCCTGACCGGATTGCTCATACAGCATCGCGCGGGCGTAGGCCTCGATCGCATAGGGGTGCGACCACTCTCTGGTGCGCGAGAGGATCGAATCGTTGATCTCCAGCGCGCGGGAGTAATTATGCGAGTCAACGGCTGCCAGTATATTCCGTCGCAGGCGGATGGAGATACGCTCCGGAGCCTGTCGGTCCATCTCGTGCAGCAGCGAGTCATAGTACAGGTCCACGTTCGCCTTCAGTTCCGCCCGGTAAGAGGGAATACCGCATGCCGCATAGGCTTCGTTATACAGCCGCCACACGGCTTCTATCCAGTCCACGCGCAGGCTGTCCGGCGTCTCGCTCACATAGGGCACCAGCGTGAATCCCTCGCCGTATTTGCCGATAGACGAACTCAGTTGCACCAGCCCCATATATGCCTGCGTGCGGTAGGGTTCCTCGGCGTCGATGAGACTAAGGTACCATTCGCGCGCGCTGTCGCTTTGGAAATACTGGTACTCGCGCGCTACACGGATCCGCACCCCTTTCGTCATCGGACGGACGGATTTGAGCGAATCTATCCGTTGTTGGTGTGCTGCGCGGTAAGAAGCGGAGATCTCCACTTCCGCATCCAGTACGCGCATCAGCGAGTCCAGCGTGGACATCGCGCTCAGAGACAAGGAGAGTGCCAACAGGCAGGTACTTGCTATAAATCTACAAACCATAATATAAAGCTATCAGTATTCAACTATCCGTATTTTAGAATTCAGACGCAAAGGTACTGCTTTTTTTTGAATTGAGCAAATATAGACGAAAATATATTGCGATTTGCGGCTACATTTTACGTACTTTTTTTGAGTGAACAAAAAACGTAAATGCTTGATATTGAGATAAATAGTGTTTTAATACACGTACTTTTATGCCGTATAACACGTTTGGATATTTGTGCATGTGCGGGAAATGTAGTATCTTTGCGTCGCAAATTGAAAAATACCATGTACACGGCTTCACAAGAACGTTACGCTTTGTCGGAGAAGATATTCTCCCGCTGCGGCAAGAGCGGAGTGCTGCTGCCGAAAGTCAGTCTGGGCTTTTGGCATAATTTCGGCGATGATGCGCCGATAGAGCGCAGTAGGGCGATCACCCGTTATGCGTTCGACCACGGCATCACCCATTTTGATTTTGCGAACAACTACGGTGTCCCTGCGGGTAGCGCGGAGACCAATTTCGGACGGCTGATGGACGAGGATTTCCGTCCGTACCGCGACGAGCTGTTTATCTCCACGAAGGCAGGGTATCTGATGTGGGACGGTCCTTATGGCGAGTGGGGCAGCCGCAAGTATCTGATCTCCAGTCTGGACCAGTCGCTGAGGCGGATGAGGCTGGACTATGTGGACCTGTTCTATTCCCATCGGTATGACCCGAATACGCCGATCGAGGAGACGCTGCAGGCGCTGGTGGACATCGTGCGGATGGGCAAAGCGCTCTACGTCGGTATCTCCAACTGGCCTCTGGAACCGCTCAAAGCCGGAGCCAAGTATCTGAAAGAGCATGACGTGCCGCTTTTGATCTACCAGGGACGGCTGAATATGCTGAACCGCGAACCGATAGAGCAGGGCATATTGGATTTCTGCGCCGAAGAGGGTATCGGTTTTATCGCTTTCTCTCCGTTGGCGCAAGGATTGCTGACATCACGGTATCTCGACGGTATCCCGTCGGACTCCCGTATGGCGAAAGAGCATTTCCTTAAATCCGACCGCCGCACGCCGGAACTGCTGGAGTACCTGCGGCAACTGGAGGCGCAGGCGAAGAAGAGCAACCGCTCCATCGCGCAGGAAGCACTCTCCTGGGTGCTGGACCAGAAAGGAGTGACGTCCGTTCTCGTCGGTGCCAGCTCCGTAGAGCAATTAGCAAACAACATACAAACGATCTTATAATCATGAAAAAGATTTTCTCTTTTGTTTTGGCGCTTATGTGCGCAAGTGGATTGAGTTTTGCCACCGACTGGAGCAGCATCGCTTTCTTGGGAGACGGAGCCGGCGGCGGTGCGTACACCAACAAGTACAAAGTGGAGGCTGCGTTCGGACAGAACGTGGTCAATATCCAGTTGGACGGCGACAAACCGGCTATCTATTCTTATTTTCTGGCGGCGGTGACCTCTTGTTCGCTGCCCGCAGACCAGTACCGGATCAACGGCGCAGGTATCTATTTATATCTCTCCGCTTTTGTGGCGAAAGAGACGGCTGTGTCGGTGGAAGCAGGCGGCGTGACGTATGATTTCAAGGTGTTCTATGCCGATGGCACGGGTGAGATAACTGATGAGCCGGGCGACGAACCGGGCGACGAACCGCAGGAGGGCGACCTCACACCTGCTACTTTCTACGGCAGAGAAGTAAAAGATGTAGCCGGAACGGATGTGACGTTCAACTGGTCGATCACCCGCAATGCGGACGCTACGCTGACGTTCGAGATCAGCTGGTCAAGCGAGATAGCAGGTGTCGTGCCGCAAGTAAGTATCAACGATGCTTATTCCACGCTGCCGATGCAGGGCACGATGGCGCGGTTCACCACCAAAGAGACCTATACCGACGGCGACAAACCGGTGATCTTCTTCCTGATCGCCTATACCGGCAATGCCGCGCGCATAGATGTGGATTATACGGTAGGCGCGAGCAACGAGCAGCCGGGTGACGAGCCGGGTGAGAATCCGGGGCAAGGAGTGGAAAGCATTCAGCCTTCAGCTATCAGTTATCAGAAGGTGCTGCGCAACGGCATGCTCTATATCATCAAGAACGGTATCCGTTACAACGCGCTCGGCGCCGAGATCCGGTAATAGAGCAAATAAACAATGATAAAACCTTTGAGTGCTTTAGGAAATCGAAAATGCGCAGCCCCCGAGCCTAATGGCTCTTGCGCCCAAGTCCCTGTATGCCGGTCAGTAAGCAAGCTTCCTGTCGTCATTCATGCCCTTGGTCTCCATCGATTGCCTAAATAGGCACCGATGGGCTGCTTACAAAAATATCCCTTCGGGATTGGAAAATAAGAAAAATCTATGCAGCGCGTTGGTAGGAGTAAAAAGTACTCAAAGCAATAAATAGAAAAAACTTTAAATACTAATATTATGAGAAAGAAATTAATTTCCATTATGAATTGTGCGAAGAATGCGCATGACTCATACCCCCCCCTATTCGGCGGTAGACTATTTTGCAGAGTATGTACTGTGCTGCTTTTGCTATGCGTGAGCGTCGTTGTGTGGGCAGATACAGAGAAGTTTGTTCCCGGGAATGCTTCACTATACAAGACCTATTTTAGTACTGGAACAGAATGGAATAATAATGACAATGGAAATGACCTCACAGGAGATGGAGTGCTATCTTCTACCACTATCGTAGTCAATACCAAGAGTTACGCAACTTACGATAATTCAAACGGTCAAATTCAAGTGCATATCAATTCAGAAAAAGGCGACGCTGATTGGCATGCGCAAGTTCATTTGCAGACTAACGTATCTTTTGATGCATCTAAAGATTATGATATCTCTTTCAAGATGACTACTTCTAATGGTATCGGTAATATTATAGTCAAAATGGGAGATGCTAATTATTTATATGAAGACAGAATAACAACCGGCGCAAGTGTGGAATATACCTATAGTCATGCAAATGTTAAGGGAAAAGCAGGTAATGATGGAATTTTGGTTTTTGACTTTAGTCGCTCCCCTGCAAATACCAATATCACCATTTCCAATATTTCTATTGTGGAAAAAGAAGCTGTACCAGCAGAACCTATTTCGTATTGTGATTATGAAATAGGTCATTCAGCAGCAGCAAACGCAGATAACAATTCGTTTGTACTGCTTTCTGTTAGTTCAGACGGAGACGGTCATACGACTGTTACTATCAAACAAGATGCGGCTAAAAACACACAGATGTTTGACTATTTACAGGTTTCAGGTCATGCTTCTACTGGTGCAGATGTTGATGAAGGCGGTAGTGACCATATAGAAGTGACCTTTAATACGCCTGCTGCAGATAGTAATGGAGACATCACTCTTGAAATTTTATGGTCGACGGTTAATTGGAATGGACGCTGGATGGTGCAAAATCTCAAAGTTCCTGCAAATGCGACGTGCGCTACTCCTTCCAGCGATACCGAAAAACCGTCCATGGCGGAGGCGAGTGTTTCTATAGATTCCAAGACGCACAATACGGTGGTTATTGCAATTACCGGCGCGACGGACAATGAAGGTATAACTAAGTACGTGGTTAAGAATCATACTGACGATTCTTCTGTTGGTGAGTACGCTCCGGCTGAAAATAAGATTACCGTTAATGGTTTGAACTCTGAGACGCCATACAACTGGGATATTTATGCCAAGGATGCAGCAGGTAATGTTTCTGATAACAGCAAGAATATTACATTCACTACTGATGCGCTTGTAGCCAACTATTGCGGCGAGACTTTAAGTGATGGGAATGGAGCAACTATTGATATGTCGTGTGAGTTTAAGAACGGCAAATATTTTATTTCTTTTACCAACCCGACTTTAAATAGTGAGGCAAGTTCATTGGCTGGCTTTAATGGCTCTTTCTGTAGTGTTGATGGTACCGGATCATATGATGCCAGAAATTCTTATAGTGTGAATAATTCCGAAAAGATTGTGTTGGAATACGATGGTGTCCCCAATTTCTTTACTTCATTATATATCAATATTCCTGCGAATGCCCAGCGCACATTCACTTGGCCGAATGATGTAGTATGGGGTTCTTGTCCTGCTGTCGCAGTAACAGGTGTTTCTTTGAATAGTACGGAATTGGCAATGCAAGTAGGCGGAGTAACGCAAACTCTTATTGCTACGGTAACTCCAGCAAATGCCACTAACCAGAATGTATCTTGGCATTCCGATAATGAAGAAGTGGCTACTGTGGAGAATGGTGTGGTGACTGCCGTTGGAGAAGGTTCTACAGCCATAACCGTAACGACAGAAGATGGTTCTCGTACTGCAACCTGCGAAGTAACCGTAACTGTTCCTGCTATAGCAAGAAAAGTGTACACTGATTATGCTACAACGGATACTAAGAATATCTTTATTCATTATTCGGTTATTCGGAATACAAATCAAACTTTGACATTTAAGTTTGAGGATTTTGAGTATCTGCCGGAACTGTTTGGATTTGTTGCTCCCCAAGTATGGGTGAATGAAGTTAATCTTGGCAATATGTCTCTTGAAGAAGGCAAGTATTCATTCACAACGGAAGGAACATATACTACCGTAGATGAAGAATTGTCTTGCAAGTTCCATCTGGTATATGGTGGGGGAGGAGATAAATACATTAACTTCTCCTATACCGTAGGTTCGGAGCAGGCAGCACCGGCATCTATTCCAGCTGGAGCGGTAGTGCTGAATAGGACATCAAACTCGCTGTCGGTAGGAGAGACAGATGTGCTGACGGCTACTGTTTATCCGTCTTTCGCAACAGCTGCCGGTTCTATTACATGGACTTCGGATGCTACGGGTGTTGCAACAGTGGAAAATGGTACTGTTACTGCTACGGCTGAAGGAACAGCACATATCACAGCTGCTTGCGGAGAGGTAAATGCGCAATACACAGTTACCGTAGCCGCTTCTCTGGAAGAAGCTAAATATCACGGCACGGGTGCATTTACGAATTTCGCAGACTCGAAAGATGCATTTGCGTATGAATATACCTTCACTCGCGCAACCAACCATGAGGTAACGCTGGAGGTAGTCTTCTCGGAAGATATGACTCCGTATATAGGAACGGATAATTTCAGGCTCTATGTGAGCGGTAATAACAACAAGATGGATTATGATGCCGCAACCAAGACGGCTACGTATCATTTCGGCAGTCAGTCGGAAGGCGCAGGAATCAGTTATTATTTCTATTTTATCATGGCGGGTGGTGTTCACCAAAGCGCGCAGGTAACTTATACCGTAGGTTCGTCCAATGAGAAGGTATATGCGTGCGTAGTGGACGAGGATGTCGATAACGCTGATGTTCTCGAAGCATACAACGGACGTACTGCACAAGTGATTATTGACCGTTCTTTCACAGCCGGAAACCTATACACCCTCGTGCTGCCGTTTAATGTGGATGCAGCGATGAGGGCTGAGAAGTTGCCGGGACAGCTGACAAGACTCAATAATACAATCGTTAAGGAAAACGACGATCTGCGAATCAATTTCGTGGATGTGGAGGCTATCGAGGCAGGCGTGCCTTACCTCTATTCGCCGAGCGCAGATGTCGCTAATCCTGTCTTTGCGGGCGTTACTATACACAAGGAGCTCCATCCAACGGAGCCAACTGATAATTATGCTAAATACTACGGTATCTACGCGCCGATGAATGGTTTGCAATTACACGGGATTACTAACGGCTATGTGCTTGGTAACGACCAGTATCTCTATACCACTTCAAGCCTTGTGGAAACGCAGGTAATGAACGCGCTCCGCGGCTATTTCGTGCTGAACTTCCCGACCGGAGGTGGTGCCAATAGTGCTCCACGCGCACGAGTGGTCTTCAACAGCCATGAGACGGAGACCACTACGGACGTAAGCTATGTACAGGATGACAATGTCCCATGTACAAAGGTGCTCCGTGACGGACAACTCCTTATCATCCGCGACGGGCGTACGTTTAACGCGCAAGGACAATTGATTCAATAACCCTCTAAATCCGACACAATTATGAAAACATACAATCGTCCTGTTACCCAAGTGACCGAGTGCCTGACCTCCTTTATGCTCATGACCGGAAATGTGAGCGGAGGAGGATTAAAAGGCGTTAAATCAACATCCGAACCGTTAGAGGAAATTATAGAGATTTACTGATTCCTCTCTTTTACTACTACAAGGAGCCTTCCGCATGAAGGCTCCTTGTTTTGTGTCCACGGGAGAGTGGGAAAAGGAGGGGAGAAGGGAGAAGGGGGGAGAAAGAGGGAGGGGGGAGGATGTGGGGTTAGCCATGGTAAGAACATAGACATTCGCGTGTGGTTATACTGTGGGGCGCTTACGAACCTATGACTCACTAACGAATTACCTATGAATCACCTAAGAATCACCTAAGAATCACTAAAGAATCACTAAAGAATTACTAATAGTTTACAGCATGCAAACAGGGAGGGAGGAGGGCAGAGAAATCGCCGGCACATCGGCGAGAGGTGAACGGACACGGTAACTCGCGCAATGATGCGCGAGAAATGCACAGAGAGGGCGGAACGGACGGAAGAGGGACGGCGGAAAGAATCGTTCGAACAGAGCGAGATAAGAATAGCGCCGGAAACAGGACAACAAGGGCGGAAAGAATCGTTCGAGCAGAGCGAGATAAGAATAGCGCCGGAAACAGGATATAAAACGAGCCAAAGGCGGGGCAAAAAAGAGGTACTTAGTACGTACTTTTTTTCAGGTAGGTTTTGGTGTAAGGTGCTGAAAATCAATATGGGATTTCGTACTTTACGTACTTTTGTGCCGTAGAACATATTTAAAGGCTTGGAGATTCGGCAAAAAAGTACTAATTTTGCAGTCGGAAATTTTGAAAGGTGAAAAGTGAAAGGTGAAAAGTGAAAGGTGAAAAGTGAAAGGTGAAAATTGAAAGACAAAATAAAAATAAATGTTTAACTTAAAAATCAAGTATCATGAGAAAAATTTTCTTTTTAGTCGCTTTATTAAGCGCAAGTATCATGAGTTTTGCAGACAAGGTGTATGATGTCAATTTCGCCTTGCAGAGTAACGGTTCGTCGGCGACGTCGAGCACCGGCAATGCTGCGTTGGCCATCGATGGCGACGAGGGCACGCGTTGGGAGAGTGCATTTACCGACGACGAGACATGGACACTCGATATGGGTGAGGTTCGTACTTTCAGCCGTATTAAGATCCTTTGGGAAGGCGCTTATGCCAAAGAGTTCACGCTGAGTACTTCGAATGACGGCGAGAGCTGGATCGAACTGTATTCGGAGACCAACCTGACACAAGCCGGCTGGCAGACGATAGATGTAGATGAGACCTCTGTCCGTTATATTCAGTATCACGGCACGAAGCGTGCAACGGGTTACGGTCAGAGTTTCTTTGAGTTCCAAGTGATGCTGCCGGGCGTAAGTACGCTAACGAAGATTGAGTTGAGTGCTCCTGCCATCGCCAAAGTAGGTGAAGGTGTGGATCTGAGCGTGAAGGCATTGGACCAGAACAATACCGAGATGGCGGCAGAGATTAGTTATGAGATCAATCCGGCAGATGCGGGAAGCGTAACAGCAGGGAAATATATTCCTGCCAAAGTGGGTAACGCAACTATTGTTGCGAAGAGCGGCGCGATCGAATCTCCGACTATTACGATATTCGGTTATGAAGGAAGCAATTTGGCGTTGAGCACCAATCTGGCGACAGACAACAAGATCGTTGCGCAGAGCGCAGAGAACCCGAATGGTTCAGCAAACGATGCATTCTTTGCCGTAGATGGCAATGCAGGCTCTGTATGGCAAGGCAGTCTGACGAACGGTACCGCCGCCGACGAAGCTTCACGTACTTTTGACGCATGGTTCGTAGTGGATTTAGGCGGAAACTACACGATTGATCTGGTAACTATTAATTTTGAAGGAGCGTGCGCGCAAGACTACCATGTCGATTTCTCTCTGGACGGCACGACGTGGGCATTAGGTTACAACTACACAGGTACCGCCGGTATCTACGGCCGTACGGACATGCTTAGTTCGGAGCTGGACAACAATCAGAAAGTGCGTTACGTGCGTTTCTGGAGCACCAAAGCCGGCACCGAATGGGGAATGAAGATGTTCGAGTTCCAAGTATTCGGTCGCGAGTACGTAGCCTCGGACGACATCGAAAAGCCGGTGATGACCAATGCTGCTTTGGAGAGCAAGACATGGAACAGCGCAGTGATAGCAGTAGCTGCTACGGATAATGATGAGGTCGCTAAATACCATGTGGTAGATGCAGCCAACGGTATTGATGCTAAGTATGCGGCAGCAGAGGGCAAGATCACGGTAACGGGTCTGACCGCAGGCACGGCTTATAACTTTGTTATCACAGCTATTGACGCAGCTCAGAACGAATCGGAGAACAGCGTGACTGTTTCGGTAACGACGGATGCTCGTCAGACCTCTCCTGTAACGGCTGCTCCTGTTCCGACCTGGCCTGCAGCGCAAGTGAAGAGTATCTACAGCGATGCTTATGCTTTTGCTCCGGCCTCTCTGAACAGTTATAACGAAGGCTGGTGGGACAATCCGAACATGGTAGAAGAGGCAATAGGTGAGGACCATTATTTGAATTATGATCTGTATCGCAACGGTATGATTGGCGCACAGATGGCTGAGACGTCTGTTGCCACGATGGAGAAATTCCATATCGATGTATTTGCTTCGGCAAGCGGCAGTGTGACGTTCCGTCTGATCTGTGCAGGTGATGCAGAGGCGATCAACCAGACGAAGCAGACCTTGGAGTTGGTGGGCGGTCAATGGAACTCGTTCGATTTCGATTTGTCTGATTTCAACGCCTCGCACAACTGGACGCGTTTCTTCCAATACGCAATCGAGGCTTATCAAGCCGGCGGTTTGGTAGGCGAGCACATATGCGTAGATAATATGTATTTCTATCGCACGACGGAGTTGGTTGATACAGAGGCTCCTACGGGCGTTAGCGCAAGTGTGTTATCCTCTAGTTATTTCGGTGCGATGCTCAGCGCCAAGGCGAGCGACAACAGCGGTGCAGTATCGTTTGAGGTAAAGAACGGCGAAGAGATAGTTGGCACGGCAGGCGGTGCGAGCGGCACAGACATAACGATCGTTGTAAGCGGTTTGCTGCCGAATACCGAATACAATCTGGCGGTGGTTGCTAAAGACGATGCGGGCAATATGGCAGAAGCTGTAATGGTAGCTGTTAAGACGGCCGTTGCTCCGGCAGCTGCTCCGGCTCCTGATTTCACCAACAAAGAGACGGTAGCCGTCTTCTGCGACGCTTTGGAGAATAATCCCGGCATCAGTATCGGCGGTTGGGGTCAGAGCACGCAGGTAGCGTTCGGCGAACTGGCAGAAGGCGACCACGTACAGTACTTCACCAACATGAACTACCTCGGTTGGGAACTGGCTCCGGCTGTGGATGCCACCGACATGGAGTACCTGCATGTCGATCTCTATACCACTTCGCTGACCTCCGTCAAGATCACTCCGATCAGCCCGGGACACGAAGGTGTCTATTCGATCGAGCTGACCCAAGGCGCATGGAAATCGGTAGAAATACCTCTGAGCGCTTATGAAGCCAATGCTATCGAGTGGAACAACATCTTCCAGATGAAGTTCTTCGATGCAGCTCCGGCAGGCGGCGACCTGTTTGTAGATAATGTCTATTTCTACAAGAGCGAAGCAGGCGGCGAAGGCGTGGAGAATGTGCAAGGCGACAAGGCAGCATGTACGAAGGTCATTGAGAACGGAGTTCTCTATCTGAAGTACGAAGGCCGGATGTACAATGTACAAGGCATGAAGGTAAGTACCAAGTGACCAAGTACCAAGTGACAGGGTATAGGGCGTTGGTTCGCCCTATACTCTCTGTGAACTAGAAGAACTAGTAAAACCAGCAAAAACAAAACATTAAATAAAATATCATGAAACAAAGAATCTTTACAATCGCTATGCTGGCATGGATGTCTCTTGCGGCTTTTGCGCAGACGGTGACCGTGACGGGCGTGGTGATGGCTCAGGACGAGCCGGATCCGGTCATTGGCGCGAATGTGATGGTGAAGGGTTCGACGAACGGTACAATCACCGATTTCGACGGCAACTTCACGCTTCAAGCCAAAGCCGGAGATGTATTGCAAGTATCCTACATGGGCTACAAGACCCAGGAAGTGAAAGTGACGGGTGCAGGTCCTCTCCGCGTGACGCTGGAGCCGGACAATGTGCAGCTGCAAGAGGTAGTGGCAGTCGGTTACGGAACGATGAAGAAGAGCGACCTGACGGGTTCGGTGGCATCCGTGAGCGCCGACCAGTTGCTTAAAGCTCCTGTGTCGGGTCTGGACCAAGCCTTACAGGGTCGTGCAGCCGGTGTGACGGTGACATCCGGTTCGGGTCAACCGGGCGAGGCGGCGACGATCCGTATCCGCGGTATCGGTTCCGCCCTCGGAGGCAATGACCCGCTGTACGTAGTCGATGGTGTGATCACCGGCGATATCAAATGGCTCTCGCCTACCGACATCAAATCCATGGAGATTCTGAAGGACGCTTCTGCTGCCGCAATCTACGGTAGCCGCGGAGCGAACGGCGTGATCCTGATCACCACCAAGAGCGGAGGCAAAGGCAAAGCCAACGTGACATTCGATGCGTATTGGGGATTTCAGAACCGTTGGAAAAAACTGGATCTGATGGGAGCCAAAGAGATGGCGGAAACCAAACTGCGAATCGGTACGATGCGTGACGGCGCAGCAGAGATCGGGTTCTACAAGCAGAACGGTTTCAACGAATGGATGAGCGTTTATAATTTAGGAACCTCCAAATATTTCCCTGTCCCCATGACCATGACTAATCCGGACGGTCTGGACTATTCGGCAATCAATACGGATTGGCAGGACGAAGTGTTCCATCCCAATGCTTTTATGCATAATTACAACCTGTCGGTTGATGGCGGCGGCGAGAAAGGGCACTATGCCTTCTCGGCTTCCTATTTCGGTCAGGAAGGAACCATTATCGGTAGTGACTACCAGCGATTTACGCTCCGTTTGAACTCCGATGTGAACTTATTCAAATGGCTGACCATCGGTGAGCATTTGTCATTTGTACACAGCAGCGGCCGCAACGCAATGAATAACAGTTCGAGTCCGGGTGCTTCTGTGATTTCTGCGGCATTGGCAATGGCTCCATGGGATCCGACCCACTATCCGGAGGGTTCGGTCAACGCGCAAGGAGAAGACTTGAGCGGTCGCACGGCAGCATCGTCCAATTTCAAGAATGTGACCAACCCTTTCTCGATGGTGAACGAGAGTTACCCGCTGGATAAGACCAACCGTTGGGTGGGTGATATTTATATGGAGATCAAGCCGGTAGAGGGTTTGACCATCCGTCCGTCCATTTCCATGGATACGTATCTGACGAATCATCGTCTCTTCAAGAACCAGTACGAGTACTCGACGTTCGACAAGATGAACAAGAATTTCCTGGAACGCTCAATGACCAACTATATGTCCCTGCTGGAAGAGGTGACTGTCACTTATGCCCGCGAGATAGGCAAGCATAATTTCAGCGTCATGGTAGGTCAGACATGGCAGGAGATCAACTCCAACGGATTAAGCGGTTCGGGTGCGTCTATCTTAAATCCGATACCGGAGAATTGGTATCTGGGTAACACTACGGAGGACAATACGAATCCGACGGGGGAGAGTGTATGGCGCCGCCGTCGTCTGTCCTTCCTCGGCCGTGCGTTCTATAACTACGACAACCGCTATATGGCGACGGTCAATTTCCGTGCGGACGCTTCTTCGTCCTTTACCCGCCAGCCGTGGGGCTTCTTCCCTTCGTTCTCGTTGGCATGGCGTTTGAGCGAAGAACCGTTCATGCGTGATCTGGATCTGGACTGGCTGGATAATATCAAGATCCGCGCCGGTTATGGTCGTGTCGGTAGTGAAGGCGGTCTGTCCAGCGGCGGATTCGTACAAAGTATCTTCTCTTCTCCGAATGTATTTGTGGGCTATCCTTTCGGTCTCTATCCTCAGACGGTTCAACAAGGCGCGGCCGTGCTGACCTTTGTGAACCCTGTAGGCGGTTGGGAGACGAACGAACAATGGGATGCCGGTATTGATTTCGGTTTCTGGAACGGCAAGTTGACCGGTACGATCGACTATTTCCGCCGCACGACGCTGGATGCGCTGCTGTATGTGACCACTCCGGCTCATGTAGGAAACCTCTATTCGCCGGTGAACAATGTAGGCAACATCCTCAATGAGGGTGTCGAGGTGACTTTGGGACACGACAACCGGGTCAATCAGAATTTTACCTACAATATCAGTTTGAACTTCAGTTACATTCATAATGAGTTAACGGCTCTTAACGGAGGTTCTCCTCTCTGGGGCGACCGGACGAAGACGGATCTGGGACTGCCTCTTAACTCGTACTGGGGATATACGTATGAGGGTGTATATCAAAGTGACGAAGAGGTGCTGGAGCAATTCTATGGCTATGCAGATAATGACGAAGCCAACCTGCATGCCGGCGATGCACGTTATACCGATTGGGACAAGGACGGTAAGTTGACGGAAAAAGATATGCACTACATTGGTAATAACTTCCCGAAACTGACCGCCGGTTTGAGTTTTGGCGCCGAGTTCTACGGCGTAGATGTACAATTATTCTTCCAAGGCGTATTCGGCAACAAGATCTACAATGCTCTTCGTCTCCGCACGGAAGGTGCCGGCACCGAGTGTGCATTGTCCACCTCGATGCGTGACGCATGGGTGGGTTATACTCCGGCAGTCCGCAATCAGTTGCTCGCCAAAGGAATCGATTATGCCGATCTGGAGAACAGGGAAGGAACGATACCTAATCCGGTAGGCTCGACGCTTAACCGCGAGAACTCGACGCGGTTCCTGGAGGACGGAACGTACGTTCGTCTCAAGAACCTGCAGATCGGTTATACTTTCCCGCTCAAATGGACCCAGAAATTCCGTTGTAACCGATTGCGTATATATGCTACTGCCAGCAATCTGTTTACCATCACCAAATATTCGGGTTACGATCCTGAGGTGGGTAGCGGAGTTGATTACGGAAACTATCCGCAAAGCCGTACGTTCACGTTTGGATTGAATGCAAGTTTCTAAAGGAAAGGAGAAAGAATTATGAAAAAGAATATAGTAAAGATAGCCCTTTGTGCAGTATCCTTTGTCACTTTGTCATTTTCTATGACCGGCTGCAAGGAGTGGTTGACGGCACCGGAACCGGGACAGGTGAAACTGGAAGATTTCTTCACCTCAAAAGCTGCCGCCCAGCAGTGCGTGAACGGATGCTATACGCCGTTGATGTGGGAGTTCAAACGTACGTACTCCTGCGAATGGTTTATCGGCGATGTAGTGAGTGACGATGCCTTGAAAGGAGGGCAGAACACCACAGATATGGGGGCGGCGTACGATATGGAGAACTGGAAAACGACGCCGCGTAATGAGTTGCTCCACGATTTCTATCAATCGAACTATCTCGGAATCAGCCGTTGTAACCTGGCGTTGACCTATATCCCCGCCATGAAGCTGGACACTGCTTTCTCAGCCCAAGAGCGGGATATGATGTTGGGTCAAGCTTATTTCCTGCGTGCCTACTATTATTTCCGCCTGGTGCGCGTGTTCGGCGGAACGCCGCTGGTTACGGTCGTTTTGGATACCAATGACAAATGGCAGCAACCTCGCGCCACCACGGCAGCTGTTTTTGACCAGATCATTTCTGATTTGAAAGAAGCGCAACGGATGTTGCCGGTTGCCAGCAAATGGGACGCAGACAATAAAGGACGCGCCACCAAATGGGCTGCGCAGGCGATGCTGCTCAAAACGTATCTCTATATGGCTTCGCCGTATTGGTGCGGTAAAATATCCGGAAATGCCGCGGAGTATGCCAAAGAAGCCAAAGCATGGGGTGACTCCATTATCACTTCGGGCGAATATATCCTCTGTCCGAATTATGCGGACAATTTCACCTTGGAAGGAGAGAACGGACCGGAGTCCGTCTTTGAGATACAGTATAAAGAGGTAGCCTGGGGTGATTACGGCGAAGGATTCGGTTATACAGCCGGCAACTTCACGCAACGTCTCGTCCGCTCCCGTTCTGCCACCCTGACGGATGGCGATGCCGGATGGGGATTCAACCATCCGACGCAGAACCTCTATGATGAGTTTGAGGCAGGCGACCCGCGTCGCGATGTAGCTATCCTTAATCCGGATCCTGCCAAAATGGATAACCCCACGGAGGAGATTTATTTAGGCAGTCCTTATCTGAATAACAAATACGGGTGGTATGGCAATAAAATAGCCCATGACAGCCGCGGACCGCTCAATAACAAGCAGATCCGTTATGCCGATGTATTGCTGATGTATGCGGAGGCTTGTCTCATGGCAGGCGATGCCGGTACCGCCAAGACCTATATTGATCAGGTTCGTGCGCGTGTAGGGTTAGCCGGTGTGCCTGCTGCGGATGAGGCTACGCTCCGTCATGAGCGCCGCTGCGAGTTGGCGATGGAGGGGCACCGATGGTTCGATCTCGTCCGCTGGGGAGGCACCAAAGCGCACATGGACGCTTATGCCGCTACCGAGAGTGGAGAAGCACGCGCCCATATGGGGACATTCCGCGAAGGAGTACATGAGATATTCCCCATTCCGGTTGAGGAGATTGAACTCAATCCGATGGAGCAGAACCCCGGATATAATTGATAACAAAACTAGTTCAACTAGGATAAATAATCTTTTTAATTAACTTTTAAACAACAAACATTATGAAGACAAACAAAATTTTTGCCGTAGCGCTGGCAGCGCTGACTTTGGTTGGTTTCAATGCATGCAAACCGGGTCAATCGGAGGTTGAGGTAGAGAGTGTCACTCTGGACCAGAAGACCCTTCAAATCGAGGTAGGTGCAACCGCTACTTTGGTAGCCACCGTAGCACCGGAGGGTGCAGCAACTGTAGCATGGAGCAGCGAAGATGCAGCCGTTGCTTCTGTTGATGCCAAAGGTGTAGTAACCGGCGTTGCAGAAGGTCAGACAATCATTACCGCAACCGCAGGTAAGAAGAGCGCACGTTGCATCGTGAAGGTAGGTAAGGCAGCTGAGGACAATCCGTTTGCTGCATTGCTGACAGGAAAGAACTACTATGTTCTGAATCTCGGTGAGACCGCTTATGAGGCTATCAAAGCTAACGTAAAAGAGGACCTGCGTATCAATGGCGAGTATGTAGGAAGCGAGATTCCAGAAGAAACCACATGCGTTTTAGAAATTTGGGGTAACACCTTTACCGGTGGTGCAGGTGGCGGTCTGAACTGCTTTGGTCATTCGGGCGAAGGTAATGGTTACATTAGCCTCATATCACAGAATGGAGATTGGGCCGGTAATGGTTGCGGCGGTTTGCGTATAACTCACCGTATACTTGACCTGAGCGCAATCACCGGTGACTATGTATTGGCTATCGTTTATAAGACGCCGGCAAACAACATTACCACCACGGCTAAGTTTACCCTCTACAGCACCAATGCTAACGGCCCGGAGATTGCAAAAGAAGTATCCGGCAATACCAATGGTGAGTGGAAACTGCTGGAGTACAAGATGTCTGACTTCTTCGCAGCAGGCTTGGATTGGAGCACTCCTTGGAGCGCATCTGTCAAAGAGGCTATGTACTCGATCGGTCTGTTGATTAACGGAACCGGTCAGGGTCTGGATGTAGATGCTATTCTTATTTACGAGAAATAATCCGCATTAATCCTATTTGCAGGCAGGGGGTTGGTTCCCCCTGCTTCGCTCAAACAAAGAATACCAGCAATGAGAAAATTAACGATGTTGATAGTAGCCGCCTTTGCGATGATGGCGTGCAATACTTCGGAGGTGAACCGCATCTCGCTCTCCTCCAACTCCCTGCAGATGAAGGTGGGAGACATGGAGATTATAGATGTCAATCCGAGTGATGTGAGTGTGGTGTGGAACTCTTCCGACCCTAATGTGGCGACCGTAAAAGACGGAGTGGTTGCTGCTGTAGGTGTGGGATATTCGTCTATCCGCGCCACAGCGGGAAAAGATTATGCCGAATGTCAGGTGTATGTGATCGGCGCAAAAGGCGAAACGCTGTCTATTACGCCGTCTATCGTGTCGCTCAAAAAAGGCGAGACACATCAATATACCTATACTTCCACGTACGATGTACCTCTGACATGGACCTCTTCTAATCCGGATGTGGCTACTGTCTCTGAAACAGGTCTGGTAACAGCCCTTAGCGCCGGTAACACGTTCATCACACTCAGCAACGGATTGGAGGAAGTGACATCGCGCGTGGCGGTAGAGCACACGTGGGGCGAATACCAACTGGTATGGTCTGATGAGTTTGACGGCTCTGCGCTGAATACCGATGTGTGGAATATAGAGGTGAATGGAAACGGAGGTGGTAATCAGGAGAAACAGTATTATACCGACCGTCCTGAGAACCTGCGTGTTGAGGAGGGAAATCTGGTGATAGAGGCGCGCAAGGAAGAATATAACAATCGTGAATACACCTCTGCCCGTATTAATTCCCGTAACAAAAAATACTTCAAGTACGGCAAGATAGAAGCGCGTATTATGTTTCCTAAGGGCGGTGGTACATGGCCTGCATTCTGGATGATGGGTAATGATTATCCGAAAAGCAACTGGCCGAAATGCGGCGAGATTGATATTATTGAGCATGTGGGCAACCAGCCGCGCATGGCTTCTTTCGCCGTGCATACACCCAATAAGAACGGATCGCGAGGAAACAACTGGTCAATGCGTTCTTACATGGACGGATTGGAGGAAAACTATCATGTGTATGGTATTGAGTGGCTCGAAGATGATTTCAATGGTATGGACCGTATCTATTTTACAATCGACGGAGAGCGGTTAGCTATGACACAGGAAGAAGCGGAGCACGTGGATGACAATTATTACTGGCCGTTCAACAAGGATCATTTTATCATTCTTAATCTCGCTATCGGAGGCACGATGGGCGGAAATGTGGATGATGCGATCTTCGCTTCGCCGGTACAGATGAAAGTGGATTGGGTGCGCGTATGGCAAAGGCAAGAACAATAATCATTCTCGCTATGGCAGTCCTATGGGCAGCATGCACGCCCACCAACACGCCGGACGAAAGACGGGTGGCGAGCACAATGTCCAAGTCTGCCAAGCGCGGAGTAGCATTCAATTTCGCGGTGGCAGAAGATCTGCCGCTGTTGAGCGATGCTATCTCGTGGGATTATAACTGGGGGAATGATCAGAATCCTACCGCTGCCTCCTGGATGGATATGGAGGGGATTGATTTCTGCCCGATGTGCTGGAGTGGCAATTATAGCGCCGACCGGATCCGTGCCTACGTGGCGGCTCATCCGAATACCAAGTATCTGTTGGCCTTCAATGAACCGAACCTGAAAGATCAGGCACGCATGACTCCGGCAGAGGCAGCGGCTATGTGGGCTCCGGTGGTAGCCTTAGCCAAAGAGCTGAAACTCAAGCTCGTTTCGCCGGCAATGAACTATGGTACGCTCGCGGGGTACAGCGATCCTATCAAATGGCTGGATGAGTTCTTCGCCCAACCCGGTGTGTCAATTGATGACATCGATGCTATCTCCATCCATTGCTATATGGCTAATCCGCAAGCACTGCGAAACTATGTGGCGATGTTCTATAAGTACAATAAACCCATCTGGTTGACGGAGTTCTGCGCATGGGAGGAGTATGCCATCCATTCGGAAGAGGATCAGATGACCTATATGTGCAGCGTACTTAATTATTTAGAGCAAGACAGCAATGTGGAGCGCTATGCGTGGTTCATTCCTCGCTATAAGCCGGGATTCCCATATATGCCACTTCTTACCTATTACGCTCCTTATGAACTGACATCCGCCGGAAAAGTATATTGCGGATTCTCTTCTTTTGACCGCTCTGTATGGTTCCGCGGCGAGAAACAAGTGCAAGCATCCAATTATATAGGAGTGTCGGATTTCGCAGTTCAGGTCCGTCCTTCATCGGATGGAGAAGGACTGATGCTATCCCGGTTTGCAGAATCGCAATATGCAGATTACCAGATATACATTCCGAGCGATGTGCAGACTATTGCTCTTCGGTATGCCGCATTGGGAAAAGCTATAGTGGCTATATGGATAGACGACGAACCGACAGCCATAACTTCCCTCGCCGCAACAGGGGGCATGGACGAATGGACTATTGCTGAAATTGCCGCGTCTCTGAAAGCAGGCTACCACACGTTGCGATTAGAAATGCAAGAAGGTGTGATTAATATCAACTGGTTTAAACTCAATTAAAAATGAAGCGAAGAATTGTATTGGCATTGGTTTTGGCGATGGCTATGGTAAATCAAGCGCAGGATTACACACTTGTTTGGAATGAGGATTTTACGGACGGTGTGCTGGATACCAAAGTATGGAATATAGAGGTGAACGGCGACGGCGGCGGAAATAATGAGTTACAGTACTACTGCGAGAAAGGTGTGTTGCTCGGTGCGGAACCTACTACCGGCAAACAATGTCTCATACTGACAGCTACCAAGGAGGAGTATCTGGGTAAGAAATGTACCTCCGGGCGTGTGAACAGCAAGGGCAAACTCTATTATACCTTCGGACGTATAGACGCGCGTATCAAGTTCCCGAAGACGGCGAACGGTCTCTGGCCCGCGTTTTGGCAGATGGGTAATAATTTCGACCAGGTGGGCTGGCCCAAATGCGGCGAGACGGATATTATCGAGATGGGGCACCAGAACGCTTTCTCCAAAGGAACGCAGGACCGCTTCTTCAACGGCGCGATGCACGTAGGCAGAGCATGGAATGCCGTTTGGTCGGATGCACAGGATGCTACATGGTCCTATTCGCTGCAAGACACGTTCCACATCGTTACGATGATCTGGACTCCGACATCCATAGATATGTATATGGACAAAGAGGCTCATCCGGAGAACGGCGCGTATTTTCATGCAGACTTGGAGCCGAACGACGATGCGGATTATAACCGTCAACTGGTGTTCGGCAAACCGAACTTCATTATTGCAAATCTTGCTGTGGGCGGCAACTTCCCCGGCATATACAGTATAGACGGAATAACGGCACTCTCCAACGGCGCGCAGTCGATGTATATAGACTGGATCCGAATCTACCAGAAAGGGGATGCCAATCAGTCCTTTGTCAGTCCTTCCGCATCGGACGCGATAGAGCCGGAGAAAGCGCAAGGCAACCTCACCCCGGCCCTCTCCTCAAGAGAGGGAGAAAAGGTGCTCCGCAACGGGCAGCTGCTGATCCGCAGAGGAGAGCATGTATATACAATAACCGGACAAATCGTAGAATAATGCGTCGATTATCAATTATCAATTATCAATTATCAATTATTGCCATCTGCTTTTTGCTTGCATCGTGTGCAAAAAACGAATGGCAGTTGGTATGGAGCGATGAGTTTGAGGCGGAGGAGCTGAACAGCGCCTATTGGAACGTGGAGAACAACGCCCGTGGAGGAGGTAACGCCGAGTTGCAGTACTATGCGCCGAAGAACGTGACGATAGAGAAACACCCCGTTTCCGGCGAGAGTTGCCTGGTGCTCAATGCCATCCGCGAGAACTACGGGAACCGGCCTTGCACTTCGGCGCGGCTCAATACGCAGGACAAAGTGACAGTAGAGTACGGCAAGGTGGAAGCGCGTATCGCTTTTCCTCATACAGCCGACGGTCTCTGGCCTGCGTTCTGGATGTTAGGAAACAACCTCGCGCACGATTTGGGCAATAATGACGATGTGGACACTCGCGCAGACCATTTGGCGGAGCAGGGATTGGTGGTATGGCCCAAGTGCGGCGAGATAGATATATGCGAGATGGGGCATGTGAATGGTATAAAAGCCGGTACGCAGGACCGCTATTTCAACGGCGCGTGTCATTGGGGCGAGAGTTTCAACAACGGAGCGTACCCCAATTACGGTCAGTTCTGTACCGCCGACTATCCGGTGCAGGGCGATTTCCATCTCTTTACCTTGATATGGAGCGAAGACTCGATCGCTATGTATCTGGATCAGGACCGGTATCCGGAGACGGAGCCTTATTTCCAACTCTCTCTGCGCGGCAAGGAGGTGAACCAACCGGGGCACTATTTCAACCATCCGTTCTATCTGGTGCTGAATCTCTCGGTAGGCGGTTTCTTCCCCGACATGCCTGCGGCGGAGAAATATCCGGAGCTGATTACGGCGGAGGACGAGTCGTTCCAGAAAGTGACGGCGCTGCCGGAAGACGGTACTCCGGTCAAAATGTATGTGGACTATGTAAGGGTTTTCAAGAAAAACCGTTAAACAGTTAAATTGTTAAACCGTTAAATTGTTAACAGATAGTTATGAAACTGAGTGTTAAGGAAAAATTAGGTTACAGTTTAGGCGATACCGCGTCCCATTTTGTGTGGGACTTGGTGGGTTTCTGGTTGCTCATCTTCTATACCGACATCTATGGTCTGAGTCCGGCTCTGGCGGGTGTGATCATGTTTGTCGGCAGTATATGGGATGCTGTGATGGATCCGATTGTGGGAATTATCTCCGACCGTACGGAGAGCCGTTGGGGCAAGTTCCGTCCGTATCTGCTGTTCGGTTCGGTGCCATACGCGATATTGGCTGTGCTGGCATTCACGACGCCGGAGTTCGGGTTGAACGGCAAATTCGCTTATGCGTTGATTACCTGTCTGTTGCTGCGCACGGCGTATGCTTTTGTGAATCTTCCTTACAGTTCGCTTTCGGCGGTTATGACCGATGATTCGAACGAGCGTGCCGGACTGAATACGTATCGTTTCATAGCGGCTTATATCGGTCAGTTTGTGGTGACAGGAGCGGCTCTCTATCTGGTCAAATGGCTCGGCGCCATCGGCAATGAGGGTGTAGTCAATCAGGCGCAGGGCTACCAATATACGGTGGGTCTGTTCGGCGTGCTGAGTATCGCTTTCTTCCTTATCGCTTTTGCGACCACCAAAGAGCGCGTGCCGCAACCGAAGAAGCAGGATAATAATGTGCTGAAGGATTTCAAATACCTGTTTATGAACAAGGCATGGATCGTGCTGACTTGCGTCGGTATTGTGTCGTTTATCATGTTTGCCATGCAGAACGCCGCGATTGCGTACTATTTCAAATATTATATCCATGACGCGGAGAACGTGCAGCTGTTCAATGTGCTTGGCACGGTGGCACTCATTGTGGCTTTGCCGGCCTCCAAGCCGCTTGCCAAACGGTTCGGGAACAAGATGGTTTATATTCTGTCCTCCGTTGTATCGGGTGTGTTCTTTACGCTCATTTTCGTAGCCGGCGACAATCTGCCGCTCGTATATACATTCAATATATTAGCCAAGATGGCTTATGCTCCGGCTGTGCCGCTGTTATGGACGATGCTGGCGGACGTAGCGGACTATGGAGAATGGAAATTCAACAGACGGACGACCGGACTCTGTTTCTCCGCTTCCGTTCTGGCGCAGAAATTAGGTTGGGCGATCGGAGCTGCGGCTGCAGGGTGGCTGCTCTCCGCCACTCATTTTGTGGCGAACGCCGATGTGCAGAGCGATACGGCTATGATGGGAATCCGTCTGTTAGTGAGCGTGATTCCGGGCGTACTGTATGCGTCCTGCGCTTTAGTGATGATGTTCTACAATCTGGACTCTGCTACGATGGAGCAGATGAAGAGCGAGTTGGAGGCACGGAGGGGTTTATGAACCAGCACACCACCCCGAAAGTGACGTACTTATGACACACTTATCACGCACTTATGACGCACTTATCACGCACTTATGACGCACTAATTTTAGCGAGCAACATGTTAGTATTATATACATAGTATATAATACCTGAAAAATCTCAAAAAGTAATATGGTAGAAGGACAATTTATTTCGATCAACGGCGAGCGATACTATGAGATCGCCAACTATGACGCGATGCAGCCGTTCTTCATTTCTCTGGCGTCGGATACGGATCTATGGATGTATCTGAGTTCGACAGGCGGTCTGACGGCAGGCCGGCGGAGTCCGGGCGAGGCGCTCTTTCCGTATTATACGGATGACAAGATCACGGAGAGCTATGAGCATACAGGTCCACGGACGGAGTTTTGCGTGAAAGGCGAAAAGGCGGCGCATGTATGGTTGCCGTTTAGCGAGAAGCAGCAGCCGGTGTATGAGATTTCGCGCAAGATAGCCAAATCGACAGTGGGCAACAAGATTGTTTTCTGCGAAGAGAACCATACTCTGGGTCTGCGTTTTTCCTATATCTGGGCACCGGCAGGGAAACACGGCTGGGTTCGCAGGGCGACTTTGGAGAACCTGAGCGGACGGGCGATGGAGATTGAGCTGACCGATACGTTGATGAATATTCTGCCGGCAGGTGTGGAGCGCAAGACGCAGAATGAGTTTTCCACTCTGGTGGACGGTTACAAGCGCACGGAGCTGGTGCCCGGCACTTCGCTGGCACTCTTCCGCATGGAAGCGATATTGGTTGACCGTGCGGAACCGAGCGAGAGTCTGACCTGCAATACGGTTTATAGTCTGGGTCTGCCGAATGCTGATTTCTCGCGGACGGAGTCGAAAGGTGTCCGCGGGGCTTATATCGCAGAAGCCATCCTTCAGCTGTCAGCTTTCAGTTCCCAGACGTGGTACAATGTGCTGGACGTCAGTCAGGACGCCGCCGCGGTACATGAACTGATGCATTTCATCGCCCGCGAGGACGCGATAGCGCGTATCGAAGAAGCTATGGCTGCTTCAACGGAGGCTCTGCGGCGGATCGTGTCGCAGAACGACGGTATTCAGACTACCGGCGATGAAGCGAACGACGCGCGCCATTTTGCGAACGTGTTGTTCAATACCATGCGCGGAGGGTATTATTTGGAGTACCCGCCGAAGGGACAAAGGGACAAAGTACAAAGTACAAAGGCAGACGAGGAGCGGCATGAGATGGAGTACCTGCCTCTGACATTCGGTCGCAGGCACGGCGATCCTTCGCGTCCGTGGAACCTGTTCTCCATCCGCGTGCAGGACGAGCAGGGAAAGCCCGTTGTGGCTTATCAGGGCAACTGGCGCGATATATTCCAGAACTGGGAAGCGCTTTCGGTGTCGTATCCGCTCTTTATCAACCATATTATCGCCAAGTTTCTCAATGCAACGACGGCGGACGGTTACAACCCGTACCGTATCACGAACGAAGGAATCGACTGGGAGGTGATCGAACCTGAAAATCCGTGGTCCAATATCGGTTATTGGGGTGACCACCAGATCATTTATCTGCTCAAACTGCTGGAAATCAGCGAGTCGCATGATCCGGAGGCTTTGCGCTCTTTGCTGAACCGGCGGATCTATGCTTTTGCGAACGTGCCATACCGTATCAAGTCTTATGCGGAGATTGTGGCAGACCCGAAAAACAGTATCCGTTTCGACCAGGCGGCGCATGAGCGCGCTATGGCGTTAGTGGCTACGATGGGCGCAGACGGCAAGTTGCTGCTGGACGGGAACGGGCATGTGCAGCATACCACGATGGCGGACAAGTTGCTGATCACGCTGCTGACCAAACTGTCGAATTTCATTCCCGAAGCCGGTATATGGATGAACACGCTTCGTCCGGAATGGAACGATGCCAATAACGCGCTGGTGGGTTACGGCGCGTCCATGGTGACGCTGTGCTACATGCGGCGTTACGTAGCGTTCCTGCAAGGGCTGATGCAGGAAGATATAGAGCTCGGCGAAGAGACTATGAGTTTCCTTCGCGCTATCCGTCATGCCTATATGAACGGCAACCGGAGGCAGTTTACCGATATTGTCGGCAACGCGGGTGAACGCTACCGCACCAGCGTTTATGGCGGACTGAGCGGCAAGCATGTGACGATGGAGAGAGACGAGGTGCAGGAGTTCCTCTCCGCTACCCTGCGAAAGATAGACGATTCCATTCGCGCGAACAAACGAGCCGACGGACTGTACGAAGCATACAATCTGGTCCGTTTCGCCGAATCCGATATAGAGGTAGAGCACCTCTATCCGATGTTGGAGGGTCAAGTGGCGGTTCTGACCTCCGGTCTGCTCTCCGCCGAAGAATCGGCTGATCTGCTGGACGCTATGCGTGCGTCGGATCTGTACCGTGAGGACCAGCGCAGTTATATGCTTTATCCGAACCGCAAGAGACCGTCTTTCCTGGAGATGAACAATCTGCCGGACGAGGCGAAAGAGCTGCCGGTTGTACAGAAATATCTTGGCACGGTATTGAAACAGGACTGCGACGGAGGTATTCATTTCGATGCGCAATACCGCAATGCCAACGCGCTGCCGGACGAGCTGAAGGGTCTGTACGAGCAGATTTTCCACCACCATGCTTTCACCGGCCGCTCCGGTACATTCTATAAATACGAAGGTCTCGGCTGTATCTACTGGCATATGGTGTCCAAGCTGCTTCTGGCAGTGGGCGAGACGATAAGCCAAGTACCAAGTGACCAAGTACCAAGTGACCAAGTACCAAGTGCCAAGGAGGAAACGCTACAGCGTCTTCGCGCTCATTACAGAGCTATCCGCGAGGGCATCGGCTCGCATAAACGCCCGGACGAATACGGCGCGTTCCCCTTCGATCCGTATTCCCATACGCCGACCATGGCAGGCGTGCAGCAACCGGGTATGACCGGACAGGTGAAGGAAGATATTATCTCCCGTTTCTTCGAACTCGGCGTGTCGGTTCATGACGGTCAGATCTCGTTCTGTCCGACCATGCTGACGGAGGCGGATTTCAAGGACGGCGAACTGCATTTTACCTATTGCGGCACGGAGATTATTTATAAGAAACCGGAAGTCATCCGTCAGCCGTCGGAAGTCCGACTTTCCAAAGAACAATCTGCCCATATCTTCGCCCGCGACGGCGAAATCAAACAGCTAATTATTGAGTTATGAGAAAAATATTCATTATTCATTATTCATTATTCCTTTTGATCCTATTGGCGTCCTGCACGCCGCAGATCCGATCATCCCATGTGTGGCTGACTTCCGAAGCCGGCGATAAATGTGCAGAGTCAGCGCCGGTCGTATTCCACAAAGGTGAAGCCGCCGATGCGGTGGTGATTGATCCGGCTGCCACCCGCCAGACGATAGACGGTTTCGGCGCCTCGCTCACAGAGAGTTCGGCGTTCGTCCTGGCATGCCTGACACCCGAAGAGCGGCAGCGTGTGCTGGAAGAGTTGTACGGCGAGCAGGGAGCGAACTTCTCCATGTCCCGCACCCAGATCGGAGCATCGGATTTTTCGGTGGAAGGCAAATACTCGCTGGCGGAGCAGGACGGAGATGTAGAGTTGGCTTCGTTCTCGCTTGACCGCGACAAAGAGGGATTTGCCAAAGCGCAGTACCCGCAGATCAAAGATGAGCAATACGACCTCTATCATCTGATGAAAGATGTATGGGCGATCAAACAGGCTCAAGAGGACAAGACTTATCGTATTTTTGCCAACACCTGGACCGCGCCCGCATGGATGAAAGAGAACAAGAAATACTACGAGCGCGAGAACGGTTTCCACCGCGGCGGTGCGTTGCTGCCCGAATACTACGGCGTTTATGCCGACTATCTGGCGCGCTATGTGGAGGCATGGCAGGCAGAAGGTGTGGATATATGGGCTATCTCGCCTGTGAACGAACCCATGGGCAACGACGGCGGATGGGAGAGTATGGATTTCCCTCCGGCAGTAGAAGCGGAGTTCATCGCCAAGTATCTCGGACCGCGACTAAATGAGAAAATAGGTAAATGCGAAAATGCGAAAATAGTAAATATCTATGGTTTTGACCAGAACATTTTTGAGATGGGTCCTTATACTGCGGCTATCTATGGCGATAGCGCCGCCAATGGTTATACCTCCGGTATGGCGGTGCACTGGTACGGCTCGACGATCGACTGTTTCCCCGCGGTGCTGGATTCCGTGCATGCCCTCTATCCCGACAAGACGATCCTGCATACCGAGGGATGTATAGACAATCTGGGCTGCGAACCCTGGGACGGAGTGACCGATCCGGCGGGATTCAAAGAGTCCGGATGGTTCAACAACGACGCGTTCTGGTGGTCTCCGGTTGCTACCGACTGGGCTTATTCCACGCGCTGGGCAGGAGACACGCACCCCGCTTATGCGCCCGTGCACCGGTACGCGCGCTATATCATAGAAGGAATGAACCATTGGCTTACCGGTTTCATCGACTGGAATATGGTGCTGGACTCCATCGGCGGACCGAACCATGTCAATAATTTTGCAGCAGCGCCGGTGATGATTGATTACCGGAACGATATTATCTATTACACCCCGTATTACTACGTCCTCAAGCAGTTCAGCCGCTCTATGCGCCCCGGGGACGAGGTGGTCAGCTGTCAGCCGTCCGCTATCAGTAATCAGATTTTCGTCTGCGCGACGAGGAACAAAGACGGACAAATCGCCGTTAATATCCTCAATACCGGCGAAGCGGCTTCTTTCCCTTTGCAGATTGGCGAATATATGGCGGATGTAGAGATGCCGGCGAATAGCGTAGAAACAATATTAGTGAAACTATGATGAAGCGTCACATCCTTCTCATCTTTCTCTCCCTCCTTTTAGGGAGGGTTGGGGTAGGCTTTCTCTTTGCCCAGACTCCGGTGTCCGTAGGCTCCGGCTCTTCCCTCTGGGAATTGGAACTCTACGGCACAGCGCGATGCGATGCCGATGCACCATCATCGGTCACCAATATCAAATCTTCAAATTTTCGAATCTTCAAATTCATTAGCAATGGCGAGATCTACATTTTCCGTAATGGCGCTGTCTATACTGTTGATGGCGCTCACTGCGTGCTCCCGCAAGACTGAAGAAGACCGTTTCATTGACTCCCTTCTCTCGCGAATGACGCTGGAGGAGAAGATCGGGCAAATGAACCAACTGGACCCCTCGTGGTCTGCCGAAGAAAAAGAAGCGCTGATCCGCGAAGGCAAAGTGGGGTCCGTCTTCAATATCGTGGGAGCCAAAGAGGTCAACCGCCTGCAGCGCATGGCGGTGGAGGAGACCCGTCTGGGTATTCCGCTGGTGGCTGCGCGCGATGTGATTCACGGCTATAAAACGATCTACCCGATCCCGCTTGGGCAGGGGGCTACCTGGAATCCCGACTTGATCGAACAGGCGGCTCGGCTCACAGCGCAAGAGGCATACCAAGATGGTATCCGCTGGGCGTTCTCCCCTATGGTCGATGTGGCGCATGACCCGCGTTGGGGACGTGTGGCGGAGGGATACGGAGAAGACCCCTATCTCACTTCCGTCATGGCTGCTGCTACCGTCCGGGGCTACCAAAATGACCAAATGGTAAATGGTAAAATGCAAAAATGCCTTGCTGCTTGTGTCAAGCATTTTGCCGGCTATTCGGCTTCCGAAGGAGGACGCGACTATAACACTACGTGGATTCCTGAGACCCAGCTGCGGGACATCTATCTCCCTCCGTTCAAGGCGGCTGTGGATGCCGGGGCGATGAGTCTCATGTGTTCGTTCAACGATCTCAACGGACTCCCTTCGTCGGCGAACAAACACCTCAATATAGACATCCTTCGCAACGAATGGCACTCGGATGCGCTACTCGTCAGCGACTGGGGATCCGGCTCGGATCTCGTGCCCCATGGGCTCTGCGCGGATAAGAGAGAAGCTGCTCTCCGATGCATCAACGCCCGCATGGAGATGGATATGCAGGGCAATATATACACCGATTATCTGGCTCAACTGGTAGAGGAAGGCAAGGTGAAAGAATCGCAGATTGATGAGTGTGTGCGCTCTATCCTCCGTCTCAAATACCGTTTGGGACTCTTCGAAAACCCCTATGTGCCGGAGGACGAACCGGTGCTGAGCGATACCGAAACAGCTATCCGGGTAGCCGAGGAATCCGTCATCCTTCTCAAGAACAACGGCATCCTGCCTTTGTCTGTCAGAGGAATGCTAAATGACCAAATGGTAAATATATTAATCACCGGTCCTCTGGCTGATCAGAAGAAAGAGCAGTTGGGTACCTGGGTCTTTGACGGCGACACCTCCTTGAGTATCACGCCTTTGGAGGCTTTCGAGCAATTCTCAATTCTCAATTCTCAATTCTCAAGTCTCAATTCTCAATTCTCAATTACCTACGTTCCCGGTCTGACCTACAGCCGCGATAAGAGCACCGCCGGTATAGCCAAAGCCGTCGAGGCGGCTAAGAAAGCGGACGTCATTCTCTTCTTCTGCGGCGAAGAAGCGATCCTCTCCGGCGAGGCGCGTTGCCGCGCGAACCTCGATCTGCCGGGCGCGCAGGCGGAGATGATGGACGCGCTTGCCGCTACAGGCAAACCGGTCGTTCTGATCGTCATGGCGGGCAGACCGCTCACGATCGGAAAGCAGGTGGACCAAGCCGCCGCTGTCCTCTATGCTTTCCATGGCGGTACGATGGCGGGACCCGCGCTCTTTAATATCCTTACCGGTGTAACCGTGCCTTCAGGCAAGACTCCTGTCACCTTCCCCAAGATGGTGGGGCAGATTCCGCTTTACTACAACCGGCATAATACCGGGCGTCCGTCTTACGAGCCGCCTATGCTCATTGACTCGATTCCCATTGGCTGTCCACAGTTCTCGATCGGACAATCCTCCTATTGGCTGGAGACACCCGTCGAACCCCTCTTCCCCTTCGGCTTCGGACTCAGTTACACCACTTTCGAGTACGGTCCTACGCAAATAGACACCCTGTCTTCCCCTCGTACATCGTATATCGTCAAATCGTACATCACGAACACAGGCTCGTACGACGCCTATGAGGTGGCGCAGCTCTATTCTCGCCAACTCTCCGGTGATCTGGTGCGGCCCTTGTGCGAACTGAGGGCCTTCCGGAAAATCTTTATTCCCGCCGGAGAAACAAAGGAGGTCTCTTTCACCCTTTCGGAAGAACAATTGGGGTATTGGCATGAGGAGAAAAACGGTCTTGAAAGCCGCGTCTGGTTCGCTACCGACTCTGCTTCTTTCCGCTTTGCGATCCTCCCGTACTCCAAACCGCTATAATTGACTGTCTATCGGGTTGCCAACGCGACCATCACGCGATCATCTCGCGACCAACACGCGACCATCTTAGGACGACATCGGCACGACAATAGCCCCACAACGGCTTTTGCCGTGCTTTTTTGTCATAAGTTTATTCCAATACCCCGACCTACGCGCTGCATAGATTTTTCTTATTTTCGATTTGAATAGTCAATGTTTTTTATGTGCCCACTTGGCGTGCTTTTGAAGGCTTTTACCCCGACCAACGCGCTGCATAGATTTTTCTTATTTTCCAATCCCGAAGGGATATTTTTGTAAGCAGCCCATCGGTGCCTATTTAGGCAATCGATGGAGACCAAGGGCATGAATGACGGCAGGAAGCTTGCTTACTGACCGGCATACAGGGACTTGGGCGCAA
>JAFTZQ010000014.1 GCA_017464475.1 Paludibacteraceae bacterium
GTGCCCAGAACAGGACTCGAACCTGCACACCTCGCGGCATGCGCACCTGAAACGCACGCGTCTACCAATTCCGCCATCTGGGCAAAAAAAAAGAGCGGAAAACGAGACTCGAACTCGCGACCCCGACCTTGGCAAGGTCGTGCTCTACCAACTGAGCTATTTCCGCATTCTTTTAAATCTTTGTACCAAGTAAAAGATCGTTACTTCTCAAAAGCGGGTGCAAAAGTACTGCTTTTTTTTGAATTGACCAAATTTTTGAGTAAAAAAATGCAAAAAAAATGCATTTTCTTGCGTTTTTACTTGAATATATGGGATTTTTATAGTAATTTTGCAGCCAAAAACGTGAAATTATGATAAAAAGAATACTATTAGGAATCATGGTTCTGCTATTGTGTATCAGCAGCAGTGCGCAAGTGAGCGCCATCTTAGGCGATTGGAAGACCGTGGATGACAAGACCGGTGAACGGCGGTCGATCGTGACGATATACAAAGGGAGTGACGGGCTGTACTACGGCAAGATCAGTAAGATGCTGATGTATCAGGAGTTGGAGCTGAAATGCGAAGCCTGCAAAGACGAGGATCACAACGCGCCGATAGAAGGGCTGGTGATCATTCGCGGGATGAAAGCAGAGGACGGTCAGTTGGTAGGCGGCAAAGTGCTGGATCCGGAGAGCGGTAAGTTCTACTACGGCAAGATTTACCTGAAGGACGGCAAGTTAGTGCTGCGCGGAAGTCTAGACAAACGCGGGTTCCTAGGACGAAACCAAACCTGGGTGAAGTGAAAGGTGAAAGGTGAAAAGTGAAAGAAGAAAGGTGAAAGAGGTATGAGATTAGTATTTGCATCGAATAACGCGCATAAGTTAGCCGAAGTGCGTGCGATGATGCCTGCAGGAGTAGAAGTGCTGAGTCTCAAAGAGATCGGATTCGAACAAGAGATAGACGAGACCGGCGCGACACTGGAAGAGAACAGCGCCATAAAGGCTCACGCCGTAGCGGCGTTTATAAGCAGTCAGCCATCAGAAGTCAGCCATCAGATAGATGGTGTGTTTGCGGACGATACGGGTCTGGAAATCGACGCGTTGGACGGTCGTCCGGGGGTATATACCGCGAGGTGGTATAAACAGCATACAGACCGCTGCGCTGACAGAATTCAGACCGCTACGCTGACAGACGAAAGAGAGATCTTTGCGGCGAACAGGGCAAAGGCGTTACGGGAGTTGAAGGGGAAAGCAGACAGAGGATGCCAATTCCGGACCGTGATCAGTTTATTAAAGCCGTCAGCCATCAGCCATCAGATGTCAGAGATCCAAGTGGAGGGTGTTGTGCGAGGTCGGATAGCGGAAGAAGAATACGGGGAAGGCGGATTCGGTTACGACCCGATCTTCATTCCTGAGGGTTACGACAAGACTTTCGGAGAGTTGCCGGCAGAGGTGAAGAACCATATTAGCCACCGCGCACGCGCTATCGAAGAATTAGTGAAGGTACTATAAAATGTACTATTTTTAAGATTTTTCACATAGGCAATGCTTAGGTATTGACCACGAAACAACCACGGAACAACCCCGAAAAAAAGACCCCTTATTTTTAGGGTATAAAAATATACTATTATTAAGATTAAGGATGAAAGTTCTCAAACTCATAGTCGCAGGATGTTTACTGTCGGTTCTTCCGCTTCAGGCGGGCAAATGGACGACTCATTTTGCCTATAACAACGTGACGCAGATCGCGATGGCGGAGGACCGCGTGTATGCTATCTCGGACGGCAGCCTATACAGCGTGGAGAAACAAAGCGAGGTGCTCAAGGTGTATAACAACCAGTCGGGTCTGCACGGCACAGGGATCACATGTATCTATTACGACGAAGTTGGCAAACAACTGCTGATCGGCTACGGGACAGGAAAGATAGATATCTTAAAGAGGAATCGTACGCAGTATATCAGCGAGTTATACACGAAAGAAATGACTCAGCGCAAGACCATCAACAATATTACCATCTCAGGCAGAACGGCTTATTTATCGACCGCTTTTGGTATCCAAACGATGGATTTAAGGGAAAACAAGTTGGTGGACAGTTATTGGTTGCGACCGGGTGGCGAAGAGACGGATGTAAAAGACGTGCGGCTGGTGGGCGATAGCATCTATGCCTTCACAGACGATAGTCTGTTTAGCGCAGCCAAGCGCGATAACATCGTGGATTATACGGTTTGGAGACGCGAGGCACGCAGCAGCCGCATAGAGCCGGACAGCGAGAAAGGCACGCATTACCAAGACGCTAGCAATCACTGGTACGCCGGTCATGGAGAAGGTATTGTTCGGTTCACCGGCAGCGGGCGAAAGACCTATAAGCCGAACGGACCGATCATCAATAAGCCTTATTATCTCTCTACGGACGGAGGGGCAGTAACGGTATTAGCCGGCGGTCGATGGACCGAACAGGATGGCACTCCGGGGCATGTGATGCGGTATAAAGAAGGCACATGGCGTAATATAAAACGCGACTCGATCGCAGAGCAAACAGGGGTAGATATCGTGCGCGATTTCATGCATATAGCCGTTGACCCGAGCAACATAAACCATTATTTCATAACCAGTTACGGCACAGGTCTCTATGAATTTCAAGGAGAACGGTGCATTGGTCACACGAGTGCAAACGGCGTGATCACATCGGCGGTAGCCAATAACCCTCAGATGTACACCCGGCTCGTTGGCGGCGCTTATGACAGCGCAGGGCGACTTTGGTTTTTGAACGCCGACAACTCCTCACCCGTTATTATCAAAGAAGGCGAGACGTACTATAGTCTGCCGATTGTTGCAGATAATCAGTCCATTAAGATTTCTATCCCGGGCGACCTGATCATAGACCGCCGCAACGAGCAGTTGAAATGGGTTACTTCCGCCTACAAACCTTCCGGAATGATGCTATTGGACGACGGTGGCACTCCGACGGACGCGACGGATGACCGCGCTTATCTACGCCGCGAATGGACGAACCAGCACGGGCAGAATTTTGCGCCGGTGGATCTTTTTGCAATCATGCAAGACAGGATGGGTCGTCTATGGATAGCGACGGAACAAGGCGCTGCTTATATAGACGCGGAGACGGATTTCTTTACCTCCGACGCGATCATTCAGCCGAACATAAGGGATCATAACGGCGAGAACCCCATTACGACGCTACGGATGAAAGCGCTGGCGCAGACGCCGGACGGGCATATATGGATCGGTTCGGAGACGCTGGGTGTATATGAGCTGAACGAAGAGGCGACAGAGATATTGGGGCACTATACCACGGATAACTCGGCGATGAGCGCCAATGGTATTTTGTCGCTGGCGGCAGATCCGGAGGGACATGTATGGATCGGTACGGCAGAAGGATTAGTGGAATATAACCCGGAGGGGGAAGATGAAAGGTTGAAGGAGGAAGGTGAAAGGACGAAGGAAATAGAGGAAGGCAGTATGCAGCGATGGAGACTGCATCTGTCCTACTCCAACCCGACAGAGATAGCCGCAACAGGTCAAGGTATTTTTGCCGTAGCGAACGGTTCACTTTTCAGCGTGGACAAAGCGGACGATCAGATTATGTATTGGAACAAAGCAACGGGACTGAATGGTACAGGCGTGGTACATATCGCTTACGACGCCGTTGCAAGGCAGTTGATTATCGCTTATGAGAATGGTCAGATCGACCTGCTGAGCGACGGAGGAGAAGTGACTCAGATGGCAGATATATCCATGAAAGCAGGCTCTATCGATGTGACTATCAACGATATATGCGTTGGTACAAGATACAGTTATTTGGCTATGCCATTCGGTATCATCGCTATCCAGCCGCGCAGAGGCGAAGTGAGCGACACCTATTATATCGGTTCGCAAGCAGCGAACGTAGAGGTGGAGCAGCTGGTGGAAATGGGCGACACGCTCTATGCCTTCTCGTACGACCGGATATACAAAGCTTCGATGAGCGATAACTTGGTGGATTACAATTACTGGCAGACCGAAGCGATTCCGTTTGAGCAAGTACAAGAAGCCGCTGTTTATCGGGAACATATTTATGTATTGGCACACGACTCGCTCTATCGCCGCGAGGGACAGACGTGGAAACAGATCGTGAATGAACCCGTTTCATGGATGCATGCCAGCGGAAGTCAAATGCTGGTCTATCAGCCCAATAAAGGCTTATTCAAACTCCAAGACGATGATAGTTTAGTCGGTCTGACCGACCGCTATGTAGCCACAGATGCTGTTTATACCGAAGGCAAATATTGGTTAGCGGAAGAGGGCAAAGGGCTTGTTCGGCTAGGGAATTCAGGGGACGACCGGTTCCAACCGGAGGGTCCGATGAGCAATTTCGGATACCATCTGGACATCGCGCACGATCAGTTATATGTTGCTCCAGGAGGTCGCTGGTCGGAGCAGATGGGACGGCAGAGCAGCCTGAGTATCTACGATGGAAGTCAATGGCGAGGGATACCATGGCAGGACACATGGTACTACACGGGCCACGACATCCGCGATGCAGTACAGTACGCCGTGGACAACAATGATCCAAGCCATTTCTATGTAGCAACTTACGGCACCGGTGTATTTGAGTTTAAGAACTACAAAGCGACGGCTCATTATGACCGCGCGAATAGTACGCTGCGCGCGGCAGAAGCCGGCGGAGACGACTATTACTATACCCGCACGGATGGCACGATGATGGATGAACAGGGCTATTTATGGGTGATGAATGCCACCGAAGAAGGCAAGCCTGTACATGTGCGCACGCCGCAAGGTCAATGGATCGGTCTGAACCTGCGGAATAGCCTCCAGATAGAGACCCCTGCCGGTATATGGATGGATCGGCGCAAAGCGCAATGGAAATGGATGTTAAGTCAACGCGGCACTCCCAGTCTGATTCTGTTGGACGACGGAGGCACGCCTGCTATGAGCGGAGACGACCGGAGTATGGTGCGTAGCTCGTTTATGGACCAAAACGGCAATGTGCTCACGCCTGCTAACTTCCGCTGCTTCGCGCAAGACCAGAACAACCGTATTTGGGTCGGAACGGACAAAGGGGTTATTATTATTCCGAAAGAGGTGGATTTCTTCACATCCAATACCTGCCGACGGATCATTATTCCGCGCAATGACGGCACGGGATTAGGCGACTATCTGCTGGGCGACGAGCAGATCAACTGTCTCGCTGTGGACGGCGGTAACCGGATGTGGATCGGCACGGCTAACTCGGGTCTGTACCTGATAGAGGACGACACGATCACCGTGGCGCATTTCACGGAAAACAACTCCTTACTGCCGGCTAATAACGTCCAATCCATCGCTATCATGCCGAAGACAGGCGAAGTGTTTGTCGGAACGGACAGAGGTATCGCGTCTTACCGCAGCGACGCGAGCGAAGCGAAAGAAGACATGAGCGGCGCGTACGCATACCCGAACCCCGTGCGCCCCAACTACGGCGGTATGATCAGTATTACCGGACTGATGGAGAACACGACGGTTAACATCGTGGACGCAGGCGGCAACTTAGTCTGCAAGACCAAGAGCCACGGCGGCACGGCGGTATGGGACGGCAAACTACCGGACGGTCGCAGAGCTACTCCGGGAGTCTATACCGCGCTTTGCAACGCCGCAGGCGGACATGCCATAGTGAAGATTATGGTAGTACGATAATAAAAAAGCAGGCAATCGCCTGCTTTTTTATTCTTTGATCAGTTTGAGGAACTCATCCCTCGTCTCTTGGCGGTTGAAAGCGCCGGTGAAATCAGAGGTAACGGTCATGGCGTGCTGCTTCTGGACACCGCGCATCTGCATGCAGAGGTGCTCCGCCTCAATGACCACCATCACTCCGAGCGGATTGAGGGTGTTCTGGATACAGTCTTTGATCTGGGTCGTAAGCCGCTCCTGCACCTGAAGCCGACGGGCATAGACATCGACAACACGGGCGATCTTACTAAGCCCGGTGATACGTCCGTTCGGAATATACGCTACATGTACCTTGCCAAAGAAAGGCAGCATGTGATGCTCGCAGAGCGAATAGAAATCGATATCTTTGACCACCACCATCTGGCGATAGTCTTCCTCAAAGAGGGCGGCACGGAGGATCGCCTCCGGATCTTCGTTGTAACCTTTGCAAAGGAACTGCAGCGCTTTTCCCACGCGTTGCGGAGTCTTCACCAGCCCCTCGCGGGCAGGATCTTCTCCGATCTGCTCCAAGGTCGTCTTCACCGCCTCAGCGATCGCCACGGTGACCTCTTCTCTCTCATGAAATGCCTGCAAATCCATCACTGTAACACTTGAATTTTATCGCGCACAATATAGGTATCTCCCATCAGATCGGGGTATTGCTGCACGAATAGTTTCTTATACTCTTTGGCTTCCTCGTAGTTACGGAAATCGCCCAGACGGACCTTCCAGAACGGCGTGAGGTACTGCACGTAAATCGTCTGGTTGATCTTATCTTTCAGTTGAGATTCAAGCTCCAGGGCTTCACTTTTCGCGGTCTGCTGGCTATTGGAAGAATAGATCTGCACACGGTAGCCGTCTATCTCCACCAGTTCTCTCTTGCCGTTGACGGCTTCGTCCAACAGCACACTCATCGCGCTGTCCTGCACGATCTGCACACCGGGCATGGTGTCCAAGATCGATAATAATATAATTAAGATTAATTTCATTAATCTATTTGAGATTTGAAATTTGATATTTGTATTGCAATTTTCGTGCCATTAATAGCGGAAGGACGAGCCGCCGACGAACTCGCGGAGGAAGGATGTGGGCGGGATCTCTTTCTCGGGAATGGGCACGAAATACTGGAGGAACTTCAGCAACCGGTGCGCCTCGCTGTATTCTTCGCAGAACTTCGGCACCTCCGACAGGATCGGTTCGGCATGGCGTTTGAGCACGGCGAACTCGAAGATCAGCGCGGAGTTGAACATTACATCCGCCTCCTCTTGGAAAGGATAGACCCACTTCATCTCGCCCCGGATCACGGACGGGCAACGCGCGATCGTCTCTTTGGCGGAGAAACCGCGGTACTTATAGTCGCGCACCACGCGGCGAAGCAGACGGATGTCGGTCGTCGGGATCCAGTTATGGTTATCGATATTGATAGTCGTCAGCGTGGAGACATAGATCTTATACGTCAGGTCGCGGTCCACATCCGGCAGAATGCACGGATTGAGGGCATGAAGTCCCTCGATCACCAGCACCGAGTCCTTCTGCAGTTTCAGTTTCTTGCCGCGGAAGACGCGTTCACCGATCGTAAAATCATACGTCGGCAGATTCACCTCTTTGCCGTCCAGCAAGTCGTGTATCTGCTCACGGAAGAACGGCAGATCCACCGCATTCACGTTCTCGAAATCGAGTTCTCCGTTCTCATCTTTCGGCGTGTCCACACGGTTGACAAAATAGTCGTCCATGGAGAGCACTTCCGGACGGATTCCGTCCACCAGCAACTGGATCTGCAGACGTTTGGAGAACGTGGTCTTACCGGAAGACGAAGCACCGGAGATAAACACCACTTTGGGGCGTTTCTCCGCGATCGCGTCTGCTATCTGGGCGATCTTCTTCTCGTGCAGCGCCTCGGCGAGTTTGATCAGACCGAAGGATTTATTCTGCTTGCAAGCCACGTTGAAATCGCTTACATTATTGATTCGCAGCAACTTATTCCATCGGTTGTACTCTTGGAAGATCGTGAACATCTTATCCTGCGCCACGGACTCTTCGAGGATCGTCGGGTTGGAGCGGTTGGGGATCCGCAGCAGCAGCCCGTCCTTGAACGGCTCGAGGTCGAACACATTGATGTACCCGGAAGAAGGCAGCAGCACGTTCGTATAATAGTCGATATAATCCCCCATGCTGAAATAGCGGCAGTACGGATTGCCGAGGGTCTCAAAGATCGACGACTCGTTCTTGTACCGCTCGGCGAACATGTTCATTACCTCTTTGGTCTGTTTCTCCTCCTCCTGGATCGGTCTGTTTTCACGGATGATCAGTTGCATCCGCTCTTTGATCGCCTGCACCATCTCGGGCGTCACCACCGGCGGCTCTTTCTCCTCCAGCCGCGATTCCTTGCTTTGGTGCCACTGCAGCGTGCAGTAATAACCCTTGCTAATCGGGTGCTCCACACGCAGGTCCATCTCCGGAAACAACTCATTCACTGCGCAAGCAAACACCATGTTCAGCGTCCGCACGTATGCACGCATTCCTGAGGGCGAGCTGGCATCGAGAAACTCTATGTCTTTGGGTTTATAGAGCAGAAAATCCAAGTTCTCCACCTTGTAGTTCACATGTGCCGCAATGATCGGGTATTTCAACTGAATGCCGATCCGGTCCTTCAGCTCAATGAGCGAAATGCCGCGCGGGATTTTGTGATAGGAATGGGTGTTTTTGCAGTAAATAGTAATTGTTTCTTCCATATAAATAGTTTTTTCTAGTTTTATCTAGTTATTCTAGTTTATCTAGTTTTATTAGTTCGTCTATTCTGAGCGCCTGTTCGAGGAGAGTTCGCATGTCCGCCAGCCGCACTTGGTTTGCGGCGTCCGAGATCGCTTTTTCGGGTTCAGGGTGGGTCTCTATGAACAGTCCGTCCACTCCGACCGCCAGCGCCGCGCGCATCAGGTACGGCACCATCTCTCTGTTGCCGCCTGTGACACCGGCTTGCGAAGAAGGTTGCTGCACCGAATGGGTGGCGTCGAAGATCACCGGACATCCGAAACGGCGCATCTCCACGAGCGCAGTCATGTCCACAACGAGCCGCCCGTAGCCGAAGGACGAACCGCGCTCAGTAAGCCACACACGCCCTTCTTGGGCTGCATGGGGCGAGACCTGCTCGATCTTCCCGATCGCACCTCCCATGTCCCACGGAGCCATGAACTGACCTTTCTTCACATTCACGATCCGTCCGGTATGAGCCGCCGCTTGCAGCAAGTCGGTCTGGCGGCTCAGGAACGCCGGGATCTGCAGCACATCCGCCACTTCCGCCACCGCGGCGCACTGACCGCTCTCGTGCACGTCCGTCAGGATCGGCAGACCGAACTGCTCCTTCACCTCCTGCAGGATCCGCAGCCCTTCCTCCATCCCCACTCCGCGAGGCGAAGCCGAAGTGCGGTTCGCCTTGTCGAACGAAGATTTGAAATAGAGCGTCACACCCAACTCATAACAGAGCCGCCTCAGCGTCTCTGCCGTCTGCATGACTACATCCCTATTTTCGATGGCGCACGGCCCTGCGATCAAGAACATTTTATTCTACGGATCTATATACGCGAGCCCACTGGATCTTCAGCTTACCGGCTCCACCCTTCTCATTGCCCGGCAGCCAGCTCTGTGCAAGGAAGAACATCGCCTCTTTCGGCAGACGGTTCGGCAGACGCAGCAACTCCATGTTATTGACGTACCAGATCAACTCGTTCTTGGTCCAGCGGAACGTATAGACGTAGTACATCGAGCGCAGCATGCCGGTCAAGTCCACCATCCGGGTCTTATCGCCATTCACCAGACCCATCTGATGCACCTTGCCGTTATAGTGGTACAGCGCTACCATCGGGCTGTTCTGTTTGCCCGTCGTCAGACCGAAGAAATGGTGTCCTGCGCCCTGGCAGCGCACTTTCGCCATAAACATACCGGCCTCTTGCGCAAACGCTGCCTTAGTATTCATCACATCCGAAGTGTAACTAAAAATATGCTCGATGAAGCCTTTCTTCTCATCCCAAGCCACAGCTTTCTTGCTCTCCTCGCGGGTCTCCAAGTCCATACGTCCTTCGACAAAGAACGTATTCTTGCCGCCGTTATAAGCCTGCAGCTCCGAGGTGCGCGAATGGCCGTCTCGCATCGCCGGATTAGCATAACCGAAACCAGCTTGCCAGTTCTTGGACGAAGACATATCGTCGTCGAAGGACGGACGGAAGAGCTCTGCCCAGTCGATCTTCTCCTCGCGCTGCGCGAAATAGAACTTGATGTCAGCCGAGTTAGCCAACTCCAGATACCGCTGCTCGGTCTTGTATTCCTCCGAGTGCTGCCAGCGTTTGGTATCTGCCCACAGGGCGTGACGCGTCTGGAACTCCGGCGTGTTGATTTCCTTCTCCAGCTCCGTCAATTGACGCAACTCCGGCGAGTTCAGCACCTTCAGGTAGTTCTTATAGAACGCCGAACGATAGATCATGTTGTACATCCGCAATTCACTCGATTTCAGGCGCTCTTTCAGACTCTTGATCTTCTGGAACTCCTCGGTCTCACGGAACTGCAGGAAAGCCTGGAAGGTCTCGCTCTCCAGCGCGTACTTATAACCCTTCATTCTCATCGAACCGGAAAGGCGCTCATAGGCGAGCATTTTCTTACCCTCATCCGTGTCTTTGTACTTGCGGTTAATGAGTTCGTTCTTGCGCTCCTGGAAAGCGCTGCTCTCCACGATCTTCTTTAACTCCAGATACTCCGCCAACTCGGGCGATTTCTCAATTTCACGCCAGCGTCTTACACGCTCTTGCATCTCGTAGATGGATTTCTCGAACGCTTCGGTCGAGAGCATTTTGCCGGTTAGTCTGGCAGTAAACAGGTTCATAAATTTACTATTTAACGATTTAACAATTTAACGATTTAACGGTTTAACAAGCTCATAGAGTTCCTCCAGCGTGTCCACGAAGACAGGTTTGTATGCCTCTTGTTCGGGAATGAAATGCAGCTCACGCATGTACGCTATCTGCTGTTTGAGGGGCTCGTAGAAGCCTTTGTAGTTCAGCACATACGTCGGCTTGCGGTGCTCTCCCACGATCGCCGACGACGTAGCATCCATCATTTCGTCCAGCGTACCGTAACTGCCGGGCAGACAAACGATCGCATCCGACATGTCGCGCATGATCTGCTTGCGCTCACTCATATTTTGCACCATATAGAGCTCGTCGCAGTTGTCTGCTTTGCGTCCTGCCGCTTTGATCCGCGGAGGAATGACGCCGATGACGTACCCTCCTGCCGCTTTCGCCGCGTTGCTGGTGCGGGACATTAACCCGCCCGTTGCTCCGCCATAGACCAGCGTGTGACCTTGCTCTGCCAGCCAAGTCCCCAACGCATCTCCCAGAGCCAGATACTCCTCAGGGATATTATCTTTTGCCGAACAATAAACTGCAACTTTCATTATGCATCAATATTTGCGTACGTGGCATTTTCTTCGATAAACTCACGTCTCGGAGCTACATCGTCACCCATCAACATGGCAATGATACGATCCGCTTCGGCGGCGTTCTCGATCGTCACTTGCTTCAGCACACGGCGTGCAGGGTCCATGGTCGTCTCCCATAGTTGCTCATCGCTCATCTCACCCAGACCTTTGTATCGCTGGGTCTTGATCAGTTTCTCGTCGCCGTTGCCGTATTTCTGGATAAACGCCATCCGCTGTTGGTCGTTCCAGCAATACTCGCTGTAGTTGCCTTTCGAGCACTTATACAGCGGCGCGCAAGCGATATAGAGGTGGCCCTGCTCGATCACTTCTTTCATGTGACGGAAGAAGAGGGTCATAATCAGAGTAGCAATATGCGCACCATCGACATCGGCATCCGCCATAATGATCACTTTATGGTAACGGATCTTCGACAAGTTCAGCGCTTTCGGGTCCTCTTCGGTGCCGAACGTGATTCCCAGCGCCGTGAATATATTGCGCACCTCTTCGGATTCAAACACCTTGTGCTCCATCGCTTTCTCCACGTTCAGGATCTTACCGCGCAGCGGCAGGATCGCTTGGTGTACACGGTCACGGCCGGTCTTGGCGGTACCGCCTGCAGAGTCTCCCTCCACGAGGAACAACTCGCACTCGGTAGCATCTTTCGACACGCAGTCCGCCAACTTACCGGGCAGACCACCGCCGGAGAGCGGGCTCTTACGCAGCACGCTCTGACGGGCGTTGCGCGCAGCGATACGTGCCTGAGCTGCCAAGATCACTTTCTCCACGATCTTCTTCGCATCGTCCGGGTGCTCCTCCAGGTAGTTCTGCAAAGCCTCAGCCACAGCACTCGAAACCATACCGGCTACCTCGGAGTTACCCAGTTTGGTCTTGGTCTGACCCTCAAACTGCGGTTCTGCCACTTTGACAGAGATCACAGCCGTCAGTCCTTCGCGGAAATCGTTCGGGTCGATCGTCGAGTTGCCGTCCTTGTCTTTCAACTTAGCTTTCTCCAGCATCTTGCTCTCCTCTGCGTATTTCTTCATCACACGCGTCAGAGCCGCACGGAATCCGGCTACGTGCGTTCCACCCTCGATCGTATTGATATTATTGACGTACGAGTGTACGTTTTCGTTAAAATCAGTGTTGTATATCATCGCTACCTCCACCGGCGTACCGTATTTGTCGGTATTGAGGTGGATTACCTCGCTGATCAGCGGCGTACGGGTGCCGTCAATATAACGAACGAACTCACTCAAACCCTTCTCCGAATAGAATACCTCTTTCTTGCAATTTCCCTCCGCGTCAACCACACGTTTGTCTTTCAGCACAATACGGATTCCTGCATTCAGGAACGCCAACTCACGCATTCGGTTCGCCAGGATCTCCCAATGGTAAACGGTCTCGGTAAAGATCGTGTCGTCGGGCCAGAATTGCACAAACGTACCGGTCTTGCGTTGCTCCCAGTTTCCGATCGCTTCCGCTTCGCTGATCACATGCACCGGAGCCAGCGGTTTACCCTTCGCATAGTCCTGGCAGTGGATCTGTCCGTCGCGATAGACCTCTACGTGCATCTTGGTCGAAAGCGCATTCACGCAGCTCACACCCACACCGTGGAGACCGCCGGACACTTTGTAACTGTCTTTGTTAAATTTACCTCCGGCGTGCAGTACGGTCATTACCACCTCCAGCGCAGACTTATGCTCCTTCGGGTGCATATCCACCGGTATACCACGACCGTTGTCCTGCACCGTAATGGAGTTATCCTCATTGATATGCACGGCTATCTCGTCGCAGAAACCGGCCAGCGCCTCATCAATCGAGTTGTCCACTACCTCATACACCAGGTGGTGCAGACCCTTCAGCGAGATGTCGCCGATATACATCGCAGGCCGTTTGCGCACCGCCTCTAATCCCTCGAGCACTTGAATACTCGATCCATCATACTTTTCTTTTTCTTCTTCCATGTATTTTGTATATTTATATTCCTCTTTTAATCGTGTATGCACGCGCGTAATACACGCTCGCACACAAATCGGCTGCAAAGGTACAAAAAAAAATTGACATACGCAAGAGTGTATGCCATTTTTCTGCATTTTTCAAAAGAATACGACTTTCCCGATCGCCGCATCCAGCAGTCTGAAAGCCGGATTCCGGCGGCTGATAGCTTTCGCCACGCTGTCCGGCTCGTTCCACGGGTGCATAGCTAACGCATATTTGTCGTGGTGAACGGTAAACACCTGTTTCGGCTCCAAGTCCCGGATCGCTTGCTCCAACCCTTCCGGCATCGTGTGAATATACCGCCAGCGTTCGTTATACTGACCGTTCTCCAGAAACGCCAGATCCACTTCCCCGAACTGCTCACGGATCGCCTTGAACCGCCCGTCATAACCGCCGTCGCCACCGATATACACTTTCCGCCCTGCGTACTCGATCATGAACGAAGCCCACAACGTCTGATTGGCTCTACCCAGCAACCGGTTACTGAAATGCCGCGTCGGCAGACAAGTGATGGATAATTGAGAATTGTGAATTGAGAATTGAGAATTTTCAGACCAATCCATCTCAACGATTTGGGAGTCGGGGTAGTGCCAATACCGCAAATAATCCGCTATGCCGAGGGGACAAACCACCTTTTTAACGCGTGTGCGGAGGTCGCGGAGCGTCCCATAATCCATGTGATCCCAATGCTCGTGAGTAATAATGAGCACGTCGATCGGCGGCAAGTCCTCCGGACGGTAAATGTCCGTTCCCGCGAAAGGACGCAGCATGACCGAAGCAGGAAACTCCGGCTTGAGCAGCGGATCGACCAGAAAGCGTTTGCCGCCAAGGCAGAAGAGGTAAGACGAATGTCCGAACCATACGACCCAGTCGCTATCCGTCGGAAGGGCCTTGAGGTCGGTTTTATACGCCTCTACCGCTTGGTTCGGAATACGAACCGTGTCTTTAGCCGTCAAGAAGCGCCATATAGCCCCGAACGAACCTTTCCTCCCTTCGTTCGAGCCCGTAAACTGCGGCGTCGGTTCCTGATTCCTAAACCGTCCGTTCCGGTAGTTCGGCGAAGCCTCGATCCGCTCCCGCGACACGTGCCGGAACACACCAAATGCCGGGTGCGACAACACTCCCAGCACTACCGCCCCAAGAACCAATACCACTCCAGATATGATCAATAACGCCTTCATCCTTCGTCCTTTCATTTTCTTCCTTCCTCCCGCTCCTTCGCCCAACGGAATAGTTCAAGCGGCAGATGGCAGTAGCCATCCGGGTGCTTGTTCAAATAATCTTGGTGGTACTCGTCCGCAGGGTAATAATTCCTGAGCGGCAGCAACTCCACCTGCATCGGCTCGGTATATTTCGCCTGCTCTTCCGCAAAAACAGACTCAATGACCGCCCTTTGTTCCTCGGAAAGATAATACACGCCCGTGCGATAGCGCGTGCCTTCGTCCTCGCCCTGCTTGTTCAGCGAAAGAGGATCGATCGCAGCAAAAAACATCCGCGTCAAAAAAGCCAACGAGACTTGCTTCTCATCGTATTCCACTCTCACGGTCTCGGCATAACCGGTCGTGTCCGTATAGACCTGCTCGTACGTGGGAGCGGGCAAGCCGTCGCTTCCGTTCGCAAAACCGGTCTCTGTGCTAACCACTCCATGTACCTGTTGGAAGAAATGCTCCACCCCCCAGAAACACCCTCCTGCAAAATATATCGTTTCCATATCCGCCTGCAAAAGTACTGCTTTTTTGCGAATTGTGCAAGAGTTTAGTAATTTTTTTATATTGGAGACGGAAGGGTTGGTCCGCGGAGACGGGTTCGAAAGAGACGGGTTCCGGTTCCTGTGCTTTCTTGCGCTCGGCTTGCAGTTGGCGGTAGATCGAGACGTATGTGTATTGGTAGAAACGAGTATAGCGTTTCATGCCGTCTTCGGGCTTGGCACCGCCTTTGACGACCGTAAAATAATGGTTGAAGAACCGCACGCGCCAAGTGAGCGCCTCCAAAGAATGGTCGTGCTCGATGGCGTGAGCTTGTTTTTGGGCTTCTTTGATCAGCTCGCGGTTGGCTACGCAGGCTTTGGACCAGCGGGTCGGGAAATGGTAGGCGTAGAGTTCGAAGAGCCCCAAACGGAAGCGAGAAGGGCGGACGACGATGCGTTTTTTGTAGTGCCGGCCTTCTTTTCGTGTGTCCATGGCGCCCCATAGAGTTTTCACTTCCACAGGGGGACGGAAATAGTGCACACCCCGTTTGTGAGGCGTGTCCGTCCGCGGAAGTGAGACAAAATCGAATCCATCCCATTTCAAGCGGTTAATCACTATGGTTTTCAAATGCATTGACATGGCGCGTAATGTGCTGATATTCAGTCTTGTGTGTCGTAGTATCAATTAACAAAGTCTAGGACTACCACGAAGGTACCCCGATGCGGGGCTTATTTGGGGTCGATTTGGACTTCATTTCGGGTGCAAAGGTACAAAAAATATTTGGAATATGCAAATTTTGGAGGGAGAAAAAGTAGTGTTGCGATAATTTTAAGAAAAAAACATATAAAACCCTTTTGAAGGCTTTAGGAAATCGAAAATGCGCAGCCCCCGAGCCAAATGGCTCCTGCGCCCAAGTCCCTGTATGCCGGTCAGTAAGCAAGCTTCCTGCCGTCATTCATGCCCTTGGGCACTATCGAACGCCTTGATAGGCGTCGATGGGCTGCTTACAAAAATATCCCTTCGGGATTGAAAAATAAGAAAAATCTATGCAGCGCGTTGGTCGGGGGAAAAGCCTTCAAAAGCAATAAACATAAAAAAACATTACTGATCCACAGATTACACAGATTTAACAGAAGAAAATTTATTAAACGGCGAATTATGCAAATTAAACGAATTTACGTCACGCGGAACTTAAAATATCGGAACAAAGGACAAAGAGGAATACGGCGGCAAAAATGCCACCGAAAGGAACAACCGCATACCATGCGGGACAATAGACGAAAAGGCGGGCGATTATAAGGGACTAATGAGTTAGGGGACCAATGAGTTAGGGGAGCAATGAGTTAGGGGAGCAATGAGTTAATTAATGGGTTAAGGGGGAATCGTTAAAAGATTCTACTATATATACAGGTCTGTTTTTACTCTCGCTGTATATTTTTCCGACGTATTCGCCAACAATACCTATCGCCATCAGTTGGATTCCTCCAAGAAATAATACGACTACTATCAATGTCGGGAATCCGGGAACCGGGTCGCCAATTATGAGCGTTTTAAGAAGAAAATAGATGCCGAAGACAAAAGAACAAAAGGCGATTGTAGTACCTAAGACGGTAGCTATCCGCAAAGGAGTGGTAGTAAAAGAAGTGATGCCATCTATTGCCAAATTAAACAGAGATTTAAAATTCCACTTACTTTCTCCTTCGTGTCGGTCAGAACGATCGAACACAATCTCCTTCTTTTTGAAACCTATCCAGCAGAACATGCCTTTGGTGTATCTTTCTTGTTCTCTCAAGGCACACATGGCATCAATACATTGCCGATCCAACAATCGAAAATCTCCGACATTCCGGAGAATCTCAAAACGCGACGAGGACGATAAAATCTTATAAAACAGCAGGCTACAAACTTTTCTTACCCAAGATTCTTTGCCTCTGCTTTTACGTTTTGCATAGACATCCTGCCAGCCTTGTTCCCATTCATTCAGCATTTGCGGAATAAGGGTCGGCGGATCCTGTAAGTCCGCATCCATAATAATCATGCAATCTCCTGTAACAAAGTCAAAGCCGGCTAACATGGCATTCTCTTTACCGAAATTTCGGGACAAGTTCAGATAGTTGACCTTGCTGTCCATTTTACGCAAAGATTGCAAAATGATCAATGTATTGTCCTTGCTGCCATCGTTGACAAACATGTACTCCCATGCATATTGCGGCAAAGCGTCCGTCACTTCTTTAAGTGCTGCATAAAGCAAAGGAAGAGATTGCTCTTCGTTATAACAAGGAATTAAGACAGAGACTTTTTTCATGGTTATTTTATCTTTTTAAAAACAAATCTAACTAATATAAAATTAACGGGTACAACTATACAGAACACGGGAACAGGAGCAACCGCGTCAGAGCACCCGAGCCAGAGGAATAAATTTAGCAAGAGGATATGCAATAAATAATTGATGGCATGGCTTGCAAGGAATCCCCCCGCCCTCAAGATGGTGACATTTTGTTTGAACGTAAAATGCGCAGTCAGCCAGAGATTGCAACATAGACTACAGAGATATCCGACAGTATATGCTATGTTTACATTCATCCATCTGTCTAACAGGATATAGGTGCCATAATGTATGGCAGTAGCTATTATTCCCACCAGACAGAAGCGGAAAAATTCTTTAAGGCGATTCGCGTTTATTATTTCAGTTTTGGTTTCCATCGTCCGTAAGACATATTATATCAAAGTCGGCTTTGTAATATAACTGCAAGCCGTTATTTTTAAAATCAGAGGGGTCAGCAGACAGCTCGGATTCCATCAATAAAACTTGCGGTTCATAGAATCTGCGCGACTTCCCTAAGATAGCATAAATTCCATTTCGCATCGTTGAATAAGTAGTAGCACTCCAATGGTGAGAATACGGCTTGCAGACGAATGGGAGTTGAGCATTTGAGGAAGTTTCAGAAGAATGCAGCACTCTTTCTTCGATCTGAGAATTGCGCGTGCGTACATATTGATTATATTCTTTAAGCGTGGGATAATCACAGATTATAATATAGCCGAAAAATACGCACAATAACAAACCGCTTGTGACGGCAGAGGCATTTATCACGCCATTTCTATCTGAAGTTTGCGCTATTCGGAGACCAATATATCCGGTTGAAGCAACAAACACGAACGACATGAAGCAATAAGCCCTAGGCGGAGCATACCAATGCCAACTAACCCCGAAGACACAAACAGCAACCGAAATCACAATAAATGCCAATAAGCAAGTTAGTATTATAAACAACTCTCTCCAAGTGAACGGGGTGTATTTTTTAGCATATTTTATTTGTTTACCCATCCAAATAAACAGGGGTAAAAGGGCTATATAATACAAGGAGCGAGAGATGAAACGCAGCGTAAGAATAAAAGAGGCTTTGACTGTTCTGATTAGTAATGATGATAGTGTAATTCCCTCTGTCAAATCAAGCGCTCCACCTGCACTTCCTAATCGCACTTTGTTTCCGGGACCCAATAACATCGCAAGAAAACCGGCACACAAAACAAGGAGAGAGACAAACAATAAATGATTCGTATCATCAACCCACCATTTCCATGTTTTTTGCTGCACGAGACGAGCAAGGAAAACCAAACCCAACACCATAATAACCAGAGGAGCATAATTTTCTGCACTTCCACTTATATAGGCAGCACTTAGTATCGCTCCTATCCACGTGAGCCATTTGCGAGTAGTGGAAAAGAAGATAAAATATACAAGAAATATTGTAGCCCATATTGCAATAGTGTAGTTCAGGGCGCATAGCCAATAGAAAGTACCGGGTTCCAAAAAGGCAAGAACTCCGATATTTGTAGTAAGAATTGCCATTAGCCACCTTAAAGAAGAAGATATTTGCCAATTATAATGACAAGCTATTCCCTTAAACAAAAGTGCGACAGACAGCCAACCTGTACATAGCAAGATAATCGTTACTCCGATAAGATTAGCGGATCTTCCGAAAATCAGCCAAATAATACCATTAACGAAAAATGTAGAGAATCTGCATTGCCATGTCAGATACATAGTTTTTATTAGGTTCCATAAGCCAATGCGTTCAACATCCGCAATAAATCCATAATCATCCAACGAAGGGACATTATACCATCCAGTCATTAGAATATACATGGTGGATAATACCGCAGCCACCCACAATACGCATTTGATCAGATTTTCTTTCATATCTTTGTAGATTTATAAACGCAAAAAAAGCGTGAAGATCGTCTGTTCTTCACGCTAACTGAGGGCTTCGCAATCCCTGTACCAAGTAGAAAAACAACCGAAGTCCACGCCCGATATGCACAACCCACCCGCCCAGATTAGGGGCGAGGACTTGATACAACATATCCACATGGACATTCATTGTTGCTGCCACGACTTGGTACGAAATGTTGCGAAGATTTCAGTTAGTCGCAAACAACGTCAATAAACGTCTCTTAATATGTCCTCCTGTTTAACGTCAGGGAGTGACGGAAAGGGGTTCAAACCTTTGCGGGTGCAAAGGTACAAAAAATATTTGGAATATGCAAATTTTTTGATAAAAAACGCAAGGGCGGGCGATGGCATCGCCCTGAAACTACCAAGAATAAAAAGACGAAAGGAACAACGAAGGCTCGCGCAAGAATGCGCGAGAAATGCACAGAGAGGACGGCAAAAAAGGAGCAGGCTAAAACGGAAATTAGAGTTTTTTGCGGAAGGCGGCAGGGGAGAGGTCGGTGTGGCGTTTGAAGAAGGTACCGAAATGGGACTGGTTCTGGAAACCGAGACGGTCGGCTATCTCTTGGATGGAAAGGGTGGTGGTACAAAGGAGCGTTTTGGCTCGCCGGGTGAGGGCAAATTCGATACAGGAACTGGCTGTCATGCCGAGTGTTTCTTTGACAGTATTGGCGACATACCGGGTGGTGAGGCAGAGTTGTTCGGCGTACCAGTCGAGGTTGTGGTGCCGGTCGCAATGAGCGTCCACAAGGTGCAAGAAACGGCCTGTGATCTCTTCATTGCGGGAGAAAGAGGGTACATTCTGTTTGGTGTTGGCGATGTCTCCTGCCAGGAAATGGAAGAAGGAATTGACCAAGTACATCGTTGCCGTACGGTTTTGGGTTTCGATCACTTCTCGGAGGAGGTCAAAATAATGAATAACACCTTGAATTTTCTGCGCACTCATGTGCCAGACGGGATGTATATAGACATGGGAGATGAGGGCGAGGGGGAATTGGAGATTCATCTCCATCATAAACTTGCGCGAGATGGACATCACATAGAGCTCCATGTGTTCGGAGGTCGGTTCCAACCGCCGCATGAAGAAATCGGGAATGATCAGATAGCCGTCATTCGCCTGGAGGTTGTAATCCTGGTTGTTGATAGAGGCCTGGAATCCGCCTTTTGTGACAAACTGGAGCGTATAGCAGGGAGAGAAATACTCGGCGGGCAGGTTTTTCAGGAAGAGGTTGGTCGTAGAGCCGTCAAATTTCATGACAGATATGTCGTCCACGGAGGTCTCTCCGGGAATAAAACTCATCCATTTGAAGATCGAGAAATCAGTCAGGATTCTATTCTCATTTTCTTGTTTTCCAGCCATAAGCGCACAAATCAGATATACGGATTAGAACAATTCGGGTGCAAAGATACAACAATTTTCCGACATGTGCAATAGGAATAGTAGAATCAGAACAATTTTTGCATGAATTAGAAAAACGTTAATTCGTTGTAAAGCAGTACTTTTGCAGCCGTTTTTGAAAAATGACTCACGAAAAGTATCAAATTTATGAAGATATTATTTGTAATTGACAGTTTTTATACGACGAACAACGGAACCAGTATTTCCGCGCAGCGTTTTGCAGGCGAATTGCGGAAGCGGGGGCACGAAGTACGGGTGCTTTGCTGGGACACTCCAAGTGACCAAGGGACTAAGGACCAAGTGACCAAGGAAGTAGGATGTACGAAGGAGAACAATCTGACGGATGGGGATTTTACCACAAAAAAGTTCAATATTCCGGTATTCCAACCGCTGTGCGACAAACACGATTTCAGTTTCGCATATAATAATAAATCGTGCATAGCGCGTGCGACTGGGCGGAGATCGTGCATGTGTTCGTGCCGTTCGGGATTGAGATGGAGGCGATCCGTTACTGCCATGAGATCGGCAAGCCTGTGACGGCGGCTTTTCATATCCAGCCGGAAAACATGACTTCGTCAGTCAGCATGGGCAAAGTGGAATGGTTCAACGAGTTGTTTTACAAGTCATTCCGTCACAATGTCTATAATCGCGTGCGCCACGTGCACGTTCCTTCTAAATTTATGGGCGACATGATCGCCAAACGCGGTTACACGGCGAAGATTCATGTGATCAGCAACGGGATTCAGGAGGAGTTCATGGAAGCGGGGGAGAAGAAAGCCGTCAGCCGTCAGCTATCAGCTATCAGAAAAACAAAAGCTGAAGGCTCAAAGCTGAATACTGAATGCTTCAAGATTATGATGATCGGTCGGTTGAGTCAGGAGAAACGGCAGGACGTGATCATTAACGCATTGAAATACAGCAAGTACGGAGACCGGATTCAGTTGGTTTTTGCGGGTCGCGGACCGGAGTACGACAAGTATGTGGAGCTGGGTAAAGATCTGAAATATCCGCCGAAATTCATTTACGTGGGTCGGGACGAGTTGATCGAGGAGCTGCTGACGACCGATCTGTATGTTCACGCAAGCGACATGGAGAGCGAGGCGATCAGTTGTATTGAGGCTTTTGCGACGGGATTAGTGCCTGTGATTGCGAACAGCGAGGCGAGTGCCACTCCGCAATTTGCGTTGGACGGCCGGAGTCTGTTTATGCCCGGCGATCCGAAAGATCTGGCGCGTGCGATCGATTACTGGCTGGACCATCCGGAGGAGCGTCTGGAGATGGAAGAACGGTATCGTCAGGCGGGTCGGCGGTATAGTCTGGCGGCTTCCGTGACCGCTTTCGAAGAGATGTTAAACGAAGAGATTCAAGAGAATGAAGAGGCTTTGGGTAATCGTGCTGCTACTCGGCAGTCTGAGTCTTTCAGCCACAGACCGCGTCGCGTTGCCGCACTTTGGTAAGACCGACAAGGGCCTTTTCGGCGGTCCGGTGGGCAAAGGGCGGATGTATTTTTAGAATTGAGAATTGAGAATTGAGAATTGAGAATTTGAAGATTTGAAAGAAACCGAAAATGCGCAGCCTACGAGCCTAATGGCTCTAGAGCCCAAGCACATGTATGCCGGACAGTAAGCACGCTTCCTGCCGTCATTCATGCACTCGGACTCAATCGAACGCCTGTGGGCGTCGATGGCCGCTTACAAAAATATAAGAAAATAAGAAAAATATTAAAATTAGATAGATATTATAGTGAGAATATATATGAGGAAAAATAGATTTTTAATACTATTTTTGTTGGTGGCGTTGGTGACACAGGCACAAGAGCGGATAGAGGTGCTGCCGGGAGGAGATTTTGAGACATGGACGGAGAAACAGATCAAGGAATCCGCGCTGATCGGGGGTCAGACGAAGACGCTGTACAAGATCGATGGTCCGTGGAGCAGCAGCAATGCACATGCCCGTGCACTGGGCGTGGACAAGGTGTCGGTGAGCGTGACGCCGGAGAGACGGGGCAACGGATTTTGCTGCCGGATGGAGAGTACCTTGGAGAGCGTGAAGGCAATCGGGATTGATTTCAAGGCACTCGCCACCGGGAGCATTTACACCGGTAAACTGCTGGACGTGGTAGGTCTGAAACAGAGCAGCGACCCCAATTCGGCGATCGACATGGGTGTGCCTTTTACGGGCAGACCGAGTGCGCTGATCCTTGATTACAAAGCGCTCATTCAGGACAAGACTGCCGTTTATGCGCCTGCGAGGACGAAAGTGAAACCCGTGGAGGGACACGACAAAGGACATATTACTCTGATTTTGCAACACCGATGGGAAGAAGACGGACATGTCTATGCTTACCGCGTAGGAACCGCCGAACAGACGATCGCGCAGACGACCGAATGGCAGAATGATTTCCGTGTTCCGGTCGTCTATGGCAAAGAGGGCGAGGCGTTACACCAGTTATCGAACAACCGCCACAAGACGCATAACAGCGAAGGCAAAATGGTGTGCATCGAGGAGGTGGGGTTCCGCGGGGACTTAGAGCCGACGCATCTGATCGTGCAGATCTCCGCCGGATCGATGCCGCCCTTCACGGGGTGCCCAGGCAATGTAGTTTGGTGTGACAACATCCGATTGGCTTATGATCATTCTTCTGATACTTCTGCTGGTTTGCGCGCTTCCCGTTGAGGCGCGCACGCCGCGCACTATCACTATTTCGAGCGAGTACGAGTCGGTGACGGTGAACGAGGACAGCACGGTCAGTTTCTGCTACTGCGGACCAGGTCGTCGGGTGAGTGTGCAGAGCGATCTGCTATACGCGGACGAGGACACGGCGCGCTATACCGACCGGACGCGGCGGATCAAGATGCGTCTGGGCAGCGACGGCTGTTTTCACGCCACGACACGGGCGGTGAGTCCGGAGACATACACCTATTGTTTCCGGGTGAACGGCAAACGCAAACCCGACCCGCTGAACAGCGACACGGCTTGGCAGAAGATGCACAAATGGAACGTGGTGAACGTGGGCGGTTCGGAGCGCGCGGAGCTTTATCGGACGCCCGACAGGCAGGGTGAGTTGATCCGCACAAGTTGGTATAGCAGCAATGAGAGATTGCATCGGAGGGTGAATGTGTATGTGCCAAACCCCACCCCGACCCTCCCCTCAAGGGAGGGAGAGAAGACCGTGGGAGAAAGGAAATTTCCGGTAGTGTATCTGATTCACGGGATCAACGGGTATGAAGGCAGCTGGAGCGAGCGGGGACGAGCGATCAACATATTGGAAAACATGGTGGCGGAAGGCTTGTGCGAACCGATGATTTTGGTCATGCCGGACGTCAATTTCGGTGTGCATGAAGACAAACCGAGCCATCACACCCTTTGGAACAACATCTTCAATTATCCGCGTTTGTGCCACGATCATGACATTGAGCGCAGTCTGGTGGAGCTGGTTCAAATGGTCGATTCGACGTACCCTGTGTCGGACAAACATTACATCGCCGGGCTGTCGGACGGCGCACGCATCGCTGCCAACACCGCGAATCTGATGCCGGGTTATTTCGAGGCGATCGGTATGTTTTCGCCCGTGGTTCACAAAAGCCAACTGCCGACGGACAGCACAACGGTCTATATCTACACCGGGAAAAAAGACCTATTTCACCCCAACGCCAAGCGTTTCAACCGCCGAATGGAGAAAGCGCAGAAACCCCATTCATACACCGAGTCCATCGGAGGGCATACATGGCGGAATTGGCGGAGCTATCTGGTGGATTTCTTGAGAAAATTATAAATATTCTTTGCAAAAATCATAAATTTCGCACTTTTACCCTATAAAATTTGTATATATACAAAATTTTCCGTAACTTTGTGCCCGCTTTTTGGAACACAATAATAAAAATATATACGAATTATGAGTAAAGTTACCGTTGTTGGCGCAGGAAACGTGGGTGCTACCTGCGCAAATGTGTTGGCTGTGAATGAAGTAGCCAACCAAGTATGTCTGATTGATATCAAAGAGGGTTTCGCCGAGGGCAAAGCCATGGATATCATGCAAACAGCCCAACTCATGGGCTTCGACACCGTCGTTGAAGGTGTCACCAACGACTATTCCAAGACCGCCGGTTCGGACGTAGTCATCATCACCTCCGGTCTTCCCCGCAAACCGGGTATGACCCGTGAAGAGCTGATCGGCGTGAATGCCGGTATTGTGAAGAGCGTAGCGCAGCAAGTGCTGACCTACAGCCCGAACGCAATCCTCGTTGTTGTTTCCAACCCGATGGACACGATGGCTTATCTGACGCTGCACGCACTGGGTCTGCCGCGCAACCGCGTGATCGGTATGGGTGGCGCACTCGATAGCGCTCGTCTGAAATATTTCCTGAGCCAGGCTCTCAAATGCAACGCCAATGATGTGGACGGTTTCGTGATCGGCGGTCACGGCGACACCACCATGATTCCTCTGACCAGCTACACCACTTACAAAGGTATCAACGTATCGGAGTTCCTCAGTCCTGAGGAGCTGGAGAATGTCGTTAAGAGCACGATGGTCGGCGGCGCAACCCTGACCGGTCTGCTCGGTACCTCCGCTTGGATGGCTCCGGGTGCAGCTGCTGCTTCCGTAGCAGAGGCTATCATCAAAGACCAGAAGAAAATGATCCCTTGCTCCGCTGCTCTCGAAGGCGAGTATGGCATGAAAGATATCACCATCGGTGTGCCCTGTATCATCGGTAAGAACGGTATCGAGAAGATCCTCGAACTGAATATCTCCGACGAAGAGCGCGCTAAACTGCACGAGTCCGAAGCAGCCGTTCGCAAGACAACCGCAATCCTCAAAGACCTCAACGTCCTCTAATATGGATCTATTCGAGAAATGCGACCATTTTGAGACCCTCAAGCTGGCGCGCAAACTACAAGTTTATCCTTATTTCCACGAGCTGGAGAGCCGTCAGGCTCCCGTCGTGCAGATGGAAAACCACCGCGTGATCATGCTCGGCTCCAACAACTACCTCGGTTTCACCGAAAACGAGGCAGTCATCAAAGCCGGACACGACGCGCTCGATAAATATGGCACCGGCGTCAGCGGCAGCCGTTTCCTCAACGGTACCCTCGACCTCCACTTGCAACTGGAGCGTGAGCTGGCGGAGTTCACCGGCTACGAGGAGTGTATGACCGTTTCGACGGGTTTCCAGACTAACCTCGCTATCATCTCCGCCATCTGCGGCAAGGATGATTATATCCTCAACGACCGCGAGAACCATGCGTCGATCTACGACGCTTGCCGGCTGAGTTTTGCGAAGGTGCTGCGCTACCGCCACTCGGACATGCAGGATCTGGAGCGTCAACTCCAGTCCATCCCGGAGAACGCAGGTAAGCTGATCGTGACCGACGGCGTCTTCTCCATGCGCGGCGACATCTGCAAACTGCCGGAGATCTGTGCGCTGGCGGAGAAATACCACGCTCGTGTGATGGTCGATGACGCCCACGGTTTCGGCGTACTCGGTCCCGGCGGTCGCGGTACAGCGGCGCATTTCGGACTGACCGACAAAGTGGACATTACCATGCTCACTTTCTCCAAGTCCCTCGCCTCCATCGGCGGATGTATGCTGACGAGCCACCGCGTAGCCGACTGGCTGCGGCATGTGAGCCGTCCGTTCATCTTCTCCGCTGCGATCACGCCTTGCTCGACCGCAACGGCATTGGAAGCGCTGCACCAGCTCATCCTCGATCCCGAGCGTCCGACACGACTGATGAACATCGCCAAATACTTCCAAAAGAGCCTGCTTGCCGCCGGTATCAAGATCATCGAAGCACCGACACCGATCGTGCCGATCTTCACTTACAAGACTCTCGATACCCTCTATTTCGGCAAGAAAATGTTCGAGGAAGGCGTCTATGTGAACCCGGTTATTGCGCCGGCTTGCGTAGAAGGCGAGTGCCTGCTCCGCACCACCCTCATGGCGACCCATACCGAACCTATTATCGACGAAGCGACAGAGATCATCGCCCGCGTCCTCAAAGAGGGTGCACCCGAAGGACTCGCGTACTAATATGAATACATTAGTCATCACCGGCGGTAGTTCCGGCATAGGAAAAGCAACAGCCTCGCTCTTCGCAGAGCGGGGCTGGCGTGTTTTTGAGTTGAGCAGACACGGAGGAGAGGTCAGCGGAGAGGGGTCACGGGTGACAGGGGAAATTGTTCATGTGACCTGCGACGTGTGCTCCGAAGAGAGCTGCCGCAAGGCGGTGGCGGAAGTGATGGCGCAGACCGACCACATTGACGTCGTCATTTCCAATGCCGGTTACGGCATCTCCGGACCGATCGAGTTCACCGAGATAGCTGACGCGGAGCACCAGATGGACGTCAATTTCATGGGCGCGGTTCGATTCACCCAAGCCGTCCTGCCGCAACTACGCGCGCAGCGCTACGGACGAATCATTTACACTTCTTCTGTCGCTGCCGTGCTGGCTGTGCCGTACCAAGCTTTCTACTCCGCCTCTAAAGCAGCGATCAACGCGATGGCTTTGGCGCTGGCGAACGAAGTGCGGGAGTTCGGCATCTCCGTCTCCGTTCTTATGCCGGGCGACGTCTCCACCGGCTTCACCGACGCCAGACGCAAGTTCTCCGCCGGAGCCGACATCTACCGCCATGCCGGACAAGCCATTACCGCAATGGAGAAAGATGAGCGCGGAGGTATGCAGCCGCGGAAAATGGCAGAGCGTTTCTATCACATCGCTACCTGCCGCAGCCCCCGTCCGCAATACGTCGGTGGCGCGCTCTACCGCACCTTCTGTTTCCTCAACTGCCTCCTCCCCACCCGTTTTGTCAACTGGATCGAAGGAAGGATGTATGGGTAATTTTAATTGTAAATTAGTAGTGTTGCGATAATTTTAAGAAAAAAAACATATAAAACCCTTTTGAAGGCTTTAGCGCAAAGCGCTATGCGTATTTTGCTGATAAAAACTCCTCGCAAGCAAGCTTTCGGATAGTTTTTAACATCAAACTCCGCAACTCTCCGAGTAAAAGCCTTCAAAAGACATAAACATAAAAAAATTTTTTATTAGTCAAAAATTACCAAAAATTATTCAAAAATTTGCATTGCTGATCAAATCAAAAAAAAGAATAGACTTATAAGTAACTATATAATAGTGCTTTACATTATACAAAACTTAAAATATCGCAACAGTTGTAATTGTAAATTACTAAATTGTAAAATATTATTGTGCATCTACGAATTATTTCGCCGTCGGGGGCGATAGACCCGATTTATATTGACCAAGCCGCAGCACGTCTGCGCAGCTGGGGACACGAAGTGAGCGAAGGCGCGCACGCACGCGGCGCGTGGGGACGTTTTGCAGGCACAGACGAAGAGCGGCTTGCGGACATTATAGCAGCCCTCGCAGATCCCTCCGTGGACGCGATCCTCTGTTCCCGCGGCGGCTACGGCTTGCAACGAATCCTCGACCAAATACCCCCCATCACCAAACCCGTCATCGGCTTCAGCGACATCACCGTGTTGCACCAGCTGTCAGCTATCAGCAGTCAGCAGTCAGTACACGCCGTCATGTGCAAACACATTGCGACCTTGCCGGAGGATAGTGAACCGCTCGTCATGTTGCGCAAAGCGCTGAACGGCGAGACGCTCTCCTACTCCGTTGCTCCTCATCCCCTGAACCGAGACGGTTCAGCCAAAGCACCCGTCTTCGGCGGCAACCTCTCCGTCCTCTACGGACTACAAGGCACACCGTATAGCCTTCAGCAGTCAGCTATCAGCAGTCAGGCTCCTATTCTTTTGATAGAGGACGTAGGCGAGCGGCACTACCACATAGACCGGATGATGCGGAATCTCAAAATGAGCGGTGTGCTGGCCAACTTAAGCGGTCTGATTGTAGGTCAGTTCAGCGACTGTGAGGACGATCCGGCGATGAATTGCACGGTCTATGAGACAATAAAAGAGGCAGTCGCTGAATACGACTACCCCGTTCTATTCAATGCTCCTTTCGGGCACGTGGAGCATAACCTGCCTATTTGGTTCGGCAAAGAGGCGCACCTCTCCGTCACCGCCGAGGGTTCGGTACTCCGTATTTGACCATGATGATCGTGGTGTCGGGTTCCTCCTCGCGATAGACATCCACCGGCACTCCGTACAGCACCCGCACCTCCTGCTCTTCTATCACGACCGGAGATTTCTGCTCCTCTTCTTGCGGCTGGGACTCTGCCGCTTTTTTCTGCACATGGCATCCCGCCAGCGCCACACTCAATGCACCCAACAGCGCATTGACGCGCAATAAAACTTCCTTTTTCATAATAGTTGTACCCTTCCGTCCACTACTGCGCGGAGTGTGTCTTGCTCCTGCGCCGCCTCTATATACAGGTCGCGGATCAATAACTTGCTGTCCCAATACTTCGAATACCTCGTCAGGGCAGTCATGTGGTCTGCTCCTCCGGTCATATAGTTGCTGGTGGCGAGAGTGTATTTCCGCTTCGGATCAACAGGCTTACCTCCTACCGTCACGTCCGCCAACTGTCCGTCCACCGCCGTCATGCGCATTCCTGCCAAGCCCTGCGCACCGTACGAAACGATTGAGTCGCATAGTTCGATCAGGTTCTCGCCCGTGAGGGTGATCACGACCAGCGTGTTCTCAAACGGCATGATCGTGTAAATCTGTCCGTACGTCAGATCGCCCGGAAGCCACTCGCCGCGGACACTGCCCATGTTAACAAAGGCTACATCCACCTTATCCGGGTACACTTTCTTAGCGGATTCCCACAGCGCGTCCGTTAGCCAGTTCAGCAGCGGGCACTCCGGTGCTCCGACCCAGAAGGTGTCCGGCACATACCCCACCTTGACACCCATCTCGCGATCCACCACCTCTTTGTACGGCGCCAGACGCTCCAAGTACGCCGAGTCTTGGATCGCGTCACAAGACGCATCCACTTTGATTGCTTCGGTCTTCACTCCTGTCACCTGCTTCGCTCCCTCCGGCTTCGTGCATGCCGAAAAAAGGAACAAGCTGCCTACTACAAATAACAATATTTTTTTCATAACATATAGATTTTTCAACCCATCGCCTTCGCGGTGCGTGCGGCAAGGCGGGCGTTGTTAAGCACTAACTGGATATTTGCCGCCAAGCTGTCGCCGCCGGTGAGGTCTTTCACCTTCGCCAGCAGGAAGGGCGTGCATTGTTTGCCATGGATTCCGGCGGCATCCATTTCGCGGAGGGCTTGTTCGATCGCTTGGTCAATGACCTCTTTGGGCATCGAGTACTCCTCCGGAATAGGGTTGGTCACCAGCATACCGCCTTTGAGCCCGCAGTCCAGCTTCGCCTTGAAAGCCGCAGCAAGTTCCTCCGGTGTGTCTATACGGTAATCCACTCCGAAACCGCTGTGGCGGGTGTAGAATGCAGGTAGTTCGTCGGTGCCGAAACCGATCACAGGCACCCCCTTGGTCTCCAGGTATTCGAGCGTCAGCCCGAGGTCGAGGATAGACTTGGCTCCCGCACAAATGACCATGACGGGCGTCTGCGCCAGTTCTTCGAGATCAGCCGAGATGTCGAAAGTCTGCTGCGCACCGCGGTGGACTCCTCCGATACCGCCGGTAGCAAAGACTTTGATACCCGCCATAGCAGCAATGATCATGGTCGTTGTGACGGTCGTTGCACCGTCTTCCTTGCGGGCGATGAGCACCGGCAGGTCGCGGCGCGAAGCCTTGATCACCGCTTGCCCTTTCTTACCGAGGTACTCGATCTCCTCCGGCGTACAGCCGGCTTTCAGTCTGCCGCCGATGATGGCGATGGTTGCCGGTACGGCCCCGTTCTCGCGGATCGTCTGCTCCACCCGCAGCGCGGTCTCCACATTTTGAGGATAAGGCATACCGTGGCTGATGATGGTGGATTCCAATGCCACTACCGGCTTGCCGGTTGCAAGTGCTTCCTGCACCTCCGGCGATATAGAAAGATACTTATTCATAAATAAATGTTTGATGCTTCGCGTTTGAGGTTGTTTGAGATCGTTTGAGTTCAAACATTCAAACCTTCAAACTATTTCAAACTACAATAATATATTAGCGATGTCGGGGTTGACGGCTTTGGGGCTCATGAGGGTGGCGCGTGCCGCCATCAGACCGTATTGGGCAGTCTGGGGGAAGTCGATACCTTTGGCATGGGCATAGACGACTCCAGCGAGGAAGGCGTCTCCGGCGCCCGTCGTGTTCACGATCTCACCCGGCAGCGCCGGAAAGAGCCATTCCTCCGCCGCCGTGCGGCAATAGACACCTTCGCCAGAGAGGGTGATATAGACATGTGCAACGCCCAAGTCCAACAGTTTCTGCGCCGCCTCGGCGTACGAAGCGGTCTCGGTCACCGCCAATGCCTCTTTGAGATTCAGTTTGAGGGTGTGGAGGTACGGCAGTTTGGCTTTGCGCAGGGCGTTCACCACGCGGTGCGCCTTGGTCGTACTCACGCCGTCGATGAAGAGCGGCGCGGTTACATTCTCCATCAGCCACCGGATTGCGTCCTCGCCAATGTTGGTGTCTGCAACGATAAAATCAGACATATTGATCTCGCCGTTGCGTTTGGCAAGCCACTCGGGCGTGATCAGTTTGATCGCCTCCGTGTCCGCTACTGCGGCAATCATCTCGCCACCGTGGTTATTGAGACAGAGGTAAATGCCCGACCGCAAGTCATTCACGCGCTCCGAGAGGTGCACATCGATCCCCTGCTGCTTGCAGTAGTCGTGCAGCAAGCCGCCGAAGAGGTCGCCTCCGAAGATGGTCAGTAGTTGTGTGCGTGCGCCGAGCAGCGCGAGGTTATGCGCTATGTTCCGCGCCACGCCGCCGTAGCCGACCTCTATGTGCCCGGGATTCGAGTCCGAAGCGATGAACGCGTCCATCAGCGTTGCCGACATATCCACGTTCGCGCCGCCTATAACAGAAATGAGTGTCTCCATAAAGCCATTTACGATTTGGTCATTTACGATTTACGAGTGCAAAGGTACTACAAAAATTGCATATATGCAAGAAAAAGAGCAAAAAAAATCGCCTCATATCACATGAGACGGTTTCCGATTGATGGATGTATCATTAGTTCTCAATCAGTTCCAGACCTTCTTTTCGGTAATCCGGAAACCTGTTATCATCGGATATAAGAGGCATCTTCATTGCGATTGCCTGCGCTATAATGACATGATCGGAAGGGTCATTATGGAACAGATTCATATTGCCGTATGTGTACATCACATCCGGAGTGAGCGGCAAGATCTGTAAACCATATTGAGTTGTTATTGAACGCAACATATCTCTTTTGGTATTCCAGTATTTCCGGAGCAGAGCCTTGTTATTATAATGTATAATCAACTCGCGCAGCGACTCGGTACTGATATAAATAAGATTCTCATAGTCACCAAGAATCTCAGCTACATCATCATTGAGTAACTGGTTATCTGTGGCAAGATAGATAAATATGTTGGTGTCTATTAGGTATCTCATGCCCTTGCCAAAGCCTCTTCGGCACTTTGCTTCATACCATAGAAAGTCTGGGACAGCCGTTTGCCTTTCCGAAGCATTTCTTGCTCAATTTCTAATAACCGGGCAAGATTTTCTTGTTTTCTTTTCTTAGTCATAGTTGTATTGGTTTGTAAATTCGCTGCAAAGGTACGACTTTTTTTGCATATATGCAAGAGGGAGGCAAGAAAAAATCGTCTATGAAGTATGGATATTCTCTGAAAATCGGAAGTAGTACTTCGGATTTTTCGTTAAATTCGGTGCAAAGGTACGACTTTTTTTTGAATTGCGCAAGAGGGAGGCAAGAAAAAATCGTCTGTGGGAGCTATTTGGGGTATTTGGGGGAAGGCGGAAGGCAAAAAGAAACCGCCTCGCTCACGCGAGACGGCTTCCGAAAAAAACGTTGGTTGGATATATTACCACCGGATAAAAGTGAGTACTTTTCCTGTGGTTTGGTTGTGGTTTACAGCTGTATATCCGTTGTGGCTTTGCTATTTACGTTGGAGCCTAACTTCGTGCCACCGGTTCCACTTACGCAGATCATAGACGTTGTGTTGATTTGCGCTACATTGACTTCGGGTTGATTATAGAATTTTTTAGTCATAGTTTTGTCCTCCTGATTAATTATTTTACAATCTGACCTTGTGCATTGTAACGCACGCCGTTTTTAATAATGATGAGTTGACCGTTTTCGAGGCGTTTCTCAGATTCGCCGAAGTTAGCGGAGGCATTCTCGATGCCAGTAGCGGTATTCTCATGCCTAAAGAGGAAGCGTATCGGAGCGTTTTGCTGGCCGCTTTCTGGAACAGAAGGTACATTATCCAGAACCATGTAAGCTTTGTGTGCGCCTAAGGTTGTACCGGTGTAGCGGTACAGACCCATACCTACTAAATGGTCTGTTCCGATAGTAGCTGATTTGCCGAGCACATAGACCTTGTCAGCATTTTCGCCGAGATCCGCTCTCGGGAATGCCACATCCGATCCGATGAGGTCATTCGTGCCGGTATAACTCGGAACCGCAGGGTCCATCTTAATCAAACTGTAGATAGGAGTTTCAGACTCCAGCACAACAGCCGTTCCGGCAGGTACAATCTCTCCGTCGAATGCGATAGGATGCAAGATGAATTCGTTGTTCCGCACATAGCCTACGTGTGCCCAAACGCTCGGCGGCATCATTAAATCGTAAGAACTATCGAAATAAGTGCGGTAGTAACGAGTCGTTTTATCCGGGTCTTGTCCGGCAGTAGCGTCCACTTCCTCAATCTTTCCTTCATACATGCAATCTTTCCAAGCCGGAGCCCATTCCTGATAAGCAGCCAATTTTCCTTCAGGAACGAAGATTTTAGTACCGCCGTTAGCTGCAGTCTTGAACTCAAGACCTTTATCACCATCATACCAAGTGACGGTAGTCGGGTCGTTCCAAAGGAAGAATACATTCTCTACGCCTGTACAATTAAGGAAAGCACCAGCCTCGATAGACTTGACAGCCTGCGGTATCATCACTACATCAAAACGTGCGCTGTCTTTGTAGGCATTGGCACCGATGCCGGTAACGCTAAATCCGGTGTTTAGATAACTAGCCTCTTCCGGGATAATCAGTGTACCTGTGCGGGTAATAGGATAGAGGGCATTCACTTCTGCGGTGTATGGCATCACCTTTATCTCTTTGGGGTCAACGGACGAAACCTCATATATGTTGGTGGTCTTCTGATTATCGAAGAAGAACTGTTCGCCAACTGTAGCGGGGAAAGGATACGAACGGGTTATCTTGTCGGCATATGTGAACCAACCAGCGGCAGCCTTATAATCATCCAAGACAGAGCCATACGGATAAACATTGATATGATTCAGGAACCCGTCGCCGGAGAAGGCATTGCTGCCGAGCACCGGAGGCATTTGAGTGTCAAAATTTAACCATCCAAGAAGTTTGCAGTTCTTGAATGCCTCATCACCGATTTCATCCAACACAGTACTGTAGAATGTAAACTCGATAGCTCGGCTACAACCCTCAAATGCATGTGCACCTACTTTGGCAATATTCGCACCGAAATAGAAATAGCCCTCTGTTTGGTCATTATAATACGCATAATCACCAATCTCTGTGATATAATAGGTTACCTCATCATCTACTATATAATCAGGAATAGTACCTGCGGCAGCAGCAAAGACTTTCGCCGTGTGTGCACCGGTGATTTCGTAGCAGCCGTTTATTTTCTCGCCCAAACGCGGAGCGGGAGCCGGGGCATAGAAGAACTCGATTGATGAGATGGTGATCTTGATATCTCCGGAGAGCGTAACTGTCTCGGCAGGTGTACCTACCCATATAAGCTTACCTGTTTCGCTATCATATCTCCAGCCGGCTGGAAGATCATTTGCATAATACACTGTTGAACATGTAATAATGATACCTGTGAGATCTCCGACAATGGATTGGAATGTCAGTGTACCACAATTATTCATTATTTCAAATTGTCCATACCCATATTCGCCAAAATAGCAGTTGCCATCACTTGTTCTCGTCAGAGAGGTAATAATATTTTTAATTACAGGAGTGGTTTTGGTTTCGCCATTACTGCAATTCATCTTTACATGTTTTACTTGGCGTTGTTCCCATAAGAACGAGGGACCCGAAGGCATAGGATCCGGCTCCGGAGCAGTTGCATAGGTAAACACGATGGAGGTAATATGGCTAACAAGCGCATCAGCCAAAACAACCGAGTTGGTAGGAGTTGCCGCCCACGTTAACGTGCTTTCAATACTATTCCATTCTGTCGGATAATTCGCATATCCCACTCCACCATTCTCACTATCAAAATTGATCACAATGCTTTCAAACTCACGTGTCTCAGAAGAGAATGTGAGCGTTCCGCCATCGTGCAAAGAAATGTTTGTATTGGCACCCTGTGTCTTGAAATGTGCATAGGCTCCACTCTGTCCGGCAGAAATGGAAGCTGTGACATCTCTCATTTCTACCGATAAAGGAGCATAAGCAGTACCGCTGTTCTGATAGATATCTACGCTTTTTACCATGGGGGTAGTCCACGTAACTGAATTAGCAGCTGGGGCTGCAGCATCTTTAACCGTAAACACAATGGATGAAATCGGTCCGGAAGCGAGAGAGTTGGAACTATTGGACTTCAGTACTACAGACTCTGCACCATCTTCATCATCACTTGTCCAAGTAAGTTTGCTATTACTAAAACTCCATCCAGATCCCGGTACAAGCTCCGGGGTGGGTCCTTCATAATTCCAGTTAATGACAATGCTCGTCAGTTTTCCGGAAGCAGGAGTAAATGTGAGCGATCCATTACCGGACATGGAGAAGCCGCAATAGTCTGCAGGGGCTGGTTCATACTTAAAAGACACATAGTCATTGTTATAATCCGCATATTCTGCCATAACAACGATGTCCTTTATAAATTTACCACCCTCCATAAAGAGAGCGAGTGTTGCGAGGTCTGTCTCCTCCCATGTGATCGTTGTCAAAGACGGATCAGCCGGAGACGGATCCGGTAGGTCGCCCACAAAAGTCACATTGACACCCGAATTATCGCTTGAAGATGGGGTATTTCCCCACTTCGTATTATAGGTGTCCAAATAACTACTCTTCACATGGCAATTCGTTGCATGATTCTCCATGAAATCATCGCAATAATCTTCATTCCACGTCAAGTTCTCCGGATTCGCATAGCAATGCACATCCTCAACGCTCGAGCAATCATAGAAAGCGTCACCGCCGATAGAGGTTACGCTTGCAGGAATGACAACATCTACAATCCCTACACAATGTTGAAAAGCCTGTGTCCCGATTACATTTACGCCATCGGCAATTACAAGGCGCAGAATGCTGCTTTGAGACTCATAGGCTTGATAGCCCAGATCATTTTTCACAGTAAGGGTTTTGGTGACCTCATCCCATTCGTCACCTGAACGTAGCCACGACGGATCTTGAGCAAATATGCTAATGCTGAGTAGCATAGCACATAGTAATGTAATTGTTTTTCTCATAATGTTAGAGATTTGAATGTTAATATTGTGAGGGTTGCCCTCGGTAAATTATAAAGTTTTCAGTGTTCAGTTTTTCAGTTATTCCGGACCGCTTCGCTATTCCTGAAATTCAGGATAATCCAAGTTCGAGGTTTCGGTAAACTGGGTAATCCGGGTTCGAGGTTTCCGTTTTTGTCCCGTTTTTGTTCCGTTTTCGTGCCATTAATCCTGTGTTAATCCTGTGTTAATGCTGTGTTGGAATATACACGCGCGGGTGTTCCTTATTTAGAGGTGTTGGTTGGAGTGTCTTTAGGGGTGTTGGTTGGGGGATCTTTAGGGGTGTTGGTTGGTGGGTATTTAGAGGTGTTGGTTGGAGTTCGGGAAGATACGATCTCTTCGATCAACTCTTTGGTATAGTCCTTCGCAGCCTCATGACGACATTGGGAAACGGCGGACGATTCCTGTGCGGACTGCGCATTTGTATTGTTCTCCTTATTCTCCATAGTTGCTTCAAAACCGGCTGTCAGACCGGGCAGGAAGGGCATAAAAAAGCACCCGTATCAATTCGGGTGCAAAGGTAGTGTAAAAAACTGAAACGGCTTTTGCAAAAGCGGACAGAAATTTTACAAAATCGGACAAAATGGCATTTTTAAAGAAAAAAACATTAAAAACCCCTCATCCGTTTGTAAGCCCAGCGGACTTTTGTATCTTTGTACGCTTGTTCGTCATCGTGAGCAAGCTCCCATGACGCTCAATCGTTCAAATCTACACTCCTTGCGGAGTTACAAACGTCTTCGGACATAAACATAAAAAAGCTATTGGCCGCGGGAGGAACGGTAGTCGGAGGGGGAGATGCCGACGTTCTGGGTGAAGGTGCGGGTGAAGGAACTGTGGTCCTCAAAGCCACAGCGGTTGCCGATCTCGACGATCGGGATATCGAGGTTGCGGAGGAGCATGATCTTCGCCTGCTCCAATTGGATTCGCATAATATACCGCTTGGCTCCTTCGCCGGTGAGGTATTGGAGTCGGCGGTTAAGCGTCTTGGGCGACATGCACATCTTGTCTGCGACTTGGGTGACGGTGACCGCCTGGTGGTTCATCATTTGGGTGACGGCAAGGATGAGTTTGCGGAGGAACTGTTTGTCCTCCGGGGTCAGATACTCCTCGGGCTCTTCCGGCTCTTCGGGTGTCTCGGGAGTTTCGGATGTCTGTTCAGCGGGATTCTCAGGCGTTTCGGATTTCTGCTCCGCAGAAAGGCGCGCCTCGTTCAGTTCCGCCATCATAGAGGTGAGTTGTTCGTTGATCTTGGTCTGGCGTCTCCGGAACCATATAAGCGAGATGAGAATACCGATGAGGACTACTATACCGGCAGCGGCTCCGATCGCCACCAAACGATGGTTGCGGCGGGTGAGCCACTCTTTCTCTTTCTCCAGTTCGTCGCGTCCGAACTCGGCGTTGAAACGCGCGAGTTGCTCTGCCGTAGCGTGCGAATAGAGCGAGTCCTTGAGCTGGTGGTAACGCTCCAAGTGGATTTTCGCGGCATCGGGGTTGGATTTATAGAGTATCTCGTATATCGCGCGTTGCGCGTACGCCTCATTATAAGGATTGCCTATGCGCACGCATATGTCGATAGCTTCGCTGAAATAGTTCACCGCCTCATCGGTCCGTCCGATCCCGTTCGCCGCCATTCCGCATTTATTGAGGGCGATTGCGAGCGAGAGCTGGTCTCCGGTCTCTCGGAAGAAAGGCACGACGTCCGCCAATATCCGTTCGGCTTCGGCATAGCGCGCCATGCCGACGAGGATAGACGCTTTCTGGGTCTGCCGTACCGCCATCTTGTATCGGTTGCCGGTGGTTGCTTCGACCAAACAGGCGCTGTCGGCATAGAGGAGGGCTTTTTCGGAATGTTCGAGTCGGTTCTCTATCTCGCTCGCCATGCCGTAGATGACCGCCATACGGGAAGGGTTGTCCGCCTGCTTGGCATACGTGATCGCTTTGAGAATATAGCCCTCTGCTTCCTCTGGGTTTCCGGCAGCGAGAAGCGTTCCGGCGATCGTATTGAGTGAGGAGGAGATGCGGTCGGGGTCGCCGCTCTTGCTGTCGAGTTGGTAGCAACGGCGCATATAATGGAGCGCTTCGTCGTACTTGGACTGTCGCATATACGCCAATCCCAGCATCGCCAAGTTATCCGAGATCGATTTCTCATCCGCATACTCCATCAGTTCGAGCGCGCGGAGGAGGTTCTTCTCCGCCCGTACGTAGTCCTGCTCGGCATAATACCATTCGCCCGCCCAATACCAGACAAGCGCTTTCATGGTGTCGAGGGGCGTAGAAGAAGTGAAGACCACGGGTTCGTCCATGAACTGCTCTTGGTCCATATAAGCGAAGAAATCCCTCGCGGTCTTCAGTCCGGGCTTTTGGTCAAAATTCAGCAACAGGGTGTCAATCGGCTCCGGCTTCAGCGGTTGTACAGACGCCATGACAAAGACTACGCAGAAGGTCAGCGCAAGGAGTGTAAGCATTTTCTTGAAAGGATGATTCGTGATCATGATATCATTTATGATTTGCGATTTGCGAGTGCAAAGGTACAACAAAAAATTCAAAATGCAAAATTAAAAATTAAAAATTATGCAAAACCGCTAAAAATTTAACAAAAAGCCAGCAAAGGACATAAACATAAAAAACATTTTCTAAAAGGGGTCAAAAAATGGAGAATTCCTATAAAAACAAAGAAGGATGTCTCCCGACATCCCAATCTTTTTACTTAACCTTAAATCTAATACCATGAAAAACACGGTGCAAAAGTACTGCTTTTTGGCGAACTGACCAAATATTTTGCAAAAAAAGTGTTATAAAACATAAAATTGCAAAGTTAAGTTGGCAAATATTAAGAATTTGAGGACTAAAATTCATTGTGATCAGTAAAAATTCGGGAGAATTAGATCTTATTCATCGAGTAGGTCGGGGCGTCGGGAGCGGGTGTGTTCGAGGGCTTGGTCGTACTGCCATTCTTCGATCTTCGCCTGGTTGCCGGAGAGAAGGATGTCCGGCACTTTCCATCCTTTGTATTCCGCAGGGCGGGTATAGACGCCTGCTTCGAGGAGCCCGTCCTGGAACGAGTCGTTGAGCGCGGACTCGACGTCTCCGAGTGCCCCCGGGAGGAGACGCACGATAGCGTCGGTCATCATCGCCGCCGGCATCTCACCTCCGGTGAGGACGAAATCGCCGATGCTATACTCGCGCGTGATCAGATGATCGCGCACGCGTTGATCCACGCCTTTATAATGTCCGCAGAGGATGATGATATTTTCCTTGAGGGAAAGGCTGTTGGCGGCTTTCTGGTCGAACCGTTCGCCATCGGGGGCGGTGAAGATGATCTCGTCGTAGTGGCGCTTGGCTGTGAGGGCAGATATACAACGGTCGATGGGTTCGATCTGGAGGACCATTCCGGCGCTGAAGCCAAAGGCATAGTCGTCCACCTTGCGGTGTTTGTCCAGCGTCCAGTCGCGGAGGTTATGGACATAGATCTCACAAAGCCCTTTGGACTTTGCGCGGGCGATGATGGAGTGGTTCAGCGGCGACTCCAAGAGTTCGGGGCAAGCTGTAATAATATCAATCCTCATAAAGGAATTTGAAAATTTGATAATTTGAAAATTTAAAAATTATATCATGGGACGGGGTCGTAGCCGGAGCCACCCCAGGGATGGCAGCGGAGGATGCGTTTGATGCCAAGCCAAGTGCCTTTGAAAATACCATATTTGAGCACCGCCTCCACCATGTACTGGCTGCACGTCGGCGTATAACGGCACGACGGGGGCGTCAAAGGCGAAATGAACACCCGGTAGAAATAGACAGGGAGGAGGAAGACTTTGCGGAGGAAAATCCTCCAAGCCCCCCTCGATCCCCCCGTGGAGGGGGGAAGATTATTTTCAGAGTGTTCACTGGGCATTGGCGATTCTTTTTAGGGCTTTGATGACGGCTTTCTCTATGACCGCATAGGATCTTACCTCTTTGTCCATATAGTTGAAGGCGATGAGGTAAGAAACCCCACCCGCGAGTTCTACGGACGGCCACCGGCAGTCCGATCGAGCAGAGCTCTTCACCCGCTCAAGGGAGGAGGAAGTGAGGATACCTTGGTTGAGGCGGTAGGCTTCGCGCATAAGACGGCGGAGACGGTTTCTGTCCACGGCGTGCTTGAAAAGCGATTTGGGAGCCCAGATGAGGATTTGGGAGGGGGGAAACCCCACCCCAGCCCTCCCCTCAAGGGAGGGAGAGAAATCGGGCATTTTTTGCCATGTGACGCGCAGGGGCCAGGACGTGAAGCGGTTGCCGCTCTTATAGAGAGCCGCAATCCGTTCCTTACCGCAGAGTTTACTATGTTTGGGAAAAGAGTTAGTCATTCTTCTCCAGATAGTCGGCAATTGCCATAGGGAGGGAGGCGAAGGTTTTGCCGGGTCCCGCCTCTATGTCCACACGGAAACCGGCATCGTCCAACGCACGGATCGTTCCTTCTCCGAAAGCCGCGATCAGGGTCTTTCCTTGTTTCCAAGTGGGGAAATTCTCGCATAGCGATGTGACACCCGCCGGCGTGAAGAGACCGATCAGGTCATAGTCAAAGGGTTTGCCTTCGGGCCACGGGGTCGTCACGGTGCGATACATGATCGCCGGAGTGACCTCAATGCCATTCTCGGCAAACATATTGATCTGGTCGTCATTATGGATATCAGACAAGACCATCAGATATTTCTCATTCGGACGCCGGTGCATCGCAGGCAAGAGATCCTCGAACTTATTTCCCGTCTCGGGGAAGAAGACTTTGCGCTTGCGATAATTGATAAACTTCTGCAGATAGAGTCCCACTTGCTCGGAGTTGCAATAATAATGCATGGTGTCGGGCACCGAGAGCCGCATCTCCTCGCAGAGACGGAAATAATGCTCCGCGCCGAGCCTGGAATTCAAGATGACCGCCGAGAAATCCAGCGGGTTGATTCGCTGTTTGCGGAACTCACTAGCAGACAAACCCTCCACATGGATGAACTGGTAGAAGTCGCACTCTACCCCGAATTGAGCCTCCAAACGGCTATAGGGATTATGCTCCGTAGAGGGGTGTGGTTGAGAAAAAATAAGTTTCTTTATCATATTATCGATATCATTTTAGCGGATAGAATGGCTATTCCTGCCATAGGCAGCAATTCCATCGTAGTCATATAAAGGAGCAGATAAATTATCGCCATCGGTGTATGCACGAATTGGCGAACGCCCCGATAGAACCAAAGGCCCACGAAGACCGCAGCGACGACAGCCATCATCCATCGCGTCGCCGGCAGCGAGTCGATTCTCATAAAAACAAGCAACAGCGCATAGATCGCCACGCAGGTCAGCGTCATGAGATTCGAATAGTGCTCATATACCTCGCCGTACGTCTTGGTGATGCGGAAAGTGTAGTCCACCAACAGATCGCACGCCATCTTGACCAGCGCCACGCCGAGGAGCACTCCGCAGACCGCCAGATAGGCGACAAAAGAGAAGCCCGACTCCGCCGGAAAACAGAGGCAGAGCGCCATCGCCAGCGTGCCGAGGCGGAAGACGGAGATGAAGAGTTGCGCCACCGTCCGGGTCGGCGCATCTTTGTATGCCCGCTCGGGATGGACGGAGATGGAGGTCGAAGCCTGACTGATGACACCCGGTTGCAACCACTCGCTCAGCACCGCCAAGATCAGCAGCACCAACATCGTCCAGCCGCACCAAGGGGCTGTCAGAGGAGAGATAATATGGTCATAAGCCGTCAGCATTCAGTATTCAGCATTCAGTATTCAGCATTCCGTATTCAGTATTCAGTATTCAGCATTCAGTATTCAGCATTCAGTGGCAGTGGTCCAGAGGAAGAGTTTGTCGCCGCGGCGGAGGAGTCGGTCGGTCTTGAGGGAGAAGAAAGCACCTTTCTCCACTCGCGAGGTGGGATTTCCGTCCGCGTCGCGCATTCCTTCCGCCCTGCACTCATATACTCCGGTGGTCTCACCGGTGATGAGCAGATCCGAGCCTTCTTCGATCGCTTCGACCGCTTCCACCACAAACTCCGCCACACTCAGGTTCTTGAAGAAATTGGTGCATTTGGCGGCATAGACTTTCTTCCGCGTCGCTTTGTTGCCGTACGAGTGGGTCCATTCGCCCAGGCGTTGCCCCAGATAATAGCCATCCCAGAACCCGCGGTTGAAGACACGGCTGAGCCGTTCATTCCAGTCCGCGATCTTGGGTTCGATGACCTCGTCATCGGCATACTCGCCTCGCTGCCAAGCCTCCACCGCTTCGCGGTAGCAAGCGACGACCGTAGCGACATACTCCGCTCCGCGGGCACGTCCTTCGATCTTGAGCACCCGGACTCCGGCGTCCAGCATCTTATTGAGGAAATGGATGGTCTTGAGGTCCTTGGGCGACATGATATACTGGTTTTCTATGTCCAGTTCGAGGTCGGAGGACTTGTCTTTGACCGTATAGCCGCGGCGGCAGACCTGCACGCAGGCTCCGCGGTTCGCCGAGAGCCCGTAGTTATTGAGCGAGAGGTAACACTTACCGCTCACCGCCATGCACAACGCGCCGTGGCAGAACATCTCAATGCGGATGGGTTGCCCGCTTCTGCCGCATATATGCTGCTCCTCGATGTCGCGATAGATAGACGCCACCTGGTCCATGTTCAGTTCCCGCGCCAACACCACGACGTCGGCAAACTGGGCATAGAACCGCAGCGCCTCGGTGTTCGCAATGTTGAGCTGGGTAGAGAGATGTACCTCCTGACCGATCGAGTTGGCATATTGCATCACCGCGATGTCGGACGCAATGATCGCATCCACTCCCACAGTGTGGGCTTTGGACACTATCTCACGCATCAGAGCCAGATCCTCGGGATACATGACGGTGTTGACCGTCAGGTAAGTCTTGACGCCCGCTTCGCGGCAGATGGAGACGATCTTCGCCATGTCGTCTGTCGTGAAATTGACCGAGCTGCGGGCACGCATGTTGAGGTGCTCGATGCCGAAATAGACCGAGGTAGCCCCGGCTTGTATCGCCGCAGCCAGACTCTCCCAGCAACCCACGGGAGCCATGATCTCTATTGGTGATTGGTGATTGGTCATTGGTGATTGATGATATATTCAGCGATCTGGACGGCATTGAGCGCAGCGCCTTTGCGAATCTGGTCGCTCACGCACCAGAAGCTGAGCCCGTTCTCGTCGGTCAGGTCTTTGCGGATACGTCCGACGAAGACCTCATCTTTGCCGCTCAGGAAAAGCGGCATCGGGTAGATTTTCTGCTCCGGCTCGTCCATGAGCACACATCCGGGTGCCTGCGCGAAGGCATTGCGCGCTTCGGCTACAGAGATCGGACGCTCGGTCTCGATCCAGACGCTCTCGCTATGTGCACGCAGCGAAGGCACACGCACGCAGGTCGCACTGACTTTGACGTCCGAGTGCATGATCTTGCGCGTCTCGTTGTACATCTTCATCTCCTCCTTGGTATAGCCGTTTTCGGTGAAGAGGTCAATATGCGGAATGACATTAAACGCCAGCTGGTAGGCAAATTTCTCCACGGTGGGTTCTTCGCCGTTCAGAATCTGGCGGTATTGGTTCTCCAGCTCCTTCATCGCCTGCGCCCCTGCGCCCGAAGCCGCCTGATAAGTGGACACATGCACACGGCGGATATGGCTCAACCGCTCTATAGCCTGCAGAGCCACGACCATCTGGATCGTTGTACAATTCGGATTAGCGATTATATTCCGCGGACGGACCAGCGCATCGGCTGCATTGACCTCCGGCACTACCAGAGGCACATCTTCATCCATACGGAAAGCGGAAGAATTATCAATCATCACCGCGCCGAAGCGGGTGATGTCCTCCGCGTACATACGTGACACGCTCGCGCCCGCGGAAGTAAATGCGATATCGACGCCCCGGAAGGCGTCGCCATGTTGCAGCAGTTGTACCTCGTACTCCTTACCACAAAATTCATACTTTGTACCGGCACTTCTCTCTGATCCGAATAAACGGAGTTCGGAGAGAGGGAATTGCCGCTGTGCGAGCACAGCAAGCAATTCCTGTCCGACGGCGCCCGAAGCGCCTACGATTGCAATTACCATACTTATGCCAATGCAATGATCGTGTCTGCCTCAGCCTCGGTGAAAGAGATTTTACCCTCGCGAGCGAGCCAGCCCAGCGCCAGATAGAGGTCCTCGTTCTTCAGCTTGGTAGCTTTTTTGAGCGCTTTCAGACCTTGTGCACCATTCTGCAATGCATTCCAAATCAGACCTGCATTTTCTCCAATTTTAGTAATCATAATACCTTAAATTTAAGTTAGACTAATCAGATGCTTTGAGGGGCATCCTTCCCTGTTATTCTTCCCATTTCCGGAACACCAGACAAGCGTTGTGACCTCCGAAGCCGAAGGTGTTACTCAACGCATAGCGGATATCACGTTTCTGGGCTTTATCGAACGTAAAATTAATACGGTAGTCTATATTCTCGTCCTCGTCCTCGGGGTCATGGTTGATGGTCGGCGGGATGATGCCGTCTTTGAGCGCCATGATACATGCCAGCGCTTCTACGGCTCCCGTCGCACCGATCAGGTGCCCGGTCATGGACTTGGTGGAGTCGAGGTTCATCTCATAGACATGTTCTCCGAAGACACGCTGGATTGCCTGGATCTCCGCCACGTCTCCCAGCGGCGTAGAGGTACCGTGCGTATTGATGAAATCCACCTGCTCCGGCTGAATGCCTGCATCCTTGAGTGCCAGCCTCATCACCCGCTCCGCTCCTTTTCCCTCGGGATCCGGCGCGGTCATGTGGTACGCGTCGGACGTCATTCCCTCACCTATGATCTCAGCGTAGATCTTCGCTCCGCGCGCCTTGGCGTGCTCGTAGTCCTCCAAGATCAGGCAAGCTGCTCCCTCGCCCAACACGAAGCCGTCGCGCGATTTGGAGAAAGGCCGGCTGGCTGTCTCGGGCGAGTCATTGCGCGTCGAGAGCGCATGCAGCGAGTTGAATCCTCCGATGCCGGTGTAGGTCACATCTGCATCCGCTCCGCCGGAGAGCAGCACGTCGGCATGCCCCAGACGGATCTGGTCGAATGCCGAACCCACTGCGTGGGACGAAGAAGAACAAGCGGTGGAGACGGAGAAGGAAGGTCCGCCCAGACCAAAACGGATCGATATCTGACCCGCAGCGATGGACGGGATTGCCTTCGGGATCATGAATGGATTAAAACGCGGTACACCATCCCCTTTGGCGAAATCAATGATTTCTTCCTCGGTAGATTGCAAACCGCCCATACCACTGCCCCATATCACTCCGACACGGCTACGGTCCTCTTTCTCCAGATCCAGTCCGCTGTCGATGAGCGCCTCATTAGCCACCCATACGGAGAACTGGGAATAGCGATCCATCTTGCGGGCTTCCTTGCGGTCCATCAACGGAGAGGGATCAAAGCCCTTCACCTCACCGGCAAAATGGGTTTTGAACTTCGTGGCGTCAAAGGCAGTGATCGGAGCTATTCCATTCACTCCGTTTACCAATGCCGCCCATGTCTCCGGCGCCGAATTTCCCACAGGTGTGAGCGCCCCAAGGCCCGTCACTACGACTCGTCTCAACTGCATAAAATATAAACCTGCTAATAAAAAGTATACGAGTTTACAGTACTCCCGTAAACTCGCAGACTGATGTGTAAAGAGAATTACTTTGCTAATTTGCCCTCCACATAAGCGATTGCGTCGCCTACGGTGCTGATCTTCTGGGTATCCTCATCCGGAATCTCGATTCCGAACTCTTTCTCGAACTCCATGATCATTTCCACGGTGTCCAGAGAATCCGCACCCAGATCAGTTTGGAAATTAGCCTCTTTGGTAACCTGAGACTCTTCTACACCAAGTTTATCAGCAATGATTGCTTTTACTTTTGCTTCAACTTCTGCCATAATACTAATTCTTTTAGTTAATATATGTTTTTCTTAATTTTCGTACACTTTTATTTTTGCATATTTCGCAAAGTCGGCGCAAAATTACTGCTTTTTTTTGGAATACACAAATTTTTTTGCGTTATTTTTCTTTTTTGTCACCTAAATCTATCACAATCTTGCCTAAATAGACTCCACTCTTGCCCATTTGGCACAATGGAATGCTATCACCGTCCAAATTCGCTACGCGAAGATTATCATAGAATTTATGCGTGTGACCGCCGATAACCACATCTATTCCTCTCGTCCGGGTGACCATCACCGAATCGCAAACATCGGATTTCGATTTGCCCATTGTACCCATGTGGCTGAGACATACGACGACATCGCATCCTTGTGCACGCAAGGTGTCCGCCATCGCCTGAGCTACCGGATACGGTTCCAGATAGCGGGCAGGCAGGAAATTCCGGTCCGAGATCATGCCTTTCGGCTGGCACCCCAGACCGAAAATACCCACTTTGACATTTCCTTTTTCTACAATCGTAAAAGGCTTCACCAGCCCCTCCACCGGCGTACCGGTAAAATCATAGTTGGCGCACACGATCGGGAACTGTGCCAGTTTGAGCATCATAGCAAGGGAATCCAGCCCATTGTCAAACTCATGATTTCCGAGAGTAGCCGCGTCATAGCCGATATAGTTCATGGCGTCTATCTCTACGCGACCGCGATAGAGATTGAAATACGGCGTTCCTTGGCTGAAATCGCCGGCATCGACCAGCAGCAAGTTCGGATCTTTCTCCCGCTCTTGCCGGATCAAACCCATACGACGGGCATAGCCGCCCTGGTTATTGTCCTTAGGCTCCACCTGCGAATGGGTGTCATTCGTATGCAGGATCGTCAGATGCGCCTTCTGCGGGGTACACGCCGTGAGGCAAAGAATAATGAGTAAAAAATAATGAATATTTTTCATATCCTAAAATCGTTTGTTGATTTCTTCATCGGTAAGCAATGACACGATGACCTTGCCGTCCGCTGTCCGGCGGTACTGGGGCAGACGTACCAGTTTAGACACTATATCGCGCATCTCCTCTTCCGTCAGGGGTTTGCCGTAAGGGATCGCGCTCTGCTCCGCTAGACTCAGGGCGATCTGCTCGCGCCACTCGCGTTGCGTGTCCGCGCCGCGCTCGCGCACCTGATCTAATATATGTTGTAGCACCGGCAAAGGAGATTGGTTGACCAGTTGGGAAGGCACACCTTGCACCGAATAGCTATCCGGGCTCAGTTGCTCCAAGTCAAACCCTATTGCCCGCAGGTCCGGAGCGATCTGGGTCAGCAACACCATATCATCCGGCGAGAGAGAGAGCACCTCCGGGAAGAGGAGCTGCTGCATCGCGCCCTGCGAATGAACCAGCTGGTCCACATAACGGGCATATAGCACCGCTGCGTGCGCCCGATGCTGGTTGATCAACATCAGTCCGTTTGCACTCGGCACCAAGATATACTTATTGCCGTACTGCCATAGCGGGCAACTCTCCACCTCCTCCGGACGGAGCTGTTCATCCACCGGCAAGTCCGGCATGCCGGCATCGCGGTATTCAGGTGTTCCGGTATTGCGGGAAGTAGGAAGTCCCTCATAGAGGCTCTCCCAGTTCCGAGGCGCGCGGTCGGGATAGATCGCTCCCCGCGTGTGGAAAGGGTTATAGGTCGGATCGACCGTCACTCGCGGTGCCGTTACCTCACCCGTCGGCGGTTGCGGTATATCAATGCTGCCGTTGGTGTCAAAATCGATCTGCGGTGCCAAAGTAAACTTGCCCAACGCTTCGCGTACAGACGCCATCAGGATCTGGAAGATCGCTTGCTCGTCGGCAAACTTGATCTCCGTCTTGGTCGGATGGATATTGACATCTATCGCCTCCGGCGCGATCTCAAAATAGAGGAAGAAAGAAGGCTGGTAGTCGCTCGCCAACATGCCGGAATAAGCCGTCATGACCGCTTTCTGGAAATACGGATGGCGCATATACCTGCCGTTGACGAAGAAATACTGCTCCGCCTTGCGCGTAGCGCTCTCCGGCTTCACGACGAAACCATGGATAGAGACCATCTCCGTCTCCGTGCTGACATCCACGAAAGCCGAGGTATAGACATTGCGTTTGGGGTTACCGAACACCGCCTCAATCCGCTGTTTCTCTGTGCCTGCAGGTAGTTCAAGCAGGATCTCGTCGTTATGCACAAAGGTGAAAGCCACCTTAGGATAGACCAGCACGATATGGTAGAACTCCGTCAGGAGGTTTCGCAACTCCGTCTGGTCGGTCTTGAGGAACTTACGCCGCACGGGCACGTTGAAGAACAGGTTGCTGACCTTGATGTTCGTTCCTACGGGGCAGGCACACACTTCCTGGCGCACCACGTCCGAACCGTGTATCTCGATCAGCGTTCCTGTTTCGTCTTCGGCGCGGCGGGTGGTCATCTCCACTTGTGCCACCGCGCAGATAGAAGCCAAGGCTTCGCCGCGGAAACCCATCGTGCGGAGCGAGAACAGGTCCTGCGCTTCGCGTATCTTACTCGTTGCATGACGCTCGAACGCCAGACGGGCGTCCATCTCACTCATGCCGATACCATTATCAATCACCTGCAGCAGCGTCCGTCCGGCGTCACGAACGATCACCTGGACACGGGTTGCCCCCGCATCCAGACTGTTCTCCACCAGCTCCTTCAGACACGACGCAGGGCGTTGGATCACCTCGCCTGCCGCAATCTGGTTCGCTACGCTGTCCGGTAACAGATGAATGATATCCATAATCAGAGTATAACGTAAAAGCCGAAGATGAGCAGACCCAACAGCACCAGCCAGAACACAAGTTTGGATTCTTTTTTCTTGCGCAGTTCGGTCATGTTCTTCTCATGCTCCTCACGGAACGCCCCGTGATGAAGACGCGCAAGTCTTCTGTCCTTGCGCGCCTCCTTATCCTTGTCATAGTAAATGGGGCGATAGTCCCACTCACGGGGTTTATTTGTTTTCGGAAATAATACCGACATTATTTAACGATTGCCTGGAAATCAGCTTCCTCTGCAAACTTAGCGAACTCGATATCCTGAGCTGCGCGGGTTTTCAGTTTCGCATCCTGTGCGACTGCCGATTTCAGGTTGGTATAAACAGCGTCCTTATCGTTGGTACGAGCGCCCACAACGGCTTTCAGATAAGCGGTAGTAGCGTTCGGCTCTTTCACGTTAGCCAGCGTCTTGGCAGCACCTGCGTAGTCCTCGCTCAGGATCTGCTGAACAGCAGCGTTGTTGGTTGCGTTCTCGCCGTAAGCTTTCTTTGCTGCGTTGTAGTCACCCTTCTGCGTATAGAGGGTTCCCATAGCTGCGCTCAAGTTAGCTTTGGTGCCGGCTGCTTTGCCCAGATACTCTTCTGCTTTGTTCAGATCGCCGTCGGCCATAGCTGCGATACCTGCGTTGTAGTTCACGTCCGGATCATTCGGTTGGATCTCCAGTGCTTTTGCGTAGCAGCGACGAGCCTCAGCTACCTCACCATCGTTGAAGTAGATCTGACCCATGCTGTTCCATGCGCGGTAGTCATTGTATTGGTCAGCAGCTTGTTTGTACAGTTTCAGTTTCTCTGCTTTGTTATCGGTCAGCGTAGCGGCATAGAGGAGCTCCTCAACGCTCAGCTGCGAAGGATCATTCTTTGCGATCTCGCGGATCTCGTCATCGCTCTTACCGATCAGGTCGGTCGTCAGGATCAGACGGCTGCGACGGAGAGCCGGCAGAATCTCCTCGGCGATCGTTCCATAGACGGAACTGAGGTTCTTGATCTGTGCCTCGCGCTCCTCAGGATCGCTATACATCGACAGCACGCGCAGAACGAGGTCTTTGTCTTGCATATTGCTGTTCTCCATTGCTTTCTGGAAGCCTTCCCAGTCCTCAGCAGTGATATTCGACTCAACTGCCGTGTTCACTTTGTTTTTCTTCAGGTCTTTCTTCAGGAAGTTAGCCGCAGCTTTCTGACGGTTCTTTGCCAAGTTCTCGTTCAGTGCCTGTGCGCCATCAGGAGAAGCATATCCGGAAACCTCGATCTTGCTGATCTCTTTGCGCTCTGCGTCCTTTGCGTCCTTGATAGCAGCCTGCAGGTTCTTCACACCCTCGCTCTTGGTCTCTGCCGAACGGAGTTCGGAAGATTGGATGAGGAACTTGATGTCTGCCTCGGTCAGCTCTTGGATCACGCGCTGGAACTTATCCGGTGTGCTGGCGGTCTTGTTGTCCTTTGCCTCTGCAAGCTCGGAAGTTGCGATCACACCGTCTGCGATCTTCACGTCAGGAATCTCAATCACTTTCTTTCCTACTTTTGCCTCGAAGCGCAGATAGAGCTCAGATTTGCGCATAGCGGGAACATAATCGAAAGAGCAGCTCTGCTTGTAAGTACCGCCGTTCTTGTAATTAACGGTCTTACCGTTCTCTTTTGCCTTCTCGCCAACATAAGTAACGGTCTCGCCAAGTACCTCTTGTCCGTCAAATTTCAGGACCGGAGTCACTTTCAATACACCTTTGCGGGCAAATTTCTTCTCAGGGAAAGTTCCGGTGATGTCTGCATTTACCTTACCTCCCACTTTCTCCAGCGGACTCGGGTTTACAGTGATCTCTTCGGGTTTCGGCAACGTCTTGTTGCAAGATGCCAACACTACTGCAGCAGCAATGAGGCTAAGAAATAAACTTTTTTTCATATGCTTATAAATTTGTTAATTTATGTTGATTTTCAAATTCCGCTGCAAATTTACAATAAATATTTCGAATACGCAAGATTTTTAGTAAAAAAAAATAATTATATCGCAAAAAATTTGCATATATCGCGAATTTATTGTATCTTTGCACCCCGAAATGAATCATAAATGACATTATGTTTATCATCGGCATTGCGGGCGGCACCGGCTCGGGTAAAACAACGGTAGTCAAAAAGCTCATCGAGCGTCTTCCTAAAAACGAAGTAGTTGTTATTCCTCAGGACTCCTACTACAAGGACAGTAGCAATGTGCCTGTTGAGGAGCGTCAGAACATCAATTTTGACCATCCCGATGCGTTCGACTGGCCGTTGCTCGCCAAACATATCAAGATGCTCAAAGAGGGTCAGGCGATCGAGCAGCCTATTTATTCCTATATTACGTGCACGCGCCAGAAAGAGACCATTCACATCGAACCCAAAGAAGTGATCATCGTCGAGGGAATTATGGCGTTGCGGGAGTTCAAGATGCGCGAACAGATGGATCTTAAGATCTTCGTGGATGCTGATGCGGATGACCGACTGATTCGCGTCATGAAGCGCGATGTGGTCGAGCGAGGAAGGACGGCAGAAGCGGTCATTGAGCGTTACCAGAGGATTCTCAAACCCATGCACGAGCAGTTCATCGAACCATGCAAGCGTTTCGCAGATGTCATCGTCCCGCAAGGAGGGCACAACAACGCCGCCATCAACATGCTTGCCAAGTTCGTCAAGCAGCAATTAGCGGACAAATAAAAGTTTACTATTTTTAAGATTGAAGGCTTTTCGCGATCGTATCGGGGTTTTGTCGTGGTTGTTTCGTGGTTGATTGCTATACAAAACCCTTATTTTCGCCGCTAAAAGTTTACTATTTTTAAGATTTTGTTTTTTCAACTCTTTTGGACATACCTCAAGATCGGCACCTTCACCTTGGGTGGAGGGTATGCCATGTTGCCCCTCATCCAAAGGGAGGTAGTGGACCGCAAAGGATGGATTGACGAAGAGGAGTTCCTGAATATGATTGCGCTTGCGCAGGCCGCACCGGGGCTTATTGCTGTCAATTCAGCTATCTTCATCGGCTGGAGAATTGGTGGCTGGAAAGGGGTCTGCGGAGCCGTCTTAGGTGCCGTACTGCCTTCGTTCCTTATCATTCTTGCGATTGCGATGGTCTTTCAGGAATGGAAAGAACTGCCGGCGGTGGAAGCAGCCTTCAAAGGCATCCGCCCTGCTGTAGTAGCTCTCATCGCCGCACCGCTCTTCAAAATGGCAAAGGCAGCCAAGATTAGCTGGCTTACCGCGCTTATACCCGTTGCCGCAGCCCTTCTCATTTGGCTTGGACATGTCAATCCCGTCTGGGTTATTCTCGCTACCATCGTCATTACTCTGATCGTAGTAGGAATCGTACATCACAAATCTTGAATCTTTGAATCTTTAAATCTTTGAATCTTTAAATCTTTGAATCTTTAAATGCTTTATTTACAGCTCTTTCTCTCGTTCTTCAAGATTGGTCTCTTCGGTTTCGGAGGAGGCTTAGCTATCTTGTCGCTGATCCAGATGGAGGTGGAGCGCTACGGATGGATGAGCCAGCAGGAGTTTGTGGACATCGTAGCAGTGAGTCAGGTCACACCCGGTCCGATAGGTATCAACTGCGCCACGTACGTGGGTTATACCACTGCGGGCTTTTGGGGAAGCGTGCTGGCGACCTCAGCAATCATTCTGCCGAGTCTCATTATTATGCTGTCAATATGCAAAGCGTATTTCTGGCTGAATAAGAAATTTCACGACAATCCGTATTTCACCCAAACGCTGCGAATGTTGCGTTTCACAGTCCTCGGACTCATTGCGTCAGCAGCATTGTTGCTCATCAAACCCACTAATTTCATTGACTCCGTTTCGTGGATTATCTTCGCCTTGGTCGCTTTCTTTACCGTCCTGCCGGAGATAGCCAAACCACTTGTTAATAAAACAACCCCTCCTTTTAGGGAGGGGCTTGGGGTAGGCTTTTCTTTCCTTTCCCACCCTATTTTGCTAATCGTTCTCGCCGGCATAGCAGGCTATTTCATCTACCGTTAAGCCCGCTCTAACTTAGCGTGGGTCAGCAGAAGTGTTTTCGTGCCTTGGGTGTCGAAGTTAATCTCTATCTTGTCGTTCTCCGTCACTTCATCGCGATAGACGCGCACGACCGTTCCTTCGCCGAACACACGGTGCGCCACGCGGTCTCCGGCTTTCCACACCGACGAAGCGATCTCGCTCGTCGCACCCGACACCGGAGTACTCGGCGCACTAGATAAACTAGAAAAACTAGAAAAACTAGAAGAACTAGTTAAACTAGTTATACTAGATCGACTAGTTGTACTAGATCTGCTCGTTTCTACCTCGAAATACTTTCGCTCTATATCGTTCAAAAACCTGCTTGGCGAAGCAAACGTGAACGAGCCGTTTCTAAATCGCTGGCGGGCATAGGAGAGGAAGCATTGCTCCATGGCACGCGTGATCGCCACATACAGCAGCCGCCGCTCTTCTTCGATCTCAGAGGGCTTGACGGCGAACTGTGAAGGAAAGAGGTTCTCTTCCATTCCGGCAATGAACACCACAGGAAACTCCAGTCCTTTCGCCGCATGGACGGTCATCAGCGTCACCCGTTCCGTCGTGTCGGCTAAGTTCTCATCTTGGTCGGTCAGCAGACTCACTTCGCTCAGGAAATCGGTGATCGGCGTATAGTCGATCCCTTCGTTCTGACGTTGCTCCACAAACTCATGAATGGCATTCAGCAACTCCTGCACGTTCTGCGCGCGGTCGATCCCTTCGGTGGAGCGGTCCAATGCCAGCGCGGTCATCACGCCCGATGTGCGAAGTACCATCTCCGCAAAACGGAAGGCATCCATCTCTTCGCTCTGATCGCTGAACTGATCAATCATCAGCGCAAAAGCCTGCAACTTCTTTTTGGTAGCCGCACTCACGTCCAGCCCTGTGTCATCCGGCTCACGCATCACATCCAGATAGCACCGGTGGTGCTCGATCGCGTTGGTGGACACTTTCTTCATCGTGGTCTCGCCGATCCCTCTGCCCGGAAATCCGACGATTCGCAACAGAGCCTCATTGTCCCTTTTGTTAACCGAGAGACGCAAGTACCCCAGGGCGTCTTTGATCTCCTTGCGCTGGTAGAAAGAAGTGCCGCCGTAGATGCGGTAAGGGATATTGAGTTTGCGCAACTCTCCTTCTATCACGCGGCTTTGGGCGTTCGTGCGATAGAGAACGGCGAAAGCGTTATACCCTTTGTGCCGCATTCGCTGGATGCGTGTCGCGATACCTAAAGCCTCCGTGCGATCGTCCATATAGGCTTGCAGGTTCAGCGGCTCACCTGTCTCTTTCTCCGAATAAACGGTCTTTTCGATCTGGTGCGAATTCTTATGAATCAATGAGTTAGCCGCATTGACGATCGTCTGGGTCGAGCGGTAGTTGCGCTCCAGTTTGAATAAGCGTGCATTGGGATAGACCCGCTGGAAATTAAGGATATTACGGATGTCTGCGCCGCGGAAAGAATAGATGCTCTGCGCATCGTCGCCCACTACGCAGATGTTATTCTGCGGCTCCGCCAGTTTCTTCACCAGCAGAAATTGGATATAGTTGGTGTCCTGGTACTCATCGACCAGTATATATTTAAACTGTTCCTGATAGCGTCTGCACACCTCTTCGCTGGCGTCCATCAGGCGGATCATATTGATCAGTAGGTCGTCAAAATCCATGGCGTTGGCAGCTATCAGGCGCGCCTGGTAGAGCTCATAGATAATAGCGAACTCATACATCCTCTGCTCGCGGTCCTCACGCAGCAGCTGTTGGTTCGAACCGTATTCGCGGGGCGGGATACCGCTGTTCTTCGCCATCGAAATACGGCTTTGCACCGCGCCGGGTTTGTATATCTTATCGTCCAGACCGCGTTCCTTGCAGATGGCTTTGATGAGCGATTTGCTGTCGGCGGTGTCGTAGATGGTGAAATCGCGCGTATACCCTAATACCTCCGCGTGCGGACGTAGCAGGCGCGTACACACGGAGTGAAACGTCCCCATCATCAGGTAACGGTACGCTTCCTGCAACGACCTTCCTCCCTCCCTTGAGGGGAGGGTCGGGGAGAGGTTTCTAATCCTCTCCTTCATCTCCCGCGCCGCTTTGTTGGTGAATGTCAACGCCATAATACGGCTCGCAGGAACACCCTGCTGCAAGAGGTACGCGATGCGGTAGGTCAGCACGCGTGTCTTACCGGATCCCGCTCCGGCTACGATGAGCGAAGCGCCTTCAGTATATGTCACCGCCTCACGTTGAGACGGATTTAATTGATCCAAAAAATCCATAAGCGGCTACAAAAGTACTGCTTTTTTCTGACATACACAAAAAAAATCGCCGTTTCGGGCGATTTTTTGTGTAGTGCGGCTCTGCCGCGTTTAGAGCCTGCGGCGTTTAGCGCTTCAGGTCGTCGGGGAGGACGGGCATAGCGCCGTTCTGGGTGCAGACGAAGGCAGAGACGTCAACGGCTTTCTTATGCGCCTCGGGGATCGGTTTGCCCAGCAGCAGTTGCGCTACGAAAGTAGCGGTGAAGCTGTCTCCGGCTCCTACGGTGTCCGCCACTTTCACTTTCGGAGTAGTAATATAACTCTCTTCCTCCATCGTGAAGACGTACGAACCGATCGCACCACAAGTGAGGATCAACATGTCGAGGTCATACCGGCTGATGAGTTCACGGCAGATACGGCGCGTTTTCTCGGCATCCTCGGCGATCAAGTGTCCGGGAATAGTAGGTTCGCCGAGCAACATGGTAGCTACTACATCCAGTTCCTCATCGTTGATCTTCAGTATGTTTGCGCGCTGGAGCGACTCAGCAATCACTTCAGCGGTGTACCACGACTGACGCAGATTAATATCAAACACACGCAGCGCGTCCGCAGGCGTTGCGTCGAGGAAAGCGTGAATAGTCTTGCGGCTCGTCTCCGAGCGTTGAGCCAGCGAACCAAAACATACCGCCTGCGCATTGCGGGCGATCTCCAGCATTTCGTCGGTCAGAGGGATGTTATCCCAAGCCACACCGAGACAGATCTCATACTGCGGCACGCCCTTCTCGTCCAGCGTTACCTTGACCGTTCCGGTCGGCTGCTCCACCCGCGGCAGTATATGCTTCAAATGAACGGCATTGAATTTCTCGACGATCTCGTCGCCCAGTTCATCGTTTCCGATAGCGGATATAGCACAGCCGTTGAGTCCGAATTGCGACACATGGTATGCGAAGTTAGCAGGAGCGCCTCCGAGTTTGCGTCCCTCCGGGAGGCAGTCAAACAGCGCCTCACCTATTCCAATTACGTGTTTCATAGTAGCAATACAATTTATAATGTACAATGTACAATTTGCAAAGGGCTTTAAGAGTTTGGTACAATGTTTAAAGATCCGTACTTTCTATTGTGTTTGTTCCAAAACCTATAGGACGCTTTGTGAATTGCTCATTGTGAATTGTGAATTATTTCTTGATTTTTACAGTAAAGAACGTCAGGTATGCTGCACCGAGCGCCATAACGAGGACGGCACCGAGCGAACCCATAAGATCCGACATCACACCCATGCAGAGCGGGAAGATCGTTCCGCCGAACAGACCCATGATCATAAGACCCGAAATCTCGTTCTTGTGGTCGGGGTCGTGATTCAGCGCCTGAGCAAAGCAGATTGAGAAGATATTACTATTGCCAAACCCTACCAGCGCGATACCGGTATATAAGGCTGAAGGCTGATGGCTGACAGCTAATAATACCATCGCCGCAATGATCATGCAGACGGAGATCGCAAAGAACACTTTCTCCGGGATGAGACGCAGGATCGCCGAGCCGGAGAGACATCCGATCGTACGGAAGATGAAATAGAGCGAGGTCGCAAATCCCGCGGCTGCGAGGTCCATTCCCAGACGCTCCATCAGGATCTTCGGCGCGGTCGTGTTGGTACCCACATCAATACCCACGTGGCACATGATACCAAGGAAGCAAAGCAGGATAAAGGGCTTACCCAGCAGTTTGAAGCACTCCGCAAAGGACGAGCCTTTAGCTACCGGCTCCTCATGAATCGAGGTGAACGAGAGGGCAAGGATAGCAATGATACCAATGATCGCATAGATCGGGAACAGCACTTTCCATCCCAAGCCCATCGAGGGGATGGCTGCCGTTGCTCCCCACATTGCTATATACGGTGCGAGGAACGAAGCGATGGCCTTGACGAACTGACCAAAGGTCAGAGTCGAAGATAGATTGCCTGTAACGATATTGGACACCAGCGGGTTAAGGGACGTCTGCATGAGTGCATTGCCGATACCGAGGAGCGAGAAAGCGCAGAGCATCAGCGCATAGCTCTCTCCGCAGAGCGGCAAGAGAAGCGACAGAACGGTAACAATGATCGAGAGAAGCACCGTTTTCTTCCGTCCGATCTTGTTCATCAGCATGCCGGTAGGCACGGAGAAGATCAGGAACCAGAAGAAGACGAGCGACGGCATGATGTTCGCTTGCGCATGCGTCAGACCGAGGTCCTGTTGTACATAGTTGGACGCAATACCTACGAGGTCCACAAAGCCCATCGTGAAGAAACAAAGCATCACGGAGAGCAGAGCAAATTTAGAAGTTTTCATAATGGTATTTTAAATTTTCAAATTACAACTGTTGCGATATTTTAAGTTTTGTATAATGTAAAGCACTATTACATAGTTACTTATGAGTTTATTCCAATTTTTCGATTTGAATAGTCAATGTTTTTTATGTTTATTGCTTTTGAAGGCTTTTACTCGCAGAGTTGCGGAGTTTGATGGTAAAAACTATCCGAAAGCTTGCTTGCGAGGAGTTTTTACCGGCAAATTACGCATAGAGCGAAGCTCAAAAGCCTTCAAA
>JAFTZQ010000015.1 GCA_017464475.1 Paludibacteraceae bacterium
ATGTTTATTGCTTTTGAAGGCTTTTACTCGCAGAGTTGCGGAGTTTGATGGTAAAAACTATCCGAAAGCTTGCTTGCGAGGAGTTTTTACCGGCAAATTACGCATAGAGCGAAGCTCAAAAGCCTTCAAAAGGGTTTATCTATGTTTTTTTTCTTAAAATTATGCAACACTACTATTTTCAAATCTTCAAATCTTCAAATCTTCAAATTATATATGCTTGCTTCGCCGCCCTGTACGTCCAGATGGTTGTAGGGTACGGAGGGGAAGACGAGGTTGGTCATTGCCCATGCGCCTTCGCTGTCGAACGCCTCGATCGAGCAATGGTCGATGAAGAGGATCAGATGGTAAGCGTCCCGTTTAACGAAGAGCGGCGTAGTGGTGTTGGCTGCAAAATCATGAGAGAAAGAGCAGTCGCCGGACGCGGTGCGGTCCATGGAGAAGGTCTGGCGGTGCACATCGAGGGTCATCACCACTTTCTCTCCTTTATCATTAGAGAGAGTGATGAGTGCGTCGCGTGAGCCGTCCAGCTCCAGATCAATGACACAAGCGTCAGACGGACGTTTGATCTCCTCTCCGCGAATGGCAAGCGATTCGGGGGACGGTTTGACCGCAACGCGGTACTCGCCCTCGTCGTCAATATAAAGACTCAGATCGCGGGCAACGGTGTTCTGCGAACGGAAAGCAACCGTCGGCAGTTGGTTGGCGTATTGCCAGTTGCTCATCCATCCGATCGCCACGACACGGTTCTCCGGCGCGTATGCCCACGTCACCGTAGCATAATGATCCTTGCCATAGTCGAGCCACTTGGTACTTGGTACTTGGTTACTTGGTACTTCATTAAACTCCTTTCCGTCCCAGTCTCCAACGAAATATTGGGTAGCGGAACCGCCGAACGGTCCACCCGGGTTGATATTGACGAGCAACACCCATTTCTCTCCCTCCCTTGAGGGGAGGGATGGGGAGGGGTTTTTAACCTTAACCAGGTCCGGGCACTCCCATACGCCGTCGTGGCAGCCGTAGCCTTCGCCGAAACGGGAGAGGAAAGTCCAGTCTTTGAGGTTAGCCGAACCGTAGAAGCGGATCTCCTGCTGACAGGCAAGCGCCATGACCCATTGCCCGGAGAGTTCGTCCCAGAACACTTTCGGGTCACGGAAATCAGCAATATCGCCCATCAGAACGGGGTTGCCCTCGTACGCGGTAAAGGTCTTCCCTCCGTCCGTGCTATATGAGATAGATTGGTTTTGTCCGCACACCTCGGACTGGGTATAGATAGCGATGAGCGCATTCTCGCCGAAGCCGGCGGTGTTGTTCTTGTCGATCACAGCCGAGCCGGAGAAGATCGTTCCGAGCGAATCCGGGGCGATAGCGATCGGATGGTGGTCCCAATGAACGAGATCGGCGCTGGTCGAATGTGCCCAGTGCATAGGACCCCAAGTCGTGCCGAACGGGTTATGCTGATAATAGAGATGCCAGAGACCTGTCTGAGCGTCATAGTACATACCGTTAGGGTCGTTCATCCAGCCCGCAAGCGGAGAATGATGGTACACAGAACGGAAGGGTTCGTCGGTAGGATGGGTTGCCGGAGCATTCGTGCATCCGGTCATGGTCGCTAACAGGATAGCGAAAAGAGGAAAGAATGATTTTCTCATGATATTATTATTTTACAAATTGCGACTGCAAAGGTACACATTTTCGCGCATATACGCAAATAATAATGTTGCAAAACATGCCACATTTGTTTCATTGCAACAAAAATAACATATTTTGCAACACGTTTTTCTATTTCTTTCGGGTTGCCGACGCGATCATCACGCGACCACCTTAGGACGACGTCGGTCCCACAGCGGCATGACGCCGGCATTTCCGTATCAGATTTCTTTTGTCTCAATAGGTGTAATAAAAACAGTTGTCGCAACCCTCTAATCGTTTCGGGATAAGGACTATATCGGTCATATTAAATGCGTCGCCACTGCCTTTGTCAAACTGAAAATGCAACTCCGATGTGGCTGTTCCTATCTCGGCAATCAAACTTGATGTAAGCGGGATATCTGCATATTCATTATACAAGCGGATAGTTGCATTCTCTCCTATGGAGGTAGCTATCTTCTTAGAATCTTCAGCAGCATCCTTAAAGAGGTGCATTGTAAAATTAGTACGGTTCGCTTCGTAATAAACACGAATTGCGGCATATTCATTCAGATTTAAAACTGTCAACGCCTCGCGTCCGAGTTTCAATGTTTTCCAGCTATCCACCCAATGGAAACCAGTCCAAATTGTTTTACCGCTTTTAAGTGCTCCGGCTTTGCCGGTACAGAGTTTTACGGAAGTAATCCTGATACCTTCTCCGAAAATACGCAAATCTTTTCCTTCCGTAACTATCTGATGGAGCATATCTTCCGTCAAGAAAATATTGTCTGCCGGAAGACTCCCAACATCGCGATAATCAGCCCCGGGCAATTTATTACGATCATAGTCTCCTAAATAGAACTTATGGTCTCCATCTCCTGTGACTCCTCCTTCTAAAACCAGTTTGTTTCCCGCAACAGCGGATGAAAACTGATCTTTGGAAATATACACTTCTTTCCCAATTGTATAGGCTATCTCCTTATTGCCAGACCAAATCACGTTGCAGGTTTCATCAGCCATGCCATTTCCTACCATTAATAATAGGAAAGAAGCCAAAAGCAAAGTTTTATTTTCCATAATGAGATACATTTTCGCCAAGTGCATTGTACTTCACTCCATTCTTAAGAATAATGAGTTGTCCGTTCTCGAAGAATTTGACAGCTTTGGTTTGGGCGTTGGTATTGTCGATACCTGTGCCTTGATTCTCTTGCATCACAAGGACAATATCAGTTACGTTGAAGGCCGCGCCTGTCTCTTTGTTAAACTGAATCATCCAATGGTTTGCCGCGGATAGACGCGCACGGAGTTCATCAGTCAAAGCGAGTTCCATGTAGCCATCACCGGCGGTCATAGCACCTTGGTCAGCGATCTTGCCTTCGTCTCCCCATGCTTCCAGTACGTTGATAACAAAATCCGAACGGTTTGCCTCCGAATAGATACGAAGTGCTTCCGCCTTGGAGAAATCTACACCGGCGTAGCCGTTGTAATAAAGTTCGAGGGTGCTCCATTCGTCCGCCCAGAAGAAACCGGTCCAGACTGTGAAACCATCTTTGAGTGTTCTACCGTCCAATAATTCTACTTTGCTGCAGGTAAAGTTCGCTCCTATGATTTCCAATCCATGAGCCTTAAGGCTATCCACGGCGGACTGAGTAAGGAACTGCTCGAAAGCACCGTCGCCGTTGATCCATGCCGCTTCGCGGCTACCTGCCAAATGGTCGAAATTTGCGTTCATCACTTTGAACTCAATACCGTCAGACGCACCGGTGAAGGTAACAACGATCTTCTGACCGGGTTGAGCTTCCGCAAAAGCTTCTTTTGGGATCTGAATACCTCCGTCATCCCATGATACATGTTTCGACTCGGTGTAAATGTCTGTAGCATTAACATTCATTACCAGCGCTGCGAAGAGCGCAACAAGAGAAATCTTTTTCATAATAAGTATAAAATTAAAGGATTAATATTGGGTTATTTTTAAATTTGATATTTGCATAGTTCCATTGTAACTATTAATACTCCAGCAGTTGCGTTGCTGGCGGTAGATGCGGTTGGAATAGCAGAGGAGGTCATTCACATACATCGTCACGACTGAATTGTCCGTTACGATTGTAATATGGTATGTATTGTCTGCCGGCGTATCAAACACATAACTATCAATCGCAGGAATAAATCCCGTTCCACTCGGACCTTCTTCTTCGAAATTGATTTTGCGTTTGGTGTCGCTCTCTGGATTAAAGACCATCGTGTAATATTTCTTGCTGTCAGTACCGCGGCAAAGCGATACTCCGAATTTGTCAGCAGTTGTAGCCGTGGTAACGGTCATTTGTATGCGGCTATGATAGCCTAATCGAGAGAAGATAATATAACTATTGTTCTCCAGCGAATAGCCTTCGTCCGTTTTCGTCACACCTTGCTCCGACTGCTCCATTACTTTGATTTCTGAACTCTGTGCATATTTGTCTGCTAAAGCAGGTATCTCCGTCAGCGTCAGAGTTCCGTCTTCGTGCTGCATCACCCGGTGTGCCACCAACGTGCCACCCCAGTTAGGTTCCGCCGGAGCGGGCGCAGTAGCCGTATTGCTGTTTCCGTCGCGTGTAGGCACCCACCCCCATATATAGCGGTTTATACCGTCAGAAGCTGTTTTGCCGGCATAGAATGCACGACTATTCAGGAATCCCTCGTGTCCGTCGGGCCAGAGTCCGGCATCTCCTGCCGTACAAGCCTTGAGGTCAGCAATCGTCTTGCCTTTGAAATACTGCACACGGCGGATAGCGCTATGCTGCTCACTATATACGAGATACCACCAATCACCCATTTTGAAGAGATCCGGACACTCATAAAAGCGATCCCACATCATAGTCATAAACACGCCATTGGATGTCCAGTCGGTGAGGTTTTCGCTGACAAACTCCGCCAGGACGCCTTTTCCTGCCTGATGAGTAGAAACCAACATATGCCATTTACCATCGTCCATCTTGAGTACGAAAGGATCTCTGAAATTCTGCGCGCTATAGCCATAATCCGCACCCAAGAGTAAGAAAGAACGGCATTTGGTCCATGATTTGCAATCCGTAGAGGTTGCATATAATACAGCCTCTGTTGCCTCTCCTGCCTGTGGCAAGTGGCGATGCCCGGTATAGAAGAAATAATAGGTTTTGGTCTCCTCATCGAAGACCACCGATCCAGTTCCGAGCGCAGCATCCTGCTCATTGAGTCCGCCGCAGGGAATGACCTCATTGAGCGATGTATAGTTCGCGCCATCGGTGGTTTCCACCCCCCAAATAGGGTGATAAGTACCGGTGGGATTAGGGCGGTATTCCAAAAGATAGGGCACCTTAAAGGTTTTGCTTTGCGGATCGTAGAACGGCATCGGATCTCCTACATAGCCGGTATAAGGCTTGTAATAAGTGGTAGTGATCTGTTCGTCCGACGAATTGAAGAATGCTCCTTCTGCTTGCCAATCCCGGGGCTCATCCCCGCGGACAGGGCTGTCGCAAGAAATGAACAAAAAAGCTGCAGCAGCCATCATAACAGCCAATATAACCATATTCTTTTTCATAATTTATTTCTCCATTAAATAATTGATTGCATTAGATGTAATAGTAGCAATATTCGCATGGTAGTGTTCCGCAGCGGAAGCCGTAGAGTACCAATCATAACATCCCGAACCGATACAAAGGATTGCTCCATGCTCCGCATTGGCGGGATACTCCCAAGCAACAATCGCGCCATCGCCGCCATAGGCAATATCAATGGCACCGGTAGCGGATCGCCATGCGTCATAGTCGGCGTAGCCACCCCAGTCGGTACCGATATGGTATTGCGCAGTAGAGTTGGTAATACGGTAGCCGGCATCGCAGGTATATATACGGTCGTCTTCTCCTTCATTCATCACCAGGTTCTGCCATAGCGGATGATCCGTATGCCCGGTAGCGAAGAACGACCATGGGTCATTGATCAGTTCAGCATTCTGCTCTACCCCTCCCCAGCAGTTATTAGGGAAACACTCTGCTTCGCCTAAGTATGCAGGCAGATAGGTAGCATAGCGGGTAAGGAAGAAAGCCCCTCCTGCGCGGTAGTATCCTTTGAGGCGCGCTGATGCATTGGGTATATCCGCGGCATGGCTTTCAAACGCCGTTCGTCCGTCAATACCTCCATCCTTATGCAGATGCCACCATATAACCTTACACTCAGAGAGATTTATTTGTCCGTTGGCAATATCGGCTATAGAAGCATACGTGCTCCCCTCTACGTTGTCAAGGAGCCATTGGCAAGCTGTCTGTTCTTCTATATTGAGTTGCGAGAAAGAAGGCGCTATCCCCATATATACCGCTTTGGGGTTATCAACCCTCTCTACAACGAACTCCGCACGCATCTTCCATAACTGCACCGCGTCATTATGTGTCACGCGGATTGTACGCGCCGAGCGCATATTGAGCACCATTCCTTCACTGATATCGCATGTAGCACCATCAGAGACAGCAAGTCGAGTAACCGTCATGGCTGACGGATCATAGTTCTTGGGCAAGGTGAAGGAGACCGACTTGGTGGTATTGTCTATCACACCATCGATCGTATCCAATCGCAGCGCCACCACGGCGCAGTCTCCTGAAAGAATAAGGTCGTCGGATTTCTTCTCGCAAGAAGCAAGGAATAAGGTACATAGGGACAAAGTACCAAGTACCAAGGCTAATTTATTGATTGTTTTCATATTACCATCCTCCTATATTTTGTGTATAATGTCCGTTAGAAGCTGCTATCTGTGCAAATGGGATGGGCAGATATTCATTCTTATTACGGGTAAAATGAGCAGACTGATAGATCGCGCAATTATCCGCTTCTTCTGCATAATAGCGATTGATCGTCTCTTCCGCCTCTCCCCATCGAACGAGGTCGAAGAATCGTTCTGACTCAAGAGCAAGTTCCAGACGACGCTCCATTTTGACGATCTTCAGAAGTTCGGCACCGCTATATGCGCCCGTATATTGCGATACTTTGATTTTACAATTATAATCCGCTTCGTAATTGCTGATCGCCGACGTGGACATTGCGGCTCTCTGACGTATATCATTGACTATACGGAGCGCTTCGGCATCGTTAGAGCCGAGTTGCGCCAACGCTTCGGCGCGGCAAAGCATAATATCAGCATATCGCAACACGATGCGGTTCATCGGGCTTCCCCACCATGCTCCCTTGATCAGATAAGGGCTCTCGGGGTCCACATTATGCTTTAGACTCACGTTGTAGCCATACAATCCATTAGAGCGACTCCATGTAGGCGTATAAGCCATCATGAAATGGGGATTGAACATATACGGGAATCCCGGCATGCCTACCGTCATGAAGAGCCTCGGGTCTGCCGTTTCCGTCATCTTGTCATAGTTATGTTGGTTGTACGTATCAATCAAAGGTAGACCTTGCGCATCCGTACGGAAGGCATTGACGAGATTCTGGCTGGGCTTGTAGAAATCGCAACCTCCGTCCGTCACGCCGGGGATATTGGGGACGATCAGACCATACGACCAATTGAGGTTTCCGTTCTTTGTACCATCATTCATCGAATACTGCATCGCCCATATACTTTCCACTCCGTTCTCATACTCTGGCTCGGGACGGAAATTATTGTGAAAATCTACGTCTAGTCCATAGCCGGCATAGAGAGCAGGATCGGTATAATCCACCACTTTCTGCAAATCATTGCGGTTGATCTCTGTCACCTCATGCGTAGCGGGGTCGTCCTGACGGTAAGCTTTGTAGAGATACACTTTCGCGAGCAGAGCAGCGGCAGCGGATTTATTTGGTCTTCCCACCTCCGGTTGTTTATCGGGAAGGAGCGAAAAGGCATTCTCCAGATCATTTGCAATCACCGCCCAACCTTCATCATTGGTATATTCGGTATTGGACAGCGCATTATATTGTTCGGTCGTCAGATTCGGGTCTGTCACAAAAGGAATATTCTTATACAGACGTTTTAATAAATAATGTCCGTATGCGCGCAGGAAGTACATCTCTCCCAAACGCGTTGATTTGAGTTTATACGTCTCGTCCGTTTGCTCAATGGCTGCGATGGCAGTGTTTACACGTGAGATACAGTTATACAGACGCTGCCACATATCACTGATATTCCAGTTGGTAGTCAGAATTCCCTGGCTAATCTCCAGTTGGTGGAACACATCTCCATCGGAGGTTCCGTTTCCGCCCTTGTAGGCATCGTCGGAACGAACATCAAAATTCCACATCGAGAAAGAAGAGTTGATATCTTCCGCCGAAATAAAAATTGCGTACGCAGATATGACCAGATTGTCCACATAGGCGGGATTGGCAACCTGCTCGTCGTCTAGCACTGCCTGCGGTTCTTGCGCACCAAGAAAAGCATCGCAAGATGTGAAGATCAAGGACCAAATGAACAACGTACCAAGTATTATTTTATTCATTGTATTTTTCATATTTTTACCCTTTCTAATTAGAATGTTACTTTAGTTCCTAATGTCATGGTCAGAGGAATTGGATATCCGTAATTGGGGTTCTCAGGATCAACGCCTGTGAAACTCTTGGAATGAATCGTGAAAACATTCTGCGCAGAGATGAAGAAGCGCCAATTTTGCATCTTCATCTTCTCACATGCGGTCTTAGGCAAATTATATCCCAACTGCACATTGCGGAGTTTAAGGAACGAACCTTCTTCTACCCAGTATGAGCTGACACGCTTCTCGTTGTTATTATCCGAAAGGGAGAGCGCAGGAATATTGCTGTCCGGGTTGGAGGGACTCCAAGCGTCCAAGAGGCGCGTTCCTTTGTTGAGGAAGCCGATATTAAGTCCCGCCCAGATATCCGTCTCACGCTTAAGATCGCTAATGATCTGTACACCGCCTACACCTTGGAAGAAGAGGGTGAGGTCAAAACCCTTGTATTCGAAATAGAAATTAGCTCCGAATGATACAGCCGGCACGGGCGAATATATCCAGTCCTGATCCGCTTCGGTAATTTTGCCGTCCCCATTAAGATCCAGATACCGGATACGTCCCACCGCTGCGCCTTCCTGCTCAGCATGGTTATCCACCTCTTCCTGGCTCTTGAAGATACCGTCGGCTATATATCCTACTTGTGACCCCATCGCGTGGCCTACTACTGATTTAACGCCGTTGCCGCCGAAAGTACCGTTGGCAGCCACTACATCGGGCAGTTGGGTAATGGTATTGCGATAGGATCCTATATTGGCATTGATATCGTATTTGAATCCTCCTTTGGTTTGGTTGCGGTAACCGATATTGAACTCCACACCCATATTGTCCATCGCGCCGGCATTGACCCATTGCGAGGTACCTTCGCCCATGGCTGCAATACCCTGCATGGCAATAAGGATGTCTGTTGTCCGCTTATAATACCAGTCGAAAGAGCCGTAAAGCGATTGCTTGAGAAAGGAGAAATCCAAACCGGCATTGACCTGAGAAGTTGTTTCCCATTTGATATTTTCGTTTCCGAGCTGGTTGCGTTTGAATCCGGACGGAAGGGTACTTCCGCCGTTGGAACCGGTGATGTCATAGGATGTACCATAGCTTTGACCGCCGGATTCATTCACACCATAATTAGATACATATAGCGTATAGCGCGCATTGGTAGCTATATCTTGGTTACCGGTCTGACCCCAAGAAGCGCGTATCTTCAGATCATCAAGCCAAGAGGACGCTCCTCGCATAAATTTCTCCTGACTGATACGCCAACCGGCAGAGACAGAGGGGAAAGTAGCGAAACGGTTGTTCTTACCGAATCGGCTCGAACCGTCGTGACGGAGAGTGAAAGAGACAAGGTAACGGTTATCGTAACTATAGTTCGCTTTACCGAAGAAAGAGATGAGCGAATAGCCTCCCCCAGACCCATAAGCCTGCGCGTCACCCACACCTGCATCAGGCCACATATAATTCGGATTAAGAACGATGAAATCCTCTTTATAGCCGGAGAAATAGTCACTTGTTTCCCTATTTAACTCCGTACCGACCATGAAGTCCGCGCGGTGTTTGCCGATCTCAAGATTATAGGTAATAATAGCATTCCACATCCATCGGAGCCAATGCTCTTGCTTCGTCTCTACTGCATTAGTAGAGTTCGCCATGGTGCCTTCTGTGACTGGATATGTAAAGATGCGTTGTTTCTTCTGGGCATAGTCTATACCTGCCGTCGTTCGGATATTGAGTCCCTTAACAGGATTGATATTGATATAGGCGTTTCCAAACACACGCCAATACACATAGCGGTTGTCTTTGTTGCGCTCAAGTACGGCAACTGGGTTTTGTCTGTCTGGGTAACCGCCTACAGGTCCGGCGTACCCGCCATCGGTTGTATAGACAGGCAATGAGGGGTTGAACTGGAGCACATTTTGGAGGAAACCACCCGGTGCACCTACCTCGGTAGTGCGACTCATGGTAAAGTTCTCTCCTATCGTGACATAGTCGCCTATGATCTTATAATCACTGTTGATACGCGCTGAGAAACGGTCGAAATCAGTATTCTTGATTATACCCTCGTTCTTGTAGTAGCCGAGGGAGAAGAAAGAACTACCCTTCTGTCCTCCGTGGGAAACCGCGGCGTTATAGGACTGGATGATACCCGGCCGGGTGGTTTCCCTATACCAATCAGTATTGGAAGAGGGAGTCGTCCCTGCTTCGTCCAGATAGCGGTTCATGGAGATAGTATACAAAGTTGGGCGTCCGGAGGCATCATAGCCCCAGTTATAGCGATAGCCCAAACCATTACTATTCGGATCCATGTTATCGTTGACATAAGCCTGCCACATGACCTGACCAAACTGTTTGGCGTTCAGGACGCTCATGCGATTGGTGTACTGCTGTACAGCAACGGATGCATCAAAATCCACACGGATCTTACCCTCTGCGCCTTTCTTGGTGGTGATAATAATGACACCGTTGGCAGCACGGCTACCGTAGATAGAAGCCGAAGCGGCATCCTTCAGCACTTGGATCGACTCGATGTCATTGGGGTTCAACTCGTGCATGCCGGATTTGGTAGGCACACCATCGATGATGTATAGCGGGTCATTGTCATTGAGCGTTCCGATACCACGGATACGAACCGTTGCCGCACCCGAAGGGTTACCGTCGGCGGAAATGTTCATTCCCGGGATCTTACCCTGCAGCGCTTTCATCGGGTTGTTCTCCTGCTGTTTCTCCAGATCCTTGGCGCTCACGGCACTGACCGCACCCGTCAAGTCCGCCTTACGCTGGGTGGTATAACCGGTCACTACCACTTCCTCCAGCACCTCGCTGTCTTCCGCCAACTTAATGCGAAGATTAGCAGCAGCTGCCACGTTTTGAGATTTGTAGCCGACATAGGAGATCACCAGTTTCGCTCCCGAAGCCACATTCAGTTGGAAATTACCATCGAAATCCGTGATGGTTCCATTCGTCGTTCCTTCCTCCAGCACAGATGCACCGATCACCGGCTCACCCGTTGCCTCATCCACAATCACACCCGTCGCAGTTACCTGCGCGTGTGCAAAAGCAATAGACAGCAACATCACGAAGAAGGATGTCAAAAGAAGTCTTTTGTTTTTCATGAGATTTATTTGTGTTAAACAATACAGCAGAACTTGGATTTTCCAAATTCCGCTGCAAAAGTACATGCATTTTCGCACATGCACAAATAATTATGTTGCAAAAAATGTTGCGTATGTTGCATTGCAACAATTACGGCATATTTCGCAACATTTTTAGTATCTCACGAATGTTTCATTTTAGCGTTCAGAAGGGAGATGACCGAAGTACTCCTTGTAGCATTTTGTGAAGTAGCCGGCAGAGGAGAAGCATAGTTCGAGGGCGACCTGCTGGATGGTCATGTCCGTGGTATGGAGGAGTTGATCGGCACGGATGAGGCGCTGCTCACGGATATAATCAAGCGGTCCTTTGCCCGCTACCGCCTTCACGCGGCGGAAGAGCTGGGTGCGGCTGAGCTGGAGCTTCGAACCGAGGTACTCCACATTGAGATTGGGGTCGGAGAGGTGCTCGTTCACGATCTGTTTGAGTCGGTCGGCAAAGGCTTCGTCGCGACGGCTGAGCTGGATCGCTTCCTGCATGTTCTCCAGCTGCGGAAGAATATCCTGTTTGATCTCCGTCTGGAGTTTGAATTGACGGGCGATGATATAGCTGAGGGTTGCTACAAAGAGGACAAAGAACACCGCCACAAATACAGAGAGAACAATTCGGTCAAACTGCATCTGCCGCCATTTGCTTTCGGTCTGGGTCTGGACGAGGTGCAGCGTCTCCAGATCGCGAGTTATATCTTCGTCCTGTTTGAGCATCGGATAAGCCGCTTTGGCATCAACAAGGATCGTTTCAAGGACGGTGTCGCGCACGAAAGGTTCGCCGTGCAGTATCTGCGACGCCGTAGCAATGACCATGTCTCCGCGGGAGGAATAAGTGGCAGAACAATTGATTTTACCGTCCACGATGGCTTGCAGCCCGGGGTTGATGCCGTCCACGCCCATGATGGGAATTGAGAATTGGTAATTCTGTAGGGCTTCAGCGGCACCGATTGCCATCAGGTCATTATGAGCAACAATGAGGTCTGGCAAGGGCTGGGTAGCAAGGTATTCGGAGACAACTTTGTACGCTTCTTCACGGTACCAACTGCCCATGACGGAATGTACCTCAACGCCCTCCGGCAGTCCGTCCATCAGTCCTTGATGGCGGAGGGTTGCAGGAGTCGAACCCGGTAGCCCGGCAACTTCGAGGACAACAACCCCACCCAGCCGCCGCCCAAGGGAGGAGAGTTGGGAGGTGATCCATTGCGCCATGAGGGAGCCGACTTTGTAGTTATCGCCGCCGATGAAAGCAGTCCATTCGTCTCCGGTGACACGGCGGTCGGCTACAATGACAGGAATACCGGCACGATAAGCCCGTGTGACAGCAGGCTTGACCGCTTCGGCTTCATTGGGGCTGACGATCAGCAGATCCACCCTTTCAGCAATGAAACTGTCGATCTGGGCGCATTGGAGTTCGTTGCTGCCGTATGCAATCCGCCGCGAGAGCACCATGTCGGGATGCAGCAGCAACTCGCGCTCCATCTCATAGTTCATTTTCTGCCTCCATGCGTCATCCAGACACTGGCTGACTCCGATCCGATACTGCGGCTGAGGAGACGAGCAGCCCCAAAATCCCAAACAGAGGAAAAAAAGAAGCGAATATAAAACCGTGTTTCTCATAGCCATAACCCATTTTCGGCTGCAAAGGTAGTATTTTTTTTGCATATTTGCAAATAAAAAAAGAAAAATCGTCCTTTCGGGCGATTTTTCCAATCCTCTCCCCCTTTAGGGGACTGGGGGGCTAGCCTTGGTGCTCTACATCGTACTCCTGTCCGCAGACGCGCCACAGGTATGCCCGCATAGTTTTTGCACCACCGGCGGTGTCTTTCTGGGCGAGGAAGGCTTGCTGGTCGGCAACGATCTTGGTCAGATCGGCGCGGCGTGCGGTGACCATCGCTGCCACTCCGGCGAAACGCTCACGCGCTTTCAGCTCCTTGGTGGACGGCTGGGTGGAACGCTCGCCATGAACGGACGTATACTTCAAGCCGGTGGCTTTGGCATAATTGTAGATCGTTCGAAATTTCTTCGCGATCTTGCCCGAGATGTGATGAATCGGGTCTTCAAATACTACTTTTCCCATAGTTAAGGTTGGTTTAATGGTTTGTTAATAATTTTAAATCGAAAATGCGGCGGTTCGGCTCTGATGAGCCTTTGCGTTCCAGCCATGCGTTTGGTCGATGAGCGAGCTCTTCGCCCTGCCGCCCTGCTGAACCGCTACGTCCGGCAATCAATTTGCCGTACTACCGCCTTACAAAAATATCCCTTTGGGATGGAAAATAAAGAAAATCCATACGGATCATTCATTTTCTTCTGTTTAATCTGTTTAATCTGTGGATTATAATATTTTTCTTATTTTTCTTATTTTTGTAAGGCAGACGGACGACATATTGATGTCGTGCGGAATGGGTTGTGGATTTTGAACTCCGGGAGCTTGCTCACGAGAGGGCAAAAGCCGCTACCCATTAGGCTACATCAGTAGCCGTTCTGCCGCATTTTCGTTTTCTTTCTTATCCCTTCTCCCCCTCCCTTGAGGGGTGAAGGGCTTTGCCCGATTGAATGTCCGGTGGACATTCATAGAACAAATGTCGGGGTGGGGTTTGTAGGGCTACTTCTTGCTCGCATCGTAGGTCTCGACCGTTTTGGACTGGATAATGACAGACGTGTCGCCTTTCTGCCATGCTTCCGAGCGGGTAGTGATCGTGCGCGTCACGTTGCAGGAACTCAGACCCAGCGAAGCAGCCAGAGCCGTCAGGGCGGCGATCAGAACCGAAACGATTACTTTGAGGATTTGCTTTTTCGTCATAATTCTCAATTCTCAATTCTTAGCCCCTCAGGGGCACGATTATTTCTCAATTCCCGAACTCCGGTTTGACGTATTTCTGCGCAACGGTGTACGCAAAGAGAGAGGTGTATTTCTTCTGCGCCTTAAAGGCGGTTTCCAGCGCGGCGCGCTGTGTCGGATCAGCAAGCGCTTCTTTGGCTGCCTGTGCTGCCGTCTTGAGAGCGGCCTGGCACGCAAGAACCTTGCTGTTCGTGCTATGCCGTACCGGATTCAGCAAGTCCACGCCCAGCTGCTCCTTGCCGCAGTTGCAGCGCTTGAAATACAGCGTCTCCGAGCGGTTGAATTTGCCCAATACGCGGGCAAACATACCATGCAATGTGATTTTTGCCATAGTAGGTTCAGGTTAATACGTTAAATTGTTAATTTGTCAAGGTGCACCGGATTTGAGACCTTCCTTTTTGGGTGATCAGGACTGAGAAGGAAGCAACAAACGCCCCGATCATCCATTATCTTGTTTTCTCAAATCCGATGCAAAAGTACTGCTTTTTCGCGAGAGTACCAAAGATCGGCTTTCGCGTTTTTAAGATTTCTTAAATTTTCGTCAGATCATAGCCGGCATAGCGGCTCAGAGACATCGTTTCCTCGTAAGTCAGCCAGCGGCGGACATAGATCGCATGCGAGGTGATGCGGTGTTTGTGGCGCCAGCCGTAGAGCAAGGTCTCCAAGCCCTCCAACCCTACCGGCGCACCTACATGCCGTTCCAAAGAACGAACGAGGTCGGTTTTAAAAAATTTCTGTGCCATTAGTCAATAAATTCGATTTCCAGTTGCCCTTTCATTGTCCGCTCAATATATTCGCGGTGCCGCTCTTTGCCGTACGTGATACCGAAAGCTATGCGGTTGGCTTTTTCCGCTTCGCTCGGCGTGTGGCCGGAACGATCGGGACGAGCCTGCACGATATGCATCACGCCGCCGTTGCGAGCCGGATAGCGCCGCAGGTAATACGGGTCAGTGCCGATCAGAATGCCGCGGACGGATTCAATGCCGGGTTCAAATAATACTTTTCCCATTTTGTCATTGAGTGGTTCTTTGCTTTTCGTCGGGAGATGGTCGCGTGATGGTCAGGTTGCCGACGCGAGCATCACGGGATCATCTGCCGGGAACGACTTAACGGCGACCGGGGAACGACCCTTTAGGGTAAGTCGTACGTTTGTAGATCGTGCCGCGTTTGGTGGCAATAACGGATTCGACTCTGCCGTCAGGAAAACGCTTCCGGCTGATCACCCCGGACATCGTCTTGAACGGGGCTTCCAATGTGAATTTGAGTGCCATAATGTTAGATGGGTTTTAAAGGATTAATATTACATATAATGATGCACGTTGAGGGCGTGCAGTTCCGCATCCGCTTTGGTGACGGTTCCGAAACTATGCGTTTGAGGGTTATAGCAAACTGCCAGCGGGATTCTTTGAGCCAGCAGATGTGCCACTGCTTTGGGTGAAAGCCAGTCCGCTTGAGGAGGCTGCCAGTCTATGAGATAGAAATAGGGATTCTTCTCATTGGACAAAGAAGGGTTTGCCGTTTGCCGTTGCTCCAACTCTTTCATGATGAGTGCACGGTCTGTCTCGCTCTTTGTCTCCCATAGTCTCCGGCAGGCAAGGTAGCGGTTGTGGTACTGCGCCTGTGGCGCGTACAGATGCCAAAAGTCAATAAATTGATTCTCCATAATTTTAATTATTTTGTCCGACCGACCGTCCGACCATGCGCTTCGCGCGTATATACGCACACGCTTTAACAGCTTCGCTGTGGACTGGTCGGTCGGACTTTTTCTTTTTTAATTTTCTTTTGCTTCTTTTCTTTTATCGGCTTTCTTTTTCAAAGCAAGCCTCTAACGATCTGCTGCGCCGTATGCTTTTTCCCTATTCTTGGGGACCCCGAAAGACGCGACAAAATTACTGCTTTTAGTTGGATTATGCGTTCCGCAGTTTTGGAACGATCTCCGGATGAGGGGATTTCATGAACTGAACAGCGCGGTAAATAGTGCTTCTCGTAACATGAAAATAGCACGACAGTTCGGTATAACTCATCGTGCTATTTTGGCAATAAAACTCATAATACGCCATCCATTGCAGGTAATAGGATGGCAAACCGTACTCTTTGATGAGAATGCTCAGTTCTCCCTCCTGTTTTTTTTGAGCAGGAATTGATACTTGGTCATAGAAATGATAAATGATGGATTATAGATTAAAAATTAAAAGGCCCACTGTTGTTGTCAGTGAGCCTTTTTAGGAATCAGATTGATTATATGTTAACGGTTTATATAGTATTCTACAAAAGTTAACGCACCAGCAGTAATTTGACTTAAAGAAAAACGGCAAAGCCCGCAGTTACGGAGCGCAGACAAAGGCAGGGATGAACGGTTCGTCAGCATTGCCTTGCTGGGTGTCAGATACGTACGGGAAAGCGTCCTTGGCCTCAAAGAGGTTCTTATAATGCGCGGAATAGTAACGGAGCGTAACGGAAGTCGGTGTTACGCCTATAGGCGCACCGATATACAAATAGAAGAACCCCTCATTAGGAGACGCCACACCGAGACATGTTTCACCGGAGAAAGCAGCAAGGAGGTCGTTGTCCATAAGGACAAAGTCTGCTGCGATATCCGGATATTGCGCTGCAAGATCCACCTTAATCACCGCCGTCATGGAAGAGGTGAAGTCATGGTTTGAAGATGTGGTCCATGCAGGACGAGCCACGTTGCCATTGAACGACTCAGGAGCGTTCTTATCTTTGCAGCCGACTAAGGTGCAAAGGAACAATGTACAAAGTACTAAAACAGATACATATTTCCTCATTTTTTCACAGATTTATCGGATTTAACAACTGTATATTACCAAGCTTTTATTTGTTTGTCTCCTCCGCTGATAGGAGCGGTTTGCTTACCACTAACGGAGAGGAGAGCAGAAGTGAGTTGTACAGAAATGACATCTGTACGGGGAGATGTATATTTTCTCATAATTTCTGACCGTTTAACGAGAACGTTTGACCGTTCCGAATGATTACAAGTTGGCCGTTGCGCAGGACTATGGTAGCAGCCTCACCCCGACCCTCCCCTGAAGGGAAGGGAGAATCTATGCCGGTAGGGGTAGCGATGATGCGTAGCGTTGCGGGCATGCCACGGCGGACAGGCGAGTACGAAGCACCGCTATTGGCTATTTGGAACCACGCACGGAAGCCTAACATCTTCGCCGATTCGTCTTCTCCGTCCGTAGGCCAGAAGAGTTCGTTACCGCCGCCTAAGAAGAGGTTAAGGTGCTGCTCCCCGTCGGTGGCATCGCCGATGTGCGTCTTGCCGTAAAAACCGTGGTAGGTTACTCCTGTACCGTTCGTGGTCTCGGCGGTGTTGTCATCGTCCCAACCGTCTATGTCCGTGAAGTCCATACGCGTGATCACTTCGCCGGTATTGTTCCATTGGATCAGGTAGGGCACCCCTGCCTCGAGGCGGTTGGTGTTCACCTTCGTGATGTCAAAGACCAGCGTTCCATTCTCCACAGCAGCGTCGGTGAAGGTATAGACCTCTACGTTGTCTCCGCCAAGGGGCGAGGCTGCCAAGTCGGATACATTGAACGGCAAGGTCAGGGTATTGAAACACCCTGCCTTGCGAAGCGTCCGGAAGAGCGTGACAGAGGTGAGGGACGTACTGCGGTAATCGTTGATTTTCGCCTCCGTATTGCTCAGCTCATCGCTCTCGTCAAGGAATTGACAATCTGTCAGTACCGTATTTTCGTTATAGCTGTTCCAGTTGGTCTGGTCTCTATAGGTACCGAGCGCAGGGACACAGATATGCAGACTGGTGTGGCATTGGGTAAAAGCATCCGTGCCCAGGTCCGGTGCATAATACGGTCGGCAGAGGACGTGTTGAAGCGCCGTACAAGCGTAGAATGCATACGCACCGATGTTAGTCACCGTAGGCGGGATAACCACATTATTGAGTGACGTGCATCCTTCAAAAGCATAGGAACCAATCTCCGTCAGGTTATCAGGGAAGATAACCGCTGTGATATTCGTACAGTCCTTAAACGCCTGCGAATAAATCGTCGCCGGTTGGGTGGGGTCGGGCGATGTCAGAACAAGCGTAGTGCTATTCATCGCGTAATCCAAGTTGTCGCCGTATGGCGGATCACTCGCGAAAGCCGTACTTACTGCCCCAACGAGCAGGGCAGTAAGTAGCAGTTGATTAAAGTTTCTTACCTGTAACATCATATTTTTCATTGTTGCGGATAATTATTACGTGGTTGTCTTCAATTATCTTGTAGGGACGATGCTCATCCATGCGGAGCATAACAGGAGCATTGAGCGAACCGGCATGTGCATCCGAGGCATACGAAATCGGTTGTTCTGCTGTGAGCAGCGTGCCATCCTCTGTCTCGAAGCGGAGAGCACCCGACTTGTCGCTCTGGATCGTAATGAAGTAATGAGCCTCCTCCTGCTCCCCATGAAGGGAGAGAGGTTCAGCTACGCCTACCAACTCATCGCCGATGAAGACCTTGATAATTGGTAATTGATCATTATCCTTTGTACTTTGTACATTGTCACTTTGTACTTTCGCTATCATGGTCATGTTGGTGGCGGCGCTTGGGTTGGTAAACTCGGAGCCGTTGTTTGTAGCCTCCGCCGAAACGACGCGTTTGGGCGCTTTAGCGCTCTTGTCGTAGAAGTTCACTGTGACGTTGCCTGCTCCCATGCGGCGGAAGAGGTATCCTTCGCCCGGACGGACGGTTGTGAGGTTACCTTCCCATTTCTTATCCTCAGAGAAATACGCGAAGCGGTCATGACTCTTCAGTAAGTCTCCCGGCGTAGCTTTGTCATAGTAGTCAGACAGTGCTTCCATGACCGTTGTTGCCTGATTGAGCAGACACGGCATGGCATTCCACCTACCGTCGCCACGGAGCGTGATATGCATTGAGTCCGGCGCCAATTGATCACCGGCTATGCGCATCATGTTGCCATTCTTAGCATAAACCATATATATCAGCGAGTGATGCAGATGGTCAATATCTCCTTCGAAGCGGTCTCGTATCTGCGAATAGGTAGAGAACAGCTGTGAAGCGGGATCCTTGATGATGTCACCTTTCGTCCATGGATCGGAGCTGTTTATGCACTTGCTTAGCACGCCCTGCGTTTGGGTCAAGTCAAGGTTGACGGATATCCACGACCAGCCTGCTTTCAGCGGAATTGACATCGTCTCGGTGCCGGTGGTGGTGAGATAGAGCGGTGTGGCATCACCGCAGCCATATACTTGTCCGTGGGCGAAGAGGACGTTGCGATCCGCGGAGAGTTCATAGACCTTACCTGTGGATGCTTGCCATAACTGGAATCGTACAGTCTTACCGCTCATTGCCTCGGAGCCGTAGACGGTAAGGAATACGGCAGACTTGTTCGTCTGGTTATCGAAGGCAACGTTCGCCATGCCGACGCACTCGTTGTTGCATATCGCCAAGACCTTGTCGTTCGGATCGGAGTCATAGACATTCCCTATCTTCACTTGTCCGCAGAGCGACATGTTGTACGGATACTTGCCTGTTTCGGGTTCGTTGTACGGGCATTCGGTCGTTACTTCTACCTCTATGAGGAGTGGTTCAGACAGTCCCTGATCGTCTGTCAGATAGACGATGTGGTTATGCAGACCGGGTTTGAGAACTTCCTTGACGGTGAAAGTAACCGTCTTCTCATCCTCTGCTTCGAGTGTACCTTGTGCGGGCGAGACAGAGAGCCAAGTAGGCAGGTGGTCAATCGTATATTGACGCGTCATACCGGTTTGGTTCATTATAGTGGTCGTGTTACGCGCTACGGAAGACTGTTCATAGTCGGTCACGATCTGCAATGAGCGCCCGCCCCATACAATGCTGTTGAGGTTAGCATAGACGGTCTGCATGACAGGCGACGGCAAGCGGTTGCCGTTGAGGTCTTCGACGTCACGTACGGTGAGGTACATCGTGCGTTTGTTGATCTCGCGCGGCTGCGCCTTGATATTGATGAGCAGTTCGGATTCCTGATAGGTCCAGTTGAACGGCAGGTTGGTGAGCAGTCCTCGGTCTCGGACAGGCGCATAGTTGCTCTTGTCGGCTTGCGAAGCGAGATCGTCCACGAGCAGCGGTTGTACTTTCTCTACCACCTTGCCGTTAGCGTCGCGGAAGACGCGCTGGTTATCGGTGCTGAAGACTTGCTCCATAACGCCGGAAGAATTGCGTTTAACGCGCGAGAAGGTAAGGAGGTTGATCAGACCCATCTCCTCGCCGTTAGGAGTTTGCTTGCCGAACTCGGCGATGAGTTCCGCGGGCAGCGCCTGCTCGAAGAGACATACATCGTCGATGTTACCCTCCAGTCCGTCTGCCATCCAAACGGACGTACCGGCAAGTGCACCGATACCGATGGTGGGGAACATAAGGATGAGTCGGTTGTCGATATAGAGCGTACCGCTGTTGTAAGTCTTACTGATGACGAGCACGCAGTGATGCCAGTTGCCGTCAGTCAGATCCGCAGAAGCGAACTGATCCACATCGCCTGCCGTAAAGCGGATAGCCCCGTCGCTGAACGCGAGCTGCATGGTGACGGAGTCGCCCATAGCGGTACCGAAGAGCGAAATGTTATCCTGCTTGGCATTATCGCTACGGAACCAGCACATGAAGGTGTAGTCCTCAGCTTCAGTGCGCGAGAAAAGCGTCGGCTGCAGGCGCACCTTGTTACCGTTGGTAGCGAGGGATATACCTTGCGGATTGGTCCACGAGAGCCCCTTGGCTGTAAGTGTAGCACCGGAGGCGAGATCGTCCATCGTGTTACCCTTGCTCTCCGAGAGCGGATAGTATGCCAGCAGTCCGTGCTCATAGCCGGTGAGGCGACGCAGGTGGGTGTTAGCTATCTCGGCGGGGCTGAGTGCCTTGGTCCATATGCGCACCTCCATCATGTTGCCATGGAAGGGGTTTTCGCCGTTTAGGCCGCAACCGAAACGCAACGGAGCTGCTTCGTTCTGCAGCACCCATCCGATGAAGTCATTATCGGTGATATCCTTCGTTCCGGCATAGAAACGGATGGTGTTCTCGAACAGCTCATAGGACATGATGACACGCGTGAAGTCGGTGGACGACAATTCGTCCATTGGCTTGGAGAGGTACTCCTTATGGCTTCCGTCGGACTCGGTAGAGAGTTTGAGACAGTTGTCCGCCGTGAGGCTGAAGGTGAAGGAGTATTCCTCATTACCATGGGCAAAGAGGATCATCTCGCGTCCTTTCTCGGCGGGTTTGATGAGCATGTCGATGGTAAGATCGGTGATGGCCAACTCACGCGAAGCCTGGCTGGCGGCGTAGTGGTCGGCCTGGCCGTCGAAATAGAGCGAGGTGGTCTGCGTGATACCGGTGGCATTGGTCACACCGAGCACCTGGAAGTTGTTATCCTCGTCGAGCCAGTTACCGGCAATCGGTTCACTGAAGCGCAGCTTGATATCCCCGTCGAGTTTGAGGATACCGTTAGCGGGCAGCGGTTTGCCGAACAGGACAGGCGGACGGGTATCTTTGATACCGCTGATGACGGGTGATTCCTTGGTGACGAAGCCCGAGCCGTAGCGGCAGAAGGAAACGGCACGCAGGTCGTAGTTGAGTTCTTTCGGATCACGCTCTCCGTAGAAGCGGAAGGGAGTGATACGTCCGTTCTCGATCATGGCTTTGTTACCCGTAGCCTGGTTATAGAGGCTGTCGTCGGCGAAGAAGGAGCACTGGGTTACCCATGCGTCGTTGTTCTCCGTGGAGAGCTTGTATTGGAATTCGATATGGTCGAAGTTCTTATGGTGGATATCGAATCCGTCGATGGTAATGGGCAGGTAGTAGCCGAGCGAGTCACGCGCCGAGAGGGTGTTCATCACCCATTTGTCTCGTGGATAAGCGATCTCGACGGGCGAGGACTGCGGCAGATAATGCACGGAGAACTTGAGCGAACTATATATCTTCTCACATGCATCGAGGCTGAGTTGGAGCTCCATATCGTTGTAGTCATCGGCTTGTCCGCGATAGACCTCCATGGTCTTGACAACGGGTTTGCCGGCCACGAGATAGAGCGGATAGCCTGCTGCGATAGGCACGCCGTCGATGAATACTTTCGCACCATCGGGATTGCCGCCCGCGAGCGAGAGATGCATGTATTCGCCGGTCTGGAAAGGAGTCTGCATGTCCGCATTGTTCATCAGCGTGAGGCGGAAGATAGCGGGTTTGTCGGATGCTACATTGGTCTGCTCGTAGGTGTTGATTGCCATCTCCGGTTTGGCTGCATAAAGCGTACCATTGCCGATAATGGAGGTACCGGCATTGTAGAACTTGGTACGCTCTTCGCCCTCATGCGGACAGTAGGAACTACCGCCTTCGGTGTAGAAGACATAACTGCCGTAGCACAAGGAATCATTCTCCATTTGGGTTTCCTCACGAGATACTGCCGAACCTTTGTAGAAGACGCTGTCCAGATTGGCGCGGAAGACGGAAACGGAGATGTCTCCGTGCGGGTCAGGCGAGAGGGTAAAGCCCACTTTGCGGCTGACTACTGCTTCGGTGGAGCGATACTCGTCGTTGGTATAGGACAGCACCGGTTCAAAGACAATCTTCCATTTTGCGGTAGAGGTTTTTCCCTCCAGTTCTTCCGGTTTGTAGGTCATATTATCGCTAAACAAATCCGTTGCGTAATTGGTGAAGTTATCAGCAATGATCTCGCTTACCGATTCACCGATAGCCTTACCTGAACTTTCCCAGAAACTTTTCATATTTTTCAGATTAGCGAGTGTTAGGCGCTCTGCCACAGCTGTTCCGGTCTGTGACAAATTGTACAACCACAATCCTTCCTGCGGCATGACGGTGTAAGAAGCGCCGTAAGCATAGTTGTCATTGCGGGTGTAGGTATTACTGCCGCTGACGGAGTACGTGCCGAGTCTTTGTCCCGACATACGCGCCATGATTTTCTCCTTCTCGTTGTTGGAGATGATGGTGATCCATTGCATGACACGTTTGTTGATTGTCGCCACCTCATCGGGGAAGGGTTGCTCGGAGATCTTGGGTGCAATCATCTCGTAGTCCGTGGTCTTGAGCGTATCGGAAGCAACAATCTTCTCCTGCAGCCCCTTGTACCAATAGACAGGAACACCGCGTTGGTTGGCAACGGTCTGTGCCGTTTCCCGATCGGGGAAGTTCTCCAGCAAGTTCAGACGTTGCATCGCGAGCGTCGGAATGATCGATTCAAGGATGTATTTCTGCGAGTAGATGAAGGTATTGTCGATTATTGAACCGATGACGGATTTCTCTCCGGTGACGAGGTAGAACTTGTGTCCGTCGGCATCTGTACCTTGCGCCAGGAGCTTGATGGCTCCACCTTGATAAGCGGTCTGACGTGCCTGCCAGAGACTATCAGAGATGACGGAAACAGATTTCGCCAGACCGGTAACGATACTACGTGTCGCACCAAGGTACACATCTGCGTTAGCGCCTACTCCTGAATAGGAGGAACTCGTCGCTATACGCGAAGAGGTGGTAAACTCATAGCTGTACTTGTTCGTCCAATCCCATTCCCAAGTGAAGGGGATAGAGAGGGTGATAGCACGATTGGTCTCAAAATCCGATCCGGCATACGTACCAGTGCCTGCCGGGGCCGATACGACACCGACACTCTGGGTGATACCATCACCCCATTTGAGACCAATCTCCGCACCTCCTTCCCAATGGGTACGAGAACTATAGCCGAACTTATAGGTACTACCCTGCTCGAGCCATGAGCTACTGCCCATTCCACCCGGGTCACGAACGATATCGAGCAGTACTATATCCGCTGACGAAGAGCGAAGGGTCTTGTTGCGTACCACATCTCCGCTGACGAAGGCTTGGAAGAGGTCGGTCTCGACAGTGTTGCCTTCGGTCTTGAGGGCAGCGCTGACGCTGCGCAAAGCAGCCACACCGGAGTTAGTGAAGTCGATATTGTCACTCTTGAGCAGAACAGACGTGTTCTTGCCCTCATTGTCGAGTTCGTAGGAACGACTCTCGGTAGCCGAATGGAGACCATTGCGGATGGTAACTGAACCGCTGCGGACAGGCACGCGGTCGATAATACCGGTCTGTTTGTTGTTATTATAGCAGTATTCCTCATAAGCCGATACCATGAACTGGTACTGACGGTTGTATAAAAAGACAGGATAACCCAAGGTATATATGGCTTCGCCGTTCTGCTCGGTATAGAACGACAGGTCGTATGTCTTACCATCCATGTCGGTATATTCGCCCGTTTGCTCTCCATATCCGGCTTTCTCCATACCATAGAGGAGTTGGGTCATCTTGATCTGGACAGGCGCACGGTAGATGCGGTCGTAAACGGCGTTATAGGTAATCGTGCTGTCGTTGTAGGTATCGTAGATATGATTCAGCGGCGCATTGGTCAGATCGAATGTCTCGCTGCCCGTACCTGTGGGGAAGAGAGTGGCATAGCCGTTGGCAGTAGCCTGCACCACTTTGTACTTGACGGGGAAGAGGTCTGCCGCATATTCACCCGTCGCGACATCCGGACGGATGATGATACGTTTCTGCTCGAAGAGGATATCCGTACCTTGGAGGGATTGCTGCAGCGTATCATGCGTCAGGTCGTCCGGATCATGGACGATATGGGCGGTGTTATCGCCTTCGAGCATGAGCACCAGTTGAAGGTCATCACCCAAGTTGTTCTTTCCCAACCCGAAGCCGTGCTTGAGGTCTTTCTGGTCATTACCTCCGGCTACTCGTCCTACAAGACGCACTTTGGTGGTGTCGTAGAAACGCACGCCGTCGAGCGCCTTGACGAGCGAGAAGGTCGTGTCCGTGCCTGTGACGAAGAGCCAGCCGTCGTTCTTGAACGTATGTCCGGGTTTGGCTACTTGCAGGCGGCAAGGCATGGATTTGGGAACAACCAGTTCGAAATTACCGTCCGTGCCGGTGCGATAGATGATATCGCCTCGGCGGATGGTATCGCCGTTGAGAATGAAATAGGCATCAGTTACCGGGATGGTCGAGAGGTCGTAGAGCACACGACCGGTGAGCCGAACGGAGCTGGTATTGACGAAATGGATTGCCGACGCGACGGGATGACTCGCATCCAGCGCCACGGTAGCCACGCCGGAGGAGGTGTTGCTATAACTGAAGGTACCGTACTGCGAGGTAGGTGTGACGGTATAGATCGTACCCGTTGTGAGATCATAACTCAGACTGTCAAACAGATAAGCACCGGTGGCATCCGTTGTGAGGGTCGCCAAGGTCTGCCCATTCGAGGAGAGAATGACCTGTACGCCTGCCATGCCGGTATTATCCGGCATTTGGATCATACCGGATATCTGTCCGTAGGGCGAACGCCAGCCTTCGGCGGTCTTGTAATTCGTCGAAGCATTGCCATTACAGGTATAGTACGCCGTGACGGTATACTCGTAGTGCTGATCGGGCACGGCGGTCTCGTCGAAGAAATAGTTATCCTCTCCCCGATAGATGATCTCGGGAGCCTCGGTGGAGCCTTTGATCACACGCTTGACCACAAACGAATCGACTGCCGTCGAGTTGACGGTCCATTGAAGTTGTACACCGGACTTGAGTTTATCGCGGGCGTCGCCCTGCGAAGCCATGAAGGACGTCACTCTTGCCGCTTCCGAGACGTAGAACTTCGTACCGCTGATGGCTACCGGCCGCAGATAGATAGAATCCGGGAGACGGAGGGTGGCATTGGTCGGGTCGATTAGTACTTGGTAACTATAATGGGTACAAGGAGCATCAGCCACATCGGATATATGCGCCATCCAGCTACCGTCCTCCATGCGGACGATGCTGTCTTGTGGCACGATGATATCCACGCTCTGACCGGTCTCCTGCATATTGCGGCGCAGGATAAGACGCGCGGTGCGATCCCAGGTACAGCGGCCGTAGTCGCCGTTGAGCGCACTCAATTTAGGATACAGAAGTTCCTTGATCTCCGAGGCTTTAGCGGCAATAAGACTATCCTGCGCCGGAGAGAGCTCCGGAGAAATCGTTTTCCATTTATTCGTTATCCTCACGTGCTGCCCATAATAAGGGTCGGTCGGAAAGTAAGTGAACTCTATTTTATCATAGTTGTCGCGGTTATCGTACGGGCTGAAGTAGGTCGTGGCAGTAGAGTAACAATTATAGAACCTTGTGGGAAAAACTGCATCGTTGGTCGCGATGAGATATTTCACTTCACCACGGCAAGGAACGCGGTGTTTGGTTTTGCCGGGTGATGCCGGCTTACCCGGATACGGACCGTACGGCTCCTGACCATCCGGATACTTGAGGTAGATATATACCTGGCACCCGTGTGGTACAAGATTACCATCCTCATCTATCACCTTGTCATTATATTCGAGGATATAGTTGCGAGAGCCGTCATCGACATAGTTGTGCGCATTCTCGTAGGTCAGTTCGCATTCATCCAGCGAGAGGGGACGCGGACCAATTTGCATATTGTCGATAGCAATGGAAAAATGCAGCTTTTTGTTTTTCGCAAAGTCGGGGTCAATGGTATAGTTCGGCTGCGTTTGTTTGAGAGGCGCGAGATAGGTCGTTTTGTAGAGCTCGTAGGACTTAGCGAAATCATGGTCCCACTCCCAGATAGCAGACGAGGTACGACGTACACGATAGTACACCGGAGCGGACGGTTTCTTCAGTTTCAAGGCCGTCAGCTTCAGATCAACCGATGCCACGGGTTTATTCTCTGCATTGTACACCGTATAGTCTTCTAAGGTAGCATATAGCTGGGTATCTATCGTATCGGTTCGCAGCTCTGTGCCGTTCCACGCGATGCGGTTATCGTCCACGAACTGATAGAGACTGTCGGTGGTTTTCATCGACATCAGTTGAACGGTTTGCGCATCGGAGAAATCGCTTTGGAAGGCACGCTGGATCTCGAAATAGTCACCCTGAATCAAATCCTTGGCTTGCGGGTATTTCGTATGCCAGGTCACAATATTCGCACCGGTATAGCTGCCGTATTCATCCTGCTGCGCCGTTGCCTGAAAATCATAGATACGGTGGTATGCCGGAACATGTACGGCATTCGAACGAATGGTCTCTATGTCTTCTGTTTCCTCGTTGCGATAGACCTTGAAGGCGGCATCAAACGCGTAGTAGCCCGAGTCGGAAGTAGGTACATACATCGTACCGCTGTTCTCCTGGATTTGCACCGTTTCACTGGAAAGCGGATGGGTATAGGATATCGGTTTCGCCTGCGAATAATAGGGAATAGCCGCCAATCCGCGTCCTGTAACGCCCGACTCATTGACCATATACAGATACGGCGTATAGAGTTGCGGCGCCGCCGTGTTATCACCACCGGTGAAGGTGGTGGGGAAAGTGAAGAGCGGATTGTAGTCCGCACTTGAGGCACTCTTGGTACGAATATCGGTTTGAATAGAGATCGTGAATTTCTTATTATTGAGCTCAACAGGCGGATACCAATCGAACTCCAGGATCGTCACGCGCTTGCAGTCGTCATCCGCCACCTGCTTGAGGTCGATCATAGTATAATCATCGGTACGGTCGATCTGCAAACGATTACCGTTGTACTCGTTGGTAACTACAATCACGCCGCCTTTGGACTCAGAACTATTGGCTTTCTTATACATCTTAACGGACGCATTACCACGGTCATTGTCCTGACGGTTGACGCCATACGCAGGACCGCCCACGTACATAAACGGCTCCACAGACTGTCCTTTGACTTGCCAACGGATCGTCGTGAAGGTGGAGTCCAAATGATAATCATTGATTCGTCCGTACGCCCATACGGGGATCTTAAAGTGAATCGAATTGCGGCCGTTGCTATAGACCTGGTAGTGACGCTGCACCTCCAGATAGTCATTGGCCTGTACATGTAGCGGCAGCGATACCGCTACGAGAGCTAAAAGTAATAAAAACGTGATCTTTTTCATATGCTAAATGAATTACATTTTCAGTTTGGAGAGAGGTTTGAGTCGTGCCCAACCGATGGAGAGCAGCAGGATGATGATACCTACCACTAACAATCCCCACTGGCCGAGTTGCAGCTCCATACAATCCGTCATGATGGCCCGTACTACCCACAATTTGATTTGCCTCATTGTTAGAATGTTTTTAAATATTTATTGTAAAAAATGGTTTTGTTTGTCGCACTACAAAGTAAAGGCGACAAGTGCATACCGCACCTGCCGCCAAAAGCCGGTTATTCTATTCTCCTCTTCTTCGCGTAAGCGCGCACATACATACATACATACATACATGAGCCGCCGCGCTTGTCATTAAGAGGTTATATGTAAGGAATTGATCCAAAATCATGTTTACAAAGTGAGTACTTAGACTCTTTTATCAAAAATCGCTACAAAGGTATAACTTTTTTCGGAATTACGCAAGACTTTTAGAAGAAAAATAAGTTTTTGTAAGATATTTTGTCGGATTTAAAGTCAATAAATCGGGTTTATTGTATTTTGGTTTTGATAGTTATTCTAGTCTTCCTAGACCGCTTACGCTATCCTAGATGTTCCAGGTATTCTTGGGCATACAAAAAGCGGTAGTCCGCTTTATATCAGATTACCGCTTAAAAACTGTAGTATATGTATGTTTAATAGAGGAAGCCGAACAGCCAGAGTGGGATTCGATTCCGGCTGCCTATTTCTGTCTCGTCCACAGCTAAGAAGCTGTTTTCAATATCTTTGATTTGCTCAAAGGTCTTGTTACTACCACCTACCTCAAACAGATATTTGTCTGCTACCAAAAAATCTCCCTTTGCCGGATAGTGCACTTCATACACCTGACTGACTTGGTTGAAGAAGAAAGTCTCGCGAATGGTGCCGATGTTGGTCTTGCTTCCCAAGGCATACATCAAGTTCGGGTTGTTCAAGAAGATTTTCTCCGGACGTGACAGTACCTTGAGACTTTTCACCTTGTCGGTCAGAAGAGCCAGCAATCCACCTCTTTCAAGGGCTTCAAGCATTTTCAGGCCTTGCACTCTGTCGGTCTCCAATTGTGCATACAAAGTATTCATCGTCGGCATCTGCGGCACATGTTCAGCCAACACCATCAACATCTTTTTGGCTTTGCGGATTGTAGAAATAGTTACCTCGTCAATAGCCGGATAATCCACTTCCAAGACATGGTTGACCACCTTCTGCAGACGATTTTCAAAACCTGTCTTAGCTACCTTGTAGAACGGATAATAGCCATGATGCAGGTACTGCTCAAACAAGGGTTGGATAGAAGGGATTTTGCCTTTTATATCCATCGCTATCTGCACATGGTTGCTTAATAGCTCGTCCAACGATACGCTCGGCAGCGAAACCACTCCTTCGTATTCCAGAAACTCCCGGAATGACAGTCCTGCCATCGTATAGTCCAACAAGCGTCTGGACAAGTCTCCTTCTCCGCTTTTGAGACGTAGCATGGATGAGCCGGTATAAACGATTTGCAAATCCGGGTAGGTATCATAGAAATTCTTAAGCAAGGTTTGCCAATGCAGGTAATGATGCACCTCATCCATGAAAAGGTGTCTTCCTCCATGAATGTAATAGTACTTGACAAAGTCTTGCAAGGAATGGCTTTGAAACCATAGATTATCCAACGATACATACATCGCATCATCAGGATTATCGAAATGCTCCTTGATGTATTGCAGCATCATGGTTGTTTTGCCGACACCCTTCGGACCTTTTATTCCCACCAGTTTATCAGTCCAGTCAATGGACTCATAAATGTACCGATGAAAATCCGTTGGCGTACTTTGCAGTCTCAAATGGTACTGAAGCAGTAAATCTTCAATTTCTGTAACAGGCTCCATAACATGTGTTCATTAAAAATCGCTGCAAAGGTACTGCTTTTTTTTCATATAGGCAAGTCTTTATGGCAAAAAAAGAGTTTCCAAACTCGTTTTTTTTATATTTTTTAGAGTTTCCAAACTCGTTTTTGAACAAAAGAAAGAAGTTTCGATACTTCTTTTTACGGTAATCCAATATGTCAAAGATCGTGCGTATATACGCTGAAGCGGCACACACTATTCGTGCGTACCGCTTATGGGTTTGCGAATTCGGGGTGTTCGTCCGTTATGCCGCCCTTCGCCGGTGGGGGGGTGATAAATTGCTGGTTGTCAATGCGTTGCAGACGCATCTCACTCGGTTTCATGCCGAAATAGCGCGTGAAAGCACGAGTAAAATTAGGCAGTTGGGTATAACCGCACTGCTCCGCCACCTCGGCAATCGTTATATCCCGGTAGTTGAGCAGCAGGTATTTCGCTTTCTGCATACGTACCTGCGTGAGATAAGCCTGCGGCGTGACGGCGAAGGTCTTGGTCATCCGTCGTTGCAGCGTCCGTGGGGTGATATGCATATGCTGCGCGATAGATTCCGCGTCCACTGTACCTTTCTTCATCATCTCTTCCATCGCCTGCTTCAGTTGTTCTACGACACCTTGTCATCCTCCGTCAGCGCGGATGCCTCCGGAAGAGTATCCATGATGATGTTCCGGTACTGCTGGCTGATCTCTGCGTATTGCGTCTGCAGCGTCTGGATTCCTTGCTCGTATTCCTGCTCCTTCTGTCTATGGCACCCATAAGGCTATAGACATCGCCCTTGGCGTTCGCTTCCACCTTGTCTGTGCAACGCTCGGCGGCACGTTGGCAAAAGTCCACCGCCTCGCTGTAATCGCCCTCGCCGTAATGCCATTCGGCGATATAGTAATACACATTCACATCCACCGAGTCCATGTGCGCGCCGGCAGGGAAGACTATCGGCTCGTCGATGTAGTCTGTCTGATGCAGATAAACGAAGAAGTCATTCGCCAGCCGCAAACGGTTTGTTGCGTTGGTGGCAGCAGGATAAGCGGTTTCATAGTGCTTTATCTGCTCCCTGCTATCCCCCGCTGCCCATGAAGGCAGGCACAAAAGCAATGTCAGAAGGAAGATGATATGTCGTGTTTTTCTCATATCTTTAGATATTAAATCAAAATCCACAAATGGATGATTTTTCTCGTGTCCTTGAGACACTCGATCAAAATCCGGTGCAAAGTTACAACTTTTTTCTGATATATCACTTATCATTTTCATTAAAAAATTTATCATTTTCGGACAAAAGCACCGAAAATGACAAATTTTACATGGGGGAACCTTGATATAGTGCCAACTGAATGCGCGTAGCACTAAGTTTATATGTCTAGCCTTGCTTTATTATTTCCCAGTGACCTCCGTTTTTCTCGTCCTGGGTTACCGCCATAGCAAACGCTTTCAGACGATTATACAGACTCCTGAACATTTGCTCGAAAGCCTTTTGGTCGCCCGATATCACTGCTTCCGTCAATTGGCGGTCATTATACGAGAACTCAACCATTCAATATTGGATTGGGACTACAAAGGTATAACTTTTTTCGGAATTACGCAAGAGATATATAAGAAAAAAACAAAGTAGGTGGGATTTTATTTGCATATTTGCAAAAAAAGCAGTACCTTTGCAGCGGATTTATGTTACCTGTAGATTTCATAGAGAGCATGCACCAGCAGTTGGGACCGGAAGCGGAGCTGCTGATCCGGGCGCTGGAGACGGAGCCTGTAACCTCTATCCGTCTGAACAGCAAGCTGGACGTGCTGACGTTTGAGGGCGACACGGAGGAGGTGCCGTGGCATATAGACGGCTATTATCTCAGCGTCCGTCCGCAGTTCACCTTGGATCCACTCTTTCACGCCGGCTGCTACTACGTGCAGGAAGCCAGTTCGATGTTCCTACAGCAGGTGCTCGAGCAATACCTCGACACTTCGTCCCTTGTATTGGACCTGTGCGCCGCTCCGGGCGGCAAGAGTACGCTGATCAGCGAATACCTCGGTCGCGACGGACTATTAGTGAGCAACGAGGTCGTTCGACAGCGCGTGTTCATCTTGTCGGAGAATATCCAGAAATGGGGCAACGGCAACACCGTCGTCACCCATAACACCGCGGAGGAGTTCGGCGAGCGGTGCAAGCATTTGTTCGACTGCGTGGTAGTGGATGCGCCGTGTTCGGGAGAAGGTATGTTCCGCAAGGATCTGCAGGCGCGCGAGGAATGGAGTCCGAAGGCTGTGATGCTGTGCGCAGAGCGGCAACGGTCTATTCTGATGGACGTTTGGGACGCGTTGAAACCCGGCGGGATACTGGTCTATAGCACCTGCACGTTCAACGAAGAAGAGAACGAGAAGAACGTGGAATGGCTATGCGACATCTTGGGCGGCGAAGTGCTGGAGGTGGATTACGAGCCGGAATGGGGTATCACCGAAGGTCGCGCAGGCTACCATTTCTACCCGCATAAGACGAAAGGCGAGGGTTTCTACCTGTGCGCCATCCGCAAGAGCGAGCGCGAGTCATTGAATCCCGCCAAGATCAAGGCTCCGAAGCGCGACACGTCTATGGCTCATCCCGAATACATGGCCGCTATGCGGAGCTGGTTGCAGCACCCGGACGAGTGGGCAATCCGCTATTCGGACCGTTTTGCCACCGCCTATCCGTTGAAATGGAAAGAGATCATCGATTGGTTAGGCACCCGAATGACCTGTATCTCGACGGGGTTCGGCATCGGCGAAGAGCGCGGCAAGGGGATTGCGCCGCAGCATAGTCTGAGTATGGCGAAAGAGTTGCGGAAAGAGGCGTTCCCGAATATCAGTTTGAGCCGCGAGCAGGCTTTGAGTTACCTCCGTTGCGAGGCTTTGAGCCTGAGCGACGTCCCTTTGGGGCTCGTCCTCCTGACTTACGAGGGTGTCCCCCTCGGTTTCGCGAAGAATGTCGGGAACCGGCTGAACAACCTTTACCCGAACGAGTGGCGGATCCGGCACCTTTGAGAAACGATTCGATTTTCGACCAATAATGTCTATCAGCGGCGGAGACCAGCGTCAGGGCTTCTCCGCTGTTTTCAGCTCTGGCAGTCCGTCCGATTCGATGGACATAGTCTTCCGGGTCATGCGGCACGTCATAATTGATGACGAGCGGCACATCGTTGACGTCAATGCCCCGCGCAACGACATCGGTCGCAACCAACACCGCCACTTTGCCATTCCTGAAATCGAGCATAACTTGATCCCGCTCATTCTGCTCCAGATCGGAATGCATTGCGCGCGCGTCAATATGGAGCGCGCGCAGCGTGCGCGTGAGTTCCTTCACGCGCTGTTTCTTGCCCGCAAAAAGGATGACCTTTTTTAAGGTTGAATGATGATTGTGTAGAGTGGAGAGGACGGCTTCGACTTTGTCGGTCTCCTCCAGGAAGAGATGTCGCTGGGTGATCGTCTCCGGCGGTCGCGAGACGGCAATCTTGATCTCCACCGGATCGCGCATGATAGCGCGCGCCATGCGGCGGATATTCTCCGGCATGGTAGCGGAGAACATAATGGTCTGGCGGTCTGCAGGCAGCCGGCGGACGATCGTCATGATGTCGTCATAGAAACCCATGTCCAGCATCCGGTCGGCTTCATCGAGGATAAAATACTTGACGCCGGAGAAGTCGATATCGTATATGTTCATCTGGCTCAGCAGCCGTCCGGGCGTAGCAATGACGATGTCCGCTCCTCGTTGCAAGCCGTTGACCTGGTTTCCCCACGCGCCGTTATCCCGTCCGCCGTAGATAGCGACGGAGGAGAAGGGAACGTAGAAACCGAATCCCTCCATCTGCTGGTCTATCTGCTGCGCGAGCTCGCGCGTCGGCGCCATAATGATGGCATTGAGTTTGTCGGGGTCGTGGTCGTCGAAGGCGAGGTTGGTCAACAGCGGCAGGATATACGCCGCCGTCTTTCCTGTGCCGGTCTGGGCACAAGAGATGACATCCCGCCGATCCAAGATCACAGGTATCGTCTGCTCCTGGACGGGCGTGCATGTATCGAAATGCATGTCCCACAGGGCGTCCAGGACTTCGTCAGAAAGTGCTAATTCATCGAAGAACATCTACAATTTGACATTTGACATTTGACCATTTATTTCTCCCAGCCGTCGAAGATCTCAGGACCGTAGATGTTGTTCTCCGAGGGGTCATGCAGCGGTGCCCATAGTTGCGCGAAGAAGGGGTTCTCCTTTGCCACTTCGTCCCAATGCCAAGGGGAAGGTGAAAGATGAAAGGAGAAAGGCGAAAGGGTATTCCCGGAGTACGGGAGCGGCATGTCGTACGGCGACCAATGACCGCCGAGGAGGACCAGGCGACGCGAGGCGTGGAACGAACGTCCGTGCGCATCTTCCCAGGTGTCATTGCCGAGGTACTTACCGCCGCGGAAAGCTGCCGCTTTCTGCAGCTCCGCATCGGTGAGGGCGTCCACATCCTTGGACTCGTCGTAGCCGTGATCGAGCAGTACGGGCGTCGTAGAAGGGTGCGAGAGGTCAAAATGCTCCCAGTCGGGTATAGCCCTGTAAGCATCAAGCGAGCCGTAATAAGCCGATACACGCTGGAGGGCACGCTCTTTGTCCTTTGTACTTTGTCCCTTTGTACTTTGTTTGATCCACCATTGGGTGCCGTGCTCTTGGCTGTTCGCCATAAACCACATGGCGGCTTTGACGCAATGAGGGAAGAGTTTGGCAATATGGGTCTTGGCGGCGAACTTGATTCCCGCCGGCAGCGAAGGTGCTTTTGCCATCTGGGCGAAATACTCCTTGACGGGCACGTTCGCACGGAAGTGAAGATAAGACTCCAGCACGTCGCCGTCAATATACCACATACCGTGGAAATTGCGGGTGGTAAACCAATTGGCGTTGAAGATCTTCTCCGGCGCCGGACATCCGATGGCGTCGAGGAGCAGCACTTCGAACTCATAGTTCGAGAGCCGGTATTGGTCACCGGAGCCGATGTTATAATAACGGTTCCAGAACTCCGCCGGCACTTCGGGCCGGCAGACGCGCTCCAGCAGCCGTCCGCTGTCCTCGACAGTAGCCCACTCCAGCACACCACGGATCGGGACATGGAACATAATCGGGTCGTAGTTCTTCAGGATCGCCGGATAGAGAATACCGGACTGGCGCAGAGAGACCCAGGTCTTGATGCCCGAATCGGTAATGATCCGTTCTGCAAGGGCTTTGGTAACACCATAATGGTCATAAGCAGAGACGCAGATCGGGTCTCCTGCCCTGCCCCAATGAAGAGGTTCACGGCGGTCTCCCATCTGCGCTACCGAACCGATATAAACCACTTTGGGTTGCTTGTCCTCGGGTTGCGCCAGTACAGCCTTGGTAATATTCTGCGCCGCAGTTATATTCGTGCGGAAAGTTGCTTTGGGTCGGTAGTCCGCTTGGGGCGAGACCATGCCGCCGACATGCAGCACTATATCTGCTCCCGTGACACCGCGAAGGACATCGTCGTAGTTCGTGAGATCGCCCCAGACGATGGACAGTTGGGGGTTACAAGAGGAGAGAGGCGCGAGCAGTTCTTTATTTTTCTTGCTGGGTCGGGCAAGGATACGGAGGTCGTAACGGTCGGGGTAACGGAGTATCTCGGTCATTCCGGCGAAACCCATCGTGCCTGTTGCTCCGGTGAGGAAAACGGTAGTCTTCATATAATTGGTAATTGGTGATTTATTTTTTATGCATCCATCGGGTGAGGCGGAGCCAGCGTTTATGCGCACGCTGGCGCACTTCGGCACGCCAGAGCGCTTCTTCCTCCGCATCGGAGATCATGTGCTGGTACGTAGCTTCGGCATCCTGATCGCTGATAGCGAGGAGTTGGTCTCCGACCTGCAGGACGGAAGTTCCGGTGGGAACGAAGAAGTCTTCGCCCCTGCGGACCATAATGATCAGGGTATGCGGAGGTATTTTCATTTCCCGGAGCGTTGCCCCGGGTTCCAACATCTTCGGAGTTACCTCCACCTCCCGTGCGGAGGACTGGATCTCGTCCGGCAGATCCATGTCGAAATGCTCCAAGGTGCGCGTTTCTGTTTGCGGCAGGTCGAGTTTCAGTCTGCGCGCTATCCACGTCAAGGTAGTACCTTGAACCAAGAGAGAAAGGATCGTACAGAGGAATACTACATTGAAGATCGAGTCGGCAAAAGGCACATTCTGCGCCTTGCACATGATAGCAAAAATGATCGGCACAGCGCCCTTCAGTCCAACCCAAGAGAGCAGCAACTTATCGCGCTGGCGGTATTGGCGGAAAGGAAGCATACAGATCCACACCGAGAGGGGGCGTGCAATAAAGATCATTGCTATCGAGATCAACAACCCCGGCAGCCAGACATGGTAGTCCAGCAAGTCGGTCGGGTTAACCATTAGACCGAGCATAAGGAACATAACAAGCTGGGAGAGCCAAGTCAGTCCGTTGAAGAAAGAGCGCGTCTGGCGTTTGCGGGTGAACTTATTATTCCCGATAATGAGTCCGCCGACATAGACCGCGAGGTACGTATTGCCCTGCAGGTAATACGTGATTGCAAAGATAAAGATACATGCGGTCAGGATCATGATCGGATAGAGGGATTCGTTGCCCAGTTTGACCCTTCTCATGAGTGCGACCAGCCCTTCTCCGAGGACGAAGCCGAGGACCGTACCCATAACGAGCTGGATGACGATCGTCTGGATAATGGGCAGTGCTGTCACCGGCGCAGCCAGCCCTTTGATCGTATGGACGGAGACGACGACCGAGATCAGGGTAGTTGTCAAGACATACGCCATGGGGTCGTTCGCTCCGGATTCGAGTTCCAAGAGAGGTCTGAGGTTATGTTTGAGTCCTATTCCGTTGGTACGAAGGAGCGAGAAGACGGACGCCGAGTCGGTAGAAGACATCGTTGCCGCCATGAGTAGCGCCAGCCAAATCGACATAGACGAGAGGGCAGAGAGCCAGCCGTAAAGGAAATAAATGATGACGCCGGTAATAACGCAGGTCAGGAAGACCCCAAGGGTCGCCAGCGTGACGCCGGGCGCAAGGACGGATTTGATGTCCGACAGCTTGGTCTCCATTCCTCCTGTGAAGAGGATAATACACATAGCGACCGTGGAGAGCGCCTGCGCGCTACCAATATCAATCGTTACTCCCTCCATACCGAAGAGAGACGTCATGGTATGGGAGCCAAAGAGCATACCGACCGCCAGGAACAGAAGGAGCGCCGGTACACCGTATTTATATCCGATCTTGTCTGCAAAAATAGAGACAAAGAACAGGAGAGAGAGGATAAGAAGGATCAATTCAACCTGCATAGCTGCTAGTTGTTTGTTTTAGTGTCAGTTTTAGCGTCCGTTTTAGTGTCCGTTTTCGCAGCGTCCTGTTTAAGGAGAAACTCGTCTATTATTTGGACGATGTTCTCTTTCGGCATGAGCCCTTTGAGCAAAGCGGGTTTGCCTTCTACAGGGATATAGAGGACCTGCGGAATGGACTGGATGTTGAATATATATGCAAGCTCGCGCTCACGCTCGGTGTCGACCTTGTAGAAATACACTTGGTCACAATAGGTCTGGCTGAGTTCCTCCATGATCGGCGCAAGGCGTTTGCACGGTCCGCACCGAGTCGTATAGAAATCAATGACGCAGGGTTTATCGCCTTTATAGACCCAGCCACCCTTGCTTGCCCGGTAGTCGCAGACGCGTTGGAGGAATTGCTCCGTAGTGAGATAGACTACATCCTCGGCAAAAGCAGTAAGAGCCATACAGGCGAGGAGGGATATAATTAGAATTTTTCGCATAGTACACAAAATTTGCGCAAAATTACAAAATAATTTTGACATACGCAAAAAATGTTGTAACTTTGCAGCGAAAATAGAGAAAAAAATGTTTTGCAAAGATATACAGAGCGCATTATCGCCAATTTTGAGTCATTATGATCCGGATCAGGTCGTATGGATCATGGACGAGCACGTGCGTAGTTTTTCGTTGTTTTCTCGTGGTAGCTCCGTGGTTGTTCCGTGGTATGAATCCATTTCAGAGGACGACAAATCGCTCCAAACGGTAGAGCGGATTTGGGATTTGTTGCTGGAGAAAGGCATTACACGCCGCGGTCTGCTGGTCGCCGTCGGAGGAGGTGTATTGACCGACGTAGCGGGTTTTGCCGCAGCTACCTACAGACGCGGGATCGACTGGGTGGCGGTTCCGACTACTTTGCTGGCGATGGTGGACGCAAGCACGGGAGGCAAGACCGGGATCAATTACAAGGGGATGAAGAATATGATCGGTGCGTTCTATCCGCCGGTGGAGACCATTATATGGTCCGGGTGGCTGGAGACCCTGCCGGCGAAGGAGATGCTGAGCGGATTCGGAGAGATGCTGAAAACGGGACTAGTAACCCCACCCGCCCTCCCCTCAAGGGAGGAGAATGCTTCACTATGGGAGGCGTTGATGCGTTATGACTTGGACACCATGCCAATAGAGAGCCTGACACCGCTGATCAAGGCATGTGTGGAAGCGAAGGAGCGGATAGTAGCAGCAGACCCGAAAGAGGAAGGACTGCGGAAGGTTTTGAATTTCGGGCACACGTTCGGGCACGCATTGGAGGAAGCCCCCCTTGGTCCCCCCCTGGAGGGGGGAAAAAAGGAGAGGATTCCTCATGGCTATGCTGTGCTCTATGGCATGATAGCGGAGTTGTATCTGAGCGTCGTCAAACTCGGTTGCCCGAGAGAACCGCTGCAGCAGTTGACGCAGATGGTCATTCATTATTACGGCAAGCCGGAGTGCAAATGTTCCGACCGAGGCAAGTTGATTGAATTGATGAAGCAGGACAAAAAGAACGAGCATGCAGGAGAGATCAACTGCACGCTCATTCGCGGTATAGGTGAACCGGTGATAAACCAAGTGATCACAGAGGCGGAAGCCGAGGAGGCTTGGGAGTACCTGTTCAGTCTTTAGACTCGTACGCCGCTACGATCCGTTTCACCAGCGGATGGCGGACGATGTCTTTTTCGTTGAAGGTAATGATTTTGATTCCTTTGATGCCTTGGAACCGTTCCAGAGCGTCGCGGAGTCCTGATTTCTGGGTAGGCGGCAGGTCTATCTGGGTCATGTCGCCTGTGACGATCATTTTGCCGCCCATTCCAAGGCGGGTAAGGAACATTTTGAGTTGGAGCGCCGTAGTATTCTGGGCTTCATCGAGAATGACGACGGCGTCGGAGAGCGTGCGTCCGCGCATAAAAGCGAGGGGCGCAATCTGGATCGTCCCTTTCTCCATGTATTCGGTCAGTTTCGCTCCGGGGATCATATCCTGGAGGGCGTCATAGAGAGGCTGCAGGTACGGGTCTATTTTCTCCTTCATGTCTCCCGGAAGGAAACCGAGTTTTTCTCCGGCTTCGACGGCAGGTCGGGACAGAATGATTCGTCGTACTTCTTTGTTTTTGAGTGCCCTTACGGCAAGTGCGATTGCCGTATAAGTCTTACCGGATCCGGCAGGTCCAACGGCGAAGAGAAGATCGTTCTCTTCGTACGCATTGACAAGTGCCTGCTGGTTGAGAGAGCGGGCATAGATGGACTTTCCGTTGACACCGTGGAGGATCAAGTTATCGGTAGCCCGCTCCTGTGGTTTATCGCCGTGGAGGAGCAGGAGGATGTCTTGTTCCGAGAGGCGGTTATTGCGGATACAGAACTGCTCGCAGAGAGCGAGAGAGTGCTGAAAATGAGCAATCGCGGTTTCCGAACCGGTTACTTTGACTTGGTATCCCCGTGCAACGATGCGTACATCGGGGTGTTGGTTTTTGAGACAGAGGATGTTCGAATTATTGACCCCGTAGAAGGTCGGCGTATCGAGGGCATCCTGAAGATTGATGATCGTTTCCATTCACATAAATTGCCTGTATTCCATTGTATAACAATAGGTGAGGCACGTTAAGTTTTCTATTATATGTTAATGCTTGGTCAAGCGTTTTTTGGGTAAGGGGCACCGTCTCTGCCTTACATTCGATGAGCATGAGAGGAACAACCCCACCCTTGCCCTCCCCACAAGGGAGGGAAGTCTTAGCATAGACGACTGCGTCACACCGCTGCTTAATTGAGAATTGAGAATTGACAATTGACAATTTCTCCAGCGGCACTTCTACCGCAATAAGCGAAGCGGGATAGTCCAGTTGCTCCACCAGATGGTGAAGCAACTGTTGCCTGACCCACTCTTCGGGTGTTAGTCGCACCCAACGGTGACGCCATTCGCAGAATATCTGCTCCTTATTTTGGTTTATGCGGGTGCGCATAAGGACAGAGGGCTAGTCTTCTAGTTTACTAGTTATTTTAGGTAATTATCCTTGAGCGAGCAGGTGCGGTTGAGTACCAGCTTCTCTGCTGTAGTGTCCGGATCCACGACGAAGTAACCTTGTTTCAAGAGCTGGTAGTGGTTTTCCTGCTCTATTCCGTCTTTGAGTACCGGTTCGTGCATCTCGCTGCGGAGGGAACCTTCCACTTTGGCGGTAACGACCTTGAGACTATCAGGGTTGAGGAGGTCACGGAAGTCTCCTTCTTCAGCAGAGGGGTTCTCTACCGCGAAGAGACGGTCGTAGAGACGTACCTCGGCATCGATGCAGGAGTTGCACTCCACCCAGTTGATGGTTGCTTTGGTCTTACGGTTGCCTCCTTCTGTTCCCGATTTGGAGTTGGGATCATAAGTCGCATAAACGGTGGTAATATTGCCGTTTTCGTCCTTCTCGCAGCCGGTAGCCTGGATGATATAAGAAGCTTTAAGTCGCACTTCGCGTCCGCCGGGAGAGAGGCGATAGAACTTATTGTCCGCTTCCTCCAGGAAATCGCCGCGTTCTATCCAGAGTTCCTTTCCGAACTTCATTTCGCGCGTACCGAGTTCCTCATGCCCGTCGATGTTTTCCGCTATCAGGGTTTCACAAACCCCACCCTGGCCCTCCCCACAAGGGAGGGAAGAAGGATAATTAGTAATGACCAGTTTGACGGGATCGAAGATGGCACACACACGCGGAGCGGTCTCTTTGAGGTCTTCGCGGATGGTGTGCTCCAGCAGCCCTTGGTCGATCATTCCTTCCACCTTGGTGTAACCGATCTTGTCCATGAACGTACGGATGGCGGAAGGTGTGTATCCGCGCCGGCGGAGACCACAGACGGTCGGCATTCGCGGATCGTCCCAACCTGCTACGAGACCCTCTTTGACGAGCTGGAGCATTTTGCGTTTGGACATAACGGTATAGGTAATGTTCAGACGGTTGAACTCCCGCTGTTTCGGACGGTAGTCCGGTCCGTAAGGTGAGAGTCCGGCGAAGTTCTCTCCTGTGATTTGATCCAAGAAATAGTCATAGAGCGGACGGTGTACCTCAAATTCGAGTGTACAAATGGAGTGGGTCACACCCTCGAAATAGTCGCTCTGTCCGTGTGCGAAATCGTACATCGGATAGACGTTCCAGCGGCGACCCGTACGGTGGTGCGGATGGGAGGTGATGATTCGATACATGATCGGGTCGCGGAAGTGCATGTTGGGGTTCGCCATGTCTATTTTGGCACGAAGAACCATCTTTCCTTCCTCTATCTCGCCGGCTTGCATAGCTTCAAAGAGACGCAGGTTCTCTTCGATCGGACGGTCGCGATAAGGGGACGCTACACCGGGTTCGGTCGGCGTACCTTTCTGCTCGGCTATCTGTTCCGCGGTCTGCTCATCGACATAGGCCTTGCCCTCTTTGATGAAGCGGATGGCAAGTTCATAGAGTTGCTCGAAATAGTCGGAGGCATAGAAGATCTTGCCCCATTTGAATCCGAGCCACGCGATGTCGCGCTCGATAGTCTCTACGTACTCGGTGTCCTCTTTGGCAGGGTTGGTGTCGTCGAAACGGAGGTTGCAGACGCCGTTGTATTTCTCTGCGATGCCGAAGTCCATGCAGATGGCTTTGACGTGGCCGATGTGCAGGTATCCGTTCGGCTCCGGCGGGAAACGGGTCTGAATACGTCCGTTGTTCACTCCCTCTGCGAGGTCTTTTTCCACGATCTGCTCAATAAAATTGAGACTACGAACCTCGGGGTCATTTTCACATTTATTCATTTCCATATTTTCACATTTATTTAATTATTTTCTTATTAGTTTTTATTGCTCGTGTGCCTGTTGGCGGAGGCGGGAATAGATGAGGGCATAGACGAAGCGGTCAAACTGGGTGTAGATCTTCTGCTTGCCTGTTTTCTTGAGGACGGGTGCTTCGGGGTCGGGTTTGCCTGTAGCCAGTTGGCGGTCAAAGCGTGCGCGGAGAGCCGTCAGGTCCGTCGAATCGGAGGAGAGTAGTTGGTTGGTAAGACGTTGCGCCTGCTGCATGAGTTCCATATTCCGTTTTTCGTCTCCCCGTGGCGGTTTTTTTTTGAAGTTCCGTTTATCGACCTGGGTATAAGCGTGTCTCTTATCGAGTACGACGCGCCCGCGTGCATCGTACCTGCGCGTTCCTCGAAAAATAACTTCATCTTTGTGATTGAGTTTGCCCGTCAATCGCTCAAACATTGCTGTGAGACTAAATTTTGCCATATTGTCGTTGGTTTATCGTCATACTCCGGGGCCGACAATAACCTAGGTATAACCTAGGTATCACCTAGGTATCTCCTAGGGTTGACCCGAAAGTTATAGTATTATGCACGGACGATGCCTCTTGTGGAGGCACGTACGAAATCCAGGATGAGGTTCCGTTCGGGCGAAGCGGGTATTTCCGCTTCGATGCGTTCGAGCGCCTGCGAGACGATCAAGCCGGAGTTATAGATGAGCCGGTACGTCTCCTGGATCGTGTGTATCTGTTCGGGCGTGAAGCCGCGGCGGTTGAGTCCGACAGAGTTGATGCCGCAGAAAGCGATCGGATCTCTGGCGGCAATTACGTACGGCGGAATGTCCTTGTTGATCTTCGATCCGCCCTGAATCATGACGTGCGAGCCGATATGCGAGAACTGGTGGACGAGCGTTCCGCCGCCAATGATGGCGAAGTCATCCACTTCCACTTCTCCGGCTAACTGGGTCGCATTGGACATGATGATGTTGTCATGCAGGATGCAATCGTGCGCGACATGGCAGTACGCCATGATGAGGTTGTTGGAGCCAATGACCGTTTTGCCTTTGGAGGCAGTACCGCGATGGACGGTAACGAACTCACGGAGGACACAGTTATCGCCGATGACGGTCCAAGTCTCTTCGCCGCGGTACTTGAGATCCTGCGGGACCGCGCCGATGACGGCGGAAGGGAAGACATGGCAGTTATCGCCGAGAATGACATTATCGTCGATATAGGCAAAGGCGTCGATGGTGACATTCCTGCCGATTTGAGCTTTGGGGCTCACATAAGCTAAAGGAGAAATCATTATTCGGATAGTATTTGGTTTCTTAATCGGCGGACGCACTGGGTATTGAAAGTGTGTCCGGGTTTATAGGCTTTGACACGTCCCTGAAGCCGCAGCCCGAGGAGAGAGAGGTCTCCGATGACGTCCAGCAGTTTGTGCCGCGCAGGCTCGTTGGGATAATTGAGCGGCGAGAGGTAACCGAGCTTCTTCGCATCCAGATGCGGCTGTCCCAGTTTGTCGCAGAAATAATCCATTCCGTCCTGGGAGAGTTCGGTTTCGTAGATGACGAGTGCATTCTTGAGGTCTCCGCCTTTGATGAGTCCGACGCGGAGGAGGGGTTCTATCTCGCGCACGAAACAGAAGGTCCGCGCCGCCGCCATGTCCACGGGGTAATCCGCGAGGTTTTTCAGCGTCGCATGCTGCTCGCGCAGGAGCCGCGAGTCGAAGGCGATGGTGACATCAATCTCGTAGTGGTCGCAAGGCTCGATACGCATCATGTGTCCGTGCTCGGATATATACTCGATGGGTTCGCGCACGACATAGACCTGTTGCTCGGCATCCTGCTCGACCAAGCCGACACGCTGGATCTCCTGCACAAAGAGTTTGGCAGAGCCATCGAGGATCGGCATTTCGGGTGCATCGACATCGATGATACAATTATCGACTCCCAGCGCGTAGAGGGCAGAGAGGGCATGTTCGACTGTGGAGATTTTCCATTTTCCCCGTTCGAGAACGGTTCCTCGCTCGGTAGCGGAGACATATTCCGCGAGTGCTTGGTGGCAAGGCTGTCCGGGCAAGTCCACGCGGCGAAGACAAACGCCTGTGTTCTCCGGCGCAGGACGGAAGGTAGCGGTCACAAAGAGACCTGTGTGCAGTCCGACCGAAGAGAGGGTAAAGCTATCTTTTAGGGTATGCTGTTTCAAGGTAATAATAATGAATAATGATTAATGAATATTTTTAGTGTTTGCCGCTTTGTTTGAAGCGTACAACGGCGCGTCGCCAGACAGAGGCGTCGATGGCAGGAGTGCCCATGTACGTGCCGGGTGCTTTGACTGTGTTCGGTACACCGGATTGCGCGCCAAAGACACAGTGGTCGGGTATCTCGATGTGTCCGGCTATGCCGACTTGTCCCGCGAGGACACAATGTGCGCCGATCTTGGAACTGCCGGCTATACCAACCTGTGCGCAGAGGAAAGAAGACGCGCCGACCTCGACGTTATGCCCGATCTGGACAAGATTGTCCAGTTTGGCGTTGGTGCGAATGACGGTCGAACCCATCATAGCGCGGTCGATCGTAGTGTTGGCTCCGATCTCCACATCGTCTTCTATGATGACATTTCCTATCTGCGGGATCTTCCGGTTGATCCCCTGTGCGTCGGGTTCGAAACCGAAGCCGTCCGAGCCGACAACTGCTCCGGCATGGAGGATACAGTTCGCTCCAATGAGGCAGTTATAATAGACTTTGACGCCGGCATAGAGGACGGTATTGTCGCCAATCGTCACATTATCGCCGATATAGACATGCGGATAGATCTGCACGCCTTTGCCGAGACGTACGTTCCGCCCGATGTATGCGAATGCGCCGATATACGCATCGGATGGGATCTGTACACCTTCGGCGACGAAGGACGGCTGTTCAACGCCTTTGCGGGGCGGGTTCATCGCTTTGGAGACGATGGAGAGAAGTTGCGCCATCGCTCCGCGTGCGTTAGGAACGAGGATGAAAGCGCCGGAAACCCCACTCCGCCCCTCCCCACAAGGGAGGGAGTTCGGATCAGAGATGAGGGATTGGGTGATGAGGACCACGCCGGCTTTGGTGTTAGCGAGGAAAGGGAGATATTTCTCCTCCGTGACGAAGGAGAGATGCTTGGGTTCCGCAGCCTCGATGGGCGCTACGTCGCAGACCATCGAAGACGCGTTTCCGTATAGTTCTCCGCCCAAGAGAGCGGCTATTTGCTGTGCACTAAACTGAATCATTTACACATTTACTTATTTTCTCATTTATACATTTCTAATGGGTCAAGGCGATATTTGAACAAATACCTCTTTGTCGGTTTTCGTGTGAGTGCGGCGAGGTCGAGGATTTCGGAGGCTTCGGCTATGTCGCGCACGGTACCATCGTTATACAAGATGTCGATTGAGTCCGCTTTCTCGGAATAGGTATTGCTGGTGGATATATGCTCGGACCAGCAGTAACGTGCGTCCTCTTCGCTGATATGCAGGGCTTCGGCATATTCTCGGTTGAGGGCTTGTTTCCGGGCATCGGTAAGCGGCTCTGAGAGCAGTTCTCCGCGGAAAAGGCGGCGGTTGATGAAGCTCTCGGAAAGAGCGGAGAGCACTTTGTCGCCGCTGCTGATCCACGCCTTGATGGCGCAGAGCACGTCGTTATCGTCCAGCAGGGCATAGCGGTCCAGCGCTTCGCTATGAACGGCAAAATCCGCAAACGTGATGTGATTATACAGGAAATAATGAAGCGCAGGGGAGCAGAATAATTGAGAATTGAGAATTGAGAATTGAGAATTGACAATTGACAATTGAGAATTATCTGATCCTTGCGCCAGTTCCTTTGCGCGGGAGAGGATCTGAATGAGTTGCTGTTCGGCGGCGACGGAGGTCTTATGGAGATAGACCTGCCAATACATGAGCCGGCGTGCGACAAGGAATTTCTCTACGGAGTAGATTCCTTTGACCTGCACGACGAGGCGGTCGTTCCGTACGTCGAGCATCTTCAGGAGCCGTTCACTCGCCACACGCCCCTCCTGCACACCCGTGAAGAAGGAGTCGCGGCAGAGGTAATCCATCCTATCCACGTCCAGTTGGCTGGAGATGAGCTGGTGGAGGAAATGCTTGTGGTACTCATTCTTGAAGATCGCAATCGCCATGTCGAGCGGTCCCTGTTCGTTGCGTGCCTTGCTGAGGTCGGCGTTGATACGCTCCATCATCAGGAGAGATATATCTTCGTGTGTGACGCCATCGACGAGGGTGTGTTCGAGGACATGGGAGAAAGGTCCGTGGCCGATGTCATGGAGGAGGATCGCAATCATAGCGGAAGTTGCTTCTTCGTCCGTTATTTCAACGCCTTTGAGCCTCAGCGAAGTAATTGCTTCTTGCATGAGGTGCATCGCTCCGAGCGAGTGCCCGAAACGGCTGTGCATCGCACCGGGATAGACCAGATAGGAGAGTCCCAGCTGGCGGATCCGGTTGAGACGCTGGACATAGGGATGCTGCAGCACATCGAATATCAGTTCATTCGGAATCGAGAGGAAACCGAAGACAGGATCGTTAATAATTTTCAGTTTGTTAGCCATACGCACATAAATCGGGCACAAAGGTACGAAAAATATTTCGAAATTCAAAATAAAAATTAAAAATTAGCGAGAAAGACAAAAAAAACTATACTAAAAGGGTAGTAACACGTCCGTAATGGTCGCGGAGTGGTCACGGAGGTGAGGGGGAAAAGTGAAAGGTGAAAGGTGAAAGGTGAAAGGTGCGGGGGGGTGGAGCGGTGGAGCGGCTCAATTATTAAATCTTACACACCCACACGTATGTGTGTGTGAGGAATATATAAAAGAGCTGCTCCACCGCTCCACCTAATTAGCGTTTGGGAAGCAATATGCAAATTTTTGGTACATTTTTTTGCGTATTTCAAAAAAAAGCAGTACCTTTGCAGGCACAAAGGTTTATGAATCATTTTAAAACAAACAAAAACAACAAATTTAAACAATTTTTATGTCAAGCGTAAACAAAGTAATTTTAATTGGTAACGTTGGTGCAGATCCGGAAGTACGTTACCTGGACAGAGGTGTAGCGATTGCAACATTCAATTTGGCAACCACCGAACGCGGTTATGTAATGCAGAACGGTACTCAGGTGCCTGACGTGACGGAATGGCACTCGATCGTATTATGGCGCAATCTGGCGGAATGGGCGCAGCAGAACCTGAAAAAGAGCATGAAAGTGTATGTAGAAGGCAAACTGAAAACGCGCAGTTGGGAGAAAGACGGACAGATCCGCCGCAAGACAGAGGTGGTAGCAGAGAACATTCAGATCCTTTACCGTCCTGAGATTTACAGGAATCAGCCATCAGCCATCAGCAGTCAGCCGTCAGACGAGGCAGTAGCACAGAATGACGGAGCAGAGGAGCCGAAGGAAGGCAGCCAGGGCGGATTCTTTGACGGCATATTCAGATGAGTAACAAAGAGCGATATAGCGAATGGGTAGCGGCTCAGGAGTACGTGCCGATTTTCATGCAGCCGTGGTGGATGGATGCCGTCTGCGCGGGCAAGGAATGGGACGTGCTGCTGGTTGAGCAGGAAGGCGAAATCGTCGGAGCTATGCCTTATTTATTACGCAAGCGCGCGTGGTTTCGGTATATCGTCATGCCCCAGCAGACCCAGATCGGCGGTATATGGGTGACGCCGGAGATCACGGCTGACCGATGGAAGACCGCAGAAGTGTGCCGGCTGATCAAAGAGCAGATAGACGGGTTAGGTATCGCTTATTACTACCAGCAATACCTGCCCGGCAGTCTTTGTGTAGATCCGATGCGTGCGTTAGGGTTCAAGACCAAAGAGCGCGTGACGTACCGAATGGAGAATCTGAGCAATCTGGACGAGGTGATTGCGGGCTTCAGCAAGAACAAAAAAAGGCAGTTGCAGAAGGCGTTGAGTCTGCATGCCGAGCACGGAATGGAGATCGAAGATTTCTACCGGTTCCATGTCCGCTGCCTGGCGGAAAAGAAGCGTAAGATCAGTTACAGCCGCGAGTTTTTGCTGGTGCTGGAGCGCAAAGCAAGGCGGTTAGGGCAATGCGAAGTGCTGAGTATCTGCAACGCCGACGGCGTGCCGTACGCAGCTGCGTTCCTCGTCTGGGACAAGCACTATCTGTATTACCTGATACCGGCTTACGATCCGGCTTTCGGTGAGAGCGGTGCAGGTGCTTTGCTGGCGCTGGAGGCGATGAAACTGGCCCGTGAGAAACAGGTGCAGTTCGATTTCGAGGGTTCGATGGAGCGCGGTACCGCGAAACATTACAAGCAGTTCGGTTCCGTTCCGGCGACCTATTACAGCGTAGAGAAATACTACAAACCTATTTTCCGGATCGCGATCTGGATACAACGCCTCCGCGAGATAGGCATGCATTGATGCGAGTTCTTTTTCTCACACCGTGGTATCCGTCTGAGCAAGACGCGATGAGTGGTCTCTTCGTGCAAAAACACGCGGAGGCAGTTCGTGCGCAGGGATGCGAAGTGCGGGTGATTCATTCGGAGAGTTGGCGCGAACTGCTCTTTGCTTGGCGAGACTTGCGCCGCGAAGGATGGATGCCGGATGTGGTGCAGTTGAATGTGCTTCAGAAACAGGGATTTTTGGCGCTCTGGCTGAAACGGCGATATGGGATTCCGTATGTGATCGTAGAGCACTGGAGCGGGTACCTGCCGGAGAACGGGATGTTCGGGCGACTGAACATTCTCAAAAAGAAACTCTACAAACACATTGCCGCAGAGGCTTCTGCAATCCTGCCGGTAAGCAACCGGTTAGCCGAAGCGATGCAAGAATGCGGCATAGAAAACCGCAAGTGGCTGAGGATCAACAATGTAGTGGATGACTTCTTTTTCGATAAATCGACATATCGAATTATCGATACATCGAACCGTCCCAAAAGGTTTCTCCATGTAAGTTGTTTTGACGAGCGGGCGAAGAACGTATCGGGTCTGCTACGGGCGGCAAAGATGCTGAGCGAAAAAAGGCAGGATTGGCAGTTGGTGATGGTCGGAACCGGTATTGATTATGAGGAAATGCGCGCGTACGAGCGGGATTTGGAGATCCCTGAAGGTCTGATCCGCTGGACGGGTGAGTTGACGCCACGCGAAGTGGCGGACGAGATGCACCGTGCGGATGTGTTTGTGCTCTCCAGCCGGTACGAGACGTACGGCGTAGTGCTGGCGGAAGCGGCAGTCGCAGGCATGCAGATTGTGAGTACGCCGGTGGGGATAGCCGAAGAAGTGGGTGCACTCATTGTGTCGCAAGAGATTGCGCAAAACAAACCCGGTAAGTTTGCGGAGTTCCTGGAATCGGCGATGTGGAAGCCGTCGGAGGGTAGCCGTCAGAAGTCAGCTATCAGTTGTCAGCCGTCAGAGGTCAGAAGCCAGTATTCGGCAGAAAGTATAGGAAAGAAACTCAAAGAGGTCTATGATAGCTGTTTGCATCGCGACATATAACCACGAGGCTTTTATCGCCGAGGCGATCGAGAGTGTGCTCTCGCAGCAATGCGATGAGGCGATGTGCATCTATATAGGCGACGATGCTTCCACGGACGGTACCTCATCGGTATGTCGTCGGTATGCGGGGCAGGACAAACGGATCGTGTATATACGGCGCGAGACGAACATGGGGCTGGTGCGCAACACGATTGATTTATACCGCCGGATCATAGCGGACGGAGCGGATTATATCGCGATGCTGGACGGAGACGATTTCTGGTGCCACAAGGGGAAACTGCAGATGCAAGTGGAGTACCTGCGCGCGCACCCGGAATGCGGGTTTGTGCATACCGGCGGCAGGGTGCTCTCCGGCTGCAATAAATGGACTTTCGGTCAACGCGAAGGGGTCTATGGCATCGATTCACCGGGGTTCGCCAACTGCACGGTGGTTTTTCGGACAAAGTTGCTGGACGAGAAGGTGTTAGAGACAATAGAAGCACAGGATTTTCGATGGTTGGACTACCCGCTGTACGGCGTTTTCTACCAGAAGACGAAATGGGTTTACCTGCCGGAGGAGACTGCGGTCTGGCGGGATCATGAGTCCGTTTCGCAACCCCGAGAGGCGAAAGCGATCTTACGCAACCGCGAAGAGCGATGCCGGATGTGGAAATGGCTGGACACACAGTTTCCCGGAAAAGTGGGCTATTCGGAGACGGAAGCGCAGAATTATTTATACGAACAGCGATTGAATTTGATTTACCAATTCGGCGACCTTAGTCTGGTCACTCCGGAGTTGCTAAACGCGTATCAACCGAGGAGTTGGAAGCTAAGAATGAAGAAAATAGGGCTCAAAAACAAGATATTTTATTCTATTTTGCGAAAATTTTCACAAAAATTTGCATAAATCGCAAAAAAGCAGTATCTTTGTAGCCGATTTTGAAATCTGAGTGCCTGCGGGCGGAAGATAAACGACCTAAAAAACACAAGATATGCAAGTAAAGAAATCAGAAAGTGCCAGCTTAGAGAAGGACAAACTCGTCTATGTATTGATGGGTTTGGTATTCGTACTCAGCGTTATTTACGTAGCGCTGGAGTGGACTGAGCGCGAGGTCACGAAGTATGAGGTGACCGACACAGAGTTCCTCTTTGAGGAAGAGGTAGAGATTCAGCAGACGAGTCAAGAGACTCCTCCCCCTCCCCCACCCCCTGCCGTACAGGAAGTGGAAGTGCTGAACGTAGTAGAGGATAACGTAGAGACCGAGTCGATCGAGGTGAACACCGAGGACGACAAGGAGACCGAAGTGGTTATCGCTGCGCCGGTAGAGGCTCCCGTAGAGGAAGAGGAAGAAGAGGTTATCTTCGTCGTTGTAGAGAAGATGCCGGAGTTCCCGGGTGGACAGCAGGCATTGTTCAAATACCTGAGCGAGAACGTGAAGTATCCGGTTATTGCACAGGAGAACGGTATCCAAGGTCGTGTGATCTGCCAGTTCGTGGTTAACCGTGACGGTTCGATCGTGGATGTAGAGGTCGTTCGTTCGGGTGGTGATCCTTCGCTGGACAAAGAGGCTATCCGCGTCATCAAATCGATGCCGAAATGGAAACCGGGTCAGCAACGTGGTAAACCCGTCCGCGTGAAATATACCGTGCCGGTTAACTTCAAACTCCAATAATCGGTTTGAATGTTTGAAAGTTTGAGCCCTGCGGGCTTGGTTTGAAAGTTCGAACGCGCTGCCAAACAAGGACGAAGTCCCAAACAAACGAAGTCAAACTTAAAACCTCCTCATGGAGCTATCTCACAGAGATATAACGTATTGTAAGAATGTCGGTGCGAAGCGTGCCGACATTCTTCGTAAAGAATTGAAGGTGAATACCGCGCTGGACATGGTGCGGCAGTATCCGTATAAGTATATCGACCGCAGTCGGTTCTATCGGATTGCGGAGATAGAGGACGAGGATACGTATGTGCAGATCGTTGGCGAAGTGACGGAATGGCACACGATCGGCATCGGTCGGGCGCAACGACTGAGCGCCACCTTCAATGACGGAACGCACCAATGCGAGTTGGTGTGGTTCAAGGGCGTGCAGTATGTCAAGTTACAGCGCGGGATCAAATATCTGCTGTTTGGAAAGCCGAGCCGGTTCAATCACACCTATAATTTCGTTCATCCGGAGTTGACGCCGTGGAGCAAAGTGACGCCGGAGATGACGCAGGGTCTGGAGCCGTATTATAATACGACGGAGACCATGAAGCGGCATGGACTGAACTCCAAAGCGATACGAAATATCATTGCGGAGCTGATGCCGGAGTTGAAGATGGGTGTGCCGGACACGATGGGTGCCGATATCTTGCAGCGATACCGTCTGATGGGCTTGACCGATGCGCTGGTGAATGTGCATTTCCCAAAAGACACACCGACGATGCAGGCGGCGCGGGCAAGGCTGAAATTCGAGGAGTTATTCTATATCCAGATGCAGCTGCTGCGGCAGATGAAGCGCAGGGAGCAGAACCCGGGCTTCGCGATGCCGATGGTGGGCAGCCGTTTTCACGCCTTGTATAAGTCGCTGCCTTTTGACCTGACGGGTGCGCAGAAAAGGGTGATTCATGAGATCCACGACGACCTGAAGTCCGGACGCCAGATGAACCGGTTGCTGCAAGGCGATGTGGGTAGCGGCAAGACCTTAGTGGCATTGCTCTGCTGTCTGCTGGCTGTTGACAACGGCTATCAGACTTGTATCATGGCGCCGACGGAGATATTAGCGAACCAGCATTACGAGACCCTGAAGGCGTTCTTGGCGCCATTAGGCGACGCAGTACATATCGCTCTGTTAACCGGTTCGACGACCGCCAAGCAACGGGTGCCGATCCATGAGGGACTGCTGAATGGCACAATCCATATATTAATAGGTACGCACGCGCTCATAGAGGACACGGTGCAGTGGCAGAACTTAGGGTTCGTCGTGATCGACGAGCAGCACCGTTTCGGCGTGGCGCAGCGGGCGAAGCTATGGGGGAAGTCAGCCGTCAGAAGTCAGCCGTCAGAAGTCAGTATTCCGCCGCATATCCTCGTCATGACCGCTACGCCTATTCCGCGTACCCTGGCGATGACCGTCTATGGCGATCTGCATGTGAGTATCATCGATGAGCTGCCGCCGGGACGCAAGCCGGTGCAGACCATCCATTATAATATCAATCGCCGGGCGCAGGTGTATGCCTTCGTGCGCAAACAGATCCAAGAAGGGCGGCAGGTCTATGTGGTTTATCCGCTGATTAAGGAGAATGAGAAACTGGACCTGCAGGACTTGCAGAACGGTTTTAATGAGTTATGCGAGGCGTTCCCGGAATATAAGATTTCCATGGTCCACGGTCAGATGAAGGCGGCGGACAAGGACCTGCAGATGCAGCGGTTTGCGAGCGGCGAGACCCAGATTCTGGTAGCGACGACCGTCATTGAGGTGGGCGTGAACGTACCGAACGCGACGGTGATGATGATCCAGAACGCGGAGCGGTTCGGTCTGAGCCAGTTGCACCAGTTACGCGGACGTGTGGGGCGCGGCGGAGACCAGAGTTACTGCCTGCTGCTGACCGATATGGAGATCAGCGGCGATACGCGCAAGCGGATGGATATCATGGTGGCTACCAACGACGGATTCCGCATCGCGGAGGAGGACTTGCGGCTGCGCGGCGCAGGCGATATAGACGGCACCCAGCAGTCGGGAATCCCGTTTGATCTGCATATAGCGAACCTGTCCACGGACGGTCAGTTGCTGACGCTGGCACGACAGGCTGCGATGGATATTCTGGACAAAGATCCGCTGCTGGAGGACGAGATGAACCGGATATACAAAAGAAGACTCGACACCTTGCGGATCGAGTCTCCTCAGAATTGGAGCGAAATAAGCTGATTACTTATCGTCGTTAGCGTGCAATGACTGCACATAACGGGCATGTGCCATCTTAACTCGCTTCAGCTCACTCGGTTTGTCGAATTGCTGACGGCGACGGAGCTCTTTTACGACACCCGTCTTATCGAATTTGCGTTTGAATTTCTTAATCGCGCGCTCGATGTTCTCACCTTCTTTTACAGGAACGATAATCATTGCTTACACCTCCTTTCTAGTACCCAGGGCCGGGATCGAACCGGCACGGTTTCCCATTGGTGTTTGAGACCAACGCGTCTACCAATTCCGCCACCTGGGCTTCGCGTTCGGCAAGAAGATTGCAATGGTTTATACCGCTCCGCAAAATAAACGGACAACTTCTGCCTCCGCTCTCCCCAAAAATTAAAATTTTCGGGGACCCCATTTAGGGGTTTAGTGCTTATTCGAGCGAAAAAGCGTGCAAAATTACAACAAATATTTGAATTGACCAAATTTTAGGACGTTTTTTTTGCATAAATGCGTTTTTTTTTGTACTTTTGCACCCTAAATCAATACAGAATGGACGAATTCTTCTCAAGAAGCGAAGCATTATTGGGTGCAGAAGCGATGGAAGCGCTTCGGACAAAACGGGTGATCCTGTTCGGCGTCGGAGGTGTGGGTTCATGGTGCGCAGAGGCATTAGTTCGGACGGGGTTAACGCATCTGACTATCGTCGATGGCGACACCGTGCAGCCTTCTAATGTCAACCGGCAGCTGCCGGCGACAAGGGAGACTTTGGGGCGTCCCAAAGTGGAGGTGCTACGCGAACGGCTCTTGACCATCAATCCCGAAGCGGAGATAGTGGCGATTCATAGAATGTATAACCCCACCCTAATTTGTTCTACGACCGTCCACTGGACGCTTGATCGGGCAAAGCCCTTCACCCGCACAAGGGAGGGAGAAAAAGAGAAGACATACGATTTTCGAATAGAGGAATATGACTATGTGATTGATGCGATAGACAGTGTGGCGGCAAAGACAGACCTTATTTTATGCGCGACGCGCACGCGAGGGGTGAAGATATTCAGCTCCATGGGTGCCGCACTCCGCTTCGATCCGACCAAAGTGACGACAGGCGAACTGATGTCCATCCAAGGTGACGCACTCGCCAGAGCTGTCCGTGCACGCATGAAGAAAATAGGTCTTCATCCGTACAAAAAAGTGAAGTGCGTCTATTCGACGGGAAATGGACAACCCCTCCCGACCTCCCCTCAGGGGGAGGAGAAAATCAAGGGCAGTCTGATGCAAGTCACCGCCGTCTTCGGCTGCACGTTAGCAAGCATGGTGATAGAGGATATGAGGAAAAGGTAAGATAACAAGCGTTCATTATAAAATGACCTAAAAACATGAAAAATGGCACTTTTATTTGCAAGTGTCATTTTTTTTGTGTAATTTTGCAGCGCAAAATCAATTTAATAACTTCTAAGGAGGCGAAAATTATGGAAGCAACAATGAAAACATTACTAATCACTCTGCCCAGTGCTGACGCTGCTTTCTTGCGGCGCCACTCACACAATATGGGATGGAAGATTACTACTATTCGTACTCCACGCGTCCAAGAACCTAAAGTAGAGATGACAGAGGAGGAATTCAGAGCCAAATTAGCTCATTCCAGTGCTCAAGCTGCTGCGGGGCACTATGTAGAAAAACTCCCTAACGAAACGATGGTTCAATTCCTGGAACGAGTATGTATATAGTTCGGTTATCTTCTGATGCCCAAGCGGATTTAATCCGTTTGCGTAGAAATCTTCCGCAAGCATTCAAAAAAGCGGTTCAGTTGCTATCGGAATTAGAAGAACACCCACGCACGGGAACCGGTCAAGTAGAGCAACTCAAACATTTCGATAACGAAACATGGTCACGACGCATAAACCGTGAACATAGATTAGTTTACGAAATCCATGATAAAGAAGTGCTTGTTTTAGTAATCTCCGCTTACGGGCACTACAAATAGCATATACCCCTCGTCGCTTGCCGACGTAAAACAGCAAGCATCCCTCACGATGTAAAAAGGAGGACATAATAAAAGGCGTTTATTGACGCTTGTTTTGGAAACCTGGAATCCTGCAAAATTCTAAACCCCAAAACAAGATTGTGCAATAAGCGTCCTCGTGGGTATGTTAATATCCGTTCGCGCCCTTCATAGGGCGGGAGGGTTAGGCATATCGGGCGTGGACGTTATTGTTTATTCTTGGTTGTAGGGTCTTGCAGGAACCTCAGGTTTGGGAATAGGCAAAGATAAGGTTCCACGCTTTTCTTATATATTAATCCCCTATGCTGGAATCCATAGGATACAACAAATGAACTATGGAAGACCAAGTGTTAAATCCTTATTTGGAGCAGTTCTTGAAATTACTCCAAACAGAACCTTTCTTATTCCCAGAGACTGACTACGCAAAAACAGCGCAGTATTTTAGAAGAAGAGAGACTATCCCCACCGCTGAAGGTAGAGATCGACTCTATGAATATCTGTGCAGACATGGGCATTTTAACAAGAGAATGACCGCCAAACAATCTGCCGCTTTCGAAAATCTTATTGAGTATAGAAATACCCATTTCGAACCATTTGAATGGCATTTGACAGATGAGGACTACGTAGATAAAGTTTCACAACTATATGACGATATACAAGCCATCCTTCCTTATAAACGTCAGTTATCAGTACTCATCTCACAGATAATTTCTGTCTTGTATGGTTGCGCTCCTACATTTGATCACACTCTTTGTAATCTGCTTAATATTGACATAAAAGCTCAATACAAGGAGCAGTTAATTCAATTTAAGAAAAGTGTGTTATCTATTGGTGCTATGATTGCAATATTATCTATTTGCTCTTATCAACTACCGAGCAGAGACGACCAATTGAAGGAGATTATTGATGGATTAACTTGTTGTGTAAAAGATGCTCTAGAGGACAAAAAGAAGAAAACAATAATGTTTAACAAAAATACAACAAATCTATGAAAACAAAAATTTTTACATTATTACTTGCGCTTGCAGCAAGCGTAGGAACTCTTTTCGCCTCCAACACAAAAGTGGGTGACATTTGGTATGACTTCAATAGTAGTACGCAAACCGCGTCTGTTACATACCGAGGGTCAGATTATAATTCCTACGACAACGAATATTCTGGTTCGGTTGTCATCCCCTCGTCCGTAACTTATAGTGGAAAGATATATCGCGTCACAAGCATAGGAGCAAATGCGTTCTCTGGCTGTAGCGGTTTGACCTCTATTACGATTGGTAATAGTGTCACCAGCATTGGAAGTAGCGCTTTCCGAGGATGCAGTGGTTTAACCACTGTAACAATCCCTAATAGCGTCACTAGCATTGGAGATGGTGCTTTCTATAATTGCAGCGGTTTGACCTCTATTACGATTGGTAATAGTGTCACCAGCATTGCAGAAGGTACTTTCTTTAATTGCGGCGGTTTGACTCATGTGGACATTCCTAATAGCGTCAAAAGCATTGGAAATGAGGCCTTCTTTAATTGCATCGGTTTGACTTATGTGACCATTCCTAATAGCGTCAAAAGCATTGGAGGTGGTGCTTTCTTTGAATGCAAAGGTTTAAATTCCATTGAGATTCCCAATAGCGTCAAAAGCATTGGAAATAGTGCTTTCCATGATTGCAGCGGTTTGACCTCTATTACGATTGGTAATAGTGTCACCAGCATTGGAAATAGTGCTTTCTATGATTGCAGCGGTTTAACCTCAGTGACGATTCCCAATAGCGTCAAAAGTATTGGAGATGGAGCTTTCTCAAATTGCAGTGGATTGACTTATGTGGCTATTCCCAATAGCGTCACTAGCATTGGGAGTAGCGCTTTCAATGGATGCAGCGGGTTGACCTCTATTGTAGTTGAAGATGGGAATGTGGTATATGATAGCCGCAATGATTGCAATGCGATTATAAAAACAGCCACTAATACACTTATAGCAGGTTGTCAAAATACAATTATTCCCAATAGCGTCACAAGCATTGGAGATAATGCTTTCAATGGATGCAGTGGTTTGACATCTATCGAGATTCCCAATAGCGTCACAAGCATAGGAGATTGGGCTTTCCAAAATTGCAGCGGTTTGACCTCTGTTATGATTCCTATTAGCGTCACAAGTATTGGGAAATCTGCTTTCGAATATTGCAGCAGTTTGACCTCTTTTGAAATTCCCAATAGCATCACCAGCATTGCAGAAGGTACTTTCTTTAAATGCAGCGGTTTGACATCTGTTACGATTCCTATTAGCGTCAAAAGCATTGGAGATGGTGCTTTTGCCTATTGTAGCAGTTTGATCTCTGTTACGATTGGTAATAGTGTCACCAGCATTGGAATGAGTGCTTTCTATGATTGCAGCGGTTTGACTTATGTTACGATTCCCAATAACGTCACTAGTATTGGAAGTAGCGCTTTCCGAGGATGCAGTGGTTTAACCACTGTAACCATCGAAGCAGAAACTCCACCTACCTTAGGAAGTTCTATCGAGAATGTTTTCGATAGCAGATATTTAACATCCATTTATGTTCCATGCGGGACTTCGGAAACTTATCGAACGGCAGCAGGCTGGTCAAGTTATGCATCTAAAATCAAAGAACAATCACTACCTTATGCCATTACTACCAATGCTTTGAACGGTACCATATCTATTGACTCTATTTGTTTAGATATTACGCTTACTGCCATTCCCAATGAAGGCTACTATTTCACACAATGGTCCGATGGGAATAAGGATAATCCGAGGAGTTTTGTCCTTACCCAAGACACGACATTTACAGCCGAGTTCTCAAATCAATATAGAATCAATATTACTTGCAATGAGGAGTATGGTACTATTATAGGGGAAAATGGAACGTTTGAATATCTTTCGGAACATACATATGAAGCTGTTCCAAATAGTGGTTATCATTTTACGCAATGGTCCGATGGGAATAAGGATAATCCACGTACAATTATCCTCACCCAAGACACATCATTAACAGCTGAATTCTCAAAACAATATAGCATTCATGTTAGCTGCAATGAGGAACAAGGTTCTATTAATGGAGAAAATGGAATGTTTGATTATCTCTCGGAACATACATATGAGGCTGTTCCTAATAGTGGTTATTATTTTGTTAAATGGTCCGACGGGAATAAGGATAATCCACGCACAATAGTTCTTACTCAAGATACTTCTTTAACAGCAATTTTTGACATTTTATACAATGTATCTGTTCTGTCTGATGATCCTACAATGGGTTCTGCTTCTTTTAGCGATCTGTTAGAAACACAGAGTTTAAATTATGGTCAATACCCAATAGGAACAAACCTTATTGCCAAAGCAATACCTAATCAAGGTTATAAATTCTCACATTGGAGTGATGGCCTTTCCGCTAATCCCAGAGGAATAACAGTTCAGTCCGATATCAATTTGAAAGCTTATTTTGAATTAGAGCAGAATAGTTACACCGTCACCGTTTCATCTGCCAATAGTTCGATGGGTACCGTTTCAGGAGGAGGCACATACGAAGAAGGACAGACAGCAACCGTTACAGCCACGCCTAAGAGCGGCTATAAGTTTACACGCTGGAGCAATGGTAGTACAACTAATCCTTATTCGTTTACGGTAACACGTGATGTTTCGCTTACTGCTTATTTTGAACAAATACCCGCCTCGCAATCAGAATCTAAGTTCTGGAATATAAGTGATGCTGCGTTTAACTCTCTCGGCACAATCACATCTCAAACAACAATCAATGGTTTAACTATTCATGCCACGGCTAACAAACCAATAGTGGTAGATGCTGACGCAAGAGAAATAAATGGTTATTCTTTCACTCACCGCCTCAAGTTCGGTGGAACAGGAGCAAGTAACGCACGAATGCTCTCCTTTAGAGTGGATGGTGATTGCGATATTGATATTTATTTAATGTCCGCTTCCGGAAGTGCAGATCGCACGCTTAATGTAGATAAAGGCAGTTTTGGAAATACAATTCAACAAATTCCTGCATATGGAAGTACTATTTTCAGAGGAAATGTACATTATGTAGGCGGAGCTACGACAATCTATTTATATTCTCCAAGTAGCGGAGTAAATATCTATGCCATTCAAGTTTCTTATGGTTCTACTCCGACGCCGACAGAACCAATTATGGTAACATGCGCAGAGGCTGCACAAATAGCATCTTCTTTGTCTCATAATACCCAAACATCCGAAACATATATTGTAACCGGATATATTACAGAAACCGATGGTGTTGTTTCGCGAGGACAACAGATATTCTGGATGGCAGATACCCAAAATGGCGGTAAGGTATTCGAGAGTTATTGGGGTAATGTGACAGAAAAAATGCTTGTGGGAGACAAAGTATCAGTAGAAGGAAAGATTATGAGATACAACTCTATCTATGAAATTAAGAATGGAGACGTGACCTTAATAGAAAGAGATAGTCCATCACAATCATTCACCGTCACCGTTTCATCTGCCAATAGTTCGATGGGTACCGTTTCAGGAGGAGGCACATACGAAGAAGGACAGACAGCAACCGTTACAGCCACTCCTAAGAGCGGATATAAATTCACACGCTGGAGCAATGGTAGTACAGCTAATCCTTATTCGTTTACGGTAGCAAGTGATGTTTCGCTTACTGCTTATTTTGAACAATCAACAACACCGCAATCAGAATCTAAGTTCTGGAATATAAGTGATGCTGCGTTTAATTCTCTCGGCACAATCACATCTCAAACGACAATCAATGGTTTAACTATTCATGCCACGGCTAACAAACCGATAGTGGTAGATGCTGACGCAAGAGAAATAAATGGTTATTCTTTCACTCACCGCCTCAAGTTCGGTGGAACAGGAGCAAGTAACGCACGAATGCTCTCCTTTAGAGTGGATGGTGATTGCGATATTGATATTTACTTAATGTCAGCTTCCGGAAGTGCAGACCGTACACTTAATGTAGATAAAGGTAGTTTTGGAAATACAATTCAACAAATTCCGGCATATGGAAGCACTATCTCCGAAGGAAATGTACACTATGCAGGTGGTGCAACTACTATATATCTATATTCTCCCAGCAGTGGTGTAAATATCTATGCAATCCGTGTAACATATGGAGGAAAAGAGGAAGGAATTGACGACTTATATGTACAACCTCAAGAGGAAGCAAGCAAAATCCTTCATAACGGTCAAATCTTCATCCTCCGTGGTGACAAGACCTATACCCTTCAAGGGCAGGAGGTGAAGTAAAGCCGCACATAAATGAGCGATGCATAAACGCTAATAAAGCGGAATGTTCGCTTCTCTAATCACTGTGCGGCGGGCGGGATATAATTCCGCGGGAACGGACATACAAGGCGGGCAATCGAATTGCCCTGAAAAAGAAGAAAATAAAAGCGGAATACAATTCCGCGAAAGTGCCAAGAAAGAAAACTCGCGCAAGGATGCGCGAGAAGAAAGCAAAGAAAATCGGCGGGGGAAACCTCGCCGGTTTTTGTAAATCACCGGAAATGGGAACAAAATTTGCATATTTCAGACTTTTTTTGTATCTTTGCAGCGAAAAAACATACAAGGGACAAAAAGGATTGGTAGAAGCAATGGATCGTGTATCGATCGAATTCACACACCATTTATATTGTCTAGGTATGGTCTAGGTATCGTCTAGCTTAATATGCATTCAAAACGATAATTCTATGGGAAAAGTAAAGTATCATGTGGTCATAGACAAACTGACCGGAGCACTGGACAGTAAGCAATACGGTGAGAGCCACGGCATGCGGATGGTATCGCGTTACCGCAAAGGGAGCGGCGATGAGCACCAGATTTATTTCTTGCGCAAACATGAGGGAGCGTGGTCCGAGGGAGCGACGCGCAACCGCGAGTTAATCAAGGCCGCGCAGAAACGCGCCCACGCCATAGACAAAGCCGCCCGCAAGCCGGAGGAGTGTACCGCGGAGGCTGTAGCGGAGGCAAAGGAGTGGCAGGAGCGGTTTCAAGCGTACCGCGCCGGAATAAAAGAAGGCGAAAGAGGGTACGGGAGTCTGTACACGTACACGTATGTGCAGATATACAGGGAGATGAGAGGGGTAACTCCCGGCTCTAACGCGCCGAGCCCCGAACAAAGCTAAGACGCACCAAAAGGGCAAAGAAAAACGGCGGATACAATCCGCCGGAAACAGACATACAGGACGGCGGAGGCGGCGTTTGGCAAACGCCTGCAACTACCAAGAATCAGCAGGCGGACAATCGGATTGTCCTGAAAAAGAAGAAAGAAACGCGCAAGAATGCGCGGAGAAGGGGGGAACTAAAGGCGAAGGGGGAAGGCAGGAAACAAAACAAACAAGGTACGCGCGTGTGCGCGTACCTTATTTATACTAGTTGGCTAGACGACTAGGAAACTAGGAGAACTAGCCTACTAAGGAGATTCTATTTAGAGACCGAGGGATTTCTTGATCTCCGGAACGCGGGCTTCGGCTTCGGCGGTGCAACGCTCGTAGTCAGCACCGGTGAATGGTTTGCCGGATTTAACCGGAATCTCGAAATAGAACTTGATCTTCGGCTCGGTACCCGAGGGACGAACAGAGACTTTCAAGCCGCCCTCGGTGAAGTACTGGAGTACATTGGAAGTCGCGTTCAAAGGCATTTCTATTTTCTCATTTACCCATTTACCATTTTCCAATTTTTTCTGTTCGAGGAGTTTGAAGTCTTTGATCTTAACCACTTTCTCGCCTGCAATCTCCTGCGGCGGGTTCTCGCGATAGTTCTTCATCATAGCCTGGATCTCCTCTGCACCCGTCTTACCCGGACGAACGACGTTGATGGTCGTCTCGCGCTGGAAGCCGTAGTCCTCGTATATCTTGAGGAGGTAGTCATAGAGGGTCATGCCGTTATCCTTGGCATACGCAGCGATCTCGCAGATAAGGCAGATAGCCGAAGGCGAACATTTATCGCGAACGGCGTCATACGGCAGGAAGCCGAAGGACTCTTCGCCGCCACCGATATATTTGCGCTTGCCTTCCCACATACGGATACGGTTGGCAATCCATTTGAAGCCGGTGTATTCATCGGTGAGGGTAACGCCCTGCGCGTCGGCAATCTTGCGGATGAGCTCGGAGGTAACGATGGTCTTGACGATGAACATATCATCGCGGAACTTGCCCAGACGCTTCATGTTGTTGATGATGTAGTAATGGTACATGATGTTGGTCTGGTTACCATTGATGATGACCCACTCGCCTTTGTCGTTACGGCAAACGATAGCGATACGGTCTGCATCCGGGTCGGAAGCGATCACGAGGTCAGCGCCCAGCTTGGTGCCCAGTTTCATACCGAGGGTCATTGCCTCAGCGTTCTCCGGGTTCGGGGAAACGACGGTCGGGAAGTTACCATCAATGACCATCTGCTCGGGCACCACGTGGATGTTTTGGAAGCCCCATGAGCGCAGACAGAGCGGCACGATCTGGCGTCCGGCTCCGTGCATCGGGGTATAGACGATATTGAGGTCTTTCTGGCGCAGGATGGTCTCTTGGTCGATCATAACAGACTTAACCGCCATCATGTAGTCGTAGTCCATCTCGCCGCCGATGATCTCAATGAGGTCTTTGTCAGCCTCCCATTTGACATCCGCGAGGGTTACTTTGTTGACTTCGTCAATAATTCCTTGGTCATGCGGCTGGAGCACCTGCGAACCATCCTCCCAATAAGCCTTGTAGCCGTTGTACTCTTTGGGGTTGTGAGAAGCGGTGACGTTGACACCGCCTTGGCATTTGAGTTGACGGATAGCGAAGGAGACCTCCGGCGTCGGACGCAGGGACTCAAAGAGATAGACCTTGATTCCGTTAGCAGAGAAGATATTGGCTACGGTCTCCGCGAACATACGTCCGTTATTACGGCAGTCGTGACCTACCACCACTGCTACACGACCGTTCTGGACATGCTCAAAGCCGCCTTGTTTCTGTACCTTGAGGAGGTAGTTAGCATAGCCCTGGGTAGCCATGGCTACGATGTACTTGTTCATTCGGTTGGTACCCGGTCCCATGATACCGCGCAATCCGCCGGTGCCAAATTCGAGGGTACGATAGAAAGCGTCGATGAGTTCGGTTTTGTCCTCCGCCTCCATCATAGCTTTCACTTGTGCGCGGGTCTCCGCGTCGAACGGTTCGCGAGTCCAAACCTCAGCGACCGACATCACTTGTTTCAATTCTTCGTTCATGGCAATAGTAATTAAAAATTATAAATTAAAAATTATTTTTTCACTTTATAGATGGCATCAAGGTTTCGCATGAAGCCGTCGAAATCGAGTCCGTACCCGATGACGAACTCCTCGGATATCTCATGTCCGACATAGTCGGGTTTGGCATCATCGTACTCCAGTTTAGCGGGTTTGAAGAGCATAGTAGCCACCCGGACCGAGTTCGCGCCATGCGCACGGAGATGCGCTTTGAGTTGGTGGATCGTCAGTCCCGTGTCCACTATATCCTCCACGATGATCACATCGCGCTGGTCCACCACTTGCTGGAGCGGCACGATGAACTCCAGTTGTCCGGTAGTAGCCATACCGAAATAGGAGCTGACGCGGATGAAGGTCTGTTCGCACCGGATATCCTTATCAAGCGCCCGGATGAGGTCCGCGGCAAAGACAAAAGCGCCGTTGAGGACCACGACAAAGAGCGGTTCCTTATCCCGGTAGTCCGCACTAATGCGATCTGCTACTTGCTGCACATCCTCCGCTATCTGCTTCGGAGTGAGCCATTCCTCAAAATGATAACCTTGTTCGTCGATGCTTCGCATATATATTGAGAATTTGAAAATTTGAAGATTTGAAAATTTGAAAATTTGAAGATTTACTCCTCGTAGTTTTGGAAGAGGAAGTCGTTATACGGATAGCGCTGCACATGGATCGCCTTGATGCGGTCATACATGAGCGCGCGCAGTGAGTCTATATTATCTTTGTTTTTCGCCGAAATGAAGATGCAGTCTTCACCCAAGCGCGCCATCCATGTCTTTTGGAGGTCAGCGAGCGAGAGGTTCTCACGTTTGACGGGCGTGAGGTCATCTTCTTCTTTCGGCGTATAGGTGAAATTATCTATCTTATTGAAGACCACAATACGGGGGATTGAAACCCCACCCGACCTCCCCACAAGGGAGGAGATGTGTTTGCTGCCGGACTCCCTCCCTTGAGGGGAGGGTTGGGGAGAGGTTATGATTTCATTGAGGGTCTGCTCAACGACCTCGTACTGCTCCTCGAAATTCGGATGGGAAATATCCACGACATGGATGAGGAGGTCTGCTTCGCGCACTTCGTCCAGCGTCGATTTGAAGGACTCAACGAGGTGGTGAGGCAGCTTGCGAATAAAGCCGACTGTGTCGGAGAGAAGGAAAGGCAGGTTCTCGATCGTCACCTTGCGTACCGTAGTATCCAAGGTAGCGAAGAGTTTGTTCTCCGCAAAGACATCCGATTTGGAGAGGAGGTTCATGAGGGTCGATTTGCCCACATTGGTGTATCCGACGAGCGCGACGCGCACCATTTTGCCGCGATGCTGGCGCTGGGTCGCCATCTGTTTGTCAATGGTCTTAAGTTGCTCACGGAGGAGCGCAATCCGCTGCCCGATCACCCGTTTATCCGCCTCTATCTGGGTCTCACCCATACCGCGGTTGGTGCCTCCACCTCCGCGCTGCCTGTCCAAGTGGGACCACATACGGGTCAGACGGGGCAACATATATTGAAGGTGCGCCATCTCGACCTGGGTCTTGGCATAAGAGGTCTGCGCACGCTGGAGGAAGATCTCCAGAATCAAGATCGTGCGGTCAATGACCCGGACGGGAGAAGAAACCCCACCCGACCTCCCCTCAGGGGAGGGGACTTTTTTGTTTAGTTCTTTTTCCAAGTTGCGTATCTGGCGCGGAGATAACTCATCATCGAAAATAACGACGTCAATGACTGTCTCCCTCCCTTGAGGGGAGGGCTGGGGAGAGGTTACTATAAACTGCCTGATCTCCTCCAGTTTGCCCTCTCCGACATAGGTAGAGGTGTTAGGTTGGTCGAGGCGTTGGGTAAAACGCTTCACCGGCACGATCCCATGCGTGTCAGCAAGAAATGCCAGCTCGTCCAAGTACTCTTTGGTACGATCCTCCGGTTGAGCGGGAGTAATCAATCCCACCAAAACGGCATGCTCTATATATGGTTTAATCTCAATCACGCTGCAAAGTTACACAAAAAAAATGACATACGCAAGCGTATGCCATTCTTTTCTCAAAAATTCCGCAAAAATTACTTACGGATACCGAGTTCTTTGATGATTGCACGATAGCGCTCGATGTCTTTCGATTTCAAATAATCCAACATGCGGCGACGTTTACCAACGAGGGCGGTCAGCGCGCGCTCCGTACCGAAGTCCTTACGATTGTTCTTCAGGTGCTCGGTCAGGTGGTTGATACGGAAAGTAAACAAAGCGATCTGGCTCTCAGCAGAACCGGTGTTTTTTGCATCGTTGCCGTATTTAGCGAACAACTCAGCTTTTTTCTCAGAAGTTAAATACATAACATTTTTTCATTTGGTCATTTACCATTTGGTCATTTATTGAGCCATTTGGCAAATGCGGGTTAAACAATTACCGCTGAAGCAGAATCTGACATTGCGACTTCGCGGCATTTATGCCTTTTCGCAGAAAAAGCGTGCAAAAGTACTGCTTTTTTCTGAAACCACCAAATTTTTTTGAAGAAAAGTGATTAATATTCGCGTTTTTAATCGCCAAAGGCACGATTAACTATCGTTTTTCTGCTCCGATTGTGGTGAAATCACCATGTCCGGGATAGACGCGTGTGTCGTCCGGCAGAGTAAACAGACGTCGGAGAGAATCGATCAGTTGCCCCATATCTCCGCCGGGCAAGTCGGTTCTGCCATACCCCATCCGAAATAGCGTATCGCCGGAGAGCAGCACTTTCTCGTCCTGCCAATAGAGACAGATCGAACCGGGCGTATGTCCGGGAGTGGGGAGAATCTGAACATCTGAAGATTTGAACATTTGAAGATTTGAAGATTTGATGGGTTCTATGGGGAAGGGTTGGGGCGTAGCACGGATACCGAAGAGGTTATATTGCGCTTGCATGGCTTGCGCCATCGGTATATCCGCCTCGTGCATCAGGACAGGAGTATGCCACTGCTCCGTAGCCCACGCGGCACCCCATAGGTGGTCCAGATGACCATGGGTGGCGAGGATTAAAACCTCTCCCCGACCCTCTCCACAAGAGAGGGAGTTTATGTAGTCCTTCAAAAGCTGACGCTCGTACTCATTAGAGCAGGCGGGGTCGATGAGCAGAATTGACGCCTCTCCCCGACCCTCCCCCGCAGAGAGGGAGGAAACAACATAGGTATTCGTTCCGAAAGAACCAAATTCAAAGGATTTTATCTCCAACATTCCTGACATATTTGAGGGGTTTCACGTAGTGCAGCCCGACGAAAAGCGAGTGCTTTCTCATTACTAAAGAGTTCGCGCAGGGGTGCGTTCATTATATTTCCATACGCGTACGCGTGCGCCTTGTCATAGCAGCAAGGCAGGACCTTGCCCTCCGTAGTGATCACTACTCCGCTCCACACCCGCAGACATCCGCGGTGTAGCGGACGGCGATGGTACGAGGAGGAATTTGCTGTTGCAATATAGCGGCTGTAACGAGGATCGGAAGGCATGAGCGGATGCCCGTGGGTGTAGTTATAGAGTTGCGCAGTTTTGAAGGTCAGCGTATCCGCTCCGAGCGATTTATATTGGCGCTCAAAATCTTGCCACTCCTGTTCGTTCGTACGGAGGCGGAGAACTTGCAGTTCGATAGTGATAGTCGCACGCAGACGCCTTTTAGCTGCACGTAACATCCGCAATGCTTCTTTCGTCTTCGCGAGACTTCCACCGGCACGATAGGCATTATAACTCTCTTCGGTGAGCCCGTCCATGGAAACGATAATACGATCCAGTCCTGCTCCGACCAACGCTTCTGCCATCGTCTCCGTCATAGCCTGGGCATTAGTAGAGACGATGGTATAGAGTCCTTCCGAATGAGCCTGCGAAATCATTTGCGGCAGGTTCGGATTGAGCAGAGGTTCGCCTTGGAAATAGAACTGAACGGTATGAGCATACCTCTTGATCTCGTGCAGCGTCCTCTGCCACACCTCACTACTCATAAAAGGAGGTCTGACGGCTGAGTTCTGACGGCTGACTCCCCCTTGCCCTACCGGACATTCGGGACAACGGAGTTGGCAGACCGAAGCCGGTTCGACCGAGACAAACATCGGTCTATGTGCAATATGCACCGAGCCCAAAAGACTCAGTGCATAACTCGCATAGCAACGCATCGCATTGGCAACACGCGAGAAGATATATCGGTTAATGAATTGCAATCTTATTCACGCGACGCTCGTGACGTCCTCCCTCGAAATCGGTCTGGAAGAAGGTACGAACAATATCCAGTGCTTTGGGCGCAGAGATGAAATTGGCCGGAAGCCCGAGGACATTGGCATTATTATGCGCACGCGCCAACTCTGCAAGACGCGTCTCCCAGCACAAAGCCGCACGGATACCTTGGTGCTTATTCGCCGTCATGGTAATTCCATTGCCGGTAGAGCAGATCACCACGCCATACTCGAACTCGCCTTTCTCCACCGCCTCAGCCAGCGGATGAGCGAAATCCGGATAGTCACAACTCTCGGTATTATAACAACCGAAATCTTTCACTTTGGCTCCATTGTCCTCCAAGAACAATTGAACCTGTTGTTTTAAAGCGAAGCCCGCATGGTCAGACGCCAACGCGATAGTCATTTCACTAAAACTTTTCATATCTTTAATATTTATTCATTATTCTTTAAAATACCGCAGCCAAGTTGCCAAACATCAGTTTGCACGAGATAGCAAGGACGATGATGCCGAAGAACTTGCGGATGATATAGAGCGCCGTAGTACCCAGATATTTGGTAAGCCAGTTGGTACCCACAAGAACCAGATACAGGACGAGCATACAGAGGAAGAGGGAGACACAGAGGCTGGCGATACTATACTCGGCGGTGATCGCCAAGAGCGCGGTGAAAGCACCGGGGCCGGCATACATAGGGAACGCCAGCGGCACGATCGAACTGCCGCTCCCGATCTCGCCCTCCAGTTTGTCATTCTGGAAGATCGTGATATCCAAGATCATCTCCAGCGCCATCAGGAAGATCACAAATCCGCCGGCGATCGCGAAATACTCGATCTGCACGCCGAAGAGTTTGAGGATCCATTCGCCCAGGAAAAGGAAGGACATCAGGATAACGAGACTCGCGATACAGACCTTGTCCGCATGGATCTTAATACCCTTCTTCTCCATCGCAATCGTGATGGGGATATTGCCGAAAGGATCGATGATCGCAATCAAAAAAACAAACGAGGATAATACCTGCCAAATATCAATTGTACCGAAAAAATTCCGTAATGCTTCCATGATTTTAACGAATTTGGACGCAAAGGTACGATTTTTTTTGCACATATGCAAATTTTTTTGTACCTTTGCAGCGAATTTGCGAAAAATTGAATTATAAATTGTAAATAACCAAATTGTAAATCACTTTATGATTAACAGTCAAGACATCAAAAACGGCGTATGCATTCGCATGGACGGCCGTTTGTATTTCGTAATTGAGTTTTTGCACGTGAAGCCGGGAAAAGGCAATACGATTATGCGTGTGAAGTTTAAAGATGTAGTAGATGGCCGCGTATTGGAGCGCCGCTTTAACATCGGTGAGAAACTGGAGGATGTACGCGTAGAGCGCCGTCCGTACCAATTCCTGTACAAAGAGGGCGATGACTATATCTTCATGAATAACGAGACGTTCGAGCAAGTGCCTATCGCTCACGACCTGATCACCGGCGTTGATTTCCTGAAAGAGGGATTCACGGTAGATGTAGTATCGGACGCAACGACCGAGACGATCCTCTTCGCCGAGCTGCCGACCAAGGTAGAACTGGCGGTCACGTACACCGAGCCGGGTCTGAAGGGCGATACCGCAACCAACACGTTGAAACCGGCGACGCTGGAGACCGGAGCAGAGATCCGCGTGCCGCTGTTTATCAACGAGGGCGAGATCGTTCGCGTGGATACCCGCGATGGTAGTTATTGCGAGCGCGTTCGTTAATAATGCAACAGAGAACAAAATACAAAATGAACATTTGGATCAGCGCAATCATTGCGCTGATCTATTTAATTATTCCGGCTGATTTCCTGCCGGATGTTGTTCCTGTGACCGGATGGATAGACGATTTGGTTGCTATCCTTCTGGCGCTTACGAATGCACTCATTTTTGCCTCTAAACTACGAAAAGGTAACTAATTAATCACCATAGTATATGAAAAAACTTATTTTTACGCTAGCAGCGTTTGCAGTTATGACAACAGCATGCACTACCAAACAACAGACGACCGGTATTAGCCTGGATAATTTGGACACCACGGCGGTGCCGCAGAATGATTTCTACCAGTTTGCTTGCGGCGGATGGATGGAGAAAAACCCCTTGACACCGGAATACAGCCGCTTCGGGTCATTCGACAAACTGGGTCTGCAGAACCTGGAGCAAGTGAACGGGCTGATCCAAGAGATCGCCGCTAAAAAACATCAGCAAGGCTCGATCGAGCAGAAGATCGGCGACATGTATAATCTGGCGATGGACACCGCCCGTCGCGAGGGAGAAGGTATTGCGCCGGTAGAGGCGACATTGAAAGAGATTGCAGCCATTGACCGTCGCGAGGATCTGAGCCGCATCTTAGGTGCCGCTATGGATTTTCAGCTTTGGGCTATGTACGTCGATGCAGACGCGATGAATAGCTCGATGAATATTCTGAACGAGTACCAAGCCGGTTTCTCGCTGGGAGAGAAAGAGTATTATCTCGACACCGACGAACAGACCACCGCTATCCGGAATGCGTATGTAGCATACGTAGAGAAGATGTTCGGGCTTTTCGGATTTGAGAACGCCGCAGAGAAAGCGCAGACTATCCTGCGTATGGAGACCCGTCTGGCGAAAGCCGCTTACAGCAATGTCGAACTTCGCGACCCGCAGCGCAACTACAACAAGATGAGCGTAGCCGAGTTGCAAGAGTTAGTGCCGCAGGTAGATTGGAAAGTTTATTTCGAGGCATTAGGTGTAGAGTTAGACAGTCTGTCTGTAGGTCAGATCCCGCACCTGCAGGAAGCCGGCAAGATGCTGGCGGACGAGCCGCTGGAGGATCTGAAGACCCTCTTTGCATGGCAAGTGATTGAGGGCGCAAGTTCGTATCTGACGAACGAGATCTATATGACTTCCTTTGATTTCTACGGCAAAGTGCTGTCCGGCACGGAAGAGCCGCGACCGCTGTGGAAACGCGCTGTCGGTATCGTGAACGGTACGCTGGGCGAGGCGGTAGGTCAGATGTACGTCAAAAAATATTTCCCTGAGGAGAATAAGGAACGCATGCTTGCGCTCGTGCATAACTTGCAGAAAGCATTGGGCATCCGTATTGAGAACCTGGCATGGATGAGCGACGAGACCAAAGCCAAAGCGCTGGAGAAGTTGAACGCTATCACCATCAAGATCGGCTATCCGGACGAGTGGCGCGACTATAGCAAACTGGAGATCAACCCCGAGGACACCTATTATGCCAACCTGCAGCGTGCTGCCAAGTTTGAGCAGGACTACAGCCTCAGTTTCCTCGGCAAACCGGTAGATAAGAAGAAATGGTATATGACGCCGCAGACCGTGAATGCGTATTATAACCCGTCCTCCAACGAGATCTGTTTCCCGGCAGGTATTCTGCAATATCCGTTCTTCGACATGGAGGCGGACGATGCGTTCAACTACGGCGCTATCGGCGTAGTGATCGGTCATGAGATGACCCACGGATTCGACGACCAGGGATGTCAGTTTGACAAGGACGGTAACATGGTCAACTGGTGGACGGCAGAGGACAAAGCTGCTTTCGACGAGCGCACCAAAGTGATGGAAGAGGCATTCAACAAGATCGAGGTTGCTCCAGGTGTACACGCCAACGGCGCCTTCACGCTGGGCGAGAATATTGCCGACCACGGCGGATTACAAGTAGCCTATCTGGCTTTCACCCTCAATGAGGAAGCTAAGGCTGAGAAAGACCGCTTGCAGACCCGCGACGGGTTCACGCCGGCGCAGCGTTTCTTCCTCGCATACGCCAATGTATGGGCAGGTAACATCCGTCCGGAGGAGATCCTGAACCGCACGAAGAGCGATCCTCACTCGCTCGGTCGCTGGCGCGTGAATGGTGCGCTGCCGCAGATCAACGCTTGGTACGAGGCTTGGAGTGTAACCGAAGAGTCACCGATGTACGTCAAGCCGGAGGAGCGAGTAAGTATCTGGTAAGCCGTCAGCCATCAGCCGTCAGATTTCAGACGTCAGAGAATAAAAAGATGGAGGCCCGAGGGTCTCCATCTTTCGGAAAAGTTTCCTGTTGTTTATTGTTTATTTTTCTCTATCGCCTCAGCGATGGAGTTGGCGATGAACGCCATCTCCTCCGCGGGGAGAGAGAGTTTTGGGTTGGTAAAGAGCATGTCCTTCTCCGAGTTCATCGGCACGAGATGGACGTGCACATGGTTGACCTCCATACCGAGAACCGCTACGCCTACGCGTTTGCAGCCCGTAGCAGCTTTGATTCCGCGTGCCACCTTAGCAGCAAAAGTCATCAGACTCTGCAACTGTTCGTCCGAGAGATCGAAGATATAATCCGCTTCCGGTTCCGCCAATTTAGGCACCACCAGCGTATGACCTTTTACCAACGGATTGATATCCAGAAACGCATAGTTCTTGTCATCCTCCGCTACCTTGTAGCTCGGTATTTCGCCTTTGATGATACGTGTGAAGATCGTCATGTCATTTACTATTTAGTCGTTTACCATTTGGCTATTTAGAGGCTAATCTCCAATATTTCAAATTCCAGAATTCCTACCGGCACTTGGATCTTGGCTATCTCGCCCACTTTCTTGCCCAGCAGACCTTTGGCGATCGGCGTAGCGATAGAGAGTTTACCCTCCGCGAGATTGGCTTCTCCTTCGGTCACCAGTTGGAATGTTTTCTCCTGTCCGTTGTTGAGTTGACGCACGCGCACTTTGGTAAAAATCTTCACCTCGTCGGTATTCAGCGACGAAGTATCCAATACACGGGCTTCCATGAGACGGGATTTGAGCACTGCGATCTTTGTTTCCAGCGCACCTTGTGCTTCTTTCGCCGCATCATATTCCGCATTTTCGCTCAGATCGCCTTTCTCGCGTGCTTCTGCTATAGCGGCAATGATACGTGGGCGCTCCACCGTCTCCAGGAATTGGAGCTCCTCTTTCAGTTTCTTAAGACCTTCTTCGGTCATGTACGTTACTGCCATAATATAAATGTATTAATATTTTCGGTTTAAAATCTCCCCGGCAATAATCGCCTTGCGAACCTCGTCCAGGTCCGTCATATCCGGGATATTCGTATTTTTCGTTTCCTCAGCCATATAAAAAATAAGGCGTACGCCTTCTTTTTGTTTAAAAGTAATAGGAAACTTCACAGCCTCCTATTACCATTAAACCTAAACCTTAACTATGAAAATTTTGTTTTCGTTGCAAAAGTACTGCTTTTATTTGACATAGCCAAATTTTTTGGCAAAAAAATGCTTAAATTGTTTGTTTTTTTACGATTTCTCCCCGTAAAGTGGCTGCAGAGGCTTCGGATATGCGAACTTTCACAAGATCCCCCACCTTTTCATCCGTTCTCGGGAAGACGACTGTTTTGTATTGCTCGGTGCGTCCATACATGTCGTCATGGCTTCGTTTGGAGAAGCCCTCTACCAGCACCTTCACCTCTTTTCCCACTTCGCGGAGGTTGGACTCCAGAGAGAGTTGGGTCTGCAGGGCAATGATCTCATTGAGCCGACGCACTTTCTCTTCTTCGGGGATGTTATCCGGCAGATGTTTGGACGCATAGGTACCCGGCCGCTCCGAGTATTTGAACATGAACGCCGAGTCGAACCCTACTTCCCGCATCAGGCTGAGGGTCTCGGCATGGTCCTCCAGCGTCTCGTCGTGGAAGCCGCAGAAGATATCTGTGCTGATCGCCGCGGTAGGCAGTATCCGCCGGATAGCGGCTATGCGGTCCAGATACCATTCGCGGGTATATTTGCGGTTCATGAGTTTCAGGATATGATTGGATCCCGACTGCACCGCCAGATGGATGAACTTACAGAGGTTAGCATGCCGGCTGATGGCTTCCAGCGTCTTATCCGACATGTCCTTGGGATGGCTGGTAGTAAAGCGGATACGCATGTCCGGCACCGCTTCGGCTACGATCTCCAGCAGGTCGGCGAAATCAATACATTTACCATTTTCACATGTACCATTTACCATTGGAGTGTAGCGGTAGGAATTGACATTCTGACCCAGCAGGGTGACCTCTTTGTACCCCTTGGCTTGCAGATCGCGCACCTCATTGAGGATCGAATCCACATCGCGGCTGCGTTCGCGACCACGGGTATAAGGCACCACGCAATAGGAGCAGAAATTATTGCACCCGCGCATGATAGAGACGAATCCGCTGATTGAACGTCCGATGCGGGCAGGAATGATCTGGCGGTAGGTCTCGGTGGTGCTAAGGGTAACATTGAGTGCCTTGTGCCCCTGCTCGCATTGCGCCAGGAGGTTCGGGATATCCAGATAGGCATCCGGTCCCGCTACGAAATCCACGCCGTACTCATCGATCAGTTCCTGCCCCATCCGCTCTGCCATACAACCGATCACGCCGATTATATACCGGCGGTTCGAAGTGCCGGATTGACGATTTCGGATATGCGCTTTCAGTTCGCGGAGGCGGGCTCCCACTTTCTGCTCCGCGTTGTCACGGATGGAGCAGGTGTTGAGCAAAACGATATCCGCATCCTCCCATCGGTCCGCCATCTCGGCGTCCGTAGTTTGCAAAATAGCAGCCACAACCTCGCTGTCCGCGACGTTCATTTGGCAGCCATAAGTCTCAATATAGAATTTTTTTGTCATTTTTCTTGCATATTTCAAAAAAAAGCAGTACCTTTGCACCCGCTTTTGAAAATTAAAGCATTCGGGGAGTGGCGCAGCCCGGTAGCGCAACGGTCTGGGGGACCGGAGGTCGCGTGTTCGAATCACGTCTCCCCGACAAAAAGGATGGCTCTTTGCCGTCCTTTTTGGTTAGACGGATTCGACCTACGCGTGTTCTTAGCCCAAGGGCACGATTATTGCCAGAGGCAATTTTCGAATCACGTCTCCCCGACAAAAAGGATGGCTTACTGCCGTCCTTTTTGGTTAGACGGATTCGACCTACGGCTACTTTATAAGTGGCAGGTTCACTTCTGTCACCGGGCGGACAGTTACTCCCACGAGTGCACGCTGCATCTCGGCATTCTTTTGCAGCAGGTCAATCCACCACTCTGCTTCATCCATATCGGCAAATCCGCTGACGCGGAGGGCGCAGCCTGTACCGAAGACCGGCATCTTCTGCAGGTCAAAGTCACGGATCAGGAACTGCGAGAAGTTAAACAGCGCCACTTCGTATTGCAGTTCATTCAGCGCCGTTTCATCCGCTTTAGGCAAGATCAGCAATACCACAGAGGGCTGGTTGCGGTCCTCGCTCCATTGCTGTTGCTCCTTCTCCGTGTCCTCCGGTGTATCCGTCTCCGTCTGGTCACGCAGTTCCGCCAGACCTCCTGTCGCGCCGCCTTTCTGGCTCTCCATTCCTTGTCCCATCATCGCCAGCATATCTTTCGCCATAGCACCCATTTCGCTATCGCCGAACCGCGCTACCAGTTGCTGCAACTCGCGCACAAAAGCATCTTGTCCTTCCGTCCGCGCAACAGCTACGGCATTCAGGAACAAGAACCGGGGCAGGAGTGCACTTTGCGAGTATGCTGTATCGGCATAGAGCTTATTGGCTTTGACAACAGCGAACTCGCCTTTGGTATAAGCGCGATAGGTTTGGGCATAGAGCGAATCCTGCTCCGCCAGCATACGCTGCATGCGCGCTATATAGGCTTCGTCGTGGCGCAGCGCCTGCATCCGCCGGTCCTCGTATATCGGATCGAGAGAAGGATGATTAGGGAACCGGCGCTCCAGTTCGCGCAAGGTCTCCTCCGCCTGCGGCAGGTCCTCCAGACGATCGCGGTAGATGAAATAGAGCGCTACCATTGCATCCCGCCAGAGACTGTCGCTCAGCGCATAGTCTTGCTCCGTACGGGGGATCTGCTGGAGATAATAGTTCGGATCGTGCGGATCGGTAGAGCGCGGCAGAGGTTTGGGAGCCAAGGTGTCTACTGCCGCGGCAGTAGAGCCGAGGGTGTCTGTGCCCTGCTCTTCTTCCTCTTGATTTGCAGGGAAATCGCTCGCTACGACCTGCTTGTTCTGTCTTCTCCAGTTGTCCTCCAGCGGACGGGTGCCCCACCGGCGGCGCCATTCCTGCTGACCTTGTTTCACCAGTTGCGGGTTATAGAAATACCATTCGCCTTTCTGAGCCCCTCCGCCGCCGAGCATATTGGCGGTATTGACGCTTCGCGGCATATTGTCGCCTCGCGCTATTTCGAGTGCTTCTTGCGCCTGGCGTGCGGAATCCTGTTTCTCCGATTCGATCAGGTCGGCTATGATCTTATCCACCACCGCTCGTTGCTCTTCCTCCGGCATGCGGCTGAGTCGCTGCAGCGAGTCCTGCAACTGGGATTGGGTATAAGACACGATCAGTTCGTCCAGCACCTCGGACCGCTTCTGCACGCGGGCATAGTCCTTATGCTCGGCAGTCAGGATAGTGACCGCTTCGCGATAGCACGGCTGCGCCTTCACGTACGCGCGCTGTTCAAAATATATATCGCCCGCGCGCACGAGGACGGCGGCTTTGGCTGTGCCGGCTTGGGTGGATTCCGCAATCGCTTTCTCGTACATCTCCAGCGCCTTGGCGGTATCTTTGTTTTGGAGATGGATATTACCCATCGCGCCATAGATCTGGTCCAAGCGGTCTTTGAATTTCGATTGCCGGGTCATGGTCCTGAGTTGGCGCAGCGAACCTTTGCCGCCCAACTCGGCGATGCGGATTCGGGCATTGAACTCCATCTCGTTGGGCGGAGCCATACGAACCACGGATTTATAGGACTGGATTGCCTCGTCGCGTTTGGAGTCCATCTCATACAACTGACCTAATACATACGCGAACCGCGGACGGTAAATCTTGCGTTTCTCGTGCGGTATAGCCAGCTTGACAAACGGTATTGCTTCGCGGTAATGTTCGCCTTTGAGCAGCACGTCCGCTTTGACGGCGGCGTATAGTTTCGCATGCTTGCGGCTGAGCGCGTCTATCTGGACGCGGTTCAGCATATCTTCCGCCTCGTACTGCCATCCCATCTCGGCATACGCACGCGCTATCCACAGCTGGCATTGCGCAATCATATCCGGGTCGTTCTGGTAATGATTGATGATATAGTTGAATGTACTGACGGCGCCCAGGAAATCTCCCTTGTGGAACTCTGCCTGCCCCAACCGCATCCATGCCAGATCCATCGCGGCATTGAATTCCTCGGACTGGAGCCACAGCTTGTATTTCGGATCGTTCGCCCTTTTGGGGTCGCGTTTGGGTTTCGATTTGATCGAGTGCAGTTTGATACACTTGCGGCATTTCTCGATGGTCTTGTCCATCTGCGAAGCCGACGCTTCCGCCGCCTGATGGTTAGACACCGGATAGAGATACAGCACGCGGCTGTAATCGTCCGAATTGGCATCCCGGATGGCTTTCAGCCCTTCTTCGTATGCCACATTGCCGTTATAGAGAATATTATATTTGACTTTCGTCTGGTGGAACGAACGGGTCGCCCATGTGTTTTTCCGGGTAGCGCAAGAGGTAGCGAGCAGGACGAGAATTCCGGCTAACGCAAAATGTACTATTTTTAAGATTCTACCCATTTTTATAATGTATCGGGGTTTTGTCGTGGTTGTATCGGGGTTGTTTGCTATGCAGACCGGGTCAAAACGCGGTCAAAAGTTTACTATTTTTAAGATTTCAGCCCCTTGACATGGCTCTGCGCCGCAATGAACTCCTTCAGGTAATAGGGTTCATAATAAGCCAGTTCCTTATTCCTTTCACCTTTCAACTTCTTCCTTTCCACAATCGCACCCATATACTGCGCCTCCGGCACGATGCCTGGGACGAAATGCCAATTGGGGGACGTCAGTACGGATTGGCATTTAGCGGCTCCGTCACCGAAATAATAGACAGCCAACCTCTCCCCGTCCCTCTCCTCAAGAGAGGGCGACAAAATACTATCCTCGCTCTCTACCACAACCGCCTGTGCCCTATTCACCTTATGTTCTTGGTTACTTGGTACTTGGTCACTTTGTACTTCCGTATAGACTTCCATCCGCCGCGCATCGATCATAGGAAGGAGGATGGGTGATTGTGAATTGTGAATTGTAAATTGTAAATTGTGAAATTTAAAATTCTCCACGAGTATGTCCAGTGTCGGAATAGGGATCAGCGGGACATCGAGTCCGTAGCACAGCCCTTTGGCGGTCGAGGTGCCGATACGCAGTCCGGTATAGCTGCCCGGTCCTTCGGAGAGGGCTACTGCTTCTATAGCGAGACCTTGCTCCCGTGCGAACGCGAGCAGTTCCTCTATATAACGGGGAAGCAACCGCGCATGGTTGCCACCCTCAAGGGATATACACTGCTTAACCGGCACACCATCTTTACAGATCGCCGCCGAACAAACAGAAGTACTTGTTTCTATACACAACACCGTCATTGTTTCACCTTTCACCTTTCAACTTTCACCTTTCACTTTCCCAAAATGCGGTGCAAAGGTACTGCTTTTTTTCGATATATGCAAAAAAAAGCACCCCGAGAGGTGCTTTTTTCTAGTTATCAGAACAGTTTGGAGTCTTTGTATGCAATTATTTATTATTTTTCTAAACTTTGGATTGGTTGATTACCCAGTATCCTTCTTTGCGGCCTCCGACACGGCGAAGGATTCCCAATTCTTGCAATTGCTCTAAATCCCGTTTGATAGTTCTCGTTGCTACATCTGTCTTTTGTGACATTTCATACGATGTCACAAAAGCGTCATTTCTGATTAGACCCAATATAATCAGTTGTCTTTCAGTTAGTTCTTTGGTGACATCTTTGGTGACATTTTTTCCGACGACCTCATTCAACACCATCTTATCACTTACAAAATACGGGTGGCAAGGAATGTCTATTAAGAAATAGGTTCGCTCTTCGTCTGTTTCGATAGTGGCTAATGGTGACCCGTTTTCGCGTAACTGTTCTTGTATGGTCGGAATACCTGTTGCTCTTCCCTCTGTGAGGTCTAACTCTTTCAAGAATTCACCAAGCCTTCTATTACGGTAACGGCGCGAACGCAAAGAAAGTCCCTTATGAATAGACTCCATTGGTATGGTATGGTTCGGACCTGAGAAACTGAGTATGGAAATACGCTGCGGTTCAATAGTTATCTCTACAGGCTCTGGAATAGTCCAATCGCGATGGTACAGACTATTGACAACCGCTTCTTCCAACGCTTGGTATGGATAGTTGTAGAAAGATATAGATTGTTCCTTGTCTTTGGGCTTGATAATCTGTTTCTTGATAACATTAGTACGCAGGTAATTGAGCACTTCTTTTATCATTGTTGGTACTGAGCCTCTAATGGGTTCGACCTCAATGAGATTATTAGGATTCGTTTCTCGTCCCTCCGGAAAAAGCACAATATCCACTTGTGCTTGCTTGAAAAACCGATCAGGATATTCTGCAAACATCATAGCGGCAACATTCTTTATACGCTTCCCTTCGGGGATAGACTCTAACAAATCCATTTGTTCCAACACCTCTTCTATATGGTCCGAGAGGGAGATTTCGGCTAGTCGGCTTTTAACTTTAACCAAATAGTCGCGCAGCAATATAGGGGATATGTCCGTCAAAGCGATATTGTCGTTTCCTCTATCATCGAAAGGCATACGGTTGGCAAGGTTAAGCAACTCTCGCTCGTATTCGTCTTTGGGAACGATGGAGCTGCTATTGTATCGTATGTAGTAGTTATAATCTTTCTGCTTGGCTGTAATATAATCCGGCACTTTGTAAGGACGACGCTCACCCGGCGACACTTTTATGACAAGGATTGTCTGTCCATCAGCTTCTTCTACATATAGCCGTGGCTGATAATAAGGTCTGATTAGATTATTAAAGCCTATCATTTCTTTTTCAATGAGTTCTATCCTATTCGGGTTGATGCCTTGTACGGGGCGAACGGCATGCCCGTTTGCTTCAACGACTCCTATTATTATATAACCTCCTCCCGTCTCATCAAAATCATTGGCAAAAGCGCAGATAGTGCGATATATAGCATCCGGATTCCAGCCTGCTTTATATTCTAATCTATTGTCTTCTACAGCATGCCCGCTAAGTAAATTTTCTATGTTAATGGGGAGTTTCATAACTAAGATCTGATATTGTGCAATTGCAATTTTGCTGCAAAGATAGTATAAAATTTCGGTATCTGCAAATAAAAATGCTTTTTGTTGTAAAATTTATTCCGGCACCGTCCACTAAAAAAGCCCTCGCGATCTTCTCGCGGGGGCTTTTCTATTCACAGCTATCAGCTGTCAGTATTCAGCATTACAGCTTCGAGGCTTTGTATTTCATCTTCTTCGGAAAGTTGAAGTGGTAAGCCACTTTCACTCCCGCGTCGAAATAACCGAGTTTGTCGGCATACGCACGCGTAGCGGACAGTACATCC